>CAZVPR010000005.1:49932-107606 GCA_964629085.1 uncultured Anaerolineales bacterium
AGTTATCACACCGTGTTAATCAAGTTGCCTCACTGTGATAACCGTATTTCCTCACCGACAAAATTCTACAAAATCCTGCGCCGCCTTCTGCCAAATACAGCCGACAGAATGCCCCCCACCAGCACAATAGGTGAACAAACCAACATAGAAATTCCCGCAATCATCAACCCTTTGGCCGTGTTGTGCTTGTGTTCAATAAACATGACTCGGTCGCCAGCATATAATTCTTCCGGAATCACCCCCTCTGTCGACGCCTTTTTCCCCCAAACCGTTGTTAAATCTCCATCATAAAATCCACGATAGCGTAATGATCCGTCAGAAAGATCTGTGCTTCCATAATTGGCCGATAAATAAGCCCCAGACCCTTCTATTTCTTCATGCAAAGTGCCGTTCATGTAGGCATCATGAGCGCTATGCACAAAAACGATCTGCCCTCCCACGTCAATCTCCAAACTAGGCACAATGCTTTCGATGTTTGTCCAACTACCGCTGGGCTCATCATCAGGATTTTCAGGATCAGCCGGGTCAACATCCCATTGGTCAAGATCATAAGCAATAAATCTACCCGCTCCAGGCAAAGGTTGGCCATGTAGAATACCTGAAATGAGAATATCGTCCCCAGGTATGGCATTGACAACACTGCTTGCATCCATCAAGGGAAGGTTTTCAATGCGATTGGCCTCCAGTTTCTGCTTGGGAGCAAGAAAAAACAAGAACAACAATCCGCACCCCAAAAGGACGATCGAACCAATTACTGCTGCAATTACATTCCCTATCCGTTCTCGAATTGAAGCAAAGATTCCCATAGGATACTCCTTTTTTACAGAACATTGTTGGTACAATCATATCAAATTTCCTTGCAAACAGGTGACTGTCATCTCCGCCCATTGACATATCAATACTCCTTGAGTTTACAAGATGACCGTCACCATTCCAGAAATTGTGGAATGGATTAATCATGTCCGCAAATTTGTCCGCCATCGATTGGCAATTGCGCTTCGAACAACAAGCCCGTTGGACGCGGGACTTACGGGCATTTCTCTATCCTAAAGTGGGAATACCCAAGGCTAAACGCATTTTAGATTTAGGATGTGGAACTGGAGCATTATTGGGAGAACTGATCTCCCAATCCGAGGGGCAAGTCCATGGAATAGACCTGAAACACCAACATTTGGTGGTGGCTCAAGAAAAAAAACAGGCCCTACTCTCCCAGGGTGATGCACATGTTCTACCCATTGCCTCGCAAAGCGTTAACATCTGCCTGTGCCATTTTTTTATCATGTGGGTAAACGATCCGGCAAAGGTTATCGAAGAAATGAAGCGAGTGACCTCGCCCGGTGGCGCTGTTTTGGCGCTGGCCGAACCCGATTATGGTGGCCGCATCGATTATCCCAGAGACCTTGAAAAAATAGGCCAATGGCAAATGGATGCCTTGCGTAATCAGGGTGCTGATCCGCTTATGGGACGCAAATTGTCCGCACTATTTCACAAAGCCGAACTAAAAAATGTAGAAACCGGGGTACTAGGCGGGCAATGGAAAACCACACCTTCTCCTGATGAACTCGATATGGAATGGACTGTCCTGGAATCAGATCTAGAAGAAACCTCCCAGGATTCAGCAACCTGGGAGGTTTTAATTGAGATCAATAGGAAAGCTTGGGCCAATGGAGAGCGGGTTCTATTCGTTCCTACGTTTTATGCACTCGGTTGGGTTGACTAATTGTCTAAGCCACACCATTTTCCCTTAAGTTATGTTCCATCACGTGGAGGTGGGAATATAGATTTGCCACCCACAACTTGCCTTCTTGAGTCACGTTCAAGTAACGCAACGCTTCATGCAAATATGGGAAAATGACTTCCCAATAAAATTTGGTGAAATTTCGACGCATATGGCCAGGGCTTTCATATCCAACTCTTTCATTCGTACCAATTTCTGAAAATTCGTAAAATAGGGCTGGCACCTTGCGCAAATAATTAGGGTCCCCCAATTGACCAATAAAATCAGCGGCGCGCACCAATCCGGCGTAATCCCCTGAAATTTGATATTCATCCTCGTCCGGAACCGGAAAACGAGTTCGCTCTATATACGATGCGATCAATTCTGCGTCTAAATCGTCGGTCAGTTTTTTCCCACCAAACCGTTCAAGGACGAAAAGCTTGCTTCGGTCAACGTGGTATGGAGTCAATGCAGCATCCGTACCATCTTCAGATATTTGAACTTTTTCTTGCCCCACCCCCGTAGCATATTCTCCGATTTTGTCTGTCCGACAGACACCTTTTACGTATCCGATATCATGACACAACAAAGCCATTACCACATGCAGCCAATCTTTTGGGGCAACCCCACCCACTGAGAGATGTTTTCCTTTGAGAATTGCTTGTCCAACCAGGGTCACCAGAATGGTATGCTCAAGGTTGTGATAAAGGGCATCGGAGTTAGCGATGTTTTCCAACGCCAGGCGGCCAGACCACTCGATCATATTGGCATATTGCGGTTCGAGCGCGCTATACGTTTGACGATAGGCACCGTGCAATTCTTCAACAAAATTTTCGATCAAGAGTGCAGGAAAATTGAACATTTTGGACGATCCTCATCCCCATTATACCCACAAGATGACTTAAAGTCTGTTATTCTTTGGGCAGCCCTAATTCAATCTGGCCATCCACCACCCTGATAGGAAATGCCGGGATCCTTTCTACAGCTGGAAGGGTGAGGGCTTTACCGGTGCGAACATCAAAGCGCGCCCCGTGTCGGGGGCAGGCAACCTGATGCCCATCTAAATCGCCATCACCCAAGGGGCCATCATCATGGGAGCAAAGATCGGCAATGGCGTAATAATCACCAGCGATGTTGAATAACACAAGATACAGGTCATCGATTTCAAGGAATAGCCGTTCACCATTCGGCAATTCATCCTGACCCGCTACGGAGATAAATTCACAAGTTTCAGGATCAATCGGGGCGTACTTCATTTACGCCACCAAATCATCTGTAGCTTCGCCCAGACCATATGCTCCGGCCTTGAGCACTTTCAGAGAAAGCAAAGCACATTTCAGGCGCACGGGTCCCAAATCGATACCCAGCAATTCCAACACATCGGCTTTGGACAATGCTTTGACTTCTTCCAAAGATTTTCCATGAATCGCTTCAATGAGCAAATCTGCGGAGGCCTGGGATATGGAGCAGCCCTCGCCGCTATAGGCCGCCTCGACAACTTTGTCATTCTCGTCAAGACGGACATCCACACGGATATGATCGCCACAGTATGGGTTATCATCCTCAAACGTGATGTCGTGAGGGTCTAGTTCTCCCCTGTATTGCGGGTTTTTATATCGGTCTATGATAAGTTCGCGGTAAAGATCGTCCATATTCAAAATCAAGTTTCATGTGGCAAGTTGAAGTAAATTTAGAACGTCATACTCAGGCAAAGAGTTTTTTGACTTTGTAAATGCCGTCTATCAACTTGTCAACTTCTTCGATGGTATTGTAAAGGTAGAAACTGGCGCGGGCTGTGGCTGTGATACCAAACTTATCATGAAGAGGCATAGCACAATGATGCCCGGCACGGACAGCAATACCATCGCCATCCAATACCTGCGAGACATCGTGAGCATGCGCTTCTGGAATGGTAAATGAAGCTACGCCACCTTTGTGTTCTGCAGGGGGTCCAAAGACAGTTACCCCAGGGATTTCTTCCAATCGTTCCAAAGCATAGGCAATGATCTCATGCTCATGCTGCTCGATAGCAGCCAGCCCAACTTGGTTGAGATAATCAACTGCTGCACCAAGACCGATGACTTCCGCAATGGCTGGTGTGCCGGCCTCGAATTTATAGGGCAATTCATTGCTTTGGAAGGATCGCAACTCGACGCGCTTAATCATATCGCCGCCACCAAGAAAAGGCGGCATGGCTTCGAGTAGTTCACGGCGTCCATAGAGCACCCCGATACCATTGGGTCCACACATTTTATGACCAGAGAAAGCTAAGAAATCGGCATCCAAATCCTGTACATCAACAGGTAAGTGGGGTACAGATTGCGCTGCATCCACTAATGCGACTGCGCCAACCTGATGTGCTTTGGCGATGATCTCTTTGGCCGGATTTATAGTGCCCAGGACATTGGACATTTCCGTGAAGGCGACCATTTTTGGTTGGAGTTTCAACAGTGTTTCGTATTCATCCAAATCCAGCAATCCATCCGAAGTTACCGGGATGAATTCCAATCGTAGGTTGCGTTCAGCCGCTAACAGTTGCCAGGGAACCAGATTGGAGTGGTGTTCCATCTCGGTCAGAATGACCATGTCGCCGGTGTCGAGATTGGCGCGTCCCCAGGATTGGGTAACTAAGTTGATCGATTCCGTGGTATTGCGGGTGAAGATGATCTCTTTGGAGGCAGGAGCACCAATAAAAGCGGCAATCCGCTCTCGAGCGGATTCATACGCCGAAGTCGCTTCTTCTGCCAAAGTATGGATTCCCCGGTGAATATTGGCGTTAGACATGCGATTATACTCATCCATCGCATCTAACACCTGAACCGGTTTCTGGCTTGTAGCTGTGGAATCTAAATAAACCAGCCGGACACCCGGTCGCACTTCCCGAGCCAATATCGGGAAATCTTTTCTTATTTCATTAACATCGAATTCGGCTAATTGCGGCACTTCAATGGTCATATCAGTTTTCAATTACACAAAGAATGTGGCTGAAGTTAGCCACACTCGAGTTTAGAAAATCTAAGCCCCACGCCTGCGCTTTTTAGGGTGACGCATATTGGATGAGTCTTTGGGACACCAAAGAACATGATCAGGAACCATCCAACCATTGGTCAGATATACATTCTCATGAAATTGTACTGCTACTAACTTATCATCAACCTGGACGATGACGCCTTCTAGCCAGCCGCGGGTACGCTCTTTTTCTTCGTTGTCATGATCACAAAGGACTTCAACAACATCGCCGACTTCGTAATCACGTTTTCTTTCGGGAGGAGTGGAGAAGGGTAAACTGGCCAATTCAGCCTCCAATAAAAAATGAATTTTTCGCTATTTTAAGCGGTATATTATACGTCAAAAATGCTAATCACGCTCGCATCTTTTCTTGAATAGCGTCACTGAATCGAGCCCGAACACCGTCAAAAGGTATTCTCTCCATAATCGGATCGAAAAATCCTTCCACTACCAGCCGTTCGGCTTCTTCCGTTGAGATACCCCGACTCTGCAAATAGAAAACCAGTTCTGGGTCAATTTTGCCGACTGTAGCACCATGGGTACAGCGCACGTCATCGGCCATAATTTCAAGACCTGGGATGGAATCGGCACGAGCGTTTTCGCTGAGCACCAAATTGCGGTTGGCCTGATAACCGTCAGTTTGCTGCGCATCTGGAGCCACATAGATCATGCCTTGCCAGACAGATCGGCTCTCACCCTTGAGCGCACCTTTGAAAAGTAAGTCGCTGGTCGTGTGAGCGGCGATATGGTTCTGCTGAGTATCGTGGTCCAGGTGTTGCTGCTCATCGGCGAAGTAGAACCCGGACATGCGCCCATTGGCTCCCTGGCCGACCAGGTCGAGATCTGAGAAGTTCTTAGTCATTTTGGTTCCAATGGCACCGAAGATCCAATCGACATTGCCATCGCGCTCGATGCGAGCCCGTTCATGGGTGAAATTCCAGACTTCATCGCCCAGGGATTGCAGCTCCACAAAACGAAGGTTAGCTCCAGCGCCAACAAATAACTCGACCACACCACCATGGAGCGATTGGCCTTCGTCCATCTTGGGCGAAGCCGTCTCGTGGACATACGTCAAAGAAGCGCCCTCTTCCAGCCAGATCAACAGGTGTGAAAAGTGGGCTAATCCACCGCCAGCAGCCCAAGTCAGACTGTGGAGCGGCTGTTCGACCTGAACTCCTCGGGGGACATAAACAAACACCCCATTTCGAGTCAAAGCGCTGGTCAAAGCAGCAAACTTGCCTTCTTTAGGTTCAACAATCTGCCCCAAAGTTTTGGCTAATTCTTGCGGATGCTGTTTGGCTGCTGTTTCCAGATCGGTAAAGATGACGCCCTTTTGAGCGGCTTCTGGATCCAGAGCCTCTTTCTGCAAGCCACCGGGGAGCAAAATAATCTGACCTCCGTGCTGGTCGCTGACCAGAGGTTTGAGCAAACTTTCAGGGATGGCGGGCAAATCTTTATAAGCACCAAGATTCGGCAATTGGAAATCATCCTTGAGAGCGCGAATATCTGTGCGTCGCCAGGGTTCGTCTTTCGTTGTCGGATATGGCAATGATTCGAAAGTTTCCCAGGCATTTGCCCTGAAATCAGCCAAAAGGTCATTGCTATCCGTTGGCACCATCTCCTTGGTAAAGTTGAAGCCTTCGAATCGAGAACGTCGGATTCTTTGGGTTCGTGTTACAACTCTCTTCGTTGTCATAATTATCCTATCGAGCCTTCCATCTGCAATTGGATCAGCCGATTCATCTCGATGGCATATTCCATGGGTAATTCTTTGACCAGCGGCTCAATAAAGCCGGAGACGATCATCGTTGTGGCTTCCTCTTCGCTCAGGCCACGGCTCATCAGGTAGAAGAGCTGTTCCTCGCCAACTTTCGACACAGAAGCTTCGTGCCCGATATTGACATCCTGATCATCGATTTCAATGTAAGGATACGTATCCGAGCGAGATTCGGGGTCTAACAACAGCGCATCGCAAACGACATTCGAGCGTACATCGCCCATATCTTTATGGACTTTGAGCAACCCGCGGTATGAGGCACGACCGCTGTCCTTGCTGATGGATTTCGACACAATCTTGCTGCTGGTGTGCGGGGCAAAGTGGATCACCTTGCCTCCAGTATCCTGGTGTTGACCTTTACCGGCGAACGCCATGGAGAGAATCTCACCATGAGCACCAGGACCCATCAAATAGCAAGAAGGATACTTCATAGTCAGTTTGGAACCAAGATTGGCGTCCACCCATTCCATGGTGCCGCCTTCTTCCACTATAGAACGCTGAGTGACCAAGTTATAAACATTGTTGGACCAGTTCTGGATGGTGGTGTAGCGCACACGGGCATTCTTTTTAACCACAATTTCGATCACACCGCTGTGGAATGAGTCTGTCGTGTATTGAGGTGCGGTACAACCTTCAACGTAATGCACCTGTGCGTCCTCATCAGCAATGATCAGACTGCGCTCAAACTGCCCAATATTGGCTACATTGAGGCGGAAATAAGCCTGAAGGGGTAAATCAACTTTGATACCTTTGGGGACGTAAACAAACGATCCGCCCGACCAGACCGCACTGTTTAGCGCAGCCAGCTTATTATCTTCAATGGGGACGACTGTGCTGAAATATTCCCGAAATAGCTCAGGGTGTTGTCGCAAACCTTCTTCAATGCTCAAGAATATGACGCCCTGCTCTTCAAGATGATCCTGAATGCTGTGATAGACCATCTCCGATTCGTACTGGGCGCCAACGCCGGCCAGGAATTTTTGTTCAGCCTCGGGGATCCCTAATTTGTCAAATGTATCCTTGATGCTATCGGGAATATCATCCCAGGATTGTCCTTCTTCATCAGTTGGTTTGACGTAATAATAGATATCGTCCAAATCGAGTTTGGAGATATCTCCACCCCAGGTTGGCATGGGCCGCTGGATGTAGTGTTCGTATGCCTTGAGACGGAAATCTAGCATCCATTGCGGCTCCCCTTTCATCGCTGAAATTTGCTCAACAACTTCTCGACTGAGACCTTTTCCAGTTTTATAAACGGATACATCAGGATCATTAAACCCGTATTTGTATTCGCCAATTCCTTCTAACAGTTGAGTGTCAGAACTCATATTACCTCCAGTAGTTGAATAGGAATATCATTACCAATAAAAACTATTCAACGTGATATCTATGCAGCAACAGAGCTGTATTTTTCGCGTACCCAATCGTAGCCCTGCTCCTCAAGTTGCAGTGCCAATTCAGGGCCGCCAGACTCGACTACGCGGCCATCCAGCATCACATGCACAAAATCTGGCTGGATATAGTTCAGAATGCGTTGATAGTGAGTAATCACCAAAGCGCCAAATTCACTGCCGCGCAATGCGTTGACACCTTCCGACACGATGCGCAGAGCATCGATGTCCAGCCCCGAGTCTGTTTCATCGAGAATAGCGATCTCCGGTTTGAGAGTTGCCATTTGCAGGATTTCTGCACGCTTTTTCTCACCACCGGAAAATCCTTCATTGAGATAGCGACCCGCGAAGGAGTGATCCATCTTCAGCAAATCCATACGTTCTTTGAGAAGATTGCGAAACTCAGGAATGGGAACGCCTTTATCCTCAGGATCAGCTGCCTTGCGATGGGCATTGATTGCCGTGCGCAAGAAATTTGCCACAGTTACCCCAGGGATAGAGACAGGATATTGGAATGCCAGGTATAACCCCAAATGAGAGCGCTCATCGGGATCCAGGTCAAGGATATTCTCACTCTTGAAAAATGCCTCACCACCCGTAATCTCATAATTGGGATGCCCCATTAGGGCATACGCCAGGGTGGATTTTCCGGTCCCATTGGGCCCCATGATGGCATGAATTTCACCTTGCCTCACGGTAAGGTCAACACCCTTGAGTATTTTTTTATCTTCGATACTTGCCTGGAGATTTTTGATTACTAACTCAGACATAAAAATAAACTCCTAAATCGACTGTCTCTGGATTAGAGAGGGTCGAAATTTTTATTTTCACCAATTTTTCAACGAGCGGGATTATAGCATGGGAGCATAATTCAGTCAATATTTCTGATATTATTCATATAAATTATTGACATCATGTTTTGCCGATGGTATACTCACCATCAGCTAAAGGTTTAAACATGGCAATTACACGTGATAAAGTATTAAAAACACTGCTTACGCGCCAGCGCTGCACTGTAAACGATCTGGCTGAAGCTGTGGGAATCAACCCCATTTCTGTCCGGCACCATGTCAACAAATTGGAAGCTGCTGGATTGGTCTCTTCGGAAGAAGAGCGACATGGGGTTGGTCGGCCGCGCCTGGTGTATTTCCTCACGCCCAAAGGTATGGAACATTTTCCCAGTCGATATTTACAACTGACTGTTCGACTGCTTAAGCAGCTAAAAGAGACATTGCCCGAGCCAATGGTTGGCGAGCTCTTTACTCAAATGGCAGACGATTTGGCTGCCGATTATGCTGCTGAACTCGAGTTAGACGAAATGCCAATCGAAGAACGATTAGACATCGTTCAGGATTTATTAGGCTCTGAGGGCTTCACCATGGAGTGGGAGCAAAAAGAGGATGGCTATCACATCCGAGAGGTTAGTTGCCCTTATTACCACGTCGGCCAATCACATCCCGAGGTCTGTGCAGTGGATGAAACACTGATTTCCAATGTTTTATCCGTGCCAATTGAAAAAGTAAAGTGCATCCTGAATGGCGATTCACTTTGTACCTACGTTGTACCCGAACCCAAAGAAATTGAGAGTAATTCATGAGTCCCGTACGCCCCCGCCCTAAATGGAAAGTTGAAGAAACACACCCTGAAATGGTCAAATCTCTGGATGAGGCCTTTCGACAGGTAATGGATCCTGAAATTGGCTTAAACATCATGGAGTTAGGCTTGATTCGTGATGTGAGCATCGATGATAAAGAAAACAGCGCTCACACAGTGATGATCATGACTACGCCCTTCTGTCCCTATGCTCCCGCCTTGCTGGAAAGCGCCCGTTCGAAAACTGAGGAAGCCGTTGAGAAACCCTCCACCATCGAAATGGGCATGGAACATTGGGATCCTTCCTACATGGAGGAAGGCGTTGGGGCCGATTGGGGTTTGTTCTAGTTCAGATTTGATAGAGAGTTAAAGGCAAATGTTAGCCGGATCTGAAATCCGGCTAATTGCGCGAATTTGGGGAATATAAATCCTTCCCAAAATTTTACCTTCATGTTATCCTTGGCCCGCTTTCCGCTCCCAGTGCATTCGCGGCGTTGGGGGCAATCCCGTGGAAAGGAGGTAACTATGCGCGATTACGAACTCGTCTTCATCATCCATCCAGATTTGGATGAAAATGCAACTAATGATACCGCCGAACGCATCAAAGGTTGGATAACTGAAGCAGGTGGCACGGTCGATAAAGTCGATCCCTGGGGAAAACGCAAACTGGCTTATCCCATTCGCAAACAGAATAATGGTCAGTATTTCTTGTTTAATATCCAGGTAGCCCCTACTTTCGTTAGCGAATTGGAGCGCAACCTGAGGTTCTTAGAACCTGTCATGCGCTTCATGTTCACGTCAATTAATGAGTAAGCACAGGAGGCTGAAATGAGCCGAGGCTTGAACAAAGTCATGATTGTTGGCCACCTTGGGCGAGATCCCGAGATGCGCTATACCCCTTCTGGACGTCCGGTAACGACTTTTAGCGTTGCTACAAATCGTAGTTGGACGACTTCCGATGGGGAAAAGCGTACCGATACAGAATGGTTTAATGTCGTTGCCTGGAATAAATTGGCTGAAATCTGTAACCAATATCTGGTAAAGGGTCAGCAAGTTTATATCGAAGGCCGGCTGCAAACTCGCCGTTGGGAAGATTCCAATGGCACTCGCCATACTTCTGTAGAAGTTGTAGCCAACGAAATGATCATGCTTGGCGATAGACGCTCAGATGAGGCCATCACAGATGATGCGCCCGAAGAGGATGAATTTCCCTTCTAATGTTCATTTCAGCACCCAATTTAGTTAATAGGAGTACAAAAAATGGCTGAATTTCGACAAAGACGACGGCAACAAAGATATTTCCGTCCTAGAAATTGCCGGTTTTGTGCAGACAGCAAGATCGTCATCAACTATAAAGATACTGATTTGCTGCGCCAATTTGTCCATGAAGACGGCAAAATCCGTCCTCGCCGACAAACTGGCAACTGCGCGAAGCACCAACGAGCTATCACACAGGCTGTAAAGCGCGCCCGACACATCGCACTGATGCCGTTTATCGGCGACGTTCTGCGTTAAGGAATTTCAATTATCCAGGGCATAGAGAGGCAAGCTTTATGCCCTGGTTCGTATTTTGAAACAGGCGAAACATGGCAAAACAATCCCGAAAATCGAACCCCATCAACCGCAAAGTCACCGCCCGAATCGAACGAGAAAATCAACAAAGACGGATTATCATCATCACGTCGATTATTATCGCACTTATAGTGGTTGCAATTGCAGCCTATGGCATCATCACAGAGGGTGTGATCGAACCTAAAAAAGCTGCCATTACCGTCGATGAAACTGAAATTTCTGTTGAAGAATTTCAAACCTGGAGCCGATATCGGCGATATAACCTGGTCAATCAATATATAAATTATTACCAGTTCATGCAGAGCTTTGGCGATGAGAATACCAGAGCACTGTTCCAAAACAACCTTCAACAGATCCAATTTCAGTTGGAACCCGCTTTTCTAGGGGCAACTGTGCTCGATGAGATTGTCGCTGACATCCTCATTCGGCATGAGGCTGAAACGTTGGGTATTACTGTCAGTGAGGAGGAGATTGATACTTACATCGCGGAAAATCTTTTCCAATATTATCCTGATGGTACGCCAACCCCCCAACCTACGCAAGAGATCTTGCCAACGTCAACTCTGTCTTCAGAACAGTTGATCCTGGTTCCTCAAGACCCTACAGCCACGCCGACTGAAATTCCGGCGGAAGAACCGACCCCTGCAGAACAAGCCGCCGATACCGAGGTCGAGTCAGAGGGAGCGGAGGAAGAGCAAACAGAGGCACAACCGACAATTGCTGTCCCCACGCCAACGGAATATACGGTAGATGGCTACCAGACTCAGCTAACAGAGTATCTTGAGTACATTGGCACCTATGCCAACATTTCCGAAAGTGACCTGCGCAAGATGGTGGCTGTTGACCTTTACCGTGAGAAGGTGATGGACGCACTTACTACCGAACTCGAGGCCGAGGAAGAACAGGTCTGGGCACGGCATATCTTGATCGCTGAAGAAGAGGTAGCCAACCAGGTTGTCGAGCGTCTCGAAGCGGGTGAGGATTTTGCAACCCTGGCTGAGGAACTCTCCATTGATACCGGCTCTGGCGCCAATGGCGGAGATTTAGGCTGGTTTGGGCAGGGCCAAATGATCCCCGAATTCGAAGAAGCAGCCTTTGCTCTGGAATTTGCAGAGATTAGCGAACCTATTCAATCAGGTTATGGTTGGCACATCATTCAGTTGCTGGGTAAGGAGAACCGCCCCATTTCCGAGAGTCGCTTGGACGAAATCCGTCAACAAACGCTTCAAAAATGGCTGGTGGAACAACGCGATGCGGCTGATGTAGTCTACATCGATGACTGGCTCGATAAAACACCCACAGAACCGATCATTCCGCCGCAGTTGTTGAATCAATAAATACAACATCTGAAAGCAAAGAGAATTCAAAAAAGGATGGGCGCATACCCATCCTTTTCAATTTAATATCAAGGGAAATTGGAATCTAATCAGGCAGCCGTAATTCTAAAAGTTCACGAATCCCTGTGTTAGCCAAATCCAGCATATTATCCAGCGAAGCACGGTCAAAGGTGGCACCTTCAGCGGTTCCCTGAACCTCAATAAATTCCCCGGCAGCATTCATGACGATATTGACATCGACATCGGCAGCGACATCTTCACTATAACAAAGATCTAGCATGGGCACCCTATCGATGATGCTTACACTGATCGCCGCCACTGGAGACAGGAACACGTCCGGGCTCACCTCACCCCCTTCAATTAAAGTCTGTAAAGCCATCTTCAAGGCGAGGTACCCTCCGGTGATAGCCGCTGTTCGGGTGCCGCCATCCGCTTGAAGCACATCACAATCTACAATAAATGTGCGCTCACCCAGTTTTTTCAAATCAATAGCAGCACGTAAACTGCGCCCAATCAAACGACGAATTTCTTGCGTTCTCCCGCCCAATCCACTTGTTTCACGTGCTTTGCGCGAATGCGTCGAACGGGGCAGCATGCTGTATTCGGCTGTCACCCAGCCCCCGGGAATGCCCTGGCTTTGTTTCCAGCGGGGTGCGCCATCTTGAACGCTGACATTGCAAAGCACCCTGGTTTCACCCATGGCAATTAAAACCGAACCTTCGGGATATTTTACAAAATGGGGGGTCAACTCTACGGGTCGGAGTTGATCAGGTTTGCGTCCGTCTTCCCTTGTCATAGGCTAAACGACTTCAGCGACCTCATCCAGCTTGAGACTGATCACCTGGCTGGCCGTGTCACGCCCCATGGTCACTCCATAGATCACATCAGCGGCCTGAACGGTATTGCGGTTGTGGGTAATCACGATAAATTGAGTGTTTTGAGCCAGTTCTTGCAGCAAGTCACGAAACCGGCCAACGTTGGCCTCATCCAGCATGGCATCGACCTCATCGAGCACACAGAATGGCGTGGGAGAGACGCGTAGCAGAGAGAAGACCAGCGCCGTGGCCGTCAGGCTGCGCTCGCCACCGGAAAGCAGCGACAGCCCCTGTGTACGGCGGCCAGGCAGGCGGGCTTCGATGTCGATACCTGTCTCGGTCATATCATCCGGGTCGGTAAGAACGAGTTGTGCCGAACCTCCGCCAAACAAACGCGTAAAGATCTCCTTGAACTCTTTGGCCACAGCATCAAATGTGATTCTGAATTCTCGTTCCATCAGCACATCCAACTCTGTGATCACTTCTTTGATATCCGCCTCGGCCTGATTGAGGTCTTCGATTTGCGCGGTCATAAACTCGAAGCGCTCACTGACTTCCTCATATTCTTTCTGCGCTTCTGGGTTTACAGCCCCAATACGTCGTAATTGAGCCCGTTGCTGCTTGATAGTCTCATCCAGACCTTCGGGTAATTCTGCGACCACGGGTAACTGCCGCACCATACCGCCAAAAGGCAGCGGGGTTTGTCCCGACATTTTCGGCGCATACTCGAAAGAAACCAGGCCAAAATCTGCCTCGATGCGTTCTCTCAAACGATCCAAATCTTCTTGCTGACGAGAAAGGGCCAACTGTGCCTGGGTATTGCGTCGATCTGCCGCGCTGAGTTGGTTCCTGGCTTGAGTCTCTTGTGCCAGCAACCCATCCTGCTTGGTTTCTGCGGTAGCCAATTCTTCCTCGGCAGGATCAATAAGACCTTGCAAATCTTCGACCTTTTGTATGATCTTTGACTCCTGATTTCGCATCGAATCTTTGCCATCGTCGATGCCAGCCGATTCACCATCCAATTCAGCCAATCTCTTCTTCACCGAATCCTCGGTCTCTTTGGCTTCTGACAAAGCGCTTTGTCGTTCATCCTGCCTGGCCATTGCATTGTCAAGGGCCTGTTGGGCCACTGCAAACTGGGTATTCCAATGGCTGACTTCAAATTGCTGTTCTTGGATTGAATAACCACTCAGGGCGTTTTGGTGCTGGCGCACACTTTCCTGAGTTTGTGAGATTTCACCCTTTAGGGCAGCAAGCCGCTCTGTAATTTGGCGTGATTCTGTTTCCCCATGTATCATCTCGTCTCTTAGCTCTGTCTGACGCTGATGCTGCCACTGGGACTGCCGCTGCGCCTGACCGTGTTCCAATGATACCTCTCGATGAGTCTTATTAACGTTATCAATTTCTTGTTGCAATCGATTCAACTCTCGTTGGGATTCCTTTTCCTCAGACTGCATCTGGAGCAAGCGTTCATCCAGTTTCTTGATACCTTTGCCAATCGTGACCAGTTTCTTTTCGTGATCATCAATTTGGGATTGCATTTCACGTCGTTCACGTTGACGACTGAGCGTACTGGAACTGGCATGTTCGACCTTAATCGGTCCCCTGGCGAAGAACACTTCTCCCTGCAAAGTAACGGCCCGTACATCACCGGTTTGTCCAACCAAAATATGTCTGGCAGAAGCTCTATCTCGCACCATGATTGTCTGGCCCAAGAGCAAATCGATGGCCGGTCTTAATTCTGGGGGTGCGCTGACTAATTCCGCGGCAACACCAATTACCCCCTCACCGCTCTTGATCCGGATGGGTTCAGGTGGAACCAAACTCCCAATCGGCAGCATTGCTCCACGGGATGCATCACGATCCAAAATATCGAGAGCAGTTTCAATTGAGTTTTCATTATCAAGCAGTACAGCATCCAAATATTCACCCAGAGCTGCGGCAATCGAAACTTCATATTCCTTCGGCACGTCCAGTTTATTACTGAGCGCGCCCTGAGCAGCATGAACATTTCCATCTCTGGCAGATTTGAGAAGCAAACGCGTACCCTCAGCGTACCCCGAGAGGGATTGCTCAGCATGCTCTAAAACTTCAAGTTGGGCTTTGAGACGAGCCAGATCCGTTTGCAGAGAACTCTGCTCTTCTATTTTTTCCTTGCGGTCATTTTCGACGCTTGTAATTTGATCCCGGTGCTTCCCGAGAGATTGTTCCGCTTCGAGATGGTTTTCAGTGGCCTTTTCAAGTGCAACATTGACTTCTTCCAAACGAGATTCAACCACTGTCAGAGCTTGATCTGCTTCAGAAACAGCCAGATTGATTTTGTCCAGTTCTTCACGCTGGCGTGACATTTGAGCTTCATATTCTCCCTGGCGAGTGCTCAAGCGGGTCTGTTGGGTGGTAATCTCGGTAAGTTTTTGTTGAGCTTGCTTCAGCAGATTTTCAGCCTGCTCACGTTCTGTTTGGCGTTGCTGCAATAATTTTCTCGCGGAATCGACCCTGCCTTTTGCGTCGGTTAATTCTTCCTGCAGCCGCTGCGTATCTGCTTGGCTTTCAGACAACCTTTCCCGGTAAATCTCAATTTGATGTTCCAAGCGAGCTAATTCATCAGCAGAGTTTTGGCGTTGAGCGATCAAAGACCTCACTCGCTCGTCAGAAACAGCCAGTTCTCGTGTAATCGTTTCACGCTGAGCGTGTAATTGAGATAATTCACGATGCCATGAACTCAACCGAGCGCGTACCCCTTGAATGTGCTCGCGAAAACTGGTGATCTTTTGATCAAGTTCGGTTTGTTCGAGTCTTGCTCTATGCAGTTCTTGCTCCTGCAATCTAGCGGTCCGGCGCGAGTCGTTCAGTTCAATTTGCGAGCGATTCCAGTGGTAGCCATACCAATCACGCAACAACACTTGCAAATCAGCCGAAACTTGTTCATACTGTTGAGCTCGTTTGGCCTGCCGTTCCAGGCTGCGCAGGCGGGGTTTCAATTCCGATAAGATATCTTCAACCCGCTCAAGGTTGCGGCGAGTGTTTACCAAACGCCTTTGAGCTTCTTCCCTGCGAGCTCGATACAAACCTATCCCTGCGGCCTCTTCAAAGAGACGCCGACGCTCATCAGCCTTCAGAGACAAAGCCGAATCAACCAGGCCCTGCCCGATGATAGTGTACGTCCTCTCTGATAAGCCAGAATTCCCCAAAAGCTCAGAAATATCTTTCAGGCGGACTTTTTGGCCGTTAAGGATATATTCATTGCTTCCATCTCGAAAGGCCCTTCGCCCGATGGACACTTCGGAGAAATCCACCGGTAACCAGCCATTGCTGTTATCGAAGATGATTTCGGCGGAAGCCATTCCCGCTCGCGAACGTTGCTCAGACCCCTGGAAAATCATATCCACCGTTTTCTTACCCCGCAACAAGGAATAAGATTGCTCCCCCAATACCCAACGAATAGCGTCAGCAATATTAGACTTGCCCGATCCATTAGGGCCAACAACACATGTAATTCGCTCTGCTAACTCGAACGAGGTACGGCCAGCAAAAGTTTTATATCCTTGTAATTCAAGTGACTTTAGATGCATATGCGCTATCGTAAACGATCAATTTTGAATTGTCTATAATCCATTGTGGTTACCACAAATCTAATTCAAGCCCAATACGTCCATGGCTTCCTGGGCAGCTGTCTTTGCGGCGCTTTGCTTACTATGACCTGTTCCTCGGCCATAAACCGTTCCATTGATCAAGACCTCGACCTCAAACACTTTGGCATGATCTGGTCCTTGTGCAGAAATCGTCCGATAGGTTGGCGCACCGTTTCCGTGTGACTGTGTCCATTCCTGAAGCTTGCTTTTGGGATCGTAAAGCCGACCCGATGAATAGATTTGTGGTGCTTGATTTTCGAGCAATGGATCTACAAATGTACGTACGTTGTCAATCCCATCACTCAAATAAATAGCCCCAATCAACGCCTCAAAAGTTGCACATAACAAAGCAGGGCGCGATCGCCCCCCGGATTCAGCTTCTCCCCGACCTAATCGCATGGCGGGGCCCAGGTTCAATTCTTTGGCGAAATCAGACAACTGCTCCGTGCGCACGAGAGCTGAACGCATGCGGGTTAACTGTCCCTCAGACATTTCTGGGAAGCGGTTATACAACCAGGCGCCAACCAAAAAGTCCAGCACAGCATCCCCCAAAAATTCCAGGCGCTCATTGTCCTCCAGAGCTTCAGAATGTTCGTTTAAATAAGAGCGATGAGTGAGGGCGCGGCTTAGTAGCCTTAAATCGATGAATTTCAGTCCAAGACGATCTGCCAGAGATCGCGGGGACTCTTCCTCGAGATTACCCTGAGTATAGGTCATATCCAAACTCCTCGGAACTCAGGGACCGAGAAACACCCCACACCCCCAGGGGTCGGGTATCTCGCGGTCCATTAGTTCGTAATCAATTTTTACGATTGTTGCGATTCTAGCCAGTGAATTTTTTTACAGCCAACACCGCATTATGCCCACCAAATCCAAATGAATTACTGATAGCAACTTCGATAGGAACTTCACGTGCCTGATTGGGTAGGTAATCCAAATCACAATCAGGGTCAGGGGTTTGATAGTTGATCGTTGGAGGCAGAACGCCTTCTGCTACTGCATATGTGCAGAAGAGGGCTTCCAACGCCCCTGTGGCACCCATCATATGCCCGGTCATCGATTTGGTGGAAGATATGGGAATATTATACGCTAAATCCCCAAAAGCTGCCTTAACTGCGCGAGTTTCGGCTACATCATTGAGCGGCGTTGCCGTACCATGAGCATTGATATACCCCACCTGATCAGGATCTACTCCAGCACTTTCGACAGCCATTTTCATGGCCCTGGTTCCACCTTCCCCATCCTCCGCAGGAGCCGTAATATGATTGGCATCCGCAGTGCTGCCATATCCAGCCAATTCCGCGATGATTTTCACGCCACGAGCGCGCGCATTACTCTCTCGCTCCAAAACCAAGATAGCCGCCCCCTCGCCCATAACCAAACCATCACGATTTTTATCGAATGGTTGAGGTGTTTTCAAGTCATCTTCTCTTCGAGACATGGCGCCTAGACGGTCAAAAGAACCCACGCCGACAACCTCAATGGGAGTCTCGCTGGCTCCCGTAACTGCCACGTCGATCATCCCCGCTTTGAGCATCATCCAGGCCACACCAATGCCATCTGCACCCGAGGCACATGCTGAAGCCACGGAAAATGCCGGACCTTTGAAACCGTGTTCAATTCCAATCAAACCTGCACCACCATTAGACATCAGCATAGGGATGGCAAAGGGGCTGATCTTTCTGGGGCCAGATTGGACCAAATTGAAAGCCGCATCTTGAAATGCCTTCAACCCTCCGATTGCCGATGAAATGATCACGCCCACTCGGTCTGCATTAGCCTCATTGACTTCGATTCCAGCCTGTTGGATAGCTTCCTGAGCCGCTGCAATGGCATATTGCTGGAATAAGTCGCGGCGGCGGGCTTCTCGAGAATCCATGTAGTTCTTGGCAACAAATCCTTTTACTTCACAAGCGATTTTTACCAGGTAGTCTTCGGTATCAAATCGAGTAATCGGGCCTAAACCTGAAACGCCTTTTACAGCGTTTTCCCAACTTTCTTTTGCAGTGAGACCCAAGGGGCTAATCGCTCCCATCCCAGTGATAACAACTCGTTCGCTCATTTATCCTCCAAATTTTATGAATAATTTGCAGTGTACAGTCACCAGTAAATTGAGTAAACACTGATGACTGTTTGGGAAAACATTATGTACAAAGAATAATAACTTGCCGCTTTCGGCTCAATTTTTAAACCCCAAATGAGAAAAGGCGTCGCGCAGATTGATACTATTAATCTGCAATTTTAGTTTGTTTGCGTAATTAATCCTATTTTCACGATCATAACCCCCCATATCTTCAACTTGGAAATTTTTTCCTTCTAGAATAGAAATGCAATCGAAATTACGAATATTAGTGAAATTTCGCGGGCGGTTTTCACGGTGGCAGGAGTGCCTATTTGAAGTGCGGGCAACATCATTATTCATTGAATGATGACAAGGCTCAATTTTCCCGCGCAGATTCAATTTCGTTTCAGGAATTTTCTTTTCACTCCTCTGGGCCAGGTGTGTAATCCCCTTCGATCCAGACTTCTCCTTTTCCACCAACTTCCTTCTTCCAAATGGGAACAATTTCCTTCAAACGATCGATACCATAGCGTGCGGCTTCGAAGACGCCAGTATCACGATGAGCAGCTGTGCAGGCAATTAAAACCGTCGGAGTACGTGGATAAAGGCGGCCGATACGCTGCACAATAGCGATGCCTTCTACTGCCGGCCACTGGGAACGGATTTCTTCAGCGACTTGCTTCATCTTGGCTTCCGCCATGGGAACGTAGGCCTCGTATTCCAAATACTCAGTTTGGGGGGGCAAACCATCTTTTGAAGTTTCCCCCCGCACCATGCCTGTAAAAAAGCAGGCCGCACCCGTTGAAGTCAACGTGATCTGATTGAGTAAATCATTCAAATCCAATTCGTCGTCAGTAACCGAAAAAATTATTGGAAAATCATCCATACTGTCAACTACCCTCTATCCACGCATCACTGATTTACCCTCCACTGACATGAGGGAACATGGCCACTTCGGCGTCATCCGGGATCACATCATCTTCAAAGGCATAATCGCGGTTAATGGACACTAAAGTGGCTTCAAGAGCCCCAGTAGCATTAGGATACATTTCCGCAAGGATCAATTTCAAATCTCGTACGAGGCTGTCGGGGGGGATTTCAAGCGAGAGTTTCCGTTCACCAATATGATCTCGCATCGTCGCAAAAAACAATACCGTTATTTGATTCATCATTTCACCAGATACATAATATTGAATATCCAATTACCCATTGATCACATCCCCGCTTTGTCCGCCGCGCTTTTCCACCAACCTGATATTTTCAATACGCATGGATTTCTCCACGGCTTTGGCCATATCATAAACCGTCAAGGCTGCTACAGAAACTGCCGTGAGAGCTTCCATTTCAACACCGGTTTTACCGCTGGTGCGGACTGTGGCGGTAATGACCACGCCTGGCAAAGCCGGATCGGGTTCGACATCCACTATTACCTGATTGACAGGCAACGGATGACACAACGGAATCAACTCCGAGGTACGCTTGGCAGCCATCACTCCAGCCAACTGCGCAACAGAGAGTACATCACCCTTTTTCAGTGCACCTAGTTGGATCAAATCCAACGTTTCGGGCTGCATACGCACTTCACCCTCGGCTTTTGCTACGCGATCGGTTACCGGTTTTTGCCCCACATCGACCATGCGTGCGCGGCCGGTTTCATCAAGGTGGGATAGTTTTTTCTCAGACATTGGATGAATTATACCGAATTCGCTTGACAATAACATATTTCGGGCTTAGATTTTTCTATGGATATAATTCTTACCTGAGAATTGAGAGAACTTATTATGGGCAATAACAATTCTGTTTCTGGCGATGCCGCAGCCGCAATTTTAGGATTTGTCTTTGCTGCTGTAGGTGGTTTTATCATGTTTGCCGCGGTCGATATCGTTGCCATAGATCCAGAGGGTCTGCACGCACCTCGCTGGGTTCTGGGAGCGGCTGGTCTGATGTTTTTTCTGGCCGGAGTAATGGTGATAGCTCAGGGAATTGCCGGGCCTGGCGCTGAACAGGTGGTCCTTTTTCAATGGTTGCAACTGATCTTGGTTACTGGGATGATGGCTTCATTTGCAGCCATTTTCATCTGGGTTGGTTTAGGCCCCGGCGAACGCGAATTTCAAAACAGCACATCCTTTGGGCCCATCAGTATCATCAAGGAAGGCAACCAAATAATTGGACGTTGCCTTTTTGGAGGCTTTGGATTGTTGACAGGTCTGGGCACGCTGGTGTTTGCCTTCAACAAAATTTTGCGCCTCCTGGGCTTAAAACCCAAATCGCCGTGAAAGAACGCATTGCTCGATAGTTTTAATCACGAATGTCAGCGAATAGCACAATTTAGACGGATTTATTCGTCTAATTCGATACCATTCGTGATACAGTTTGAACACCGATTGAAGATACTCAAACAACAAGAAAAATATCTATAACGAAAACTTCATTGGAGAACTTATGTCAGAAATTCCCATGATTCAAGATATCTATGCTGCCCGTTCCATTGTCTACAGGCATCTGATCCCGACACCCTTACACAATTACCCCACTTTGAGCGAGTTGGTTGGTGCTCAAATCTATATCAAGCATGAAAATCATCAACCTGTGGGAGCCTTCAAGGTGCGCGGCGGACTGGTGATGGCCAGCCGTCTAACCTCCGAGCAAAGGCAAGCTGGATTGTATACCGCCTCAACGGGCAACCACGGTCAGAGTGTTTCTTACGGTGCGCGGGCTGCCGGTGTAAAAGCCACG
This sequence comes from uncultured Anaerolineales bacterium, assembly GCA_964629085.1. Lineage (GTDB taxonomy): Bacteria > Chloroflexota > Anaerolineae > Anaerolineales > UBA11858 > NIOZ-UU35. The sequence continues at coordinate 71,574 of CAZVPR010000005.1, forward strand.
ATCGCTGTCCCCGAGGGTGCCAATCCTGGCAAAGTGGCCGCAATGCGGGCTTTAGGCGCGGAGGTCATATTCCACGGCAAGGACTTCGATGTTGCCCGAGAATGGATCATGGATGTGGCAAAAGAAAAAGGCGGCACATTCGTCGGCCCTTCCGATGCTCCCCTCATCCATGGGGTAGGAACCTATGCGCTGGAAATCATGCAAGATTTGCCCGACGTCGATACCATCATTGTCCCAGTGGGTTCGGGAAGCGGTGTCAGCGCTACCAGTATAGTGGCCAAAACCATCAATCCGAAGATCGAAGTTATTGGTGTGCAATCTTCTCAGGCGCCGGCTGCCCAACTGAGTTGGAAATCAGGAGAATTGTTGACGGCGCAAATGGAGACTTTCGCAGAGGGCATCGCTACACGCGTGCCCTTCGAAAATTCTCAACAGATCATGCGTAAATATTTGGATGATTTCGTATTGGTCGATGATGAGGATATCAAACGAGCAATTGTATTGATCCTTAAGAACACGCACAATCTCGCCGAGGGCGCTGGAGCCGCTCCATTAGCCGCAGCTCTGCAAATGAAAGACCGGCTGGCGGGCAAAAAGGTTGCTTTGGTAATGAGCGGCGGGAATTTATCGTTAGAAAACCTGAAATCCATTCTTTAATTCAGGATATAATTCAACGCCATGACAGAAACAGCTACAAACAAATGGAGATCAGGGTTGGCACGCACGCGCAAAACGACTTTTGGGCGGATTGCTAATTTCTTTGGAGCCACGGAGATCGATGCCAATACCTGGGACGAATTGGAAGCGCTCTTTATCCAGTCGGATATGGGTTTGGAGGTTACCGAGGAAGTCATTGATGCTTTGAAAGAAAGACATCATCAAGAAGGCCTCACCAAAGTGGAAGAGTTGGGGGCTGCCATGAAAGAAGAGTTGCTTGCCCGTTTAGAGGATCCCCCACCCTTGGAACTTAGCGAGAAGCCCTCTGTGATTCTCGTTGTGGGGGTCAATGGCTCGGGGAAAACCACCAATATGGCCAAATTGGGACAACGCTTCCAAAATGATGGTAAAAACGTCCTATTTGGAGCTGCGGATACTTTCCGAGCCGCGGCCATCGAGCAGTTGCAAATTTGGGGACAAAGGCTCGATATTCCGGTCATTGCCGGGCAGCCAGACGGCGACCCGGGCGCGGTAGCCTACGATACCGTTCAAGCGGCTTTAGCCCGTAAGGCAGATTTGGTTCTGATCGATACAGCCGGAAGGCTGCACACTCGTTTCAATTTGATGGAAGAACTCAAAAAGGTCAATCGAGTGGCCGGTAAAGCGCTCCCAGGGGCACCGCATGCCGTCTGGCTGGTGATGGATGCCACAACAGGCCAGAACGCGCTCCATCAGGCGCGCGCCTTCAAGGATGCCGTCGAGGTAACTGGCGTTATCCTGGCAAAGCTGGACTCGTCGGCGCGCGGTGGTATGGCATTTGCCATTCAGCGTGAGTTAGGATTGCCCATCTTGTTTGCGGGGTTAGGCGAAGGGGCCGATGATTTGGCACCTTTCAATCCGGAAGCTTTCATCGATGGGATTTTGGCAGATTTTGAGTAATGGATATTCGCCTGAAGCGCTACAAAAAAGATTTCAAGTATTCGTTCGCTTTTGGGGTGTTCCCAACACTGGAATTATTGAATCATAAGCCGGAATCAGCCTTGAAGGTGCTGATTCACCCCAAAGGAGCCAACAATCAGGGTATCGCTCAAATCCAAGAAATCTGCCAGGGAAATGGTACCCCTACAGAATTCCAGGCACGAACTTTCGAACGCCTAGGAGCACGGGAAAACGATTACGCGATTGGAATATTCAACAAATTTTTTCCCAAAATAGGAAAATCAACCAACCATGTTGTCTTGGTCAACCCCAGCAGCATGGGAAACCTGGGCACAATCATGCGCACCATGTTGGGATTTGGCTTCTATGATTTGGCCATTATCGAGCCGGCTGTTGATCAATTTGATCCTAAAGTAGTGCGTGCGGCAATGGGTTCAATCTTCAGGTTGAAAATTGCTCGATTCCCAGATTTCACTGCCTATCACAAAGAATTTCCACGTACACTTACCACGTTGATGACAAATGGTAAATCTAACCTGGCTGAAGTTGATTTTGCATCCCCTTGCAGCCTAGTTTTTGGCAACGAAAGCCGCGGGCTAGATGAAGAATTTCACGACTTCGGCGAAAGCATTCGCATTCCCCAAAATGACGACATCGATTCTTTGAATCTGGCGATCTCGGTGGGGATAACCTTGTTCCAGGTTTCACTGGCACAAGATCGCTGATCTGCATATAATTGTCTCATATTCGAAAACAAGGAATGATGTATGGAAGATCTGACCGCCCGTCTCCGCGCAAGTGAGACAAAAATCCAAAATTTACTGGTGCGGCTTTGACTTCGCCCGCAGTGAAGAAAAACTAAAAGAGTTACAGAAGGAATCCGAAGATCCCAATCTCTGGGATAATCCCCAAAAAGCTCAATCGATCATGCGTAGTCTCTCTCGCCTACAAGACGAGGTCGAGAGCTGGCGCAAGCTAGAAGAGCGTGTCAATGATGCTCTGGAATTAACCGAACTGGACGATGAGAGCATGGCCAGCGAGTTACAAGCTGAAACCGAAGCCATCGAGGCCGAAGTCGAGCGACGCGATTTTAATGCCATGCTATCCGGTGAATATGATAAAGGCGATGCCATGTTGGCCATCCATGCCGGGGCCGGCGGTACTGATTCGCAAGATTGGGCTGAAATGCTCCAGCGAATGTACCTGCGCTGGATGGAAAAACACAAATACGAGACTGAGATTATCGATTCGACGCAAGGGGAAGAGGCTGGCATCAAAAGTGTTACTATAGCCGTGGAAGGAGCGTATGCTTACGGCTATCTGCGTTCTGAAAAGGGTGTCCATCGCCTGGTGCGTATCTCACCCTTCGATGCTAACAGTCGTCGCCACACGTCCTTTGCTCTGATCGAAGTTTTGCCGCAGGTTGGGGATAAAACAGAAATTGAAATCAACCCCAACGATCTCAAAATCGATACCTTCAAGGCTGGCGGCGCAGGCGGCCAAAGCGTGCAAAAAAATGACACGGCTGTAAGAATTACTCACTTACCCACGGGCATTGTCGCCAGTTGTCAGAACGAGCGCTCTCAGACTCAAAACCGAGAAATGGCAATGAAAGTTTTGCGCGCCCGTCTTTTGGAAATCAAAGAAAAAGAAAAAGCCGATAAAATCGATGAACTGCGCGGAGAGTACACCAAAGCTGAATGGGGCAGCCAGATCCGATCCTATGTATTGCACCCTTACAAAATGGTAAAAGACCACCGCACTGAGCACGAAATGGGCAACGCCGAAGCTGTACTCGACGGCGATCTGGATGGATTCATCGAGGCCTATTTGAGAGCTAACGTTGGTGAAACAAGTGCCTCTTGACAGGCATCCCCCCTATCCGTATAATCCATCCGCTTTTATTCAAACTTGAAAGATTTGCAGGAGTAAGACCATGGCAGTCCCCAAACAACGAACTTCTAAATCCCGACGTGATCGTCGCCGTGCACACCATGCGCTCAAGGCCAAGAATTTGGTGCAATGCAGCAATTGTGGCGAGATGCGGCTTCCCCATAGAGTCTGTCCGAACTGCGGACATTACAAAGGGCGCGAAGTCATCGAAATTGAAGAATAGATTTCAAAATGAGCCGTGACCATTGCGGCTCATTGGCGTTAATATAGGTGTACATTCCGGCCGGGCAATTGCCCGGCTTTTTTATGCGTTGTGCCGTTTTCCATTCGGCTCATCGCTAATTCGAAAAATATGAAAGGAAATCACACCATGATGGAATCCAACCGAACTGCCTTTCTTTTCCCTGGACAGGGATCACAAGAAGTTGGCATGGGAAAAGAGCTTGCTCATGAAAACGCCGCTGCCAAGGGAATTTACGCCCAGGCTGATGAAATCCTTGGCGATTTAATTTCACAGCTTTCATGGGAAGGCCCTGAAGATGAACTCAATGACACCTTCAACACGCAGCCAGCTTTGCTGACCCATTCCACGGCTGCCCTGAAAGTTCTGCAAGAACTGATGCCTGGTTTCAAGCCTGGATTTGTGGCTGGCCATTCCATGGGAGAATTTAGTGCCCTAGTTGCAGCCGAAGCCCTGTCTTTCAAAGATGCCCTCAATTTAGTTCGTAGGCGTGGCGAGTTGATGAAGGCTGCCGGTATTACATCTCCTGGCGGGATGGCGGCAGTGTTAGGTCTGGAAATACCCGCACTTGAGGAAATTTGTGCCCAAGCAAGCGCAGGTGATCTTATTGTCCAGGTAGCTAACGATAATTGTCCTGGGCAAGTCGTGATTTCAGGGAATACTAAACCGCTAGAAGCCGCTATGGAGGCAGCCAGCGAAGCTGGCGCCCGAAAAGTGGTTCGATTGGCGGTAAGCATTGCCGCACATTCACCCCTGATGAGCAATTCCCAGGGTGATTTCAATCAGGAAGTTGAGAACTCACCAATTGCTCAACCTGCCATGCCAGTAATCGGCAACGTTTCTGCCGAGCCACTTACGACCCCCGAAGAGATTCGAGCCGATTTGAGAGCGCAACTCACCGAACGCGTGCGTTGGACGGAAACCATCCAGTGGTTGTTGGATCAGGGTGTCGACACTTTCGTCGAAATTGGCAGCGGAAATGTCTTGACAAGTTTAGTAAAAAGAATAAACCGCAAAACCAAAAGGATCAACCTAAGTAAACCAGAAGATTTTCAAAAACTCGAAATATAGATTTCAACTCTATTTGAAGAGCACAATAAGTTCATTCATCACATCCCCCTTAGACATCCTTGGGGTATAATTAGCCACTGTTAAGGAGAACAAAATGACAAAAGCCAGTCTGGATTTTACGGATCGTGTTGCCATCGTCACGGGTGGTTCGCGGGGTATTGGAAAAGCTACTGCCACAATGCTTGCCGCCAACGGTGCTTCGATCGTAATTGCCGATAGTTGTTCCGAGACTTCTCAGGCAACTGCCAAGGAAATCAGCGATACAACGGGGCAAAAAGTGCTCTGTACATCTATTGATGTATCTGATTTTGGGCAGACTCAGGAGATGGCCAAACGAGCAATCGAAGAGTTTGGCAAGGTCGATATCCTGGTAAACAATGCCGGTATCACTCGTGACGATTTAATCATTCGTATGCCCGAAGCAGACTGGGATGACGTTATCAATGTCAACCTCAAGGGAGCCTGGAACTGCTCCAAAGCACTGGTGCGTAGCATGATGAAAAAACGCTATGGTCGCATCATCAACATTGCTTCGGTCTCTGGACAGGCTGGACAGGCAGGGCAGACAAATTATTCTGCATCCAAGGCGGGGTTAATCGGTTTTACGAAAGCCCTTGCTCGTGAGGTTGCTTCGCGTGGAATCACGGTCAATGCAGTTGCTCCAGGGTTTGTGCCGACTACACTTACCGCCGATCTCCCTGAGGAACTCACCTCCCACATGCTTAGTTATACCCCCGTTGGACGGATGGGCACTCCCGAGGAAATAGCTTTTGCAATAACATTTTTGGCTGCGAATGGCGCATCTTATATCACCGGCCAGGTACTGGGTGTAGATGGCGGCATGGTAATGATGTAGAATATGATCACCTTTTAAATCAGATTGAAAGTAAGAATTCAAAATGGAAAATTCAACTCGACCACCAGGAAAAACAACGGTAGCGACCAATGTCTTATTGACAATTGCTCGGCTTACCACCCTGCAAGTGGAGGGAGTCAGCCGAATGCACCAATTTCCCAGTGGAGTAAATCGCATCTTTCAAAGGGGCGATTATGGGGATGGTGTGCACATCAAAATTGAAGATGATCGTGTTTTCGCTGATATCCATGTCGTCTTGAAGAATGATGTAAACATCCGTGAAGTCAGTCGTGAAATCCAAAATGACGTCAAACGGGCGCTTTCAGATATGGTCGGCATGGAAGTAGGCCGCATCAACGTGCATATTGAAAATATCGATTATCCCGTCGATCAAATTCCTGAATCTGAGGTAGAGGACTCGGATATCGAATGAAACCTCGCACCAGGGCTCGCAGCACTGCATTGCAGATCCTATACGAAATTGACCTGGTCGAACACCCTCTTGGCTCAGTACTCAAACAGCGGCTCGATGAGGCTAATTTGGAAGACCGCTTGATAGAATTTGTGTCTCTAATCGTGCGTGAAATCTGGCCAATGCACACACAATTAGATCAGTTTATCGCCGAACACGCCCCAGAATGGCCCCTGGATCAAGTCGCCATCATCGATCGCAATATTTTGCGAATCGCGCTTTGGGAATTCGCTGTGAGTGGAGAAACCCCTGTAAAAGTAGCCATCAATGAGGCAGTAGAGCTGGCTAAAGCATTTGGCTCAGAAAGTAGTCCCCGCTTTGTAAACGGTGTATTAGGCAGTTTAGCGGCCCGGCAAAATGAACTCCGCCAGGCCTTCATCAAACTTTCATCATCGGTTGAGTAATTAAAACAAAAATATGGAATTTTTAGGAATTGGTCCCCTCGAGTTAATCTTTGTTATTTTGATTGCCATAATCATATTTGGCCCTAGCGATATTATCAAAGCCAGCAGAACTGCCGGAAAATATCTCAGGAAGGTAGTCCGATCCGATGGGTGGCACACTGTTCAACAGGCGTCTAAAGAAATTCGAACGCTTCCCAACAAGCTTATGCGCGAAGCAGGCGTGGATGAACTCGAACAGGACATCGGAAGCATTAGAGATACCACAAAATTAGAAGGGTTTGATAAAAAAGATATCTCTTCATGGATCACACCCCCCGATGAAGATGCAACGCCTCCCGAAAAATCCAAGGACGAAACTACCAAAACCAACACCGAAGAGTAAAGAAAACCTATGCGTCGATTATTCCAGCGCCTATGGCGCTTCATTACTTCCCCCTTCCGCTGGATTGGCAGGATTTTCTCTAACACGCGCGATTTCTTTGTAGAAGAAGTCGATGATGCTCCTCTTCCAGATGCATTCGCCAAAGCGGTTCAACAACCGGTCGGCATTCTGGAACACATCAACGAATTAAGAAAACATATTTTTCGAGCGATTGTGGCTTTGTTCATCGCCGTTGCGGTTTCCTTCATTTTCATTGAGCAACTGCTGGACTGGTTGACCCAACCCATTGGCGGGATCGAGTCTCTTCAAGCTATCGAAGTAACTGAACCCCTGGGTGTTGCAATGCGGGTTGCACTTCTGGCGGGATTTGCGATTTCTCTCCCCTATATTACGCTTGAAATTTGGATGTTCGCTGCTCCCGGGCTAAAACGGAAAGCACGTTTGCGCGGCTTGTTTGCCATCCCCGTGGCAACCTTGTTTTTTATTGGTGGCATGGCTTTCGCCTACTACGTGATGATGCCAACCGCCTTGCCCTTTTTGCTGAATTTCTTGGGGATCAATACGGCGGTTCGTCCGGCTTCCTATGTCAAATTTTCAACCGGGTTGATGTTCTGGATTGGAATTGCCTTCCAATTCCCTCTCGTGATTTTTGCGCTAGCCAGTATGGGTATTATCAAAGCAAACACGCTAGCCAAACAGTGGCGAATTGCTGTGATTATCATTGCAGTGCTTTCCGCAGCGATTACACCGACAATTGATCCAATAAACATGGCCCTAGTGATGGGACCTATGATCTTGTTATATTTCCTAAGTATTGGGTTAGCCCGCATCGCTCAGGGCCGTCGGGAAGAAGAACTCGAAGAATAATTTACACCCCAGGAGATTTCCTGGGGTGTTTTTTGTTCTGTTGTGCAGAATGGAATTAGCCAACCATCTATCGGGGGACAAAGCCGCACTACTCCAGGAGGCAGCAAAATCATGAAGCCAGTCTATGCAATCTCGGGGGGACTTTCGAAATTCACCAAATCTCGCCCAGACAAAACTTTTTCAGCTATTGTTAAAGAAGCCTACGACTACGCGATCAATGATATCGGGTTGGATTATTCAACCTTCACGCGGCTGGCCGATGGCTCCGTGGCTTCGTATTTCTCTGATCATTTCACCCGGCAAGTGATGGCCGCGATCATGGCTCATGACTACCTCGGTTTGGCACCCAAACCCAGCCATCGCGTTGAAGGAGGCGGAGCCACTGGAGGCTTATGTTTCCAAGAAGCCTGGAAATCTGTGGCCAGTGGACACATGAATATCTGCATAGCCTTTGGCTTCGAAACAATGAGTCGGGTAGAAACCTGGAAAGGCAATGAGTTTATCGCCCTGGCTTCGGATGTTTCGTTTGATTATCCTGTGGGGGGATTCTATTCCGGATATTATGCCATGATGGTTACCCGTCATATGAAAGAATTTGGCACCACGGTTGAGCAGATGGCACATGTCAGTGTGAAGAATCACATCAACGCTTATCACAATCCATATGCTCAAAAACGCAACCGCTACTCGATTGAGGATGTTCGAAATTCACAGATGGTAGCCTGGCCGTTGACCAGGCTCGATATTTGTGTAATGTCGGATGGTGCTGCGGCGACAATCCTGGTCTCAGAAGAAGGCTTGAAACAACTCGAAGATGCCGGAGCGGTAATTTCACGTCCTTTGGTGAAAATCACTGGAATTGGGCGTGGAACCGATACAATGCGTATGGCCGACCGCCCCCATTTGGGTTTCGATAATTTTGTCGAAAACTATGCCACCCAACAGGAAAAAGATTCCGAAGAAACCCTAATTTACTATAAAAACCTTTGGGATCATGGAACCCGCTTTCCGGGGGTCCATTCCTGTAGAGCAGGACGCACAGCCGGTATTATGGCCTATGAACATGCTGGAATTTATGATCCTCTAAACGATTTGGATTTTGTAGAATTACACGATGCCTATACTTCCAGTGAAATCCAGGCATATGAAGACTTAGGTTTATGCCGATACGGTGAAGGGGGCCCCTTTGCGGCTAGTGGTAAAGCTTTCATGTCTGACATTGCTTATGATCTTTACCTGCGCGATGATCCAATTTGCCCGGTCAACCCGTCCGGTGGTTTGATCGCTTGCGGCCATCCCATCGGGGCTACGGGTCTCATGCAGGCAATCTTTGCCTTGTGGCAATTGCAGGGAAGTATTGAGAAACATTTTGGTGATGCGGAGCTTCAGCTACCTGATCCTAAGCAAGGCGCCATTCACAGTCATGCCGGCACCGGCACATATGTTACTGTCAGCATTCTGGAGCGCGAGTGAGGAGGAAAATAATGTCGAAATTACCATCAAAACGAGATGAATCTCTGGGTGGCTACATCGTCCATAACATCCCCTTCCCTGCGGAGACAACTCCCGAGGCACTCGATTGGCTTAAACAGATGGCCCCCATTCAATTCGAGCAGCCATATCAAATTACCTATCTACATTCATATGCCCAGGATAGTCCCTGGTTTGCAGCATTGACAAACAAGAAACTACTCGCCAATCAAGAACCTGAAACCGGCTATGCATACGCCACCCCGCGTGGCCACGATATGTACAGCGGTGCAGAGACAAAATGGGTGGATATTACCGATCACAAAGCCGAAGTGCATGCTTTTACCGTCTGCCACTTTGGATCTGAGGAATTCTTGCCTGAAACTCCGTTCGTGTTGGCTCTGATCGAATTCGAGGGGATCAATACTCTATTGTTAGCGAGAATAATGGGTGTTGACCCAATGGAAGCCTCTCTGGATTGGATTGGGATGAAGGTCGCACCCAAATTCCTACGAAACAGTAAACTCAAGCCCACAGACGTTTATTTCGCCCCCGCCTGAGCCTCTTTATCAACAAAAAAAGAATTACCTCCTACTACTCAATGCTACGGGAGGTATAATTTTTGAGCAAAACGTATCAATAAAGTTCAACTTCTCAAAGAAGTTGAACTTCTTGAATCCAAGGATTACCCAATGAAATACTACAACGACATCACGGAATTAATTGGTCAAACCCCATTGTTACGCCTCTCAAATTTTTCACAAGAACATCAAATCTACGTCAAGTGTGAATTCCAAAATCCGCTGAGTCTCAAAGACCGACCTGTTTTGCAAATCATCCTTGATGCAGAAGAAGATGGAAAGATCAAACCAGGAGATACACTGATCGAGGCCACCAGCGGCAATACTGGCATGGCAGTTGCCTACATTTCAGCAATCAAGGGTTACCAGGCCATTTTGGTGATGTCAGAAATCCAGAGTTTGGAACGCAGAAAAGTGCTCAAAGCCCTGGGGGCAGAGTTGATCTTGACGCCAGCGTCCGAAGGCACCAAAGGTGCCCGCCAACAGTTGAAAGAAATCCTGGCAGAACACCCAGAATATTTTTATGTTGGGCAGCACGTCAACCCTTCGAATCCAAAGGCGCATTATCTGACCACAGGGCCAGAAATATGGCAGGACACTGACGGGCAGATCGATATTTTAGTCGCAGCTCTTGGGACAGGGGGCACAATTTGCGGTGCCGGTCGCTACCTAAAGGAAAAGAATCCGCAGGTCCAATTGATTGCTGTCGAACCGCATGAAGCGCCCTATATCTCCCAGGGCAAATTCCAGCCGCACCGCATGATGGGCACCGCCCCGGGCTTCGTCCCAAAGACATTGGATCGAAACATAATTGATGAGATCTTTTTGGTGAGCGAGGAGCAAGCCTTCGAAGCTTGCCGCCAATTGGCGCGCCAGGAAGGCGTGTTGGTAGGGATTTCTTCAGGAGCGGTGGCTGAGGCCGCCCTGAGCGTTTCCAAACGCCCGGAGAACACCAACAAAGTCATTGTGGGTGTATTCGCCGACACCGGTCAACGTTATTTGAGTGTAGAGGACTTATTTTTGTAAGCGCAGTTGGAATCCGAGATAAACTCTTGTAAGCCAATGGACAAGTCAACGCCCAATAAATCAGTTTACAGGGCGTGTAACTTCAGTTGCAGGCCCTAGAATTCGTATTTTGCGATAACATCACCTGGTATTCCCAGATGGTAAAATCATACTCATCAACGGCCCATTTCCTGCAACATCTGAATTGTGCCTGGCAAACTGACAGTATTTCACATTCCGTGCAACCAACTACCACGATCCCCCTCGGCCCTGTCCTTCATGTCTATCGTGATCGCCCGTTTCGCTGGCTCGATCTTTTCATGCTCTTCATTCCAGCCAGCCTGGCTGTTATTGCGCCACTTTTGTATGGCTTGAAACGAGACATCTACGCCCGATCATATTATGGCCCGGTAGCAGCCCAAACCTGGAGCTGGCCCTGGTATGCATTAGCAACCGTAGCACTAATCCCGTTATTATTGTTGGCTTTAGGCAGGGTACGAAAATCCCGCCGTTGGGTCGAGTTGCATAAAAATGGACTGAAAATTTCTTGGACCGGAAACTCCCTCCGGACTCTCTTGTGGAATCAGATCCTGGGGATATCCTGTTCATCAAGCGAAGTTACATTTTTGGGCCGAACAAATCGTAGGCGCCATCAACTTACTCTCCACCTCGTCAAGGGGAAATTGATCCATATCGATGACCATATTAGAGACCTACCAGAACTAATTGACCGAATCAAAGCCAAAATCTACCCACAGTTGCTACCCAAAATGCGCACTGCTTTCAATAAAGGGGAAACCCTTAATTTCGGACCTGTAATTATCCACCAAAACGCGATTAAGGTTCGGGAACAACAAATTCTCTGGAATCAGGTGACCCGCCTAAATGTAGAATCTGGCAAGCTTATTGTTGAATCTTTATCAAGACACCCTATCCGAATCCCAACCAGAAAAATTCCTAATGTTGAATTACTTATTCAGGTGCTCCAGGAGGGGGTAAATTCATAATGCACAAATTTAAAGTCGTCGTTTCCATCTTGATTGCAACAGTATATCTTGCCAGTTGTGAATTAGTGTTACCAACACCACCTCCGACGAATAACACCAATCCAGATCGTGAATCAACCAATGAACCGGATATCGTAAATGTCACATTCAACGTGGAGCTTCCTGCGAACACGCCTCCAGGGGAGCCAATCAACCTAAGTATATTGGATGAAGTTACTGGACTGGCGTTGAACCCCAAGCGTAATCCGATGGAGGCCATCGACGAAAACCATTATGTCGTTGAGTTACCATTATCCGTAGGTTCCATCCTCAAGTATCGTTATTCACGTTCAGGGGCTATCCTCGCTGAAGAGCATACTTCGGACGGTCGAGCAGTACGTTATCGTCTATTCAAAGTTGAAGCACCAGGGGAGGTCAATGATATCGTTTCACGCTGGAATGACACACCTTTTGAGGGAGATACAGGCAGAGTTACTGGCACTCTAACTGACATTGAAAGTGGAATTCCTTTGGCTGGAATGCTGGTTTCTGCCGGCGGGGCACAGGTGGTCACTAAAAGTGATGGGAAATTCCTTATCGAAGGGCTCTTGCCGGGGACCCATAACCTTGTAGCTTACGCCATGGACGGGTCCCATGCCACCTTCCAGCAAGGGGCGCAGGTGGCAGCACATTCAAATACACCCGCTTCCATTCAACTGACTCCCAATCAATTTGTAGATATCACATTTGTTTTGCAGGTTCCTGAGGATACCCCTCCAGGGGTGCCATTACATTTTGCGGGCAATCTCTTGCAATTGGGGAATACATTTGCAGACCTTTCTGGCGGGGTGAGTACCTTGGCCGCGCGCATGCCCAGTCTTTCACCTCTCCCAGATGGAAGTTATGGATTGATCATTTCATTACCAGTAGGGATTGATATTCGCTATAAATACACACTCGGGGATGGGTTTTGGAACACGGAACGTACAGCGGACGGTGCCTTTGGGATTCGCCAACTTTTGGTCCCTGATGAGCCAACTGCATATAACGAACGGGTTGAGACCTGGCATGCTGGCAATGCTGCTGGGATCACCTTCGACATCATTGTCCCAGAGAACACACCACCCGATGAGGGTGTATCGATCCAATTCCATCCTTATGGATGGACTGAGCCCTTACGCATGTGGCACCTCGGGGAACAACGTTGGGCGTATATCTTATACAGTCCGTTGGATATCATCGATCAACTTGGTTATCGTTATTGCAGAGCCAGCCAATGTGGTCACGCTGACGACGAACGCACTCCCGGAGCTTTCACATCAGGCCAGATTATCGAAACCAGCCCCGATCCCCTTGGTTTACCCGATGAGATCGAAACCTGGCGCTGGTTAGAGAATGATCTCCCGCAAGTCGAGGTCAGCGATGTTCCCATTACTCCGCGAGGGCCAGGATTTCTTACTGGGGTAGAATTACAAACCTTCCACCAACCATCCCTGATTCCCCATCTCCCCAATGCGCTAAATGATATCAAGAGCCGAGGCACCAACTGGGTCATTTTCACCCCAAGTTGGACTTTTACCCGTACCAATCCCCCTGTTCTTGAATTGGTCACAGGGCAAGATGTACTCTGGCCAGAAATGATGACAATGACAAAACAGGCTATTAATTCCGACTTCAACATTGCCATTCGTCCGGTGCCATCTTTTCCCACGGCAGTTGACGAATGGTGGAGTTCGGCGCCCCGAGATTTCTCTTTTTGGGTATCTTTTTTCGATCTGTACCGTTCATTTGCCATCCATCACGCCGATCTGGCTGCACGCAGCGGTGCGCAGACGCTTATCCTGGGAGGGACCTGGATGAACCCAGCACTACCGGGAGGCAGACTTTCGGATGGCACTCCAACCAATGTTCCCAAAGATGCCAACCAACGCTACACTCAATTGATCGATGAAGTTCGGGAACATTTTTCCGGGACCATTGCCTGGGCACTTCCTTACTCTGAAGACATAACCAATCCGCCCCCATTTTTAGATTCAGTGGATCAAATCTATGTTTTGTGGGCTGCTCCTTTGAGTGATGATATAAATGCTTCCACAGAAACACTCCAGGCCGAAGCTGAACGCATTATCAAAGACAAAATTTATGCCATGCGCCTGATATGGAATCCACCTTCAGAGCAAAAATCGATCATCCTGAGTCTGGCTTACCCATCTGTCCAATCCAGCTTTACTGGGTGTTTGCCAGACCCCTTTGTTGACTGTCTCTCACCGGAGGCATTGAATTACCCTGCGCCAGACCTGCCCCTATTGACCATTGGTTTCATCGAACAGGCCAACGCTTATAATGCAGTCATGGCCGCTGTAAATCAGGTTGATTGGATTGATGGTGTAGTATCGCGGGGTTATTACATCCCGGCAATCTTGCACGATAAATCCACTTCGGTGCACGGTAAACCTGCCGCTGATGTGATCCGTTACTGGTACAACCAATTTTTGCGTACGGAATAGAAAGGAGGCCAAATGATTCCTGAAATCAGTGCAACATCCTTTGGGTCAATCACAATTGATAACATAATTTTTGACCACGATATCATTATTGGCTTAGATGGATCCATATCGAAACGGATAAAGAAACTATCTAAGGAGGTTTATGGCACCTCGCACAAAATCTCCCTGGCTGAAGCGGAATACGTCTACACTCATAGAGCAGAAAAATTGCTTATTGGTAGCGGGATGTTCGGTCGTGTGCATCTATCCGAAGAGGCAAAAGCATTTTTCGATGAAAAAGGTGTGGTAGTTACTTTGGCAGCAACTTCGAAGGCGATTAAGCGTTGGAACTCTGCCAGCGGGAAAATGATCGGCCTTTTCCATGTTACCTGTTAAAAAATCAGGCCCGCAGTTCCTATAATAAATTATTCAGTCCCTAAAAACGCAAAATTATCAATCCATATCGTACCCGAGTTAGTTGTATCAGGGTACGTATCAAAACCGAAGGCAAATCCATTGATCTCAGCCGGATCGACCGGCGAACCAGAATTTTCTTCCCAATCGACCCGTACGATTTGATCCCAGGTCAATTCAATATGCACCCAGCCATCCACGCTTTCGGGTACTGTCTCGACTCTGTAATGATATGTTGAGCGCGCCTCCGGGCTGCCTCCATGGGCATCGATATTGAAAATCAAAGCGGCTGCACCGGCATGGTACTCAAATGAGATTCCGTTCGTACCAGCAAACCCCGTGGGATTATCATAAAACAAGGCACAGGTTCCCCAACTTTCCGGCTCGATGGAAAAGTCGATGCGTAACGAAGATGTACCAGAATGGGCCAGGCTGCTATCAACGCCGCAGGATAACGATGTTCCGGGATATCCATCATCCCAAAAGGCTTCCCAACCCCAAGTGCCAGCTGGCGGATCAGACTCGAAATCATCAATGATGCCAAAAACCGAGGGTGGATCCGCTACTGGAACCGCTGAATCACCAGCATCTTCGTCATCTTTGCCAAAATCTTTTGATTGAGCTGACTGATCTTCAGGCGAAGGTGCCATTATGGGCGCATCTACCACCCACCAGTTGAAAAAGACATTCAACATGGTAACAAATTCATCTGTGGCCTTTTGACTTCCAGCGATATTGGGGTGATCGTCACCATCGGAGTCATAATACAATCCACCATTCCCTTTTTGAATGATAAGCTCAATGGCACCTTCCTGATAACGGTGATGGTTGTCTGGATCGGTCAAAACATTGTGAAAATCCCATACAGCGACGTTGCTGAGTGAGTAATTGTTTTCTGCCAACCAATCCTCAACTAGCCAGCGGCTAAACTGACGCGCATTCTCAGCGTGCGTAGTATCAATAAGTGGGGGAGGCGTGATGATAATAAAAAGTTTATCCGGTCTACTGACAAAATACTCCAACAACCGATTATAGACAAATTTGGCGTGGCCTACGGTATACCACTCTCCATCGTTGGCAGGATCATCTGGATATCCCGACAAATCCGAGTTTGGGAAACAAGATTTGAACATTATGATCTGATTCTCACCACCAGGATCAGACAGGTTGCGGGTGTAATATGAATTTTGGCCACTCTCACTGTATAGAGCATCTAAATAGCGGTTACTTTCAGGTCCTACAAACCACTCAATCCAGTTATGGTAATCGGTATTGTCGCCAATCGAATCGGGACCCCATCCATAATTTGTATCACTAACAAAATAATTATTCTCACCAAGTACGCGCCCTAAGTCACCATATTCATCAGTGAGCCAATTTTCACCTGTCGAATGATGAATAAAGATCAATTTCACAGGATTCTCCGGAGGGGCAGGATTATCGTATTGAGCATTAACCCCGCGAAATTCAACCCACCCACATAAATATAATGCAACAACAATGAGAGCGAATCTACCCAGGAATGGTATAGGATGGAGAAGAGACGATTTAGTTTTCATTACAACCCTCCCACATGTCATAAAAATGTCAATTTGAAAAATCAAAATTGTAATTGTTATACCAGAAAAGAAAAGTAGTACCTAATTATTGGCAAAATACTTTAAGAACCTATCCGAAAAATAGAAAAGGATTGAAAAACAAGGCATGACCTGCCGAATCGTGCGTACCAAATCAATCCCTGCGGATTTTTCGTGTACACCCTTCCGAGGGAAATTCATATCACTAATCACGCCCAGAAGATTATTTTATAAATTTTTCATAGTAATGGATAGCATCTTCGAATGTGGTTGCCAAAAGGATTTTGGGCCGGGAACTCATTTGCAATAATGAGTAATAATCATTACCTCCTTCATGAATCAAACGGTGGGTTTGACGCATAATTTCTGAATAAAGCATTGGCAGATACAATGAATAGTAGCGTACAGAATCTTCGACAACAATGATGACTCGCACATCACCTTTAAGCGTGTCTTCATCCACATTCATTTGGTCTTCCATTAATTTTATGATGGCAACAAAAACGCTGGAATTGCCATTCGAAACGAAGACCTGATCAAAAGACCATTCTTTTCGTTATTCATTCTAGTATATTGAATTTCTGTTGAATTGTTCAACAACAGAATATCCGGAATGTCTTGTATTTGCTTTACATTTTGCGCGAATAACCAGGGATCAATTTCACCAAGCCGGCGCAAGGTGATAACCAAATCAAATTTCGTTCTTTCAATAACGCTAAAGCTTGAGTGGCTGATGAAGCTCTCGATATATGGGGAATAGTCCGCAAATTGAGATTATGGAACTCTTCATAAATTTGATCGGAAAGACGAACGTCCTCCTCCATGATAAATGATTCGTAGATACTTGAGACCAATAGAATATCAACGATTCTTTTTCGCATCAACAGGCGTTATTTGATGTATTTGGGTTCGTACGCGAATAAGTAATCGTCTTTGTTTTGTGCTTTCATGGCATGATTGAAATCGTCATCGGCAGCTTATTGAAATACGAACAATACTCCTTGTTTATTATAAACTTATTCAGCGTGATTTTTGAATGATTTAAAACAGACCATCTCATGACCGAATTTCCACAAAACCATGAAAACACTGTTGTTTGATATCCAGTCTTCGGGAAGAAAACAGCGCCGATTACCAATTCCCCTTGTGTTAGAATTGGAATATTGACAAAATCACTCATATTTATAGATTAGGAACGAGGATGCTCTCACCTGACCGCACAATCCGTTCAACCTGCCCCTACTGTGGAGTGGGTTGCCAGGTAGATTTACTCATCAAAGATGATCATATTTTCCGCGTCGAAGCCCCTTTCGAAGTAGCGCCGAACTTTGGAAGGTTGTGCGCCAAAGGACGCTTCGGCATGGATTTCGTCAACCATCCATCGCGCCTGACCCAGCCGTTGATTCGCAAAGATATCGGCGAAAAGCCACGCAAACCAGTTGGCATGGACGGATTTCGCGAAGCAACCTGGGATGAAGCGCTGGATCTGGCAGCCGAAAAACTCGCGGAAATCTCAACATCTCATGGTAATGATGCAATAGGCACATTTTGCTCGGCCAAAGCCACCAATGAGGACAATTATCTGTTCCAAAAATTCGTGCGTGGAGTCATGGGCACCAATAATGTCGATCACTGCGCTCGATTGTGCCATGCTGCCTCCGTGGCCGGCCTACAAATTGCTATCGGCTCATCGGCCATGTCCAATTCCATCGCCGAGATGAGCGAATTGGATGTTTTCATCGTCACCGGTTCCAACACGTCTGAAACTCACCCGGTGATCAGCACTTTCCTGCGAGAAGCAGTAGTGCGTGGTGAAGCCAAATTGATCGTCATTGATCCACGTGGAATTGAGATGACCGAATTTGCCACGCTTTGGTTACGACAGAAACCCGGTACGGATGTGGCTGTTTTCCAGGCCATGGCGCACGTCATTGTCGAAGAAGGTTTGGTGAATCTTGATTTTATTGATACGCGCACGGAAGGCTTTGAAGATTACAAATTATCACTGCTTGACTGTACGCCAGAGTGGGCCGAATCCGTTTCGCGTGTTCCCGCTGATTTGATTCGGGATGCAGCCCGGACTTATGCCAAAGCAAAAACAGGCGCCATCTATTGGGGAATGGGCATCAGCCAAAGCGTGCACGGCACCGATAACACGCTTACATTGGCCAATCTGGCTCTATTAACCGGGCATATAGGCAAACCCGGCACAGGACTCAACCCCTTGCGAGGCCAGAACAACGTTCAAGGCTGCTCGGATTCGGGAGGCTTGCCGAACGTTTTCCCTGGGTATCAGCGCATCGATGATCCTGAAATTCGAAATAAATTTGAAGTCGCATGGGGCATAAAGACAGAGGGCGGAGGACAAGAGAATGGCCTCGGTCATCAGTCATCAGTCTTCCGTCTTTCCGACGAAGTCGGATTGACCACCATGGAAATGGTCGATGCTGCCGATAATGGCCATATCCGGGCCTATTATGTCATGGGCGAAAACCCGATGATGTCCGAGCCCGATCTACGCCATGCCCGGCAGGTGATGGAAAAGCTGGATTTTGTATTGGTGCAGGATATCTTTTTGAACGAAACCGGAGAGTTTGCCGACATCATTTTGCCTGCAACCAGCTTTGCCGAAAAAGACGGCACCTTCACCAACAGCGATCGTCGAGTACAAAAAATCCGCAAAGCACTGCCTGCACCTGGCGAAGCATGGGATGATTGGGTGATCATCAGCGAACTGGCCAAACGAGTAGAAGAAAAACTAGGACGAAAAAAATCAATTGGCTTCGAATTTGAACACCCATCGGAGATTTGGGATGAAATGGCTCGACTGACACCTGATTTTCAGGGCATCAACTATGAGCGGCTGGAACGCCGAGGGGGCGTGCATTGGCCCTGCCCCAGCCCTGAGCATCCTGGCACTCCATTTCTATTCACTGAAGAATTTCCCCGAGGCAAAGGTCAGTTCACACCGATTGAATTTCGCCCTTCAGCAGAATTGCCCTCGAATGAATATCCCCTTATTCTGTCAACAGGCCGAGTTTTATATCACTGGCATGGGGGAACGATGACGCGCCGTTCGCAGCTCGATCACATCTACCCAGAAGCCATCGTCGAGATCAACCCAGAAGACGCGCGGCAGTTTGGGGTACAGGAACACGCCCGAGTGCGTCTGCGCTCTCGCCGGGGACAGATCGAAGTTAAAGCCCAGATTACCGAACGGTCACCTGAAGGGACTATTTTTATCCCATTTCATTTTGCCGAAGCAGCTGCCAATATCCTAACGCATGATGTGCGCGATCCACAAGCCAAAATCCCTGACTATAAGGTTTGCGCAGTTGCTATCGATCCAATTGCCGAATCAGAAACTCAGCCCTCGGATATCCTTGGAAGCAAACCGACCATCTGAATTAGAATGACTCAATTCAGAATTTCCGCGCTTTGCACACCGGATTATTGGCCAGGGCCTGCTTTACGAATAAATCAAGCAGGGGTAGAATTCCTGCGCTTCAGCAGTAATTTATGGTAATTTCGGAGAAAAGATGGACGAACTCGATCGAACGATTCTTAATTTCTTGGGCAAAGACGGACGCACACCATACACTGAAATTGCTCAGAAACTTGATATCTCAGAAGGGACGGTTCGCAACCGTGTGGGAAAATTGATCGATGAAAATATACTTCAAATTGTTGGTGTCGCCGACCCTGCAAAACTCGGTTACCAGGTAGCCGCTATCGTTGGTGTTTCCATTCAGGGAGGTAATATTGATCAGGCCGGAGGAGTGATTGCCTCTTTCCCTGAGGTGAGCGATGTTCTTATGGTGTCTGGAGAATTTGATTTAATTTTGCAGGTTTATTGTCGTGACAGAGATCATTTGTCGCAATTCCTAAACCAGGATTTGCGACCAGTGAGCGGGGTCACCCAAACACAAACCTTCATGATCCTAAAAACCTTCAAGGCGACCAGCAATATTCACCCGGCAACCATCTCGGCGTGATTCTGAACTCGCTCTAAGCGCCTATGCTATAATATTCACAATCATGGAAAATGAAATAATTCTCTCGAATGACAATCCCGAATTAGAGCCAACCCCAGAAGAAGCATCCCAGCAACGAGGGGCAATGATTGGCGCGGTTGTGGCAGTAATAATTATCTTGGGCTTAATCGTTGGCAGTGTTTTCTTCTTGATGCAGCCCACGACGGATACCGCCCGTTTCCGAGATGTTTTCATAATCTTTATGGCCCTGGAATCGATTGTGATTGGGCTGGCACTGATTATCCTAATTGTTCAACTTGCCCGATTGATCAATCTATTGCAAAATGAAATCAAACCAATCATCGATTCCACAAATGAGACGGTTAGCACACTGCGTGGGACAACCCAATTCTTGAGTGACAATTTAGTTGAACCAGTTTTCAAGCTTAATGAAGTCATGGCTGGTTTCCAGCACTTATATCGTTTTATAAACCCAAAGAAAAAATAACCAAGAGAAAATCAAAGGAGCGAAAACTATGGCTAATGATAGTAATGAATTTGGAGCTTTCTTGTCGGGACTGGTATTTGGTGGATTAGTAGGTGCTGCGGCAGCATTGCTGTTAGCTCCCCAATCTGGTGAAGAGACACGCACTTACATCCGCGAAAAAAGTATTGAACTAAAAGACACTGCCTCCGACCGAGCCGCCGAGGCACGTTCACAGGCTGAAACAACGTATGTAGAGACGCGCCAACAAGCTGAGGCCAGATTGGCTGAAGCCCGTCAGCAGGCAGAAAAGATCGTCAAAGACGCCCAGGCCAGAGCAGATGAATTGCGCCAACAGGGTCAGGTGGTGCTCGAAGAACAACGTACAAAGCTAGAAGATGCCATTGATGCAGGCAAAAAGGCTGTTACGAAAAAAGGCGCTGACGCAGAAGAATCTGCTTAGTAAGTTTTCCCCACAATATTCACTGTAGGGACACAGCGATTCTTTGTCCCTACAGATTTAACTCATTACCAGGGCAACGTATCCAAATTCGTTGCCCTTTTCTATTTACCATATTCAATCAATCGAAAAATCAATCCACGGGGAAAATGGACCAATATTTCCCAACCCATCCACAGCTCGCACATGCCAGCGATAGGTTTGACCACAGCCAGGGATGAAATATTCGACATGAACATCTGACGTTGTGCCACTCTCTATTCCCCCAGGCTTTTCGACAACCCATTCATAATAAGAAATCCCATTCACCGAATATACCGAATTCCATTCCAAAAAGATGGTCGAGCGGCAACTATATTTTCCGCTAGGCGCGATGGGCTCAGGTGCCGCCGGAGAGTCCGGGGTAGGAAAAGTTGGTGTAGCCGTAATGGTAGCAAGCCAAGTGAGCGTGCTGGTGATCGAAGGAGGAGGCAGAAAAATCGTAAGCGTTTTGGTCGGGGTAACGGTGATCACAGGTTCAGGAACATAGGTAGTTGGCTGAAAGGTGACTGTGGGAGGTTGGACTGTCACAGTTGGAGGCTGGATCTCCGTTGTTGGAGGCGTTGCTTCACCAAAGACAGTGATGAGAATAGCATTGGATTGAAAGGTGGCCCCGGAAGTTGTGGTCATTGACATTTGGATCAAGTATTCCCCAGGTTCGGAGGGCTGCCAGGGCTGCAGCATACTTCCCTGACGCAAGGGAACATCTAATTGGTCTCTGCGGACTATGCCCGCATTGACATAGAGATCGATTTCTTTCGCACCAGTGGAGCTGCTTACCAGCGCACGCACTTTGATCAGATCGCCAACTTGAAACTGGGTACCCCCCACCGGTTCCACAATGGTAATAACAGCTTCATCAACAATAACTTTAGACGGTGCCAGCGTGCAGCCCCCTAACGATAAAAGAATCAGAATAATAAAAACTGAGATCAAGTGTCGCGTTTTCATAATTCACTCCACTTCTGGCTGCACGATCAAATCCCAAGGTTGATCACACTCTGGGGTATCGATTCGTAACATTGGCGGCTGTGAGAAATTTGACGAAATACGCCGCAATCCACGCTCATCAACGGCCACCATTCGATATAGATAAGGCAAGCCGCAAGACGGCACTGTATCGATGTATTGGGTGGCATCCATCGGCACTTCGATAATTTCCCAAGGACGGTTCAGGAAAGCCGTGTTGCGCTGAATATGAATCGCGACCGCGGGTAGATATGGCTCTTCATCCAGTGGTTGGAAGGGTTCCCATTTCACGATGACACAGCGTTCAGCGCCGCCGCAATTATTAGTGGCATGCAGTTGCTGCAAAGCTGGGGGAGCCTTGGGCGGGCAAGGAGGCAGATCAATGGAAAAAGTGGGCCCCTCGTTTAATATCTGTCCATCCGCTTCTAGAGTCAGGTAATAATCATAGCGCTGAAGGGAACAATCCACAGTAAGATCAAAAATCTTGTGAATATGATCATGCCCGACTCCAAGGGGGAAGAACACACGATCATTCTCAACTCTTTCGCCATTTTCATCCACAAAACTTTCCCAAAGCTTCAATCTAACTTGATCACCTTGAGGGACTGTAAATCCATCGGGAATATCGAATTCGATGGTAAGCACAGAATAATGACCATTGACCCATTCATCCCAATCGGCGGATATGAATAACTCGATGGTCGGGAGTTCACCTTCCGGGCAAAAATGGCGCGGGGCCGGAATGCTGTCATGAGCCAACCATCCTCTGGCAGCAAAACCCGGGCGATTATCAGGATCAAATACTCCCACCAAGTAAAAATATTCATTTCCGCACTCAAGATCAGGATCGATGAACTGGAAATCCCTGCCCTGCTGCAAATCTTCCAGAGCGAAGCGTTCTTCGAAAATATTAAACGTATCCTGTTCATTCGGATTGGGGCCATTGGTCTTGTTGAAACGGACCAACATGACACCAGCGCCAGCCTGGGGCCAATCTTCCCCGCCAGGCAGACTCCAACTAAGCCGGACGCCTTCCGGGTGAACTTCAGCCGCCAGACCCAGATCGCCTACCCTACCTGCTCCGCAAGCCTGTGATTCTGCCGTTTGACTCTCATAGGCCCGGATTTCGGACTGCGGCAAGGGCCCTCCACCATTCAAGAAGTTTTCGATCTCAATGGGATCATAAGCTTTGATTTGTACCCTATAGCGGTAATCTTCATGGCAAACAACATCCTCATCCAGCCAAGTAAACTGCTGTTCGGCTTGGAACATCTCAGCACGTCCTGCAGCCCATTCGGGCGGGTAGATACTGCTCACAATATGATGGTTGGCAAAACTCTTCACAAGTTGGGGAAGTAAGACCATTCCTGCAGGGGCTTCAAAGGGTTGCTCAATGGTCAGCGTAATTCGATTCCCTTCTGGACCAGGATCAATTGTCAAGCGAATGCCCTCACCCATCTGACAAACCCAATCATTTTCAGCGCATGCAGGCTCATCGACCTCATCAGGAGGCTCTTCTGCCCTCCCACCCGGGAACAAATTATCCAATAAATCATCAGCTCCAACTCGCTCCTGGCCAACCCACAAATCTTCAGCATCAAATTCGAATTGTTCAGCCTGATTCCTAAAATGTTCGCGCAGCCAGTCATCAAAATCATCATGTTCCGCCGCTCCAGGCGCTTGTCCATTCCCGCCAACCACTTCAACAATTTCGATCTCCGGTTGGGATGCTTGGCCCGAAGTATCAAAAGCCTGTAAACTGATCACCCAGCGGCCGACATTCAAATCGATAACGGCATCAGCTTCGCATACCGGGCCGCCAGCACACTGCATTGTGAAATCTCCCCGCTCACGGGCATCATTTCGCCATGAAACCTCCAGACGGTCTATTCCCAAATCGTCTTGTGCAGAACCCACAATTGCGGCGGTCACCCAAACTGGCGCACCATTTTCGCCACCAAAAATGTCTACAAAAGCATCGAAACGTGTGATTTCGGGGATCTGATCTTGGGGTTGTGGCGGCAAAGCAATTTCTCCACCGGGTTCTTCCGCTTGATCCCCGGCTGGGGCTCCGGGTTGAGCTTGCCCAGGCGCGTGCTGATCAGCTGGTTGGTCTGCAGGTTGAATCGGCTCCTGAGGAGCATCTCCCTGTTGAGGCTGATCTCCCTCCTGTGGCACGGCATCAGCATCTTGTGAAACATCCTCCTGGGGGGGCTGCTGGTTCTCGATGGGGAGGCCTGCCTCCGCAGTCTGCTCGACCATTTCACCGGAATCACCAACCGCCTGCACACCCACTTGCACGGAGGCCGGCGCGCTGGTGCGACCCTGCGTATCATATGCCACCACGCTAAGTTGATGTACTCCGGTCGTACTGCCAAACCAAGGGAAAAAGACATTACCAGTAGTCGCGCCAACTGGATTGACAATATATTGTTGTTCAACGTTTCCATCGACGAGAAAATCAACCCGTTGTAATCCGCTCTCCGATACCGCTTCTGCTGCCAACATGATTCCATCACCAGAATCAATAACTCTATCACCGAGTGGATGCATGATGCTGATTGTGGGAGGTTGGCCTAACAAAGCCAGCGGTGAGTTCCCCCTCTGCAAGAAAATTAAAAATCCAATTTCGATCACCACGAAGACTAAGCCAATGATCACAATCAAGAGAAAAATCAGCGGTCCTGCATGCTTACGCTTCATGGGAGCCATCCCTTTATATTTTTTTTTTGCGATCTGGATAGTATTCTATACAATAGTACAAAAAAACCTTGCATTTGCCAAGCAACTGCAAGGTTTCAAGCTTGTTCAAAATATCGAAAATTAGAATTCTGCTATAACCTCTGGAATAATGGCTACTATATCCCCGGCTATTACCGATGCTGCATTGCCGAGGTATTCCATCGCCAAAATCCCGGCCTGAGCATGGATCCAGGCACCGGCTGCGGCAGCTTCGAATGCATCCACTCCCTGGGCACGCAGCCCCACGATAAGGCCAGCCAAGACATCCCCTGAACCAGCACGAGCCAGCGCAGGCGAGGCCACCGGAACAATCATTGTGCGCTCATCGGGTGCAGCTATCACCGTGAAAGCGCCTTTCAACACCACCACATGGTTCCATTCTTTGGCGAACCGTTCCGCAATTCCAACTCGATCCGCCTGAATTTCAGCAGTCTCTAGCTCGGTCAAAACTGCCATTTCACCCGGATGTGGAGTCAAGACTGTGGTGGGTGGCAGTTTTTCTGGCCAACCTTCAATACGCGCCAACAGTTTCAAGCCATCGGCGTCAACTACCAGGGGGGGTAAATCAGCAGATGACTGCCGTTCCTCCGCATTAGAGGATTGGACAAAGCCAATCTGAGTTCGTTTTTTAGGGGCCTGCTCTCCTACTAACTGGACCATGAATTCAGCCGTCGCATCCTCCACTCCAAAGCCCGGCCCCACCAATATCGCCGTTACCCGTTCAAGATTCTCCTTGACGATTTTAGCCGCCCCAGCAGAAATCACACCGACTTCGTGAGGCAGCAGCAGCCAGGTAACCTCGGGTAAGTGGCCTGCCAGAGCAGAATGCAGCGGTCCCGGCACGCCCATAGTCACTAATCCGGCTCCAATTCGATAGGCAGCTTCGCCAGCCAGGGAGGCTGCCCCGGTATAGTTCACCGAGCCTGCCACGATTAGGGCCGTCCCAAAGGTTCCTTTATGGGCATCCAGCGGCCGATCGGGAAGCACGCTTTCTACCCATTCCCCATGCACTACTTCGCGTTGAATAGACTGATGCGCTTTGAAGTTCTTTGGCAATCCAATCCCAACCAGTTCGATTGCACCGACCAAATTGAAGGCAGGAAACTGCAACAAGCCGCGCTTGACTGCCGCCATGGTTACTGTCAGGCCAGCCGGAATACATTCAGGAGCGGCTTCCCCGGTGTCGCTATCCACGCCCGAAGGACAATCAACCGCGACTACGTAAGGAGGATCATCCATTTTGTGAAGTGCTTTGCGAACCCTTTTCAGAACATCCGAAACAACGCCCTTCAGGGGCAAGCGAATTCCAGTCCCCAAAACTCCATCCAATAAAACGGAGTGATGCTTCAAGGCGGCGTTTAGTTTTCTATATTTGGAATCCTCCCCCAAAGTGAGAACAGTTCCGCCAGCATCGCGAACCCGTTGAACCAGATGATCATCATCGGGGCGGGGTTTTACGATATATGCTGTCGTTTCCCAACCCCATTTCTGTAGATAATCAAAAGCTACCAGCGCGTCGCCACCGTTATTCCCAGGACCAACCAAACCCAAAACAGATTTATTCTCAATTTGGCTATACGCATCATTAACAACTTCTGCCAGGCCGCGTCCGGCATGCTCCATCATTTCGTCATAGGAATGACCGCCGGCATCGGCTTCTTTTTCGATAGCGATCATTTCTTCTACGCTAACGTATTTCACGATAACACCTCAATCCATTAATTTGATATAACAAATATTCATATCTTACCGCCACAATATTACCAAAGAAAGAATTATTCGCTAAGCAAATCTAGATGTAATTCGTGAACTTCATTATATGCTTTCCCCATGACGATATTAATATCCCCGGTACTCATTTCATAAACAACCGACCATTGTGTACTTTCCTGAGCGACGCCCTCCAAAAGCACAAAGGCTTGTGCCACACTCACATTTCCATCTTGCCCAGACAATTGGTCTAAAATTTTGTCGTATCGCCAACAATGTCCTTGAGATTGTTCGTCTACTGAAGATACCAAGAAATTTGTGGCTTGATGCCAATCAAATTTATTGTAAATAATCCTCATCTCCCCTTGATAAAATTCTACGAGCGCAGATTCCCCTGACAAATCCGCAATTAGATAATGTAGCGCAGGCCCATTTCCGTAATCGATATTGAACCTGGCAAGTATGTCAATCGCTTCATCCACATGTCTGGCATGGTCTAAGATTTCTCGAATTACAAGCAACGAATCCACAGTTTCTTTATCGGGGTCTACTGGCATATTGCCAGAAGGAACCGCCGCCATCCCAACGGCTAATCCGGTTTCATTGATACCATCGAAGGGTAAATAGGGAGCATCCAATAGTGAAAGCCTCTCCAAAACAGACTCTTCCAAAATCGTGCCTGCATTCTCATGCCAATATCCCAAATATTTGATGTCAACCATCGCAGCAGAGGCATATCCGTCGGGAGGGTCGGTGAATAACAACAGTGCTGGGCTATATTCCCAATCGAAATTCCGTCCAAAAATCAAGTTTTCAGGGTCTGCCAAAGCTGTGAAAAGAGAACACCCCCAGGGTGAATTGAAAGTTAACGAGGCAGAATGTTGATATTCAGTCACTTTTGACACAGTTTCATACGGCGCGAAGTATTGCATGGTGTACAGGGGAAATTCATCCACCTGCTCAAGGCTAAGAAGCGTATCAATCTGCTCTTCAGAAAGGTTTAACGCCCGAAGCTCTTCTTCCCAAGTAAGTTCGGCATCAACGGGACGGATCGTACAAGCAATAAGCCCCGCAGTAAATAAAAAGATTACATGTAGAAAACGAAAACATTTCATCGGAGTCCTGACGGATATCAGGCTGATGAGGGGAAAATCAAGGGATTAGAACAACACCTGATACCCGATAACTAATCACCTGAATGTTCTACCCAATCCAGTCCCAATTCGTTCAATTTTTCAAGTGTAGGCATGCCATTCTGCGCATCCCAGCCGCGTACTTGATAATATGCCTCCAGCATCTCATCAAATGGAATCACATAACCTTCCGCGCCCCCCTCCTGGTAGGCTTCCCTCAGGAGCTTAGGTAAACGATCATTCTCGCGTCTCAACCCTAAACGTTGATTGATCAGCCGCTTCAAGTTCCAGGCTCGTTCACCGACAAGCATCATCTCAGAGAGAGAGTAATCCGCTCCGGTGGCAGCATTTATCAAATCCAGCACCATCTGAGGAGAAAGATTGGCAAAAAAGCATAAAACCAGGGAATTGAAGACAGTCCGCCAGTTCTGGTGAATAGCCACATTTCCGGCTTTTTCGGCTCCATCTAGGCGCTGATAAAACTCCATCCCTAAACTCTCCTCGACCATTCCGTAAATATCTGACAAAAAATAATCCGATTGGTTGTGACAAGCACCACGCGGTGAAGTGGCATAGACCAACGCCATGCCCGAGGCACCACGCGGATCGTGGTAGGCAACTTCCAAACCATTGACCTGAACTGCCATGTCCTTTACCCCAAAGCGCTCTGCCAGGGCACTTGCCCCCTCCGATAGAAAAGCCCCAAACCCTTCTTTGCGTGCCGTCTGAGAAACTAATGTTTCAACAGTCTCTTTATTGCCGAATTCAAGGCTGAGACCGCCTGTGTCAGATTGCTGAACCAGGCCCTCTTCATACAATGAGAACGCAAGACCCAATATATTGCTCATACTGATCGTATCCAGGCCGAGGCGATCACATAACTCTCCCATTCGGGTGACGAATGCCAAATCATCAATCAACAAATTGGGACCAAATCCTGCTATGGTCTCATATTCCGGACCTTTTCGCTTATTTTCTTCATCCGCAAGCTGAACGACGCGACCACAAGCGATAACACAAGCATGACATGCGCTTACGCCAGTTAATATAGTCTCTGTCATGGTGGCTCCAGAGATCTTATCAACGCCATCGAACGTTCCAAATTGGTAATATCGCTTTGGCATTTCGCCCAGGTAATCAGCATAATCAGCAATGCCTGCCGTCCCAGTCTCACGGGCTGTGCGAGAAAAGTTATCATCCCGCAAGATTTTGTTCGACCGGGCTCGGATTTCTGAATAGACATCGGGAGTTAATTTCGCATTTTTGGTATGACGAACTGCCACAGCTTTGAGATTTTTCGACCCCATGACAGCCCCCATTCCCGTACGTCCGGCAACTCTGCCGTGATCGGTGAGAATCCCGGCGAAAGGAATTTGCGCTTCACCAGCCGGACCGATAACAGCTACCCGGTGCTTGCCAAATTCTCTCAATTCTTCAAGAACTATATCCTGAGTCTGGTACGTCTCCATCCCCCAAAAGTGAGTAGCATCTCGGATTTCAACTTTTTGATCCACTATCCAAAGGTAAACCGGCCCTTCAGATTTGCCCATGATCCATAACCCATCGAAGCCAGCCTTGCGCAACTCTGGCCCCCAAAAACCACCGCAATTCGACTCAGCCCACAATCCAGTAGCCGGAGATCGAGAACAAACCACGAATCTGCCTACAGCTGGCCCGGCAGTACCACTTAATGGGCCAGTCAAAAAGAGCAAAGGCGCTCCCGGAGAAAGGGGATCCAGCCCAGGTTCCAGTGTTTCAAACAGCATTCTCGCTGCCAATGATGCCCCACCCAGGAAATCTCGTTCCCATTCTTCAGGAATTTCAAACGAATCGATAGTCTGCGTAGTCAGGTTTACGCGCAAAACAGGTTGCATTGTTGTCTCCGAAGTTTGTTCCAAATTTTAAAATAAGTTTACCAAAATTAGTCACAGGGACCCATGGTCATTTGTAATTTGACATTTTCTTGACAACAAATCATAATTTTATGAGATGGTGACAAATGTGCAGATTTTTCCCCTTAGAGTCGATGATCACGCCTGGGTTGAAGATAGGCTAATTCAATATTGGGGATCAACAATTGTAGTTTCGCGGGGTACTGTTCATCAAGCAAACCTGCTCCCAGGGTTCATCGCCTGGCATGATAAAAAGAAAGCAGGATTGATAACCTACCACACCGAGGGTGCACAGTGCGAAGTGGTAACCCTGAACAGTTTTCTTCAAGGTGTGGGAATTGGAAAATTGCTAATAGAGTCAGTCAAAATAGGAGCCTTAAAATTGGGATGTAAACGAATGTGGCTAATCACAACCAACGACAATTCACCAGCACTAACGTTTTATCAAAAGATTGGCTTTCAGATCGCTGCAATACATAAAGATGCTTTAAATACATCCCGGAAATTGAAACCCGAAATCCCCAATCACGGGTACAAAGGCAATCCTATTCGCAACGAAATCGAATTAGAAATCTGGTTATCTTAAGGAAATCGATGTCTTATCAACCAAGGTCACAGTATCAAATAGCTCTGGAAGATTTTCGAAAGGCACGCCGCCAAGCCGCCACCAGTGAAATCCTGCGACGGTTACGCGGCCAGCCTCTCGAACTGCTGCCATTCGAAACGGTCCAGGAGCATATTTCTTCAGAGGATATTCGCAATCACGGTTTGAAACGCATCCCGCTGGAAGCGATTGTAGGTAGTGTCGGCCGCTATGCCGACTTTACGCGCGACTTTCTGCCACGCAGCAGGGCGCTGCAAACCCGCTGGGCCCGGGTCAGATCAAAATTCCGCAATCTGGAAGATATGCCCCCCATCAAGGTTTACCAGATTGGAGAAGTATATTTCGTACTCGATGGTAATCATCGTGTCTCTATCGCACGAGAAAGCCACGCCAAAGAAATCAGGGCATACGTCACTGAACTGCAAACAACAATTAAGATTACACCTAAAACGGATTTAGACACATTAATTTTGGAAATTGAGGAAAAAGAATTCCTAACTCAAACGCAATTAGACAAATTGACCCCCTTGCCCGACCTGACTATAACTACGCCTGGAAAATATCAGGTTCTGACACAACAGATCGAATATTTCCAGAAAATCCTCAGTGAAAATCGCCCCGGAAACATTTCATTCATTCAGGCAGCAAAAGACTGGTACCGCTATATTTACTTACCTGCGGCTCAGTTAATCCAGGAACACCAACTGTTGCGAGATTTTCCCAACAGGACTGAAACAGATTTGTACATTTGGATCAGTCAGCACCAGGAAGAATTGTATGCAAGTTTAGGCTGGGAAATCGATCCGGAAAATGCGGCTTCAGATCTGGCTGATCAATTTAGTTTACGCCCCCAAAGAGTAATCGCTCGTTGGACAGAACGCATGGTGGAAATGATTAAACCTCCACCCATGGATACAGGCCCCAAAATTGGGCAATGGCGACAACAACAATTGAATATTGATCGCCACGATCAGTTATTTTCAAGAATACTGATACCCTTAAGCGGAGAATCGAATAGTTGGCAAGCGCTTGACCAGTCTTTACATCTGGCATCACTTGAATCAGCCAGTTTGCTGGGCCTTCATGTAACCCCCCGAATGAATTGGAACAATGTAGATTTGAAAAAAAGCATCAAGGAAAGGTTTATTTCTGAATGCGAACAGGCTGAAATCCAGGGAGAAATGGCTTTTGAGGAGGGTGAAATCACGCCCACAATCATCGAGCGCGCCCGATGGAGTGATTTAGTGGTGGTGCATCTGGCACATCCCCCACACAGAAATGAAATCCGAAACCTGGCACCAGGATTTCATCGACTGGTCCAACGGTGTCCACAGCCAATCATGGTCGTTCCGAAAGCATGCACAGGGCTAAACCGAATTCTACTGGCTTTCGACGGCAGCCCGAAATCCAATGAGGCCTTATTCATCGCCGCCTATTTAGCCGGTAAATGGAACCTGCCAATAACAGTTTTGACTATAATTGAAGGTGATGAATATCCGAAAAAAGCACTTGCACGGGCACGGTGGTATCTGAACAGCCACAAGATTGTCGGAGATATCCATGTACGCTACGGAGAAGCAGCACCAACAATACTGTGTACCGCAGAAGCTGGCGATTTTGACCTCACGTTAATCGGAGGGTACAGTCACTCTCCCATGATGGAACTCGTCCTTGGAAGCACGGTAAACAAGGTCCTTCAGGGAGCAAAATCCCCAATTCTAATTTGCCGCTAACGAGGAGTTTGGTTCGCATTTCAAGTTGAGCTTTTTGCTCAAACTGGTATCAGTGGTTATCCCAACTTATTTGATACCAAAGTAAGCGAATTTCAAAGTTAGATAAATAACCGGTAAACTATTCTGCCTTCAAACCAGATAATCCTTGATAGTCCGATCATACCAAGATAGAATCTTGTTGCTTGGAAATTTCATCGCGGCTATCTGAGATAAACCGATAAATTATTATTATGACTGATTCCTCACTAACTTACACACGCGCTATCAGTGACTTTCGTGAAGCTCGCCGCAAGGCTGCTTTTCAGGAAATAATTGGACGCATTACTGGAAAATCAACTGAATT
This sequence comes from uncultured Anaerolineales bacterium, assembly GCA_964629085.1. Lineage (GTDB taxonomy): Bacteria > Chloroflexota > Anaerolineae > Anaerolineales > UBA11858 > NIOZ-UU35. The sequence goes on from CAZVPR010000005.1 coordinate 103,958, forward strand.
ACTCTCTTACGAAGAGGTGCGCCAGAAACTGCGCGCCTTGGAAAGCGGAAAGGTTGAATTGCGCCAAATTCCACTGGATGCCATTGTCGGAAGTGTTGGACGCTATACCGATTTCACACGTGATTTCTTGCCTCTCAAAGACAGCGATGAGGGACGATGGGCACGTGTGATGTCCGTAACTACAGGCTTAACGGGTACTCCACCCATTGAAGTATACAAAATTGGAGAAGTATTTTTTGTATTAGATGGGAATCATCGCGTGTCAGTAGCCCGTCAGTTAGAGGCAGGCAGCATCGAAGCTTACGTGACCGAAGTTCGCACAAAGGTTAATATCACTCCAGACACTGATTTGGACGAGTTGATCATCAAAGCAGAACAAACTAACTTTCTCGAGCAAACTAAATTAGACAGTTTGCGCCCCGAATCGGATTTTACAACTACAAATCCCGGACAATACCCTATTATCTTAGAGCATATCGAGGTTCATCGCTACTTTATGGGGATCGATGAAAAACGAGATATCTCTTTCAAAGAGGCAACCACTCATTGGCATGATGAAGTTTATTGTCCAATCGTTCAGATTATCCGTGAAAGGGGCATTTTGCGGCATTTTCCCAATCGAACCGAGGCCGATCTCTATTTATGGATCGCCAGACACCGCGCTCGATTAGAAGAATCGCTTGATTGGCACGTCGACACCCAAGCTGCTCTAGCAGATTTGGAGATTCGCTTCAGCCCTGAGCTTTCCAATACTTTTTCCAAGGTGAGATCTTTCATATATGATGTGGTCACACCTGACCCCTTAGAAGCAGGTCCGCCCCCTGGAGCCTGGCGACAAGAGATGTCTCAACGACATGGGGAAGACAAATTACTTTCGAATATTTTGGTATCTATCAGCAGTAACGACAAAGATTGGCTGGCATTACGCCAAGGCATTGCCGTGGCCAACAAAGAAGAAGGCCAATTGCAAGGCCTGCATGTGGCTACATCCAAAAAAGTTGCAGACAATGCTGAAAGCTTGAAGCTTGTCGCAGATTTCGACGAGCAATGCAAAGCTGCCAATGTTCATGGGCACCTGGCAATTGAATCAGGAAATATCTCGCGCATTATTTGCCAGAGGTCCCACTGGACAGATCTTATCGTAGTCAAGGTGACACACCCCCCAGATGACCATCCGATTGCCCGTTTTGGATCTGGTTTACGAACGATGATTCGTCGTTGTCCGAGGCCGATCCTTGCCGTTCCAGATCAAGTTTCTAAATTAAATCATGCCTTGCTTGCTTATAATGGCACGCCAAAATCAAACGAAGCTTTGTATATGGCCGCCTATTTAGCAGCTAAATGGAATATCCGCTTGAGTGTTCTCACGATAAAGGACGAGGAAATTCAGGCCGACCATACACATCAATATGCCAAACAATATCTGAATGATCACGGAATTCAGGCCTCGTATATATTTAGCGATCCAGGGGAGCGAAGCGATATCATTTTGGAAACCGCAAAGAATAATCATTGCGATTTCATCCTTTTAGGAGGCTATAAGGCAATACCCGTTGTTGAGGTGGTTCTAGGAAGTCTTGTAGATGAAATTCTTCGAAAGACACAAATCCCCCTCCTAATTTGTCGGTGATTTTCCCCGGAAGCAGTATAAACGAAAAACTTGCCTCTCACCCTAAATCTAATTCTGTTTCTCGACTTCCATAAGTATTTATTACAAGAGTATCCATAAACTCAGTTTCTGTTATCGTATCCGACCGATAAACATGAATATGCCCGTGAAAATGGTATCGTGGTTTAAAAACGCGCAACATCCATCGAAACGCCTTTATCCCACGGTGGGCCCTATCCGGTTTATCATGGATTTCCCAGGGGGAAGCATGAGTAATAAAGACATCCAAATAACGACCCGCGGTTAAGAAGTTAAAGAATAATCCCGGAAGAAGCGAAAAAACATGTCGCCACATTTCGGATTGTGTATATTGAAAACTTCCTCGATGCTTATATCGTTCGCTACCCTCGACCCCTGCCAACAACAATCCCTTGTAGCGGACATGGCGACGATGTAAATCTATGCCTCCGTGAGGATATGTTCGGTTTCCACATTCCCCATATTCAACTTCTGGATCATGATTGCCTCGAACAAAGAAGAGGGGCTTATCCAACATACTGATAATGAATTCTTGATAATAATAGGGCAAATCACCACATGCAATTACAAAGTCCACATGGCCATATTTACTTCGTACCTGAGGGCTATAAATATACGGAATTACTACATCACTGACAGAAAGAACCTTCACAAAATCAGCCTTTAGGACAAAAATTTTTACGAGCAACAATTGTAACGCGATGTTGATAAAAAGGGATTTGTTTTTATTATTCCTTTAGAAATGCCTTCGAGATTTGGAAGTTCAATTATCGCCATGGGCATAGAATCCCATGCTGTTATTGACAGCCTTCCAAAGCTATGCTACCTTATTGGAACCGTTTCCATTTTTAATTATTTTAAAGATTTCCTATGCCACCTACCATCCGAGATGTTGCTAAACATGCCAATGTAGGTATTGCTACAGTCTCTCGCGTACTAAACGACAATCCCTCCGTGAGTGAAGAGACACGCAATGCAGTTTTGGCAGCAATAGAAGAGCTGGATTACTCACCAAATCCCATTGCCCGACAACTATCAACCGGCCGCAGTTTGACCATTGGCGTAATTCTTCCTCATCTTACGACACCATCATATGTCGAGCGACTGCGAGGAGTCCAACACGCCATTTCTGAAACCGAATACAACATGGTTTTGTTCAGTGTCGGAAATCCCCAAGAGCGCGATGCTTATTTCAAAGAACTTCCTCGAAACAACCTTGTTGATGGAGTTTTGATAATTTCCTTACCACCGAACGAAGTACAGGCCAACCGATTTGTTGAAGCTGATATTCCAATCATTTTGGTCGATGCTTATCACCCGGAGCTTTGTAGCATTCTCACCGATGATGTCAAGGGGGGGAGAATGGCAACACAACACCTGATCGAATTAGGCCATAGAAAAATTGCCTTCCTCAGCGAACCCTTGGAAACACCCTTTCATCCGTCTTCGCGATACCGACATCAAGGGTATTTACAAGCTTTAGAATCAAATGGCTTACCCAATCCATCCAAATACTTGATTTCAGGAAAACGGGGCAGGAAAAAAGCAAAAAATATGGCCGAGAAACTTTTAACGTTGGATGATCCTCCAACCGCAATTTTTTCCAGTAATGATATCCAGGCCATTGGAGTACTGGAAAAGGCAAAAGAACTGGGAGTTCGTGTCCCAAGGGAACTGTCAATAATTGGCTTTGATGGAATTCGCGACGCAAAGTACATGAGGCTCACCACTATCGATCAAAATCTTTTTGATTCAGGAGTCGTAGGGGTACACACTTTGATTGACGCCTTGGAATCATCCCCTCAAAAACCATGCGAAAAACGACTTTCATTGAAACTTATAAAAAGAAAAACAACCAAAAGAATTGACCGATAATCGATCACGAATCAGCTTTTCATTGATATGAAGTTTTTAACCTTATAAAAATGCTAAAAAAAGGAGATATAATATTAGGTATCCATACCCAAAATGAAGAAAATTTGATAATTTCAATCCATTTAT
>CAZVPR010000006.1:0-104358 GCA_964629085.1 uncultured Anaerolineales bacterium
GAGTTTAGGGTTAGGTCAACATCAGGGTTTTCCAGATTTCCTCGTATATCCTTTATCCGCTCCAGAATTGGTAATTCTATGAAATTCTTGTCGAGATACAGGTAGCCCCGGGTCTCCTGATTTCGCCACATCCAGGGCGCGATAACCAAGGCAATACCAACAATACCCAGGACCACACTGCGGAACCAGACTGACAATTGATTTTTCATCACCCAAAATGAAGCTATCATCACTAATAAATACAGGAAAGCCATTTCCGAACGGATAAGGGTAAAAAACCCCAAAATTCCACCGATTATGATTGGATAAGTTCCTTTTCCCGGAGAGTTTTTCAGCCATTGGGTGGTCAATAATACAAATAACGCCACCCCTAGAGTTGCAGGCAAATCAGACATAATCAGCTTGACATGTGAAACTGTAATCGTATCTGCCAGCAAAATTGCATTTCTCTCCCTCAATATGATCAGCAATGCTGCCAAAACTCCCGCCATGCGTGTATGATACATTTTGGAAACCAAATATACCAGTACAGGAAAAGAAGATAGCAGCAGCACTTGTACCCAAATCATTTGTTCATAGCCCAGCCCGCCAATCAAATGGAAGAGTGCCGACATTGCAGACAACATAGGACGACGAACAGCGAAGCCCTTATCTTGATGAAAATAGCCTCCTCCTACCAAGATACTTTGCCCCACCGAGTCATATACCAAGGCGTCTGAGTTCGGAGAAAACATATAATTGGGAGGGCGAGGCTCATCAGCAAACCAACTCGGCTCAAGCGGTGCAGCCATCCAAATACCGAAAGCCAACATCCACAAAATCAGTCCCAGAACGAAATCCATTCTACGTTCTTTGAACAGTTGGAAAAATGCCACTTTTCGATTTAACCACTGCCAAAGAAAGGTACCCAAAAGCACAACGACAAATGCCCCCATCAGTTGAACACCTAAAATTGGGTGCCCAGGAACGCGAAAAATCCCATTTCGCTGCGTTTCCTCCCCAAAGCCAAATCCTAGCCAGGAAGTTCCCAACCAGCCCAAAATAAGCAAAATAATAATCCCAACAGTGAGGCTTAGAATTCGTTTATCCTCATTGCTTAACTGGGGGATCTCAAAAAGCAAAACGAGTAATCCTTGAACACTTAGCAACGCGAACCAAATCAACAGGGGGTTTAATCTTGATAGAATAGCTCCCACAACCGGTTCAGTTGCCACGGGCTGATAAAAAACAAATTGACAACAGAGAAAACATACCAGGAGTAGGAATCCGGCCACCAAGAATAAAACTGATCGCTTTTTCAAATTCTGCTGAAGCGAGACTTGCAAATTCAGATATGAACTTTTTTTTATGATCGAAAACAAGAATAGCCCCAAAAAGATTATTGTAAAAAACAGGGCGATTGAAAGAATCACAAGTCTGGCAGCCGATAGCCCCAAAAATAGAGCGCTGCCTTGCTCGGAAGGCGACAGTAATATCGAAATAATTACAATCACACCTTCGATACCTGAAAGGAGAATGATAGGTTTAAACAATTTCTTCATTATGACGCGCTCCGCCATTCTGACATCAGTGAATATTTATCAGACAAATTACTTGCAACCTTTGTTGCATTACAATTCAAGTTTGCGCGCAACATTCCTCGGAGCGATGCAAAATAACTTTGAGGAAAAATCCGTGCAACTCATTCCACGCAAACCGTAATTATATCAAGTACTCCCCCGTAAAAGAAATCAATGAGCGAAATTTATTTTACTACTCGCCAAAGTCATTGACAACCCTGACCATTGCCACACAACTCGAAATTCATCCATTCATTTTGAGAGTTGGGAAATAAATATTGTGCAATTCCATAGAAAAAAAGTGGCAAAACCCTGAAAATTCCTATCCCCGCAGTAAGCGGCGTATTTAGAAATTTACCCCTTTGGGACGGGTTTTGCTTACATCTTGGAACCCACGCAGCAAGCGGGCTACGCCATAGGCGTGCAAGCAGAATAAAGCATTTTGCCAACGAAAAGATTTCAGGCGTAATGTACCTTGTTTCTCTTATGTGCTGCACATTTGGGATGGATTCCTAACATCGTGAAAATCTCCACGCCTGCTAATTTAGGGTCGCAAGAGACAACCAACATCAACTATAATTTGAATACATTCGCAGTAATTATTGGTTATATTTTGAGAATAACGTTGTCGTTTTGGTGAACAGGAGAACACAATATGACCACAAAAAACAATTCTCGCCAAACTTGGATCATTATTGGTATTGGAATTGTTCTCATTCTTTGTTTCTGTATAACAGTAGCAGTTGGGGGTCTGACTTACTTCGGACTTCGTCGCAATGCAATATCTCCATCAGAGATTGTCACATTCACGATCGATGAAAGAGGGGGGCGCAACTCAACCGGACGGATTAGTGTTGAGTTTTCTCCAGAAACTGTCGTTGATGACGCCAAGCTAGAAATTAGTGAAATACCCGCCCGACAAGCACCAGGTCATTTTCCGGAGGGTGTAGAAATGATCGGAAATGCTTACGCCATTCACTGGGATTCGACAACGCGTCCAAAGGGCAACGTGCCTGCAACCATTGCGTTCCATTACGATCCTGACGACCTCCCCGAGGGGACCTCTCATGATGATTTGGCCATCGCAACTTTTGACGGCAGTCAATGGCTACGCATCCCATCGGAAGTTCATGAAAGTAATAGAACGGTTATAGCTGAAGTTAATCATTTCAGTCTGAAAGCGTTGGTTCGTTGGGGAGCAACATCATTTTTTGATCGTGAAGTCGCCGACAAAACCATAGCGGACATTAATGTTTCCGGACAGGTCGAATTTGAAAATAGCGCCTTTGCAGGTGATCCTGATTTCCGAACAAACCCTGCCTCCGGGCTGCGGTTTGCACTTTTCGACACAGATGCCATCTTGCTGCACGAAGGTATTTTAGACAATAAGGGCGCTTTCGATTTTTATGTACCAGCAGGGACTGACGTCGCCATCGATTTGGATGTTGTGCTGCGTGTATACGCCGATGATCCCCAGGTTGGGATCATTTTAACCCAGGATGGCGTGACCGGTGTGCCCTGGCATTTCAATAGTGAAACGGCCTCCTATAGCCTAAGCACTGACACAATCCATTTCGGCACGATCACAGCTTCAGGTGAAGATAGTTCCTTTTTCAATATAATGGAATCGATCCAAAAAGTTTACCGCTTTACCAACCAGGAGGCTGGTCCTGTTACTGTGATCTGGTCAGGCATGGATCGAGAATTCCCTAACGAACCTACAGTATATGACCCAGAGAGACAGTTGATCACACTTTCTCGCAACCCTCAAACAGCCTGGGATGATGACCTGATTTTGCGGTTATATGGCGAATACATTCTTCATACGGTTCTGAGAATGGGCGACCATTTATTCTGCGATGGCGTCCGCAACGGACCAACGAAAACCAGTGAGCCCTGCTCGGCATGGGAGGAAGGTTGGGGATATTATTTCTCTTCGGTTATTCGTGAGGATGATGGCTTTCGGATTTATGGGAATCAGCCCAGTCTCCAAGAGGTTTATGATCTCGAATATGGTGAATATCCCTTTGGGCAGGATTCTTCGGGCGCAGTGATGGCATTGCTTTGGGATTTGTACGATGAAAACAGCGATGGCGAGGATGCACAAGTGCCACTTTCTGTCCTTGGAAATATCCTGCGAGAGAACGGTACCCAAATTGACAGTGTGACTTCCCTTTACAATTTCTGGAGCCTTGATGATAGCTTCAACGCCTCGATATGCGAGGTATTTTGGCTTTATGAAATTGTTGATTTTGATGAATGTGAAATGGCACCAGAGGCAATCCAAGAAGAAGACACGATGGAGCTTGAGCCTTCGATCACACCACCACAACCCGTAGATCCACCGCCACCAACTGAAACCACCCAACCTACAGAAACTCTAACCTTCACGCCAGAGCCCTCCTCAACAGCGGATCTCTCTATCCCCTCAGATGCCCGCCCCGTGGAAGTTGGTTTCCACAAGCTAAGCTACAATGAAACTGTCTACGGTGATGTAACTGGCTGTTGCTATCGGGAAGGCTGGTATTTCGCCGGTCGCAAGGGCGATGTGATCACGCTGCATTTCGATCCCGATTTTGAAGAAGACTATGAAAGTATCCGCGTTTACGATCCCTTATACAATTCTTTGGATTCGAACAGCCGCGGCAGCGCGGTCTTTGAAAATATCGAATTACCCGAGAACGGTTACTACACGATCGAGATCGATGTTGATTTCAAGGCCTATGGTGGAACGTACACGTTATCATTGGAGACTGAAAATTCGCCCCCTAATTTGCCACCGCCTGAACGTGAGAGCTATTATCTGACCTATGCGGCGCTGGGGGATACCAGAGAAGTCGGCTTCCGGGAGGGTCCTGGATTTCCGCTGACACGTGAGCGTTGGGTTACAACTGTCTGGGGAGAGGCCGGACAAGTGTTGAACTTTACGGCTGCCTCGGGAGGCGATCTCGACCCCATTCTTTTCCTCTTGGATGAAGATGGAGAATGGCTTATCGATGATGATAATTCGCTGGGTGATGGCGGAGCCTGGATTCGCGATTACGCTCTGCCATACACTGGGTACTTCATGGTAGAGTTACAGTTTTTTAGCGGGTCTGAGGGTCACATTGACCTTTCTTTGCAAACCGAAGGGTATCGTCCTGTTGAACCAACCGACACACCATTGCCGCCTCCAACGGAAGCACCCATAGAAGAATATGATGATCCCGAACCCGAACCGGAAAGCGATATCTCGGATACCTGCGACAGCGATTGCGCCAGCCGCTGCCGTAGTTCCTACAACAGCACAACCGGTTTCTGCGATGATGATGGTGAGTGCCGATGCCATTGTGCGGACAGCCAGTGCAAATCTATGTGTGAAAGTAGAGGGTACTCTCATGGTGCCTGTTACGCTGGACAAGGTTGTGAATGCTCAAATTCTGCCCCAGGAAGTTGGGGATGGTAATATTGGTTGAAAGGAATAAATTATGTGTGGACGTTATTCATTGACTGCAACCGCTGAAGAGATTCTCAATACATTTTCTTGGCTGTCTCTCCCGGAGGACCCCGCGGCACTCATGCCACGCTTCAACATTGCACCCAGCCAACCTATTGCGGTTGTGCCCAATACTGGTGACAATAAGCTGGATTATTTCATTTGGGGATTGATCCCCTTTTGGGCCAAAGACCCCAAGATCGGCAATCGCATGATCAATGCCCGCAGTGAGACTCTGGCAGAAAAACCTTCATTCAAAGCGGCATACAAATATCGCCGCTGCCTGATCCTCTCCAGCGGATTCTACGAGTGGAAAAAAGAGCCTGGAAGTAAGGTCAAGGTGCCGCATTATATTCGCTTGAAGTCTGGAGAACCCTTCGCTTTCGCCGGGTTGTGGGAACGCTGGAACGCGCCGGATGGTTCTGAAGTGCTCAGCAGTACGATCATTACCACCTCACCGAATGAATTGATCGCTCCGGTACACAACCGTATGCCTGTGATCCTGCCACCAGACAATTACGAACATTGGTTGGCTACGGGAGAAAAATCGCCAGCCGAACTCAACCCGTTGTTGACTGCCTTTCCAGCAAAGGAAATGGAGGCTTACCCGGTTTCGACCTTCGTAAACAGTCCGAGAAATGACAGCCCGCAGTGCATCCAGGCAATAGACTAACTCAACGTTTGTTCAGAAAAAACTTTGAGCCATTTCAATTACAGTGGTCTAACATAAGCATGCGCATTCAACCCGAACAATTTCTAACCGATTCCCTGCGGGCATCTTCATATGGGAGGCTCATCACCCGTGTTCTTGCCGCAGCAATCAATGCCGTCGATCCAGAAAATGCCGTCAAAAAATACTTGCTTCGAGATGAAAATCAAATCTCCGTAGGTAACACAACATATAGTCTCGATAAAATCGACAATGTCTTTTTGATCGCTTTCGGCAAAGCCAGTTTGCCTATGGCCCAGGCCGCTGTTGATATTATCGGCGACAAATTGTCAGCAGGTATCATAATATCCAAGGCTATCAACGCGCCATTCCGCATTCAAAATTCATTATTCAGCATTATCGAGGCTTCTCATCCTGTTCCGGATCAGCGCGGGGTTGATGGCGCAGCCCACATTATCGAACTGCTCAAAAAAACTTCCCAAAAAGATTTGGTCCTTTGCCTGATTTCCGGGGGCGGATCAGCCCTTCTTACAGCTCCAGCCGAAGGGATATCCTTGGATAATCTGCAACAGCTCAACCGAAGTCTACTTCGGTGTGGAGCCAAAATCGGCGAGATTAACACGCTGCGTAAACACCTTTCGCGGGTAAAAGGAGGCAACCTTGCCAAACTGGCCTATCCAGCTCAGGTTGCCACCCTGATCCTCTCGGATGTGATTGACGATCCCCTGGACGTGATCGCCTCGGGGCCGACTGTCCCAGATTCGAGCAGCTTTGACGATGCAAGAGAAATTATCGAAAAATATGGCATTGCAGGTGAAATCCCATCTGCGGTTCATGAACGCATGAAACAGGGCCACGCGGGGGGAACGCCAGAAACTCCAAAACCGGAAGATGCTATTTTTGAGCGCGTCCATAACTTGATCATCGGGAATAATTATCAGGCGGCAAAAGCAGCCATTGAAAAAGCTCATACATTGGGGTTGAACCCCCTATTGCTTACGACAAACCTTGAGGGTGAAGCCCGCGAAATTGGCCCGGCATTAGCAGCCATTGCTAAGCAAATCGATACCACTAGCGATCCAATTAAACGTCCAGCTTGCATCATTCTTGGTGGAGAAACCACGGTCACCCTGCGTGGCGATGGCCTGGGAGGCCGAAACCAAGAGTTAGCGTTGAGCGCAGTCCAACCTTTGGCAGGTTTGAAAGCAACATACCTGGTCACTTTAGCTACAGACGGCGATGACGGGCCCACAGACGCCGCTGGCGCAGTGGTTACAGGTCAAACTTTGGAGCAGGCTAACCTTGAAAATCTGGACCCCGCCAAATTCCTAGCCAACAACGACGCCTACAATTTCTTCAATCCCCTCGGCGATCTGCTCAAACCTGGGCCAACCCTCACCAATGTCAACGATTTGAATTTTATTTTCTGTTTTTAGGATGACCTTATGTCTGAAGAACTGCCGCTGGTTTTGATCAGCCACAGCCTGCCTGAAAAATGGATTGATAGTTTAGATGGAAAATGTCAGTTGATTCAAGGCCCAGAAGAGGCTGATGCCTTAGCCCTTGAATTAGAAGCGCGTTTACCTGAGGTGGAGGGGCTCTTCACTTTGTTGACGATTCCTGTCTCCGAAGATTTGCTCAGCAAATCCCCCAACCTGAAGGTGGTCAGCAACATGGCGGTTGGATACGACAACATCGATGTGCCAGCCTGCACCCAGCGCGGCATCCCCGTGGGTAACACGCCTGGCGTACTCACCGAAGGCACCGCCGACCTGACCATGGCGTTGCTGCTTTCGGCTGCCCGGCAGCTCCCCACTGCCAGCAAAGATGCTCGTGAAGGTCGCTGGACAACCTGGTCTCCAACCGGCTGGCTGGGCGCTGACCTGAACGGAGCTACCCTGGGCATCATCGGGATGGGAAAAATTGGCGCTGCCGTGGCAACACGTGCCGCGGCGTTCGGTATGAAAATTATTTACAGCGACCCCAATCCTCAGCCAAAAGTTGACCAAGAAGTAATGGCTATGCGCAAGTCTCTGGAGGCGGTTATTGCGGAATCTGATTTCTTGAGCCTGCACTGCCCCCTAACTTCAAAAACCAACGGCCTGATCAATGCCGCAGCCTTGAAGACCATGAAATCCTCCGCAATTCTGATCAACGCCGCCCGCGGCCCAATTGTAAATAGCGCTGATCTGGCTCTCGCGTTGAGCGAAAGCTGGATCGCTGCTGCTGCTCTGGACGTGACTGACCCCGAACCTTTGCCAGCCAATCACCCACTCTACACACTTGATAATTGCCTGATTGTGCCTCACATCGGATCGGCAACGAAATTCATGCGCCGCCGCATGGCCGAGCTCGCTTGCGATAATTTGCTCGCCGGTTTACTCGGAGAAAAACTGCCAAATTGTGTCAATCCGGAGGTATACAATTGAGAGTAAATTGTTGATAGGGGGTAGCTGGACGCAGGATGGCAGGTGAAGGGCGTAGGCAAAAAATTTTGACATAAGTTCGCTCATCGATGGCTATGCGCATCCATTCCTGTTCTTTCCATGAATTGCGGATTAATTTGTGGTCAGCGAAATTCCAACCGGTGCGATAGGAGCTACGCAATAGGCTGAATTATTGGGCTTGAGAACTATGCAAGATTTCGGTGAATTCGTCATAATCTCTGAATCCTAGAGGCGCTCTACAACCGAAACGAGCTCAAAACCGGGCAATGACATTACCACGATCGCCGGCATTCCCAATTTTGACCAAAAATCAATGCTGTCAATTTGATTGTGCTGAGCCACAAACAAGGACAAAACCGTTCCGTGGGTTGCAGCAATAACATCAAAACCCTGGCTGCGCATCATCAAATCGTTAATGGCGCCTCCGAAACGAATGACAGCCTGATCTGCGGTTTCCGTGCCGAAGACACGCTGATCGGGGAATTGCAACATTTGTTTGACTTGCGCATCGAATTCTTCCTGGGAATCCAACCAGGGCACATTCCGTCGGTCGTGCTCGCGTAAATTTTCATGGACCTCGATATGGACATCAATGTGACCAGCAACGAATTCAGCGGTTTGCAAAGCCTTTGGCTCTGGGCTGGAATAAACTCGCTCGCACCGGTAACCTGCCAAATGTGGAAATAATAACTGTAAACGCCGCACTCCTATTGCTGACAACCCCCATTGATCCGCCGAAACCCTGGGATCAGGCAGCGAATTCGAATGACGGATGAGAACCAGATATCGTTTCACCAATTCCAGCCGAATTCCTGAAATTGAATACTGCCATCGAAATTATCCAGCGCTTTCCGGACATAGGGAATCATGTTTACAGGCAGGTCATTCAAATCGGCCCAAAGCAATTGATCACATTTGTCCGGTTCAGCATTGCGAGGGTTGCCCTGCCACTTTCTGATTACAAAAAAGAAATCGACGCGTTCGTCATCGGATTGACGGTGGAACACCCCTGCAAAAGTTATATCGTCAGGATCAATATTTATGCCCAATTCTTCGCGCGCTTCTCGCACAGCCGCCTGCCGAACGGGTTCACCTCCATCGAGGTGCCCGGCTGGGACGCTGTATTTACCGTCTTCGTAACCGGTGTTGAAGCGGCGCAGAAGCAAAACCTGCTCCCCGCGCAGCAGGAAGAGATGTACGGCGACAGGAAATCTTGCACGCATATGCATTACTTCACCACAAAGACGCGCAGGGCACCAAGGCTATTTTAAGTTACTTCGAGTTCTTGGCGGTCTTTGCGGTTAAATTTCTCGGATGAAATCAGGTTATTGCTCAGAACCGCCATTCTTCTTGCCGCCAAAACCCACCAACAGCCCGATGCCGACCAGGATCAGCAACAAGGGCGTGGTCATGTTCATCAGTTCCCAGTCCAGGTTCAGGACGGCGATCATACCAGTCAGTGTAACGACGGCGGCTAATCCGAGGTTAACCAACACCAAAATGATCGAGTGTCCATTGACAGCCAGCAGCGCCGCGGTGACAAGGCCGCCCAAGGCTGCAATCAATATGAAGATTCCCCACCAGTTCTGGATATCGAAAAAGGGAAAACCATCGATGATGCCCAGGTTTTGAGCCAGGAAGGTTAGACCCAACAACGTCCCGGCCAGACCGATTAGGATCGCCCAGGAACGGTGCAGCAGCAATGCCTGAGGAGCATTTTCATCTTCAGCTCGTTGGAACGGAAGGCCGCTGACAAGCATCCCAAATCCGCCGAGGATCACGAACACAGGCCAGTAATCACCCCAATTAAAATCGAATAGAAAGATCAGCGCCACAACCAGCGGGAACAGGCCGCCGTAAAATGTCGACCAAACCCCGAAAGTGAAACGCCCGTTTTTGCGCCAAATGCCAAAGGCAGAGGCGAAGGCGCTAAAGGTAGGGATCAAAATGAAAAGGGCCCACCAGTTATCGAAGCTGAAATCGCCAAATTGCTGGGCCAAAAATATGATGCCCAGGACAATCAGGACAACGCCAAACCAGGGGAATTCGTTTTTTGGTTGGCTGGTTGGCTGGTTAGTTAAATTGTTCGTTGATTTATCAACGGGTTGGTTCTCGGAGTTCATATGTTTCTCCTTTAGTGCTTAACGCAGAGTCGCTGAGATATTTTTGTTTATTCAATTATTTTCTCTGCGACTCTCTTATCCGCGTCTCGTCGTTTATTATTTTTTCGGGCTAAATCTAATCGCCTGACCGCCGCCGGGGGCAAGATCAATCCTCAAGGTAGTTTTGTGGTCAACCGTTTCCCGTCGAATTTCGTAGCTCTGCGGATTGCTGACCCAATCGGCATCGTTGCCATCGGCGTAAATTTCGGCAATGTAATCGACACCACGGTCCAGAAAGGATAGATCGATCTCGAAGCTGCGGCTATTCTCATCGGTGACGCTGCCGACAAACCATTCTTCGCTGCCCCGGTCCTTGCGGGCAATGGTGACATATTCACCAATCTGACCGTTGAGCACCAGGGTTTCATCCCAATCGACGGGCACATCTTTGATGAACTGAAACGCCGGATGGCCTTCATAATTCTCGATCAGGTCAGCGGCCATTTGCAGCGGGCTGTACAACACCACGTACAGCGCCAACTGTTTGGCCAGCGTGGTATGGACACGGTTATCTTCATATCGGCCATCGTATTCTAGTTTGAAGATTCCAGGTGTGTAATCCAGCGGCCCGCTTAACATACGTGTAAAAGGGATAATGGTTGTATGCTCAGGCGGATTGCCGCCATCCTGGCTCCAGGCGTTAAACTCCATGCCGCGCACGCCCTCGCGGGTCATCAGGTTGGGATAGGTGCGGCGAATGCCGGTATCTTTGATGGGCTCGTGCACATCCAGCATGACTTTGTTTTCTGCCGCCAAAATTGTCACATCCCGATAGTGCTCGACCCCGCGCTGGCCGTGATGCCATTCCGCAGCATCCATCAAATACGAGGCGTAGCCCGTCTTGACCGTATCGATGCCCAGGCTGCTGTATAAAGCGTAGGCCGCTTCCATCTGGTTTTCATAATTGATCACATCCCCACCGGTCTCGTGGTGACCGATCAAGCGCACGCCCTGCTCTTGGGCATACCGCGCCACTGCTTCGAGATCAAAATCAGGATAGGGTGTTGTGAAGTCGAAACCGCCTTTGCTGTTGAACCACTGCTCATCCCAACCGATATTCCAGCCTTCCACCAACACGCCATCGAAGCCGTGCTCAGCGGCAAAATCGATATAGCGTTTGGTGTTTTCGGTGGTTGCGCCATGCGCGGGTCCGCTGCCCCAAGTGTTCACCTTCAGGTGCATGCCCCACCAAATGCCGATATATTTCGCCGGTTTTACCCAGGAGACATCCTCCAAAACAGTAGGCTCGTTCAAATTTAGCACCAGGTATGATGTGATTAAATCACCCGGAGTCTCTGCAATCTGCATGGTTCGCCAGGGGGACTTGTGGGGGGCGGATACCCGTACCCGCACATTTGTTTGCCTCCAGGGCATCAAATCCGCTTTGAGCGTGTTATCGCCCACATTGGCGAGGGTCATCGAAGCGAAATCGGTCAGGGCAGCTTCGTGCAGGGCCAGGAAAAGGCCCTCTGTCGTTTCGAGGGTAACCGGGGTGTGGACCCGTTTGAGTTCGCTGATCGGGTTGAGCTTATACAGAAATTCATAGCGGTTCTCGCGATAAGCCGGAATCCACCAGGCCGAGTGATCATCCGTGAAGCGGAATTCGGTCAGTTCATCGGCGATCTGGAAATCTTTCAAGTTAGGCTGTTCAGGAAATTCATAACGGAAGCCAAGGCCATCGTCGAAAACGCGGAATACGATCACCAATTCACGCGCCAGCTCATCTTCCTGCTGAAGCAGAATTTTCAGTTCATTGTGATGATCGCGGATAGTGCGCACTTCGCCCCAAGGCTGGTCCCAGGTCTGATCAACGGAATCCCGCCAAACCTTAGCCATGACGAAATCGCCACCAAGAGGCACGTCATCAACCAACTCAAACCCCAGGGGGGAGGCAAGAAGTAAGCTCTTTTTCTTAAAATCAACAGCATAGTGAGGTACGCCATCGATGAGATTAAAAGTCACCCGGATCTTTCCATCCGGGGATGTGACCACATATTCAGATTGGGATTGCATTTTTGCGCAACTCATAAGCAGAAAGGATATCAGGAATACAAAGAATGGGCGAGTTCGAATTTTCATGGGAAACATTTTTCGGGCAAGGGCTGGCCGTGGCGGCCCCCGCACCACTCGCTCCCGTCACCGTCACCTGGCCAGTACACCCCCTGAAATTGATCGTGATTTTCGAGCAGGCGCCATTGAAATGGCATGCCCTCGTCCCAGGGATCCCCCATGACTCCATTGACATTTGTGCCGGCTTCATCCGTCTGGCCCTTGAAGAAAAAGGCCCGGCCTCCAGAACCATACAGAAATCCGGAAACCTGATCGCCACGCTGATAGATGTTCATCGGAGAGATCAATTTTTCCTCCATGCTGGGATCGGAGTTGAGCCAAATCCCGCTCCAGTCTGGTTCTGGATTACCGCTATCCTCGTCCAGTTCTCGGACACGGATCTCGACCCAAAAATCATCTTCAATCGTGCTGCCGTCATTGCTGTGGACAATTTTCCAATATCCACGATAACGGCCAGGCTCGCGAGGCGCTCGCAAAAACAAGGGAATCTCGATCATTTGCCCAACTTCAATAATCTCTACATGCTGCCCAAAAGCTTCATCTCCAAGTTTTAACTTCCATTCCGTTCGCTGTGGATAAAACAATACCTGGGCCAAGGGAGGCCCGCCCAGGGAATCGCCGCCATCATAGGCCAAAAAATAATATTGCGCGGTAAAGGTGCAATCCCCTACATTTTCAAAACGCCAAACTTTCAAGAATATTTCTCCTGGATCAAAATATTTCCCATCACGGACGGTTACGTCAGAGAAAAACTCCAGGCGGCAGGGCGCATCGGTTGCTGTGGGCGGTCGATCCGAGGCTATGACCGGAATCGGAGTGCCGGCCGCAATCTGGGTTCCGAGATTTTCAAAAACGGATAGTGTGCTGGTTTGATAAGGCGTGGTGGTTGGTGAGGGGGTCCAGGTTGAGGTCGGCCAGAGGGTCAGGTTTGCCGTGGGCGAGCCAGCAGGCGTGGCCTTCATGGTGCGCGTGCAACCTGTCATTAACAACAATACGGCGATGGATAGGATTAAACACCATCGAAATTTTTGCTTATTGTTCTTGCTTGATTCCCACAAAAACATAAGTCGATCCAGGTTCCAGGTCACTGTGTTCAAAAGGTATGGCATGAGGCGCAAACCCAGACTGACGCACTATCCGTTTCCATTCAGCCAGGCTGAAAAGCCCTAAATCATGTTGATCCGAAATTGTATCAGTAATTTCTTGCCCCTCACGTAAAAGGTACACCATCTGCATCCGACAGGAATGATCTGTGGGGTCAGGATCCCAGGTCCATTCCAGATAGCGCAAGCTGCGCCCAACACCATCGTGCCCACCATGACCAGTGGAAGGCTTGAAAGTTTCACGCACGAAATCCGGGGCGAATAATGCTACCCCACCCGGGCGAGTGTGCAGGTAAGCAGACTGGATGGCCGCTTGCAAATCCGTCTCCGATGTCATGTACGCAATGGCATCATGGATGAACACCACATCGAATTGCCTGTCCAAACGAACGGAGCGCATATCCCCCTGTTGATGGTCACACTCCGGGTTGAGTTTCTGGCTCACAGCCAACATGCCAGGGGATAAATCAACCAGGGTCATCTCAAAATGCGCCTTCAAATGGGAGGCGTTGTTGCCGCCGCCGCCGCCAAGTTCAAGCATCGTTTTGGGCGCATTTTTACTGTATTTGAGAAGTGCCTTTCGATAGAATTCAGCTTCTTCAGCATAGTCAGCGGGGTGCGAGAGTATCGGCCACCAATCGGCCAAATCTGTGTAGAGGAAAGGCAAATTGTTCATAATGTATTGTTTTTAACTACCCGACACTTATTATTTGGGCGCAGATAATTTACCAACTCCATTTTAACGATACGCTAAGCACTTTCCCATAAATTTTGTTGACTCGAGGAATTCAGCGATTGAAATCGCAGTGACGTTGGTGAAACCTGCCTGCGCCGGTTGATTGGTCGCCAGTAACGTTAGTTTTTTTTCATACCTGCAGGCGGGTGGCCAGTTCGTTCCCTATGCGGATCACTTCCCTGACGAGCAACTCAAAATCTTCCCGCCGGCTGCGGTGATTGGTATGGCCAACGCGCAAGACGTATTTATCCATAATAGTAGTCCCAGACAACACGGCAATACTCTGTTCCTGCAATTCAACCAAAATTTCTTTGTTGAGCGCATCCAATCCTTGGAGGTCAAAATCTTGGGGGACAAAGCGGAAACAGACCACATTTAATTCGATGGGTGTCACCAGTTCCAATTCAGAATGATATTCGATCAATTCGCCCAGGTAGCTGGCCTGGTCGATGTTCTGCTGGATCAGGCGGGCGAACTTTTGGCGGCCGTGTTCTTTGAGCGTCATCCAAGCTTTGAGCGCTCGAAAACCTCGCGAAAGGTGGAAATCAAAATCGGTGAGCCAGGGCAAATCTCCCCCAGTCAGGCCGCGCCCTTTGACATCCTGCTCCAAATAGACCGGCGTCAGGGAAAAGGCCTGGCGATGTTCTTCGGGATGTCGCACCATAATGCAGCCAATCTCATAGGGCAAATACATCCATTTGTGTAAATCAAAAGCCAACGAATCGGCTCGCTGCATACCGGCAACGAGATGCTGCTTGTTTTCGCTCAACGCTGCCCAGGCTCCAAAAGCGCCGTCAACATGCAGCCAGAGATCTTCACGCTGGCAGATATCAGCCAGGGCATCCAAGTCATCGAAAGCGCCGGTGTTGACCGTCCCTGCGCCGCCTACCACACAGAATGGAAATAAACCAACCTGACGGTCTCGGTCAATCTGCGCGCCCAATTCAAGTAAATCGATTTGGAAAGAGTCGTTGATGGGCACGTATCGCAGTGATTCGCTGCCCAACCCGAGCAGTTCGACTGCTTTTTGAATAGAACTATGGATTTCCTGAGAGGCGTACAAGACCATCTTTTTGGGAGTGCCAGCCACTCCCTGAGCACGTAAATCAAATTTCGCCCTGGCATTGCGCGCTACAGCCAAACCGATCAGATTGGCCACCGAGCAACCGCTGGTCAGCAAGCCGCTGGCTGCTTCTGGATAACCCAACATCTGCTTGCACCAGTTGAGCACCTGGTTCTCGACGTGCACCGCGCTGTGATGATCTAGGTCCCCGGAGTTGGTATTCATCGAGGCGGCCAGCATATCGGCGTAGGCTCCCATCACCGTACCGGTACCAAAAAGCCAGCCCCAAAACCGCGGATGATTGTTACCAATGGGATAAGGCCGAATAAGATCCAAGAATTCAGCATAAATCTCATCGATGGGTTGAGGTTCTTCGGGCACAGGCGTTTTAAAGTGAGCTTTGACCTGATCCGGGGCGTGCTGCCAGACGGGATTGTCTGCAATTGAATGTAAATAATCCAGCATGTCATCGATCATGCGATGACCTAATTCACGCATGGCCTGCCAATCTTGAGGGTCTAAGGATTCTTCGCTCATAGTTTTGTCATTCCAACTTCAACAATTCCACCATATTTTTGCTGAAAGCATGGATGCGCAAAAACATAGGGGTTAGCCGGTTTTGTGTTTGGATAGTACTGCGCATTCCCAGCACAACTAGCAGCAAACACAGCGCCAAATACCAGACTGGCACTAAGGACTCCGCTATTGCCCGGAAAGCAAGAAGTCCGATCAAGGGCAGCAACAAGAACACAGCAGTGATTACACCCGGCGCATAGGTGCGGAAATAAAACTGCCAATAGATATGTTGGATGCAGTTTAAAATAACTACCGACAAAAATGCAAACAGGATGTAAGCCGCAAGGGAAGCATTGCCCCAAAGGGCAGCCAAGCCTGTCCATAAAAATGCCGCGGTACTGATGAATACCAGGAAAAAGCGCGTGCTGGTATTAGTTTTGTCCGGCAAATCCACGAAGTTCTGCTCGTACCATTTGACAATGTTCCACTCCTCCAATTCGTGGAGAGTGAAGGCGATGGGAAAAAGCCAGATGAGGGAAAGGAAATCAATTTGATTTAGCATAAAAAATTCTGGACGCAGACCGCGCAGATCTCCTGATTTTGGGATATGAAATAAGTTTCTTTCAGAGAAATAGTAGTCCCGGATCTGCTAAAGTTTCTTCAAGTAATTCATAGTATTTACCGACGTGCAGTCCATCCATCAAGGCGTGGTTGGCCTGAACAGAAACTGGCATTTTGAGTTGATCCCCATCTTGGAAGAATTTTCCCCAGGCGATACGGGGCACTGAATCTGGCGGGCTCCAATGCATTGGATGAGTCACGCTGGTAAACGAAACCCAGGGAATGCTGGTCATGAACAGGAGATCATCCTGGCCAGGTTCGTCTTCTAATGTGGGGTTGGCTTTGGTCCAGGCAATGCGTTCATCGGCCATTTTTCTAAACTGTTTGAAATTGGAGACATAATCAAAGGTGCAGAAACTGAACGTCCCATTTTCCAAGAGCAAGGTCATCGAGGGGTGAACCACGTCATGGATCACAACCTTTTCTCCACGGATGCGGTAGCGAAATTCAGGCATGCTATTAGCCACCCTGGCAAATACATATACCGCTGCCACCGAAAATGAACAGGATATTTCCTTTACCTGTGGATAGAAAGATGTGATAGCCACGTTTGCACACAGATTCATGTGCGGATTATCAAAGCCCCTGTACACTTCGTAGTGCTTTTTGCGCGGCCAGGATTCAATATCCAGATATTGCATTTATCTCAGAATTCCTCTACGAATGGATTTTTTGCTTTTTCTCATTCGTGTCATTCGGTTATATTCGTGATCAATCAATTTTCATAAATAATTTGCTTTAATGCCTCGCCAAACCGGTATACCTCTTCTACGGTGTTATAGTGCACCGGGCCGATACGCACCATGCCGCCGCTCTCTTCGACACCTAAACGTTGGGTTACGGCCAAAGCATAATAATTTCCATTCCAAACATAGATGCCGTGTTGATCCAATTTCTTTGCCATTTCACGGGGGTGGAATCCGGCAACATTGATGGCAAAAGTTGGCACCCGATCATCCAGGCGGCTCACATCGGTCAGCCCGTACAGATGTACCTCAGGGATCGAGTCCAACACTTCCAACATGGCACGGCCAACCTCAAATTCATAAGCTTTGATGGCAGACATTCCCATGCGCAATTGCAAAGCTCGACCGCCGAATTTGTCTTCAAATCGTGATCGGTAATCGGCACCAAATTCGTCGCCAATCCATTGGAGATATTCCAAGGCGCCCAATACCCCGGCGATGCCCTCATGATTAGAGGTTCCGGTTTCAAATTTTCCAGGCGGAAGTTTTGGGGCAGGACGAACTTTATAAGCCTTCAACTCTTCGAGAAGCTCGTAACGTCCATAGAGCACGCCCTCATGCGTCGAGCACCACTTGTAAGCAGATGACACCAGGAAATCGCAACCAATATCCTGCACATCGATAATGCCGTGCGGCGCGTACTGCACGGCGTCGACGAACACCATTGCGCCCACATCCTTTGCCATTCGAGTGATCTTTTTAATGGGATTGATCGTTCCCAAGGCGTTGGATGCATAGGCCACGGCTACAAGTTTGGGCTTTTTTTCCAGGGCTTTCTCCAAGCTCTCATGATTAAGGGTGCCATCTTCGACGTCGAAATCGACCCAATCGACTTCGCAGCCACGATCTTCAGCAATCAACGTCCAGGGGGTGATGTTGGCATCATGGTCTAACCTCGTGACAACAATACGATCCCCTTTGTTTAGCGTGCGCGCCAGCGAGCGGCTGATGTTAAATGTCAGGGAGGTCATGTTGGGACCAAAGACGATCTCCTCTGCCCGGCTGGCATTGTAAAAATCTTTGCAGGCTTCACGGGCGTCATCCAAAACGGCATCCGACTCGCGCGAACTCTTGAAGGCTCCGTGCTTGTTGGCATTGGTTTTAATCAGGTAATCAGATACCCGATCAACGACTTGCTGGCAAACTTGCGTCCCAGCGGGGTTATCGAAATAGATGATTTTTGGATCAGATAATGCTGGAAATTGAGAACGAACTTTGGAGATATCTAGTGTCATGGTTGCCTCGATGAAGTTGGGTAAGTGGTTGGTTGGATAGCATCCTCCAACCGAAATTATAGCTGAGAATCAACAATCCGTTCGAAGAAGCTGAAATTCTTGTTTTCAAACCAAAAAGCCCCACATTTCATGCAGGGCTTGGCAATGCTTGAGTTGCTTTGATTAGGGAACAAACTCAGTGTACCAGTTTGGTCCACCATCTTCCCAGGGTGCTGCCGTGATGGTGCATGAGACATCATACATGAACGTATTCGAGTCCAGGGAGACGCCGCTGGGGAATGCTTGGGTTTGGCCTGGCTGCAAGGTCACTATAACAATTGAGACTTTGTTCTGGTCTGCCATCCACATGGCGTTGGAATAATGCTTATTCAGCTTGATCGACTCACAAGTTACTCTCACTCGTACGTTGACCATGTTGCCGGGGCCGTGGTTGGTGATGCGGAACCAGAATTGGCCATGGGGCTGCCGACCGGGATAGATGTCGGTGATTTCGATGTTGGTGTGCCAGCCGCCTGCTAAAGCTGCGGAGGGAAGGATAATGCTGACCAACAAGGCTGCGAAAACTGCGCTGATTACTAACTGTTTTTTCTTCATTTCAATGCTCCTTTGAATAATTTTTGATTGCTTCGTACTTTTAGTCGCCCAAAAGAGCAAAAAAGTAACAAACTTAAAAATGAAAACCGCAATCCTTTACGAATTGCGGTCTCAGGTCGGGGTGCAGAGATTTGAACTCTGGACCTCTTCAACCCCATTGAAGCGCGCTACCGGTCTGCGCCACACCCCGACAGCGGCTGGATTATAGCCCATTCTCAAACAACATGCAAGCACTTTGGGGATACAATTAGGCCATGCATAAAACACCGGTCCTGCTATTCGTGCTATCACTTTGCCTGGCTGGCTGCTCAACTCCTTTGGAGCAATTGTCAGCAACTCCAAGTGTGACCGCAGCCATTGAGCTTTCACCTACCCCCAAAGCATCCCCTGCCCCCACACAGGGAGTAACAGACTCCTTTGAAGCGGCCTCAGCCACCCCAACAGAAACACTACCCCCAAGCAGCCCAACACCCCAGCCCGAATACTTGCTGTGTTCTCCCCTTGAAGAACACACCCTGAACGAACTCCCAGAGATCATTTCCAGTCCTTACGAACCCCCACCCCCCGGCAAAGACGAACGCCACCATGGAGTCGATTTCTTTTACTACAACCACAACGGCCGCGCCGCCATCGAAGGCGAAGGCGTGCAGGCCATCATGGCTGGGCGCGTGGCTGCCTCAATCCACGACCGGTTGCCGTATGGCAACATGATCATCATCGAGACACCGCATGAAATGCTGCCGGAGATTGTCACTGAAAGCATAGCAATCACAAAAGGAGAATCGCTATATCACCTCTATGCCCATTTTCTGGAAACCCCGTTGGCTGAATTGGACCAGCAAGTCGAGTGCGGCCAGTTGCTGGGTCATGTCGGAAAGACCGGCTATGTTGTCCCCCTGGCTCATTTGCACCTCGAGACGCGCATCGGCCCCACAGGAGCCACCTTCGAAGGCATGGTCTTCTTCGACACCCAGGCCACGCCTGAAGAACAGGCTGCCTATACGCGCTGGCGCACGGGCGGCGAATTCCAGCATTTCGATCCAATGGTGATTCTACACCCATTGGAATCAACCCCGTGATGCCAAGTTCACAGGCTCGGTGGAAAATTATTTCTGCGCATAAAACACCCCCATGAAATAGTGCTTGTAAATAAGATCAACCTGCGAGAAGCCGGCTTTTTCCAGCCAGCGCAGTTGATCGATTAGTAAGTCATCCTTATCATAGGCTTTGCGGCGATCCATGCTGGCCCTGATTTGTTCTTCGCTGGCGTCCTGACCTCGGACGTGATCCAACCAGTTCGACCAGTACAATTCCCTCAATGGCTTTGTAGGTCCTTTGATTTGATCGACATTGATGAAGACACCCCCTTTTCGTAAGCATTTGTAAATATCAGCAAAAAGTTGCCGCTTTTCATCTTGATTTAAATGGTGGATGGAAAGGCTAGAAATGACCACATCAAACAAAGGCCTGTTCCTGCATTGCAGGTTGCGATAATCAATTTCCGCGAATTGGAACTGATCGAGACAATTCTGAAATCGTAGCCTGGCTACAGCTAACATTTTGGGCGCAACATCGTATAGGACAAACTGCCCGTTTGAAAAATTATTCAATACATGTTGAGAAAACAATCCTGTACCTGCACCTAAGTCGAGCACTAAGATTGGGCTATCCACTTCGTAAGGAATCAAATCAACGGCAATTGTAAATAGCTCCTCATACCGAGGCAAAGCCGTCTTCATCCAGCGGTCGTAGTATTCAACGGAATCGTCAAAGGCATTTCCTACAGTCATATATAACCTTTTTCTTCTAGCACCTTTCGCTACGCGCTTCACGATGTTTCGCACTTCTCAGGGTGCTGGCGCGCGCACTAAATTTATCTGAGCCTCAAGGCCTTTTGTATGTCACCAGTTTACGAGGCTTGCGCAGTGTCACAAGCAAAGTTCCAATGCCGGCAACCAGCAGGCCGAGAAGTTCTTTGGGTGTAATGGTCTCACCCAAAAACAAGACTGCAAAGATCGGAATCCAAATCAGCATGGTGCCATTAATGACGCTGGACTCCATCGCAGAGAGCGTGCGTAGGGTGTGATTCCAAAGCGTAAAAGCAAAAGCCGTGTTGATCACGGCCAGCCAGATGATGATGGCCCAGCTTTTTACTGTCAGAACAGGAAAACCTTCAACATACAGACCCACGCCAAACAGAGTCACAGAGCCAATGCCCATGGACACCGTAGTGATAATTAAGGGATCCGTATTTACAAGACGATTGACTTTTCTCCCCAAAATAGACGAAGTCGCGTTCGCCAAAACACCGGCAGCCGCTACCCACACACCGATCATTTGTCCTCGAGCAATATCCACCGGATAAAAATAGAAAATCGCGCCCAATGTTGCGAGAATTACGCCAACCCATTGAAAAACCGTCGGACGTTCGGCCAGCCAGGCAATCCCCAGGAGGGCGACGGTGACGCTGCTGAAACCCCACAGCAAATTGACCGTCACGGCCGGCAAATAGGCCAGGGCCACAAAAGAGGCACCCTGCGTCACCGCATAGAATAGCAACCCCAACAGAAAAAGCTGCATCCACATGCCGGTTGAAAAATCTTTCACGGCCTGCGGTCCCTTTCTAAATATAAAAATGGGGATGAGACAAACCATAGCCAGCAAGTAGCGCAAGCCGGCAAAGGTCAGTGGCGGAATTTCATCCAGGCCAATTTTGATAAATACCCACGAGGTCGCCCAAAGGAAAACCACGAACAGGGCCTGGAGTGCCGCGATCAGGTTTTTGTTCATGTTTTGAAAGTGACGGTCACTCAAACCACATAGTGTTCGTTGGGATATTCCGCGAAATAGCGGTCCCGACGGTCGACCAACACAGTGACAATGCGAGAGCCTTTGGGCATTTTTCTGGCGAGCCGGATAGCCGCTTCAACGTTTGCCCCGGAAGACATGCCGCAGTACAGCCCCTCTTCCCGGCACAATCGATCGGCCATGGACTTGGCGGCCTGATTTTCGATCACAACTTCATCATCCATCAAATTTTCTTCCAAAACATCCTCAATAATGAAACGCAGTTCAGGTACACCAAATTTTAATAGGGCTTTGTGGACGGCTCTTGAGCGGACCCATTCAATGCGGGGATCGTCGGTCGGAACAACGCCAGCCACCGTTAGCGCGGGGTTCTGTTCTTTGAGCGTATGAGCTACGCCCAGGAGCGTGCCACCGGTCCCGATGGAGGCAACCCAGGCATCGATCTGGCCGTCAAGTTGATCCAGAATTTCTCGACCGGTGGTATCGCGATGGGCAAAGGTATTATTCGGGTTGCACAACTGGTTGGCCCACCAATTCGCCGAGTCAGCCTGCTGAAGCTTGTAGCACTGCGCCATGCGGACAGCCACAAAGTTGGCTGCTTTCTCAACTGGGTCCATTGCATCGATATTCTCGAGATGATCATCCAGATCAATGGGCGTGACCTGACACCCATAGAGCTTGGCTATGCGTATGCGGTCGGCCGGGTTATAGGCGCTTGAAAGTTGCGCGGGCAAAAACAACTGCACATGGTAGCCTTTGACATTGCCGACGAAGGACAGGGCTGGGCCGGTATTACCCGTAGATTGATCGACGATGGTGCCGCCAAGTTTGAGCTGACCGCTCTTTTCGGCTTCTTCGATCATCCGTAATGCCATGCGGTCTTTGATGCTGCCCCCTGGATTCATGAACTCACATTTGACGTATATCTCCACATCGGGGGATTCAATGACGCGCCGCAGTTTAAGCAATGGTGTATTGCCGATATGATCCAATATGTTCATCTGTACAATTCTCCTACATCAGGGATAGAGTGGAAAAAGAATAGGCAAAGCAATCAGGGTTGCAATAAAGAGAAAGACAGTTAATATCACCCCCACCCGAGCATAATCAAAGAACTTGTACCCGCCTGGACCAAAAACGAGCACATTGGCTTTATGGCCAACTGGAGTAAGGAAACTTGTAGCAGCTCCGATCACAACGGCTAGCGTAAACGTCAGGTGATTTGCCCCTAATCCAAAGGCTGTGTCGAGAGCTATGGGCACCATTAACACGATGGCAGCCGCGTTGGACATGGGCTGCGTGATCAATGCCGAAAGCAGGTAAATCCCAGCCAGCACAGCAATGGGCCCGAAACCGCCAATACCATTGAGCAGCAAATCGGCCAGATATCTTGCTGCCCCAGTAGATTCCATGGCTGTTCCTAATGGAAGCATACCTGCCACGAGAAAAACGGTGCGCCAATCAATACTCTGATAAGCTTCGTCCATATTCAAGCAGCCGGTCAGCACCATAGCAACGGCGCCAATGACCATCGCCGTCGAAATGTGGAAATCGGCAAATAGCACCAGCCCAATAACCAACATCATCAAGGCAACGGCAATCGGCATTTTTCGAGTGCGATTTTCCGAAATACTTATAGGCTCCAAAACCAAAAAATCGTTTTTGGCATTCAAGTCAGAAACACGGTGACGCGGTCCTTGCAAAAGCAGCGCGTCACCAAATTGAAGTTTCACGCCCCTCAGTCTTTTCATGATCACTTCGCCCTGACGGTAAATTGCCAAAACTGTGAAACCATATCGGGCCCGAAACCTAATGGATCGTAAACTGCGCCCCACCATTGAGGATCGTGGCGCCAAGGTTGCTTCAACAATATGAGCGCTGTCCTCATCAATTTCACCCAACTGCAATTGTGGTGAGGCAGCAACACCCAAGCCCAATTCGTCCCGGGCTCTCATGAGATTATCAATATTGCCTTCAACCATCAACAAATCATCAGACAGCAAAACCGTTTCACGATCGAAAGTTGGAAACGCTTTATCATCTCGGATAATTGAAATTACCGTCAAATCGTAATCAGCACCCAGGCGCGAATCATACAGAGATTTTCCTGCCAGAGATCCATCTGGCAGCACACAGACTTCGCTGATGTATTTGCGAAGTTCGCGGGTAGCTTTGTCCTCTCCAGGCGCCTTGCGTTCCGGAAGAAGATGTCGGCCGATAAAAACCATGTACAGAATACCAACCAGAAATACAATTGCACCTATTACAGTGAAATCAAAAAATCCAAATGTCGGCAGCCCATTGTCAGCAAGAATGTTGGTAGCAAGGATATTCGCAGGGGTTCCGATCAGCGTCAGCGACCCTCCCAAAAGCGAGGAGAATGACAGTGGGATGAGCAGCTTTGAAACTGGGACTTTGGTCTCTTTAGAAATGCTCACAACCGCAGGCAACAGCATCGCCGTTGCGCCAACATTATTCATGAAAGCCGAGATGACACCGCAGGCAATCATGATTACCGCAATCAGGCGAGTTTCACTATTCCCAGCCAGGCGCAGGATAGATTTCCCCAAAATTTCAGCAACACCCGTTTTGAACAAACCCCCAGAAACAATATACACCGCCCAAACGGTGATCACCGCCGGATTCGCAAACCCAGCAAAAACATCTTCGGGTTCTACAATCCCCGTCAACGCCACTGCCAACAGCACAAGCAGGGCAACGACATCGACACGGAATTTTTCGGTGGCAAAAAGGACCAAGGCACCGACGATAATTGTTAGCGTGATTGCAATTTCAGTCGTCATAGAATTGAATGTTCTCTATTTATCGAATGTCTGGCTTGAATTATTACTATCCCGCACAAGTATAACTGAATATGCATCTCAAGTTCAACTCTTCTTCGAACACATCTCAGGGTTCTCATAAAGTCTCGATTTTTCCGGCTCAGCAAAACAATACTGTCACCCTGAGTAAAACCACAACGCGATTACGCTGCTCACGCACAAAGTGTTGGAAAACTTTCGTTAAATTCAATTTTCCAAAATTTATCTTTACGGTGCACTAAGAGGTGCTCTCGCTAAGTCACTTTAATGATTTGAAGCCACCCCAAGGAGGCAGTTGTTCCTGCGGTTTCCCGCCTGTGGCTTCCCAGTGGGAGAAGGGTCGCCATGGGCGGTGAGGGCAAATTTGCAATATCCAACTTACTAGAGCACTATTTCACGGGAACTGTAAAAGCAAAAATACTCCCCTTCCCTTTGGGTGGGTCTTCAACCCAGATGCGACCCCCATGTGCTTCAACAGCCAGTCGACAAAATGCCAGCCCAAGACCGGCTCCTTTCCAACGCCCGAATTGACCGGAAATTTGTGAGAATCGCTCGAAGATAATGGCTCGATTTTCATCAGAAATTCCTGGCCCGTGGTCCCAAACTTGAACTGTTACGAATCCATTATCTTGTGAAACTAATACGCGTACCGTGCTGTTCTCTTCTGAAAACTTGACCGCATTATCCAACAAATTGGTGATCACTCGAGAGATTTTATCTTCATCAACAATAATATCCGACAGTTTATCTGGGAATTCACTCTCGACTTGGATGTTGTATTCATCCGAAATCACCTCGATATCCATCAACAATTCGGGCACCAATTCTTTTAGATTGACCGTTGATTTATTTAGTTCAATGCGACCAGATTGCATTCGAGCCACGTCTAACAGCGACATGATCAGACGCATGACTCGTTTGGCACCTCTGCGGGCTACTTTTAATGAACGGTCAACCAGCTCCCCTTGCTGCTCCTGCGGAATCACATCGTCAAGCAAATCCAGCGCCCCCAACACGGCACTCATTGGAGAGCGCAAATCGTGGATAAGCGCATCCGCTATGGCTTCCCTTTCGCGGTTGACTTTTTGTTCTTCGGAAACATCACGCCAAATGATCATCCACCCCCGGGCATGTTCGGCCAGTCCACTCACGGGGTAAGCCGTTCGCTCCATGGTTGTTTCTGGTGTGAATTCAGGGACTTGATACACTTCTTTTGGATAATAAGATGACTCTTTTTCAATAGGGAGCTGTTCAAGGAAACTGGTGATTTCTTGCGGCGCAAAACCCAACCGATTGAGAGCATGTTCCGATAGATCACCTAATTTAGTTCCCAACAGGTGTACGCGAGAAAGACCGCTCAAATTGTCCAAAGGCTGATTTGAGAGGCTGATCAGTCCATCTCGATCAATCATCAAAATGCTTTCAGTAACCGAATTGATGAGCGCGGTCAGTTCTTCTCGTCTTTGAGCAGTTTCAGAAAACAAGAGTGCGTTTTGAACGGCGATAGTGCCCTGGGATACGATGGTGTCGAGTAGTTTGAAAAGGCTCAAGTCAATTTCATTTTCACAATCACATTCTATGATGACAAATCCCAGCATTCCGCGAGCAGTACGCATATCAAAATAAAGTGTCTGGAGAGAATCATCTTGAACTGCACTCAAAACCTGGCTCCCAGAATCCCGCGTAAGGTCGTCAGATCGATTGATGCCAAAGGGCAATGCATGGGCTTCTTGCTCGGCCACAGTTTTCGGCAATCGCTCACCTTTCCCCCCGATTCCGACAGATTGTTTAACGTAAACCCGCAGCAGTTCATCCCAAATATATATTCCCAATTGAGAGGGCATTACAACTGCAATCAAAGCCTGCCCCAGGTCATCTAAGGCAGTGCTGGCATCACGTGCACCAACAAAACGTGCGGCAACCTGAGACAGTGTCGACTGTTCTCGCAAGTGACGCTGAGTTTCTCGAAATAAATTAGCATTTACCAGCGCCACAGCGGCCTGATTAGCCAACTGCTCAACGAGAGACTGTTCATGTTTTGAAAACGCATTCAATTGTTCACTTTCAAGTGTTATGATACCGAGAATATTATCCTCGTGGGATATGGGCACGCTCAACTGCGATAAAGTTTTTCCATTGACAACATCCAGATAATCTTCATCCAAGCGGACATCTCCAATATTTTGGATTTGCCCTTCCCGCAAGGCCTTTATGGTAATGCCCTTTTCTATGGCCATTTCATCTGGAAGATCATAACCATGTTTAGCCTTTATATGGGCCAGGTTCGATTCGGGATCAAAAAGTATTATCGCTCCCAAAGAGACTCCCGTAAATTCGATAACAAAATCCAAAACCAATTGGAATAATCGGTCTGAATGTGTAGCCGCGGAGATTTCCCGGCCTACGGCTTCCAGGATCGCTAACTGGTGAACTCGGCGAGTCAGTTGCGCATCCGTTGTGGCGTGCAATTGAGCATTGGCAACTGCCAGCGCTGCCTGGGCAGCAAAGGTTTGTAAGAGCTTGACTTCTTCGGCGGGGAAATCATGAATCGCATTATAAAATGCGGTTAAGAAACCTATTTGTCCTTCGGGCGTTATCAAGGGGAAATCTGCGAAGGCCTGGATCCCGTCCAAGCGGAAAGCAAGTAATAATTCTTCAGGTAGTGTTGAATTGGACACATCGGAATTTAGTACCACATCGCCGGTACGCAAGCACCTCGTTCTGCGGCCTTGTCCAATTGAGAACTCCTTATTCGCAAGAGTAAATCCAGCGGACAAATTATGGGCATGGGCTAATTTGATTACATCATCCCCCGGATTGTAGAGGTAAATTGCACTTTTCCCGCCCTCACTGACTTGCGATACAGCTTGGGTTACCTGGGCAACCACTTCTTCCAATTCCAGGGAAGCAGTAATCTGACTGGTGAGACGATTCAGAGATTCAAGCTGTGTGGCACGATATTGAGACTGTTCATACAGCAAAGCATTTTCAATGGCAATGCTAACCTGATTGGAAAGCGTAACCAAAAGATCGACATCAAAATCGCTAAATTCGACTTCGGCAAATATCTCAAACACAGCTAAACACCCAATCGTACGATGAGTGGTAATCAAGGGGACGCCCAACCAGGATTTTGGCATCAACTCCCCTTTTGGGACACCCACGGGGTTAGGGCCGCTCTGGATTTGAGGGGTAAAAATGATTGCATCGTTCTCTTTTATGACGCGATCCGTCAATCTTTCTGCAATAGGGCGTGGAGGCCAATTTTGACGTTCACCATTCTTGACCGCAAGTGGATACCAAATTCTTTGACGCTGATCATCCAAAAGGGCGACATAAAAATTGTTCACCTGGATGACCCGCATAACTTGTTCCTGGATTATTGGCAACAAATTATCAAGATCAAGGGATGCCCTTAGCGCCTGGCTAACGTTGCTGAGGGAAGACAGTTCCAGGACCCGTTTTTGCATATCTGCGCGGGTTACTGTAACCCCATAAAGCAATACAGCAATGATTACAGGTACAAAAGCTAAAATTAAAACTAAGCGCGTGCCAATGAAGCTATACGCTTCAAGACCAACCAACACCAAAGGAATTGGGAGCAATTCAATGACGACCAACAACAATATATCCCCAAAATTAGACATCACTTTAATGCCCCACAGCAAGTATTTATCGAGCCAAAAGAAAAAGCTGTGCAAAAGTGCGAAAGCTAAGGACGGCGTTAATGCCGCAATCCAAACTCGATCTGATGGAAGAGTGATTATTGGAAACTCAAGGTAGCCAAAAAATGCAAAGGCAATCGTAATGGCGGACAGATTAAAACCAATTTCAAATCCGAGATCGATCCACCACTCATAACCATGGGACTTCAATTTTATGGAATTTACTTGAAATACATTTTGGAGACCCAGCCCAATGAATGCCCCAATTGCTGTAACCCACACCGCAGTTGGAACGCCTAAGATCAACGCAGCCCCCAAGGTGATCATGAATATTGGCGTTAATTCTGAAAGAAATATATTAAGCGGAAAATTTACCAAAAATGCAACAAGAACAATTGCCCCCACCATGGGCCAGAACTGCGCGACCTGTATTCCTCCAGACATAGCGCTCAGAGCCAGGATCATCGCCCCGGTGGTTATGATCAGGACGCGAAAATATGTTCGCCGCTCTTGTTGAATTGCTTTCATCAATCTCCTAATTGCATATCTTTCAAATGACCACTCAAATATTCCCGCCCCACATTGATAATTAGCATTAGGGGGTCGGGGTTTCAGTGGCCGAGGTGGTTGGAGTTGCCGTCACAGGTAAGGGCGTTGGAGTCAGTGATGGAGTAAATGTGATGGTAGGCGTAGGGGTTTCAGTCGGCGGATTGAAATAAAGATCAGCTTCGTTGCGCCAGTCTTCAGGCACTACCGCTTCTGGGAGATCGAGAAGCGCCTGCCAATCTAATTTTTCTTGTGCAAACTGGCTCAACTGATGTGCGATTTGGGCCCTGTAATAATATACCTGTGCCAGGTCTTCTTCAGAGTTTGCCAATTCTTCCGTGGCATTAATTTGCAAATATGCGTCACTAATATTTTCAACAGCCAGGAAAGCTCTGGCGAGGCCCAGGCTTATATCGAATACTCCCGGCGTCAGATTCCGGGCAATGATCAGCTCATTCAATGCATCTTTTGCTTCGCCTACTGCCAGGGCTGTCAAACCAAAATATTGATGCGCCATAGCTAAAGAATCATCTAGCTCAAAAGCTTTCTCTAAGGCCTCATAAGCGTCTTCGTAGGCTTCTTGCTCATAATAAATTCTTCCAAGGAGTGCCCAATAACGGGCAGAATCTGGGATGAAATGACCAACGGTTTGGATCGAATTTAGGGCCTCTTCGATTTGACCATTTTCGAGATAGGCTTCGGTGAGAATCAAATAGGTCGATAAATCTGTAATGTCCATTTCATACGCCGAAAGCGCATCGACAAGAGCTTGCTCATCTTCACCCAGAGCCAATTCAGCTAAGGCCCGAATTTGATAGTATCGTGGATTATCTGCAAGAATTCCTTCTACAAACTGAAGGACTTCCAAAGCCGCTCCAGGGCTGCCGTGGATTAATTGATAATTTGCAAATTCAAGATGCGCATCGGCATAATTCGGCTCAAGGGCAATTGCTTTTTGAAGATCATTCACAACATTCGCATCGGGATCTTTCCCCAATTGGGCGAGGGCGCGACCTAAGAACGCCGGCGCAAAATTTTCGTTGATATTCAAGGCTGATTGGTAGGATTGAATCGCAATCTCGTTTTCACCCATTAGCCGATTGGCTTCCCCAATATAGAAGTAAACATCGGCTGCCTCGGGTTCTTCTCGCAAGACTTGTTCCATGAAGGAGAGCATGGATTGGTAATCTTCATTTTTATAGGCACGCAAGGCAACTCGAAATGCTTCGCTGCGAGGGTGCGGCGTGTTAACGAACATTGGACGCGGTGTATACGTCGCATCCAAATTCATCCACAATGGTTGCGGCGTAGCTGTATTCTTGGGTGTGGGCGAGGGCAAATTTGAAGTTGCCGATGGTGTGCTGGTTGGGGTTTCAGTCCAGGCAATCGGCGTAACGGTCAGTGGCCTGCCAAATATGGACCCTCGAGGGTCAATCATGCCTCCAAAAAGGATACCCAACACCACAATGACCCCGCCCAAAACAGCGAATACCCTCACCAAGGGGTTGGCCCAAATTTTGCTAAATCCAGAAACTTCGCCTTCTAAATCAGCGAAATCTACCTCCCAATTTCTCCATTTTGGGGGCTCCGGGATAAAATCGCTCCCAATCGGGAGATCTCCCAGCAACCGTAAGCCTCGTAGTGCAATTTCATTTTCTGGATCAAGCCGAATAGCTGCTTGCAAACAGTATATTCGTTCCTTATCGGTATCGACCAAGGAGCTCAGCCATAACCAATAATCTGAATTCTGTTTATCCTCTCTCAAAAGGCGCGTAAAAAGCTCGCGCGCTTTCACCCGCTGGTTGTGTCTCACCGCATCGAGAGCTTGTTCGTACAACCCGGATTCAGACATTGTTAATTATGAAGTCTAGCACAACCCCTCCTGCCACACAAGAAGTCCTGGTAATGCCTAACTATTCTGTAAATTAGTAGAAATTGGTTATTGCAATCGGCATTGAAATTTGTTACATTCAAGATAGGATTCGACGATAATAACCCAGCACAGAACTGGGCAGGCCTTCAATAACGCGGACGTTTAGTAAAGTGCCCGGCTCGATGATGATCCATTGACGGGTATTTTTTGTTTCCATTTTGGTTCTCTCCCAAGGAGGCACAAATGTCTAAGGTCAAAAATACAATTTGGTGTGATGGCTGCGGCGAAGAAATCACATGGACGCCCTTGATAAAAGAAGGATGCCATTATTGCTGCCAGAAGTGCTTTGAAGGTCTGCCCTGCAAGTGTTATCGCTGGTCCGAGTTAAATCTCGAACGTCGTGAAGAGCATTCCGACATCGATTTTAACTATTAGAAAGAATTGAGCGGGGGCTCAGTGAACAAATGCCATTTTCGCGCGCCAAAGGCGCGCATTTTTAATGCCGTCTATTGAGCAGCCCTTTAAAAAGAAGAAATTTTTAATTTCAGAAGTTCATCGTAGAGAAGTTGAAGTTCTGATATCTAATAAATTACTTAACAAAGCAGTAGTATCAAGTACAATTCTGACATGGAAAACAACCCCTTGGAAAACTCTCGAATCTTGTTGGGTGTTACAGGCAGCATCGCCGCGTATAAAGCGGCGGACTTGGCCAGCAAGCTCACCCAAAGTGGCGCAATCGTCAAAGTTATTATGACCGAAGCAGCCACGAAATTCATATCACCATTATCATTTCAATCGGTAACTGGGCAACCAGCTTATACAGATTCCGATCTTTGGGGTGCTCAGGCACATGTCCTGCATGTAGGATTAGCCCATGAAGCTGAACTACTGCTTATCGCCCCCACAACGGCTCAGACCATGGCCAAACTAGCAAGTGGCAGTGCCGATGATTTGCTGAGCCTGACAGCCCTGGCACTGGGTACCGGGGATGGGATTCCCCCTCTGGTGATCGCCCCGGCCATGGATGCCGGCATGTTCAGCCACGCCGCCACGCAAGAAAATGTCCGCATCCTCAAAGAACGGGGAGTAATTTTTATTGGCCCTGAAGAAGGCCACCTGGCATCGGGCCTGGTCGCCAAGGGGCGCATGAGTGAGCCCAGCGATATCCTAAGTTTTGTGCGAACACTATTAGCCAGGCATGGTCCATTAGCAGGCAAACACATCGTTGTTACGGCGGGGGCAACGCAGGAGCCCCTGGACCCGGTACGGTATTTAACAAATCGATCATCGGGAAAACAAGGGTATGCTCTAGCACAGTCAGCGAGTGATTCGGGCGCAAACGTCACCCTGATCAGCGGGCCATCCAACCTGACACCACCTGCAGAAATAGAGTTCATTTCGGTTCAGACAGCGGAAGAGATGTTGGCAGCGACGCTTGAAACGTGCAAAAATGCCGATGCCCTGCTCATGGCGGCTGCTGTAGCTGATTTTCGCCCCAGCCAAACACGCTCACATAAGATCAAAAAGAGTACAGGGGCTCCAACAATCGAGTTAACATCCAATGCGGATATTTTGAAAAGGATCAATGAACAACGTCAAACGACTGGTTCTCCCAAAGTGATGGTCGGGTTTGCCGCTGAAAGTCAGGATTTGCTCGAAAATGCTCAAGCCAAACTGAAAGCCAAAAACCTCGATCTGATTGCAGCCAACAACATCAGCAGCCAGGATGCCGGTTTTGCCGTCGATACCAACCGCGTCACGCTGATCTACGCTGATGACAACCACGAAGAACTGCCGCTGATGAGCAAATCTGACGTTGCAAAAGTTATCATAGCGCGCATTACTCCCCTGCTTTCATAGCCCTTGGAGTCCCTCCATGAAACTCAACAATACCATTACAGATGTGGAAGGCATCCAGGTCGGCCATGCCCATGATTTGGAAGCCCTGACGGGTTGCACAGTAATTCTATGCAAAGAGGGAGCCATTGGAGGCGTAGATCAACGTGGAGGCGCACCAGGCACGCGCGAGGTAGATGGAATGCATCCCATGCACCTGGTCAACCAGGTACATGCAATCGTGCTCTCAGGGGGTTCTGCTTTTGGACTGGATTCTGCCTCCGGAGCCGTCCGCTTTTTGGAGGCACAAGGCGTGGGCTTCGACGTTCGAGTGGCGCGGGTCCCCATAGTTCCGGCGGCCATCCTTTTCGATTTAGGCATTGGCCGCGCTGATGTCCGTCCTGATCCCGAAATGGGGTACCAGGCCTGCCTAAATGCCAGCAATGCCCCACCCGCCGAAGGAAATGTTGGCGCCGGCGCCGGCGCGACAGTTGGCAAAATTATGGGCATGAGCCAAGCCATGAAATCGGGCATTGGCACAGCCAGCATGGAAATTGGCAACGGCGTCATCGTGGGTGCAATTGTAGCTGTCAATGCCTTTGGTGATGTCATCAATCCCCAAAATGGGGCCATCATTGCCGGGGCGCGGTCAGTCGACGTGGGACCTTTGCATATCGACGATGCAGGCTATTTCGCCAACACAATGCTTGTGATGAAATCCCTGGTCGGCAAGACAATGCTCGGATTCGCCAGCCGGGAAAACACCGTGATAGGCGTCGTGGCAACCAACGCTGACCTGAACAAGGAAGACATCAACAAAGTGGCCCAAATGGCCCATGACGGCCTGGCACGTACTGTCTGTCCGGCGCACACCATGGTCGATGGTGACACCATTTTTGCATTGGCCACCGGCAAGAAACCAGCCGACGTAAATATTATCGGCGCGTTCGGTGCGGAAGTTTTCGCCCAGGCAGTACTGCGCGCAGTCTACAATGCTGAATCGGTT
The DNA here is from genome assembly GCA_964629085.1 of uncultured Anaerolineales bacterium. Lineage (GTDB taxonomy): Bacteria > Chloroflexota > Anaerolineae > Anaerolineales > UBA11858 > NIOZ-UU35. Next base: position 33,554 of record CAZVPR010000006.1, read on the forward strand.
GGCGGCCTGCCAGCCGCAAAATAAAGGGCAAAACCCTGGGCTAAACGAATTTTCGTTGACAAAAAAATAAGAGCATAGTAATATTCTCCCCGCTTAGGCGAGGTAGCTCAGTGGAAGAGCAGGGGACTCATAAGCCCTTGGCCGTGGGTTCGACTCCCACCCTCGCCACCAAACAGGGCCCTGTAACTGTGAAGTTCAGGGCTTTTCGTTTACTTTCATGCTGGGTCAATTCGATGAATTTTAGGAAATGGATTATTCTGGCAATCGCGGAGGGGCTTATTTGCATATTGGTTTTATTGATCCCAGCCAGCGAGGCTTCAGCCACTGTTTTCCTGCGGTATTCATTCCAACGCCTGGTGCTGGTCTTTGCTGTTGTTGGGATCATAGCTGTAATTCTCTTTTTTAACCATTTAGCCAGCCGCCAATCACCGGCATTGGAAAAGCCCAGAAATCGACTGCTAGAGTTTTTGCAAACCGAAACCAACGTTAGGGGATTGTTGCTTGTGGGTACCTCCGGTGCCCTGGTCTGCCTTTACCTGCTCATTTCCTGGTCCACAATCGATCCCTTATACCAGGGCATCATCCTAAAGATTACCCCGATCTTGATTTGGTTCTTATTGATCGGCGTCCAAACGGTCTTTGGCATTGTTTCTTGGGGCAATGATTACAACCGAGAATATCAGACCGAAATAATCCCCATCAATCAATCCGTGGATTTCATCAGAGAGATTGGAATTGAAATATTTGTACTCCTTGTAATCATTGGATCTCAATTGGCCTACATCCCACACCGCTTTTGGGAAATTCGGCCGCTGGTTTTGAAGTTTTCCCCGTTGATCATTTTTGGATTGATCGTCCTTGCCAGACTAATCCCCAAGGCTTACCAGAAAATCTCGAAGCATCAACCCATTAAATTCGTTTTTGCGGGCGTCCTGCTGATTGGCTTTATCACTCTGGGAGCGACCTTTTACAATACGGCAGAAAAACACTCCCGTGAAGTAAACTCGGACTTGCTGGCCGATCAAAGCGCGTACGTCAAATTTTCCTACAAGGCAGCCGAATCAGGGTTCCGGTACACTGGCAACCGCAATCAAATGCCCCTGTATTTATTTTTACAGGCCTTGTTCATCAATCCAGATAACGATCGTGAGCAGACTTTTTGGGTGGGAAAACAAGTCAACATCGTTTTGACGATCATCCTTTTGGTTGCGCTATTTTTTTTCGTCCGAAAATATCTTCCACTATTTGAAACAACTCTCCTGGTATTGATCACAGCTTTTTCGGTCTTCATCTTTAAATCGGCCTATTTCACAGCGGAAAACTTGTATTATTTCTTGAGTTTCGTGGGTTTTGCGATGATGTGCCGTATGCTGATAAAGCCTAATCTTTCGCTGGCATTGGTGACTGGCTTCGTCTTGGGATTGGGTCATCTAACTAAGGCATCCATCATCCCCGGACTGATGATTTTTTTGGTTGTATACGCGATCAAATTGATCTTCGAGAAATTCGAAAATTGGAGAAGCAAATTAATCCAGGGTTTTGTGGTGCTGGCCGTTTTTATGGTCACATTGCTTCCATACGGTTTGGAAAGTAAAAAAACATACGGAGATTTCTTCTACAATGTCAATTACATCGTGATGTGGTATGACACCTGGGAGCAAGCTGTGGCCCAGGCCGACCATTCATCGGGAGACCCAGAATGGCATAAGATACCTTCAGAGGAAATCTCCGGGCCAAGGAAATACCTCCAGGAACACTCAGCCGCCCAAATACGAGATCGCATTTTTTATGGTATTCAACGGCAGACCGAGAATATTCGCTATCAGTTCAATTTCTTCAATTATCCCGTTATCTATTTTCTGGCGGTTGGACTATTGTTTTTATTTCATGCCAATAATGGCTGGCAATTGATAAAAGGATATTATTTCCTGATTGGATTTGTCCTGCTTTTTCTGGTCGGATATTTCAGTTCCTTCGTTTGGTATTCTGCCATTGCCAGCCTTTGGCGTTTTATATACGGGCTGCACCTGCCATTTATGTTCAGCATGTACATCAGCATCAACTGTCTTGTTGGGAAACCGGAAAACCATTTATCAAGGCTGATCAATTTCATCGTGACAATTATGCTTGTGTTGGATATCTGGTATGTTCTTGAGATTGGTTTATTCTTACAAAACTTTGCTTCATAAGAAAAATCCACACCCAGATCTATTGGATGCCAGGATGAAGCCATCACATTTTGGCAAGAGTATTTATCCAAACAACCCGGTTTCTTTTGCGTCTTTTCATCGAATTCACAGAAAGCGTTTTGAATGATAAAAAGGCTCTAAGCGTTTGCCTGCGCCCAGGATTTCCCCCCGCTCCCACATCTGGCGATGGGCTATTGCTTGTTCAGCACGCCCGGTTTTGTCTTGTTGCCATGTTTTACGCAGAAAGGCGTAATCATAGAGGATCATCCGCAATTGTTTTTCGTCCAAGCTGTATCCTGGGCGCAAACTCCAATAACACTGAACCGCATCCTTGACAAGCAGAGGGGGTAATTGCAAATTAGAAACCAGAGGCTTGGCTGTACTCAAAAAAACGGACGCAGGAGGAAAATCTTCTCCATATAGTGCAAGCAAAGCTTCATGATAGGTATTTGCGCCAGAATTATTTGCAGCTTCGAGTAGCCATTCCCATGGTGAACCCAAATCGGGAACCACATAGAACCAAAGTGTGTGAGCATCATCTGCGGTCGTTTCAGCAATTAGTTTTTCCCCAATATCTTTAAGCTGAGGAATGTACTGACTGCAAGCCATTCTCACCCGCCAACCTGAACTCCTATAATGTTCAATGGCCACAGATCCAGCTATCCGCTCTTCAACTTGATCCCATATATCTTTGTGGGTAGTGGTTGCCAGAAATTGGGTTGGATCTTTCAGGGGTACAAAAAGATGTTTGATCCCATGTGTGAAGAACAATTCGACACATCGATGCAACTCCCACCAAATCCAATTGACAAAATCATCTCCAGAAATTGGAACATCTGCAAGCTCAGCCGCGCTGCGCGCCCCCGAAACAGCATAAATAAGGGTTTTAGGTGCATGGGGACGAACTTCCACCAAAGATGCTTCAGAGAATTCTCGTAGAGAGGGAGTAGGTTCTGTTTTCATTCTTGGTTTCTCAATCCGTTGATTTGCTATCCGGACACAGCAATTTTGGGAATGCGACCCTTTGGTCTGTTTTCTGAATCAAGTGTAGAATCGCCTGTCATTGATCCCTAATTTAGAATTATTTTTCCATGGTATCAAATTTTGGGTAATTATACGATTGTCCTTGTATAACAGCAATGAATTCCTTAAAATCTTAGCATTGCACTTTGCAGAAATAGGACGCTGCGCAGGAAATAATTTTGAAAAGCAGAGCGCAATTTGATAGAATTACAGAAACGAATTGCAGAGGAGAGGATAGCAGTATGCCCCAAATGCTAATTGCGACAACGAATCGTTTGAAAGCTCAGCTTTATACTCCAATTTTCGAACAATACAGTTTTGATGTAATTACTCTCAACGAGATACTTTCATCAGGACTTCCACCAGTCGAAGATGGTCTTACAGCTGTCGATAATGCAGTCATCAAAGCGCGCCATTATCATTCACCAGAAAATTCGTGGGTTTTTGGGGATGATGTCGGTTTAGAGATTCAAGCGCTAAACAATGAACCCGGCGTTCAGCAGCGCCGATGGGGAGGAAGGTTTTCTGACGACGTCGATGATCAGGATTGGCTCAATTACCTTTTAGATCGCATGCGTAACATATCCCCATCAGAGCGAACAGCTGAATTTGTAGACGGTTGGGCGCTTATTGACCCTGAAGGGAATGTTCATACCCGCGAATTACGGGTATCTTTCGAGATTGCTGAAGAGCCTATCCGCTCAATGGTTCCAGGCTCTCCTGTGATGGCAGTCGCGATTGGCCTGCCTCAAAAACCGGCTGAGATGTTTGCTCTAACCAAAAATAAATGGGATGAATGGGGTATTTTATCCGAGTTGTTAGATTCTGGGAGATAAGGAAAACAAAGATGGGAACACAAACAGATGTTCAACTTGCCGTAGAAAGTCAAGTGCAAATGATCAAGCAATTGATTGCTGGTCTTAGGCCACAAATTCAAAAGGCCATCAGTGGAGATGTTGCCAATAATTTGGAAAGGATTTATTTAGTAGGGTGCGGCGATTCCTATTACGCATCGTTGGGTGTGCGCATGTTTTTTGAGAAATATATAGGAATACCAACGGAGCCTGTGCCAGCAATGCAATTTTCCCGCTATATTGTTGATCATATCCCTAAAAACTCGCTAGTGATTGCAGTATCAAATGGGGGCCGGGTTTCGCGCACGATAGAGGCGGTAGTTCGCGCTCGAAAGCGAGGAATTCTCACAATTGCTGCTACGGGTTATCCGGATAGACCGTTGGCACAAAAGGCCGATGCTACGATCCTTGGAAATTTACCGAATGTGCGTGAAGCCATGGACGCGTTAAAAAAAGCTGTCGAATCGGGGAAATTATCCAGCAATGATATGCAGCTATCAAAACCAGGGGCAGCCTTGCGGGTTGCGGAGGTTTTAGGCATAGGCGGCGATGTAAGTTTGCTGCTGCTCAGTTTGGCAGCCTACATGGCAAGCATTGTCACATTGTATTTACTGGGCATTCACATCGCAAAGCTGCGCGGTGCGCAAAACGAGAATGAGGCATCAAAACTGGAAAATGAAATGTTACGATTTGCCGAAATTCTTTACCCAACTACCTCTCTGAATACACCAAAAGCAAATGCCTTAGCAAAAACCTTTGAGCAACACGACACATTCATAATTTTGGGCAGCGGCCCAAGTTATGCTACCGCTCTGGTTGCGGCAGCCAAATTGTTCGAATTACCACAGCTAAATGGCGTTCCACAAGAATTGGAAGAGTGGGCCCATCAGCAATTCTTCTTCACCCGGCCCGGAAAAAGCATAATCTTTGTCATAGTGCCGCCAGGCAATAGCCGCGATCGAGCAATTGAGCAGATCAAAGGCATGAAAGAGCTAGGAGCCACAGTGATAGCAATATGCGATGCTGCAGATGACGAGATACTCGCATTAGCCGATGATGCTATGCCAATACAGGGACAAATGCTAGAAGAATTCACACCATTGGCGTATGTGATTCCTGGTCAATTGTTCGCGTTTTCCATCTTGCATTCACGGGGACAGCCACCAATGCCACCACCACTAGATTTTCAACGGTTGATGGAAATCAATTTCAAACAAATCTATCAAAGTAACATTTGGGATGAGTAAAATTCCCGCCCCTCGTTCCCTCGATGGCAGCAGTTTTCTTGACCGCCTAATAACTCTCAAACATTAAAATTTATACAGAATTCTTACTCGGAGGGATAAACACTGGCGATCATACTGGTGATGCGAAAATTTTTGCGACGATATTTCGTAATTCCGCAAATCCAATTGGTTTTTGCTTAGCAAATGCAATCCTGGGATCTGTGGCGGCATTTTCTATCCATTCACCAAATGTTGATACAACAATAAGTTTAGCGTGATTCAAGCGTCCATCAGATTTGATATATTCCAATACATGATGCCCCGATTTAATGGTCAGGTGTAATTCCAGGATCACTATTTCTGGAATATTGTGTTGCAGCCAATCTATTGCATCCCTACCATTGGTCACCAATTCAACGTTGAAATTTTCTTCTAGTGCAATTTTGTAGGCATATGCTAAATTAGTATCCCCTTCAACGAGAAGTATAACTGGCTTTATTTTCATTATCGTTCTCTTTAGCCTCTGCAGGAAAGACTGGATACCAAAAGGGGCCGACTCTTTTCCCTAAACCCATTATCGCATCAGTGTGCATTTCATCCAAAGTCAAATCGGTCTGTTCATCAACTTCAGGATTTCGTGTTATCACAAAATCGTATAGTATCTTTAGGATATCAATTTCGTCAGTTAGATAGCCTGGTTTCTGAAGCCAATAGGTACTCGCGAATTCTGCCATCAAAATGGGAGGGCAAACCACAGCGGAGATTACTGGTTTGCCAAAGCCAACGAATAATTCCACAGGAGGGATTTCCTGGCCAAATTGTTTCTGAATGAGTTCGGCCTGGGTCGTCGCGCCTGGCCGTGCTGCTTTCAGCAAGTTTTCATAATGGACGCCATAGGTAGAAGTTGCAAAAAAATAAACTGTAACTGAATACTCTTCGTCTGAGAACGTATCATTCAGATTATTTCCAGTAGTTGCTAATTCTTGAATGTGATCATCCCAAATTAAACAACATTTCCAACCTAATTTTTTGAAAATCGCAATAGATTTTTCGCTGGCTAGGCCCTTCGCAACCATGGAAACCAGGCCTTCGCGGTATCCCGAGGTAGTTTCAGCCCATTGTGTTGGAACTATGGCATGTGTAATAATGTGTTGAACCCCATACTTGGCAAATAATGAAAAACACTTGATCATCTGCGCAAAAGACCAAGATACATATTCGTCTTGGTCCATTATGCCCGCCAGTGCAGCAGCTCTGCGCGTGCCCCCCGCAGCGAATATGATAGATTTTGGAGCTAAAAGCGATATTTGTTCAACAGGAGTATCTCGGAACTCATCAAAAGAAATTTTCATGAATCGCCATCTAAAGGGTGATACGATTGAGGAAGAGACACCGTGAAAATGGAACCTTTTCCTTTTTCAGATTTAAGCTCTATCTTGCCACCATACCGAGAGACAATATCGTCAATGATTGCCAAACCAAGACCTGAACCGGGTATTGTCGATTGGCTTGCTTCCTGGCCTCGATAAAATCTTTCAAAAATGTGGGGAATATCCTCATCGTGAATTCCGTCTCCGCTATCCTCCACCTGGATGATGACCAAATCATCCTTAATGTCAGTGCTCACCTTTATAAAACCCTCGGATGTGTACCGAATACCGTTTACAACAAGATTATTTAAGATTTGCAGCACATGTTTAGAATCTGCTTGCAATGGAGGCATATCTTCCTGCAAACTTTGCGTTAGTTCCAATCCCTTTGATTCTGCCTGGAGAATATTGGATTGAACAACTTGCTGAACCAGGGTATTCAAATCAACGGATTGAATGGAAACATCCTTTTCTTCGGAAGATTCTAAACGGGATAAATCAAGGATATCTTCAAGCAAACCATCTAATTGATCAGATACTTCAACAAGCACATCCAGGTATCGTTTATTCTTATCCGGATTGCTGCTTAATTGCAGCATTTCTAGATAGATTTTTATATTGCTAACTGGGGTGCGAAGCTCATGGGAAACATCCGATACAAATTTTGATTTCAAAAGATCCAGGGTTTTTAATTCATCGTTGGCTTCAGCCAACTCTATATTTGCATTTTTCAGTTCTTTTGTGCGCTCAATTACCAGTGAGTCCAGTCTATCGGTTATTTCCTGCTCTTTCCTTAAAGCTAGCGTGCGGTCCACAATTGCTTTTTCAAGATTGTTGGCGGCAAGCCAGGCAACAAAGGCAAATGCAAAAAATGCGATCATGCCAAACGGGGAAAATTCCCAATCAATTTGCACTATCCCCCCAAACCACATGTAAAGGTGGACGACGGTCAAATAGGTGGCCACAATAAAGCTAGCATAGTTTCGAAGAACAAAGCTGGCCACCATAATAGGGAAAATAAACATAAACAGAGATCGCCCGACAAGTATTTCCCGTGGTTCGTCAGCAACCAGAAAACTCATGGACAGAACGAACACAAATAAACTACCTGCCAGCACCACATGCCCTTTGCGGTTTATCATGTAGAGAATGAGTATGATCAAGTTTATGACAACCAAAACTAAATTAAATGTCGCCGTCTGCTCTAGCACATTTAGCAGTTCAGTGATTATTATGAGCAATAACGAAAATCCTGTAATAACCCCGGTCCCAATGATGATTCTGTTTAACAACTCAAATCTCAATTGGTCTAAGCCATATGATGTGTCAAACAGTCTTTCACGATTCATAAATCCTCCTATGAATCCAACAATAGCGCGCTAAGGATGGCCGAACGGACAACCAGTATCGGTGAATAAAGACATTTTCCAATCCACAAGGGCGAATAGGGAGGATCAATATGATCTTTTAACCAAGTCACGCCTCGCTCAATTACCCCCTTACGGATCTGTTTACCACTGCGACGGGCTACCATCAACGCTTGTAAGCAATAAGCCGTTTCTTCCGCTGTGGAGCCATAATATCCCCAGGACCCATCAGATCTTTGGGTTTGGCACAACCATTCAATCGCTGGCTCAGTCAAAGCGTCAAAGAATCCATTGGCAGCGATAATGGCGTGGCTGGTGGGGTAATACGGTGAAGAATGCCATTTGTCGAACCAAAAACTCCGCGCAAACCTGGTTCCTTGTAAGAATTCACTAATTTTGACAACCGAGGGATGATCTGAGGGCAAACCAAATTTCCTCAATGCCCCCAGAACATGAATGTTGGCGCTAATGGACGGATTGGCTTCTATGGCGAAACACCTGAAATAATCTCTTTCCTCATATGCGAGCAGCGTTTCGATATCCACATCTCTGCCAAAATGCAACAGAACTTCAGCAATAACACTTGTTTCATCGCCATCTTTTGGTATGTAATCCGCAGCAAAGCCAACCCCCTTTCCAGGAACCCACCCCGATTCGATGAAATCAAGGTGAGGTTGACATAATTTCAGAATATCAGCATCCAGATTATCCAGCAGGGATAAATTCCAAAGTGCCCAGCCTCGCTCAAATATACCAAACGGGGCAACATCAGGTATACCCCCATTGGTGCCATTCCCATTTGCAACCTGACGTAGATAATTGATTGCTGCAGGATCACCCCGTTTACCGTAAACCGCGAAGTGAGCAGTCGCAGATGGGCTAAACGCGACTGAGCCATTGGACTCCTGCAAGCAATCGATGTCCAATAAGTCCAGGTGTTCCACCCCGGCCATCTCGGCAGAAAACGCTAAAGTCACAAAACGATTTATCTTTCCGGTTGGTAATTTCTTGATTTTAGCTTCACGATGAGCCATTAGGCGGTCTATGGCATCATCGCTCGTTCTGCGGATGGAGCTATCGTCGGGTGTACCATCCTTAAAATTATAGATTGTTGTTTTCGAATTAAGGAAATTATCGTTTTCTCTGCGAATAACCCCCAATTCTTTTGCCTCTTTCAACAAGGTTGGAGCCAACAACTCGAAACCAATCGTTTCACCAACTGTATCTGAGTTCAATCCCTTTATGGCCATGTCCAGACCCAGGCGTGACCGGCTTAAGCATTCTCGATCACACTTATCACCAAAGCGTGCCAATGCAGTCATCGCCGACAGCGTACTAATCAGACGATCATGGAAATACCGAGGTTGATCAGCGCCCCAGGTTCCATCTGGCAATTGGTGTTCTCGCAACCATTCCATCGCTTGGTGCCCTATGGGCTCATCCAATTCGACCAAACGCGCGACCCATGCCGTATCATATGCAGTACTTCTCATGCGGCCCGGTCCGATATTTGTCAGGAGTTCGTGAGTGAGTGCTTTGTAATCCATTCGTCTATGCTCGATTATGTTTATCCTTTGATATTGAATTCTATATTTGAACAAGGTCCGGAGTTAATTGGGTAATAGGGCGTCTGAAGGGTACTATTCCCTCTCGAAAAAATTGCCACCCGAATAAGGCAACCGGAACCAAGGCATTCCCATGGGAGGCAAATTATCATACATTAATCAATACTTCACAACAAAACTTGGACCAGTCGTTTCATTATTCCATTCCCACAGGTCAAACCATGACTGATAGATCTCCCAGTATGATTATTACCAATTAGTACGGTTCGAGAATTTTAACATAGAAAGTTTCTAAAAATCAGGTAAAATTACATATCTGTAAGGAACATCAATCATAACCTTTGATTAGAATTTCTGGAGTATTCCAACAATTATTCTCTCCAGTATTCGAAATACTCACGAAAAGGCGAAAATACATGAGCAATTTGAATGCATTAGTTATTGAGGACGACAAAAATCTTGCATTGGCATTTGCTGAAGCGCTTGAAGAAGCTGGATATGAGGCTGAAGTTATTTATGATGGTCGTACAGCCTTAAAGCGATTGGAAGAAGTAACCCCTTCAATCGTGATTCTTGATCTTCACATTCCGCATGTCAAAGGGGACAAAGTTTTAGAATACATGCGCTCTGAAAATCATCTCAAAGATGTGCGCGTGATTGTCGCTACAGCAGACAGTTCACGAGCAGCTCAGTTGGGCAATAAAGCAGATTTGGTATTACTCAAACCTGTTGGCTACCGTCAATTAAAAGACCTTGCTGCTCGATTAAAACCAAAATAAGAAACATGAATTTATCGTTCTCAACGCCATCCAATTGGATGGCGTTTTGCATTCTATGTAAAGTATATGCTAGAATTTCTTCAGAAGACCGAAAACCTTTGAACGGCTTCAAGCCTGGAATTGAGGAATCAACATGACTAATCACAGCAACCACTTAAAAAGAATTTCATTCCTGCTTTTCTTTTCGGTGTTCATGTTTGGTTGCATCTTTCCAGGGAATGACACGACTAATTCTCAACCTGATTTGGCAGAAAAGGTACAGGAATATCCGGTTTCCAACCCCAAGGAAGCAAGGGACGCTGTTTTAATTTATATTCGGGACAATTATGGATTCTATGTCCCTATGAATTATGAAACCTGGCTAGAAGAAAACATCACCCCAGAGGGGGTCATTGGTTCATCGGGCCGCCAATATACTTATGGAAATTGGGTGATTTCCATCATATTCCCAGTCACATCAGTCGAAAACACCAATTATACGATTTTGCTGACAAACCCTGGCTTACGGTTATTTTGGGAAGGCGAGGTAAACGCTTTGGGCGTTGTCACAGAATCCTCCGCTTCAACGAATTACCTCCCTGAGGGCGCATTCAATGATTCTGAGGGCAATACTCCAACGCCATCGATAACACCAACTCCACGAAATGCTCTGGTGAATTTCTCCGACGAATCTTATCGCCTTTCCTTTGAATATCCAAGTGCATGGTTATTGACGGTTGTACAGCCAGGACATATTACCAGCAACGGAGCTTTTGCCGCCAAAACAGTGAAACTGACCAAAGATGGGATGACGATAAAAATTCAGTACAAACTTAGCTGGGAATCTACAGAGCTGGGGGACCGGATTCCAGAAGGAGAAATTCAAGTACATGGCTTAGCCACCCTCCTTGGTCAAGAAATTCCCCAACATGTCATCGTCCAGGAGGGAAAAGACAAATTATTATTCTTTGGCAATGACGTCGATGATATTTCTTATCACTTCCGCCTAGAAACACGGGATGTTGAACTTCTCGAAAGCGCCATGGAAGACATTGTCAAAATTGCCGGTTCGCTGACCAGGACCGGGGATATTTTCCACTCACCTACACCAACCCTCACGCCAAGTATTACTCCAGTGCCTTCACCTACATCGAAATTCGAGTCGTCCCGTTCAGGTGGTTCTGGATCCGGGGTTTCCGAAGATTGCAACATTGCTGAATTCATTTCTCATCAAACAGTCCCGGAGGGCGCATTAATCCCGCCTGGTGCGCAATTTATCAAAACCTGGCGAATAAAAAACCTTGGCACTTGCACGTGGGATCAATCATATATTGTGGCCTTTTCTGACGGGGAATTGATGGGCGCCAGCGAAAGCAATGCCTTCGATGATGAAGAGGTTCTCCCGGGCGGTTTGACCAATGTGTCCGTAGAATTTACCGCACCCAATGAAGTTGGCGAGTATGAAAGCTATTGGGTGCTGAACGATCCATCGGGGTATTGGTTTGGTATCGGTCAGTCAAAAAGGGGGCTCCTTCCAGTAATTATTAATGTAGCCGTTCCAGATATTCTTTATGAATACGATTTTGCATGGAATTATTGTGATGCCGATTGGACTAGCGGCGGAACTGAAAAAGGCGACGATGGCGAGGATAAGGAATCAACCAACAAGTTAAAATGTCCATCCTCTTCCTCAGCAAGTGGGTCTGTTTTGTTGCAGAGCAATCCAGTCATGGAACACCGACTGGATGATGAACTCACTCTTGCAGTGCATCCCTATGAAACCCGCTATGGTTGGATCAAGGGTACTTACCCGGAATTTACCGTGAAATCTGGCGACCGCTTCAAAACTTGGGTTGGTTGCATGGCGGAAATGAATATGTGCGCCATAGATTTCCGTTTGAGTTATATCGATAGCCAAGGCACAACTCATTTGATCGATACCTGGTTTGAAGATTTCAACGGACAGGCTACTGAAATTGAAATCGACTTATCTTTCTTGGATGGACAAATAGTGAGATTTGTGCTAGAAACCGTTGCTATGACCCATAATACTCACAAAGCCTATGGCTTCTGGTTTGTGCCTCGCATCGAAAGGCCATAAAAATACCATAAAACCAGGTGCCGAATTCACTACAACGGCACCTAGTTTTTTCAAATATCCTTATTTGGTGCTGAGTTAAATCATTCGAAAACAGCAACGGCCCGCACAGGCGATCCAGTTCCCCCACGGATTTTTAGGGGCAAGCCAATAAAGCGAAAACGACCCCGACCAATCAGCCGATGTAAGTTGATTAGATTCTCGTAATGCGTGAATTCCATCTCGCCGCAAATACGGTGGACCTCATTGTTGGACACTTTTCGAACGCCCGGTGACATCATTTCGACGCCGAATGCGGCAATTTTTTGCTTTCCCATCCAACGTGCAGCTTTTACATCAATCCCAGGGCCATTTTCCCAATCTGGCGTGCCGTACGTGCGACGGTAATGATCGGTAAACAACAAAACAGTGTCCCCAGGTTTAATTTCCTGATCAGCCAATAACAAGGCGCGCTCCAAATCTTTTGGCGTGATCAATTCTCGCAAACCTTTTGCAGACACATCCAGACAAATCCCTTCCGTATAGAACGTCGAGAGCGGCATGGTGTCGATAGAGTGATTCTGGTGTTCACGAGCCATGTGGCTAATGGCATCAACATGCGTGCCGGTGTGCTCACCCATTTCCAACAGGTTTACCGCTGGTGTTTGGGTTTCACTGTATGAAATCCCTTCCCATTGTTCATGAGAGAGATGCATCGAGATTTTTACATCTGGCAAGCTGGGAAAAACTGGCATCCCTGTGTAAATCTCCTGACTCAAATCAATAATTTCCATAACCATGAATTTTCTCTTTGGAGACAAATTTTACTCAAATATCAGAATCCCCTTATCCGTCGGACCGAATTTCTGAGGCTTTAAATTCAAATCGATAGATCAATTTCATAAAAAATTGGATAAATTGCTCATCAATACCATCTTTCCAGAATCCAATCAAGTTTGAATTTGTGATCAGGAATAATCTGTAACACATTTTATGGTCCTTTCACGCTGGAAAATAATCTAATCTTGCAGAAAGTATCTCGCGGAAAGTTTTTCCTAATCAGAATGGTCAATTAATATCACGACATTCCCTTTTTTACGGAGAGTCTCCACATAACGGTGCGCTTCAACAATTTGCCCCATAGGATATTGTCGATCTATCACGGGAATAATTTTCCCGGAGTCAGCCAAATCTGCCAGATACACCAGGTCTTCGGAGCTATCTGAGCGATTCATTCCGATACTGAGATAGGTTCCACCAGGATTTAGCAGCTTACTAAATTTAGATTTTGATATTCCGGAAATCAGTTTCCCAACAGCGTCGAAAACCACATCGTATCGCTCATCTTGCTCGATGAAATTTTCCTGCGTGTAATCGATAACCTGATCAGCGCCCAGCGATTTTACCAAGTCGATGTTTGTCGTGCTGCAGACTCCCGTGACGTGTGCACCAAAGTATTTCGCAATTTGTACGGCATATGTTCCCCCGCTGCTGGATGCACCGTTAATGAGCACCTGCTGCCCAGGTTGAATATCTGCTATGCGGAGGATGTTCAGGGCAGCCAGACCACCAAAAGGAATGGCGGCAGCCTGCTCAAAGGACAAGCTGGCTGGCTTGATAGCTATCAAGCCTTTTTTAGTATCCCCTTCTTCAGGAAGGCATACATATTGGGCATAAGCACCAAATCCCAAACCGGCATGGCAAAATACATGTTCTCCAACCTTGAAGCGGGTAACCGCTTGGCCAACGGCCTCGATTTCACCAGCCAACTCAAACCCGAGAATATTAATTCTCCTTGGCCGAAATAGACCATTGTAGAGTCTGGCTGCAGCCGGATCTGGTTTGCGCATGCGCCAATCGGCAGCAGTCACAGTGGTGGCATGAATTTTCACCAGGACTTCGTTATTCTTTGGGGATGGTTTATCAATTTCCGTTATTTGGAGCACCTCAGGGGGTCCATATTTTTCGTAGACGATGGCTTTCAAGAGATTATCCTTTCAGCTGGGGCTAACCACTATTGGTTTGCTCCTATTCCTTTTCGGCGATGATCAAATAAGTGGGCGGCGATGGGTTGAGGTTCGTTGAATCGAGAATCTGAAAACCTGAGTTTGCAATTGATTCTATCAGTTCATTAGAGCCGAAACGATTGATTTTGGGTATTACACCAATTTTGCCAAACAAAGCTAGCGGCAAACTAATTAATTTACCCATCTCACCCATGCAGACTGTATCTGAAATGAAAATCCCGCCAGGCTTCAACAGTTCGTCTATGCGTTGAAAAATTAACGGATGGTCTTCTACTAAATGCAAAATGTTGCAAGCGAAAAGCACATCAAATGATTCCTTTGCATATTGCCCATCGAAAAGGGTTGCTTTTTCAAAATGAACATTTTCAATGTTGCGTTCAGACGCTTTTGATTTTGCAATCTCGATCATTTTGGATGAGATATCCATTGCGTGTATCTGATTGACCCTTTCGGCCAGGGTGCAGGCCAATGAACCCGTCCCACAGGCGAATTCGAAAACATTATCATTGACATCGAGGTAACTGGATATTGTTTCCAGGTATGAGGGATCATATTGGTCGTCACCCTTATCGAAATTCTTTGCCATGCGGTCCCAAAATTTTTCTGATTTGTTCATATTTTGATTTCCTTCCAGGGATTTCCCTACGAGGAGGTGAATTTATTTCCGAGCAGCACAATCCCCAGCCAAACGAACCATACAATTTGGCTCAACCCAAAGAGACCGGCCAGATCGTGCAAACCGGGAACCGTCGAGATGATGCCAACAAATCCCACCAATAGTCCCAGGTAGTTCAAACCATTGGGGAGACTGCTGCCGCGAAGGGCAGCCCAACTAACCAAAAGGGTCAACAATCCACCCAAAATTTCCCCTTTACCGCCGCCGAGTCCATCCGCAACGGTTTCAATGCCCATCCAAAACGAAGCCGCTTGAGCCGGATCAATTTCATAGAGAGCTATAGTCGGGGCAATGCCGGCATTAGCGATCATTCCACTGGCAATCAGCGAACCGGCCCATATAATGCCGATGGCCGTGGCTACCTGCATAATTGCCGGAGCGTCACCCTTCAACCGATCATAAAGGGCTAAAGTCAGCGTGATTAATGCAAAGCCAAAGATCACATACATCGTCAGGTTGGTCAAGGTCATGACACTGTGCTTTTCCACGATGAGTGCTACCTTTTGGGACGGATCATTGATATTGAGGTAATCCAATACGACGATGAACAGAACAATCCCCACCAGGTAGGCTGTTGCCTGATACAATGCGGCGAAGCCGCCAATTTTTTGTAAGTTTTTCATTGACATTTCCATTTCTTGAATTATTTATCAGAACCCTCTTCGGGTCCATAAGAAAATACTTCTTCCAGAGGCACGCCAAACTCCAGGGCAATTCGGAAAGCCAATTCCAGAGAGGGTGAATATTTCCCTTTTTCCATGGCAATAATGGTTTGGCGAGTCACGCCCACTTTTTCAGCAAGTTGCTGCTGGGTCATTTCGTCTTTGAAAAATCGCAATTTACGAATGTTATTGCTTATGTGACGCTTGCTCATTTCAGACCCCCCTTTGATAGTACACCAATCTGACAACGTCTGCGGCCATCTCAGCAATTATTCCCGAGAAGATGATCACAGTGAACATGACCAAAGCGGGTTGCCCAAAGACGAAGGTTACCATCGCAGCAAATACACCCAGCGAGGAGACAACATGGGCAACTCGAGTCCCTTTCAAGTTGATAAGATCATCTCGCTCGTCTTCGAAATCATCAATTTGAGGATCTCCCTGTTGGGTCTTGATGGCCTCGATGATGGAGGTGACGATATGGGTCAGGATTGTGCCCAAGATATTGACCAGGATTGTTACCACAATAATCACACCCCAGAGGCGAAATACCTCACCCGATACCAGGGGGCCATTTTGAAGCATGCGGATAATTCTTAGCAGAAAGTATCCAAATATTAAAGCTCCGCTGACTAATGATACAGTAATGTTTTTCTCTTGATAGGACATGGTGCCTCGTTTCTGTGAATTTAGGTTTACTTTTAGTATACTCAACAACACATATTGTATTATATTATTTACATTATGTCAAGTCAACTTTGCTTGTCGAAATATAAAAAAGAAACGAAATTCATCGGTGTACAAGGCTAATTCCAGATGATTTGTCGTTACGCAGGCTTTGTCGCAAGAACGACATCCACAGGCAATCCCCACATTTTGGCTTCTTCCACAGCTTTGATTTGAAATCCAGCATCGGACATCGCATCAGTCAGATAAATCGGACGACAATCAACATAGTTTGGCATCTTGTCATGCGCCCACTCATACAATTGCACTGCTAAAGTATCACGGCTCTTTTTTGCCATGGAAACAACGACAATCCGCTTGCCAGCTTGCAAGACTCTATAGCATTCCTGCAGCACGATTGGAATTTCAGGAGTATCAAACAATTCCAGGGTGAAGCTGGAGAAAACAGCGTCAAAGAAATCATTGTCAAAGGGCAACTTTGCAGCGTCCCCCAGTCTTAGATCAACACGGTCTGTCAAATTTACCCTTGCTATGCGATCGGCAGCTTTCTCATGCATGCCTTCAGAAAGGTCCAGACCGTAAATGCGACCGGTTTCTTCAACCGATTGCGCCATCGAAAGTACGCTTTTTCCGGTGCCATATCCAATCTCTAATATTCGCTCGCCTGGGGCAGCTTGCAATAAATCCAACCCCATTTTCACAAACTTCCACTCACTTGAACCAGCCATCAGATCATAGAATTTGCTCATGCGATCATAGGCAGCCCGGGCAGCAGTTTTTGAACGGGTGACACGGCTAATTTGATTGCGATCTTGAGGCATTCTCCACACTCCAAATAGTCTGAAAACAGGACCTGGAAATTATTATAAAGTATTTGCCGGAAAAATCAGTATCCAGGTGAATGCCAATAGAAATCGATAGTCACCCGGATACCTCAATCCATTAGGTTTTCAATTTAGGAGACCAACCCTGCAATTATCTTCGAGCAACCTCCACTTTTTATAAAATCGGCATGATCTGCGACGTTCTCAAATTTTCGTCCGGTGATCGCGGAACATTCAAACTCATAGTCAGAAAGTTCCAGAAACTCTTCAATCTTTTCATTTACCCAGGTCCCCGAGTAGCTGAAACCCTCCACTTCCACGGGTTCTTCCAAACCCTTGATCCATATTGCGGCGCCCAACGCACCACAGCCTCCGCCACTGAAACCAATCCCACCAGCGAACCCGGCAGCCATAACCTGATGCAATCCGGAGAGCCCCATTAGTTTTGCCAACATGGACGCGCAGCTTACAGGAGAAGCTGGCGCTTCAGATGGTTCTTCAGAAAAAATGTTGTCGAATTCATTGCGCACATCTTGTGCATAGCTGGCGGCCATGCGGAAGCAGCCGATGGGACCACCTTTGATGAAGAACTTAAATATTGACTTGGCATCAATTTCTCCCTGCATATTGAGGTCAGAAATCTCTAGGCAATTGATCTCATTTTTGCTGTGACCATGGAAAGTTTTCACCAGCCTTTGCGAGGCCGCCAGCGCGGCGGTTTCAGCTTTAGGTCCAGAGCCATAAAGTTGGTGAGCCCTGGCTCCAGCAGCCAAAGCAGCCCCCCACAACATGCCGCATTGATAACCCAGGTTGGCAATACCGCCCGCCAGGGGCATGGTAGCTTTTTCCTCGACTTTTAATGGATGATCGAAAGATGCGTCCACGACGCCCATTATCGTTTCAGATCAGGTGCCCTCACGAAGGAAAGTTCGGATGGTTCCCATTTTAGATAGTTTTGTTTGGTTCATTGCATTTTCCTCATCATCGTCATCAAGATTCAACTTTAGGCCATTTCAACGCCAGCCATATGATAACCAACATACAGATAGTTTCTACACCTGCAAAGAATATGTATGAAAGCGTGGCGCTGCCACCAAGGATGATGAACAATATCGTAATCACACTGGCGATAATATTCAGCCACCGATTAACACCCTGCTTCAAAACCCGAGATAAGATGATCATCGCGATGGGAATTTCGATAAGAATCGAGAAAACTAATAATAACCCTTGCGTTACATCGATCCCCAAGTCGCCGGCGATGATATCTTCAAGCGCCCCAGGGTGCACAAATCCAACGATGTCCGCAAATGCCATGTTGAACATGACAACGATCCACAAGGTCGAAATGAGAATACGGGTTTCACTTTTGGCATTCATTTGTTCTCCTTTTTTATAGAAGGAACGCTGTTCCTTCTTCTACAGCTTCGCTTTAAAGGTCTTCGTAAGGAAATACGTTCCTTAATAATATTGCAAAACTTACTAGATACCATCTTCCATGGTGATGACTATTTTCCCTTGGGCATGCTCCTCATCTAGATGGCGAAAGGCTGCTGGCGTTTCATGCAGCGGGAACGTCCGATCTATAATGGTTTTTAATTGACCAGCTTCGAAAAGATTATTCAGAAAGACAAGATCCTTATTGTTCGGCACCGCCAGAAACATATCGCCAATCTGCGGCATAAAAAGTTTCAACAAAGCAGCCTTAATTACGTACCCCATGCCGCCATGACCGCTGTTTGGGATTAGCTTACCAGCGGGTTTGAGCGCGCGTTTCAAATCAGCAAAGGAGCGGCTGGCAATATTATCAAGGATCAAATCATATTGCTGCCCTGATTTCGTGAAATCCTCTTTGGTGTAATCAATCACATAATCTGCCCCGAGAGAATGAACCATTTCAACATTTCGTGTGCTACAAACGCCCGTCACCTCGCCGCCCAAAGCCTTGGCAATCTGCACAGCGTAGATCCCTACGCCTCCCGAAGCACCATTGATCAACACTTTCTGTCCCGGCTGCAAATTGCCCAGATTGCGCAACCCGTGTAATGCAGTAATTGCAGCCGTCCCCAGGGTGGCAGCATGCTCAAAGCTGAGATTGTCTGGTTTTATGGCCAGACTATCTTCACCGGCACTGACATATTCCGCAAGAGTGTGCTGGCAAGAGCCATAGACATGATCACCGGGCTGGAATTGGGTTACTTCACCCCCAACTGCCTCGATCGTCCCAGCCAGGTCCCAACCCAGAATGTAATCTTTAGGTTTTGGAAAACCTACCGAAAACCTCACTAACCAGGGCGTCCCTTTCAACGAGAAGAGATCTCCAGCATTTAGGGAAACTGCATGGATTTTGACCAGGACCTTTTTTTCGCTGACTTCGGGTTTTGGAATTTCTACCATTTTGAGCGCATCGGGGGATCCGTAGCCGGTTTGTATGACCGCATTCATAATCATTCCTCTCTTAAATAATATTTTCCACAGTTTGGAATTATATCTTGCTCATATAAACTCTAACTAATAACGAAGGATTTGCATAAATTATTCGGTTCTTTCGGATTCCACCTCCATTATCACCCAAATTGCGTATCAGCCCGCATTTTCAGCTACGATTTCGCTATTTTGAAACTTGAGAAATTGATTTGAAAGAATCAATAACAATGTCAAGGAAAAAACATAAAATAGAGTTTTCACCAGGATTCCTATCACCGGGGAAAAAGAATTGACTGAGGATAGGCGCTATTTATATATTTAGAAAAGATGATCTTGGTGGCTTAAATAATTTTGACGACACCAAGGGGGGCAGCCAGAAAGGAGGCATAGATTAGCCCCCGCGGAATGTTCTGCTCGAATAATTTGAACCCACGATTGGATTCCAGAAACCCGAGGAGGAATTAATCCTTGAGGCGAGGTGTGCAATATCACTACGCCGGGCGCGTGAGTACGTTAATCCAAGAGATGAGTAGCCCATGTTTGGTGTAAGAGAAACTTACGATTGCATAGGGAGTTGATCACACACTACTATTGAAAGAATAATTCATAATTGCTATTTACATTCAATTGTTGGCAGAAAAGTGCATTTACCAACAATTCCCAACCAAACCAAACAGAAATAATCACTAAGTGAGATTAAAATTTAGACAAGTAAAATCTACATTTAGAAATTGTAGTCGCATTTGCACTCGAAAAGGCAAACCTACTGCGAGGTAGGGACGCAAAGCCACGGATCTTGAATAAAGATAGCCGGGTTACCAAAAGTGTTTTTTTATTGCCGATTAGATAATTTGGGAAGGAAATTGAATTAGTGGCACAAAATAAATCGGGATGCTGGCAAGACTTTGGCGAGACTCTCCAGCAACCCGGGCAAACCCTGACGACCTCAGGTCGTGCTAAGGGCTATTTTTAAAAGGTAACATAAATGGATTTTATGTCAATAATAAAAATCATTGCAGATCAAGTACGATCAAATTCCAAAAGGAGGCTGATTGTTATGAAGAAAAACAATCAGGGGCAAAGCTTTACTGAGTTGGCGCTAATTTTCCCCATATTATTGTTGATGATTGCAGGATTTGTTGAAGTTGCCTTTTTTTCCTATCACTATTTGGAAGCTATCGACTTGACCAGAGAGGCAGCACGATATGCATCCGTGCGCGATCCCTTTGAATTAAATGCTCCCGTTAGTGGATTACCTACCGCGGCCTGCAACGATTCAGACTTTCACTTTTACTTTGACACAGCCTGCGTAATACTTTACTCGAGTGAGAACCAAAGCATTTCGTTTGACCCCCAGATCGATGACATCACGATTTCTGTTTTCACTGTCGCAAACAATTCGGTTTCTGACCGTTGGCCAAACGATGGGGACGGAGTCTGGGCAATTTCGACATCAAGCGACCTATGGACTGGCGCCGAAAACTGGACGAAAGATTGTCAAGGGAACACTATTTCATTCCAACCCAATGTCACCAATGCCGATGTTCAAGCCTCCTTTCAAAGTGGAGCACCTACAAGTCGGGGGTACGTGCTTGTAGAGTTTTATTATTGCCACCATCAGGTACTCAATCTTCCGATATTATCTGATTTTATCCCCACTCCTCTTCGTATTCGAGCCTACTCGTTTATGCCTGCCCCAGAAGCCCTGCCAACACCTACCCCCATTCCGGTGGCATCACCCTAATTATGGTGAAGGATATTCAAAGCCTGTTTATTGGATGCAATCATGAGGAAATTTAAACGTCGAAAAGAAAAACAGATGTTCAGGCAGTTATTCGTTGAGAAATTCCGGAGAAATGGTACATCATCACCTGAGCTCGAAATGCAAAGCGGGCAGGTTTTGGTTATGTTCGTGATCTCATTCATGGCCATAGTGGCTTTTGTCGGAATCGTGACAGATGCTGGGGCGCTTTATGTAACCTATACTCAATTGAAACGAGCAGTTGACGCAGCCGCGGTTGCAGCCGCAAATAATCTCAAAAATCCAGGACTGACATACTCAGAACGCAAGACTCGGATGACCGAAGCAGCCAGAGAAATGCTTGATATGCATAATATTGCCAACATCAATTTATTAGAGGTGTACACATGCAATGACAGCACCTTACCAGCGGAGTTTTCAAATGATTGCCTCAGCTTTGGCCCAGACCCGAGAAAATTAGCCTGGGTTCAAGCAACTCAAGAATCGCCTGTATATTTTTTGAGCTTATTTGGCATTCAAGATGTTCCCCTTACGGTCAGATCAATCGGTGAGGCTGCCACGATTGACCTGGTCATTGTGATCGACTCATCTGAATCTATGGGCTCAGAAACAGCAGGATATGGGCCAAATTTTGATCCAAATTTATCATGCAATCCTACGAATACATGTGAACCCCTGTTGACTGCAAAAAATGCTGCCAAGGTTTTAGTAGACAATATGTTTGAAGGGTACGATCAAATTGCGATAGTAAGTTTCGATTTCGACGCAAAAATGGAAATCAATCTGACCAACTCACCATATTCAGGTGTCGGTAGTATAAAAGCAGCCATCGATAACATTAAAGTTCATGATGACACACCCGTCCCTCTCGATCCGGTGACTCTAAATCCAGTAGATTCTGGGACCTATAACCCTCTGAATGTTGATGTTGTCAATCCCGGCGATCTTCCCAACCCTCATCCCAACAATGCGGTGCTATCGACATGCACCGGATGTGCAATTCGAGAAGCGGGGAAGATTTTACTAACTCATGGTCGCCGCGATAGCGTTTGGGTGATCGTATTCCTTTCGGATGGCTCAACCAATGTGAGCGACATCCCCCCCAAAGTGGATAGCATTTACCCAAACGGATTTTGCGGTGGCGCGATTGGTGAAAGCCTGTGGATTAACCCTATGTGCAGAGATGCCAATCCTGCCACCAGACATTGTGGACCCTATCATTCTGATATCTCCGAATGTGCCCCCGGCGCAACGTGGGCTGTTACCAGTCCCCCATATGATGTAGAGGATTATGCCCGAGATATGATCGACCGGGTTGCCCTTTGGGACGCGCCAGACAATGAGCCAATCACTGCTAATCAAGTCACAATTTACAGTATTGGCTTGGGTCACGCCGCGGTAGCCCCTCATTATGCAGGTGAAGAAATGCTGCGCTACATGGCCAATGTGGGTGAAAACGGCTCCAGACTAAACGACCCCTGCGATGGGGTGCCGCATCAGAAACACTGCGGCAATTATTATTACTCGCCAGATGCTACTCATTTGGCAAAAATCTTCGAGGATATTGCTGGCCGTATCTTTTCACGCATCAGCAGGTAAACAGTCCTGTATGAGCGCATGGTTATGCCAGGGATACCATACAGGGTAAAACTATGAACAAAACATCGAAACTATTACCCTCAACAAAGAAAGGCCAAGGGCTATTAGAATTTGCCATCGCCTTACCGATATTGCTGTTATTAATTTTTGGCATCATTGAATTTGGCCGTCTCATGTTTTCTTGGATGGCTGTCCAAAACGCCGCCCGCTTCGGAATGCGGTACGCCATCACTGGGGAATATGATCCCGGTTATTGCGCTGATGCTGGTGCTGCTCTGGGAAGCGGATATGCCGATGCTGATTTGGCGGATGGCGTCGCCGATTGCCGTGTCCCTGATGGATATTCAATAAATTCTGATGATATAGAAAATACCCTGGTGGATTGGGCACGACTGCCCTCCATTTATGATGCTACGCAAGCGGGCAGCGCGGGTATTTGGATTGACAGCGGAATTATTGGGGATTATCTGACTTATTTAGGCAGCCATAGTCAGGCCGATCTCGGGAAACCACAAGAAGAAGGCTATTTCCATGTAACTGTTTGCAGTACCCGTAAGGAAAATCCTCCTTATGTCTATGACAACAGTAATTATGAAATTCCTTTATGCAAAATGTCCTCAGATAGTACGCTGATGGATAATGCTGGAATACCTGGCGAACGCGTAATGGTGGTAATTACCTATCGCCACAATATGCTGTTGCCGTTTATTTCCTCAATTTGGCCTGATGTTCCCTTGGGCGCGCGCCGCGAAGGCATCGTAGAAGATTTCCGCAACAAACGAATCCACAGCGTAGTGGGCGGGTTTACACCCGCGCCCACCTGGACAGACACAGTGGAGGTTGCAGAATCTTCTACGGCGACCAACACATTGGATGCTACAGAGACATCCACCGCAACCCTAACCCAGACACCAACCAACACCTCCATCCCGATTTGCGGCAAACTCAGCTTGCAGAATTTTGGATTGCGGGATAAACAGTTCAGATTTGAACTCAAGAATAGTTCAGGTGAAGATGTCAAGTTTAGTGATATAAAATTGGAGTGGGGCAATTATCAGGGCGTGGCTCCTCCCAACCAACACATCACTCGCATCGATATTGGTGAGCCAAACACCCCCGTTGAGGTCACACAATACGCTTCATCAGTTGTATCCTTTAGCAGCGAGTGGAGAGATGCGCCGAAATGGGGTTCCGTCCAGGCCTTAGGCGCACCGAACACCCGCAGATGTGGGGATTTTTCAACAGCCTGGGCTCCACTCGAGGGAAATACAGATATTGAGTTCCTTCACCTGGGTTATTCTACACCCGTATATGCCACTGGCGTGCGCGTTCGCGAGACCTTCGAAACCGGTTTTGTAAAAGGTATTGAATTGATGGAACCCAATGGAACCCGGCATGCGATCGCCATTCCCGAAGATAATACGGGGTGTCCCGGCTGGTTCGAAGTCAAGTTCACGCAAACCAAATATCTGGTTGAAGGTGTAGTCATTTATACGTCTGGAAATGGTTGGGAAGAGATCGATGCGGTTGAATTAATCGGCTATGATTCGCTCCCTTCTGGACAAATCAAAACCATTAACCCTTCCCCCAACAACAGCCACCTGATCTTTGAGAGTGTAAACGCGGCAATCCCATCTGGGAATACCGCCATCATTTTCAATTTCCATGACGGTCAGGTGAACTCTGATTCGGTACTTGAAGATTATGCTGTATTACTCTCGTTCAACGTGAATGGCTCGACTTGTTTCCTTGAAAATCCTGCCACAAATGACCCTCCCCCAACGGCTACTGATGCCCCGCCGCCAACATCAGCCGCAACGGCAACTGCTGCAGATCCCTACTCCATCGTGCCGGGCCCAAATGGTGAAATCTGGTATCGCGTCGCCGAAGGCGGTGGCTTTGCGGGAGACGCCTGGGTCAAGGTCGAGTGGCATACCAACCCCGATGGATCTGTTACAGCGAGAACTACATTCAGTGAAACGTTTGTTGATAATACTTATGATTCTCTGAGTTGCAAGGATATTTGCCAGGATGTAGATGATGACGATATTTCACTCAAATTTGAAATCAAATTTGCCAATGGGGGCATGAAAATATATGGTGTTGATGATTTTTCTGTAACTCTAAATTCTGATGGGGGGCCAGATGACCTCGCTTTTACAGATTTCAAGGTTGATAATAATAAGTTTAATTTCAATGTCCACAATATTTCTCGTGATGAAATAGAGATAAATAGATTGATTTTTACCTGGCCAGTGGGCAATGAGGTGTCGGAAATCAAAATAAAGGGCGACGATGACGATGTAAAAATAAAACTTTCCGATAGTGATGGCCATCTCACCCAAAATCTTGATATTGAAATCGACCCGGCCTCATCAGAGTATTTCAAATGCCTGGAATGTCAAGAGGGAAGTCACGCAGTGGGCTGGGGAGAGCGAGGCCACACCTGGAAAGACTTGTACCATTCTGACCATGTGCTCATCGATTTCAAAGCGTTGGACGGCAGCTCAATATTCAGGGGCAAATTCGATTATGTCGAAGAGGATGGTTCAAACGGTTGTGTGACAAATGGTGATGGAAGTGTCGAAGTTGGAAATGCCAGTGATATTGTCAGTTGCGATTCTTCTATGTCTCAAAATACAAAGCTGGCTTGCTACAATCCATCAGGACCTTCCCCCAAAGTGGATGAAAACTATATACAGGACCCCTCTGACCCTTCATATTGCCCTGGTTGGGAGTTTAGTGTTTGGTACGAAACCACAATCTCACCAGATGCCTTTGACGAATTTGGATATCCATTGATCACGTATATTCACGCCAGCCCGGCTAAAACTGCTGACAGTAAACCCCTTGTTGTTCCAGGGCCCACCGTTGCTGCCACGCCGACACTGGTGCCAACCCCCTCGGATACACCAACCCCAACTAACACGGTGGATGCGACCGATACACCTACAGCCACGCCAACCAATACAGCCACGCCAACCAACACGTCAGAAGCTACCCCAGGGTGTCCTCCTGATGACCCACGCTACCCGGATTGCTGATAGTATGACTGTCTACTCTTTGCCATGAAAGGATACTTTGTTAATGAGCCTCAGATTTTTTTACTTCAGTCTATGAATTCCTTATTCGATTTCAAAACTCCCAAAAAGGAATCTATAACCTCAGGATCGAAATGAGTGCCGGCCTGTTCTTTTAGATACTCAATTACCTTTTCTTGAGACCAAGCCTTTCGATAGGGTCGATCTGAATTTAACGCATCCCAAACATCAATAACGGCAAAGATCCGAGCAGCCAAGGGAATTTGCGTTCTCTTCAAACCACGTGGGTAACCGCTTCCATCCCACTTTTCATGATGATAGTGAGGAATATCGAGAGCCTGACGCAAATACGCGATTGGCGCTAACAGGTTATATGCATCAACGGGATGCTGACGCATGATTTCCCACTCCTCCTCCGTCAGGGTTCCTGGTTTGTGTAAGATGCTGTCAGGAATAACCATTTTCCCGATATCGTGAAGCAAAGCACCTCGACGAATATGCACCAATTCTGCCTGAGGCAAATTCATTGCGCGCGCCAATTCCAAGGTCATTTCAGTCACACGCTGACTATGACCTTCCGTTTCCAAGTCGCGCATCTCTAAGGCGCGCGACCAGCCTTCAATCGTTGCATCATAAGCCATGGTGAGATCCATATTCGAACGCTGGGCCTCATTAAACAATTGGGTGTTGTTGATCGCAATGCTTGCCTGCGTCGCCAGGGTGTTGACAAAGTCTATCCAATCAGAATCACGCCAAACCTTAGAGCGATTAAAAAGTTCCAGAACCCCATTAACTTTCCCTTTCGACATTAACGGAATAGCTACATAGCTAACAAACCCCTCCTTGTTTATCGCGGCATGTTCTCCAAATCCATCTACTTCAAGATCATCAATGATAATCGTTCGTCTTTGGAGGGCGGCAACACCCCCATGGGGGTCGCCCAGCCGCAAGGATGTATTCAAAATCCCCGCAGTATGGAAGCCACGGCTGGCAGCGTGAACCAGTTGATTCAAATTTTCATCCAATAACAAAACAGCAGCAGCATCGACGCCCAATTGAGTGGTAACTTTTTCCAACAGGGTATTAAAGGGCAGATGCAAATCAAAGCTCGAACTTATCACAGTATCAATTTCGTGCAATGTTGTCAGGCGAGCCAACTGTTCCTGAGTACGATCATGGAGCTCGGCTCGGCGGAGGCCATTGGCCGTGATATCAGCAATGGCGGTCATCAATCGAATTTGAGTGTTGGCAAATCCTGAACTATCAGCATGGCCATTATGATTACGAGTAACACCCAGTGCGCCGATTATTTGCCCTTGGGTAATCAAAGGAACACAAGCCATCGAACAGGCTTGGCAAATATTATCTTTCAGGAATAGCAAGGGGTCGTTAGGAACATTATGAGAAATATAAGTCTCGCCCGAAGCTACCACATGACCAGCAATTCCTTTTCCAGCAGGAATTCTATACCCTGTTTCATCCAAAACACCCGTAGAATACTCAATCAATATCTCGCCAGAGTTGTCTTCCACCGTGGCCAGATAGGCCCCATCAATTTCCAATAATTCCATAATCTGATTCAGGATAATGGGTGGCAATTCGTGGCGAGTCCTCGCCTCACGCAATGACTCTGAAACAAAAGCAACCGCTTCAAGTTCAGCAGCCCTTTGATGGGTTTCATCCAACAATCGGATCTTTGCCATCGCCAAAGAAACCTGAGCTGCCGCATTTTCCCCGAAGGCAATTTCTTGGGGAGAAAACTCATGGTTTTGTTTATAACCAATCAATGCCGCTCCCAATTTTTTGCCATCTGCCTTCAAAGGTAAGCCAAGCATTGAACATACTGAATATCTTTTTGCAAGGCGGGCACTGATATAGGGCGAATTGGTTATATTGGGGATGGTGATCGTCCGGCCAGCTTCAAGCACAGAACTGGTTAAAGTAACTTCCCCAGGTTCTACCTTCAGAGAGAGATAGTTATCAACTTCCACACCAGACGCAGCACCAGGTCTCGGCTCATTCCTTTCATCATCCCAAATGGTTATGAAACACATCTCCGCACCCAGCAGCTCTTTCAATTGGTCTGCAAGGATTTGCATGGCTGATTCGTAATCATCGGATGCCAGCGCAGTTCTGGTAATCAGATTCAATGTTTCTTGGTTTTGAGCATGCTCTTGAGTTTCGTCGAAAAGTCGGGCACTTTCTAGTGTCGTTGCAGCATATGCAGCCAACATCTCCAACAGATACCTGTCATCTTGAGAATAAGCATTGGGGCGATAACATTGGGCTGCAATCATCCCAAAGGCATTCCCATTAAGCTGCATGGGAACTGCTAACACTGAACGCACATGATCACCATCCCCAAAACGAGCGAATTTCAAATCACTTTCATTTTCCAAATCAGCGATTAAAACTGATTTGCCATTCTTGATTATTGTTTCGCTAAAACTGTCTTTCTCATTCAAGTGGGATACAGGATAGCGCTGACCTTTGTCATAGAGGTAAACCGCTTCGAGCCAGCCTTTTTTGCCGTTGGCCGTGGTAATTGCAAAAGCTTCGCAAGGCATCAATTTAGAGGCCGCCTTGTGAATGGTTTCATAGACCTGTTGCGGCGATCTGCTGGCGGCTATGATTTCCTGGCTAACATTGTGGAGTGTAGATCGGCGTTCTGCAGACTCTAGTGCATCGCGATATAAAGTTGCATTTTCCAGAGCCACTGAAACTTGATCCGCAAAAACTTGTAACCTCTGGGCATGATCTTCGGTAAAGAAATTGGGCGTTTCGCTATCCAGGCTAATGACACCAACTGCAATTTCTTCCCGCCGAATTGGAACTGCTAAGTATGATTTTATCCAACTCGTTGCGGGAAACTGAACCCATGTGGGGTCTAAAGAAGTATCAGGGATGAGGTAGGGTTGAAGAGTTTCAACCATTTCTTTTAAATTTTTTACTTCACTTATTTTAATCTTAGAACTAGCTATCCAATTATCGATTCCCCGATCTGTGTACCCTCGTTGGCTAACAACTTCAGCGATTCCGCTTTTGATAAGCCGCAAATTGGTAGCATCATGTTTGACTAACCTATCAACATTATCTAATATGTGGTCAAAAATTTCATTTATGTCTAGGGTGCTATTTAATGCAGACGTTGTATCTCGAAGGGCTTCCGCCCAAATTCGCTGTTGACGTTCTGCTTCCTCTGCCCTGATACGGTCGATTGCTGTTGCTAAATTACCAGCAATTGTCTGTAATATTCGCTCATCATGATCCGAAAAGGCATCTACCTGATGGTTCTCGGCATTAATCACGCCAATCACCCTTTCTCCAATTCGCAGGGGTACGCAGATTTCCGAAAGCATTTCATCGGAGGGAGGAATGTAATTAGAATCATTGCGAACATCCGATATGCGCTTGGCAAGACCCGTCACTACAACCTCTCCAACTACGCCCTCCCCTAGCCGAAATACCCTTTCTTTGTATGTCTCTTCTATACCCCTGTATGAAGGATGCACATGGAGAATATTTTCTTGCTCGTCGAGCAACAACACGCCAAAATGATCGGAATAAAGCGCTTCACCGATCGCACGTGTGGACCATTCAATAAGTTGATCTTCAGATTCAGCGTATGATCCAGCAACTGCAACAGCATTTAATAGGATTTGTTCATCAAGCTGACGTTGGATTTCTTTTTCCGCTTGAACCCGATGGGTGATATCTCTGCCGACACCTTGAATTTCGATTACTTCGCCAGCATCATTAAATATCGCCCTGTCTGTCCACTGCAACCAGCGTATTTCGCCGCGACTGTCTTCTCTTTGAAACTCATTAGAAAATACTGGATTTTTTAACGACAGAGAACGAAATTTTTGCTTCTTTCTTTCCACTTCGTCGTCAGGCTTAGATGAAAAGATATTGGAACCAATTAACTCACCTTCTGATTTTCCAAAGAACCGACAATAACTTTGATTGGCAAATGTAATGGTCCCATCGGGTAAAACACGGTTGATTAACTCCGTTTGATCTTCAACAATCGCGCGGTAGAGATTTTCGCTGTATTGGAGAGCTCTGGCTGAATCAATGCGCTGTGAGATATTTTGCTTGATGGCAATAAAGTGATTGATATCACCTTTGCGATTTCTCACAGGAGTGATGGTCATCTCTTCATGATAAAGGCTGCCGTTCTTCCGGCGATTGATCAATTCTCCCTGCCACACTTTGCCGGAGGTAATTGTTTGCCATAATTCTGCAAAAAAAGCCTGATCAAAGCGTCCAGAATTAAGGATTCGTGGATTTTGCCCAAGGACTTCTTCAGCCTCAAAACCTGTCAATTTTGTGAAAGCAGGATTTATGTAGGTAATCATGCCATCACGATCCGCAATCAAGATGGCATTGGCGGCAGCTCCAAGCATTTCTGCTTGCAACTGCAACTGTTCTTCATGCTGCTTTTGTTCAGTGATATCGCGCAGCACCCCGTAGATCTCTTTGGGATTTCCATCTGCGTGCCGGGAAAAAATCAATTCCTTGACGTGGAACCAATGCCAGGTACCATCAACATGTCTCATCCGTTGATCATATTCGATGATCTCACCATCTTCAGTCGAATAATAGTTGGGAATTATTTCATCTTTCCAAAGGGCCATATCAGCAGGGTGCAGGGCCTGCTGCAAAAATTCATCGTTTAATTCGATGGGCTCGTTTAATGTGAAACCCAGGGGTTGGACTTTATCCTCATTGCTGTATAAAACCCTTTTATCGTCAAGGTCAAAAATATAGACCATATCCGGGTTCATTTCCAGAATAGTTTCGTTGAGCACTTTGCTTTCACGCAAAGCTTCTTCTGCCTTTTTACGTTCGGTTATATCGGTGAAAACAGCTTCGGTACGCATGATTTCACCACTATCATCCAAATGGACAGTCGCGCTTCCCAACAAATAGGCATGGCTGCCATCTTTTCGTTGGACTGTGAGTTCGTAAGTGCCAACCGTTTTCTCAACTACTAATCTTTCGAACAGGTTATCGCGATCTTTGGCATCAACATAAAAATCCTGTGCCGGCAAACCAACCATCTCATCAGGATCATCGTACCCAAATATACAAGCAGCGGCTGGGTTTACTGCGGTTAATTCCCCCTGACCATTCGAAATAATTATGCCTTCCTGAGTGGTCTCAAATAATAATCGATAGCGTAGTTCTGACCTGCGCAGCTTCTCCTGTTCTCGGTAACGTTCAATGGAATAACGAATTGAGCGCTCAAGTACCTGGCTATCAAGTTTGTTTTTTATTAAATAATCAGCCACTCCCGTTTCCATGGCTTCTAGATCGACTTCCATCCCACCCTGGCCTGTCAAAAGAATAATGGGCGCATTGCAACCACTCCCAATTGCATCTCGAATTAAATCGAGGCCATTTTGGATCCCTAATCGATAATCGACTAAATAGATATCATGCTGACACGCTGCCATTTTAGGCAAAGCATCTTGATAATTGCTAACCCAATCCAGCTTGTAAGAAGTACTAGAAATATCGGAGATCAATTCATCTGTGATGATGAAATCGTCTTCGTCATCCTCTACGAGTAAGACTCGAATTTCCATTTCGTTCATAAATCATAAGGTGTTGAAACTGTAACAGTAACTTTGATCAAATCAACTTAATCATACAACTATGCGCAAAGTAAGTGAACGGTCACATGGGGCATTTTCTATACATTCGGAGGTTGATTTTTCATCGGTCAGTTGGGGGATAAGAATTACTGTCTTTTTAAGGGGCTGGTTTTGTATTTTGATCAATATTTCGATAAACCACCGTTTGATTGCGACCTGCCTCCTTGGCAACATAAAGAGCGCGATCCGCATAAAATACCAGCACATCCTTATTCTCTGTGTCTCCTGGCAGCTCAGCCAGGCCCAGACTAATGGTGATTTGGATTTCACATTGGCTGCCATCTTCGATTTTGCAATTAAAATTATTGCTTTCAACACCTTTTCGCAAACGTTCTGCGACATTCAGGGCTTCGTCCACAATGGTTTCGGGTAATAAGATGGAAAATTCCTCACCACCAAATCGAATCGTGCGGTCCACAGATCGCACAACATCCTTAATGATTTGCGAAACTTGCTTCAAGACCTGATCTCCAACCTGGTGTCCAAATGTATCGTTTACGGATTTAAAATGATCGATGTCTAACATTATTAACGATACGTGGTACCCATATCGTTCGTATCGTTCAAACTCATCATCTAACAATCGTTTCATTTCCCGGCGATTATATAGGCCGGTCAATTCATCTCGGATTGCCATCTCATTAAGTTTTTTAATTAGCCGAGTGCGTTCGATAGCATAGCGGATTGCCCGCTCCAGGAGATTTTCATCAAACTGTCCCTTTACTAAAAAATCAGCCGCGCCCCCTTTCATTGCCGCCATGTCGATTTGCCTGTCTCTTATACCCGTCAAGAGAATAATTGGTAAATCGATCCTTTCGCCATTCAGGGCTTCTAATAAATCGAGTCCTGTATATTCACCAAGGCGGTAATCCACTAAAAAAACATCGAAGGTTTCCCTGCTGATTATCTGCAGCGACTCATCATAGCTTTTTGCCCAATACAACTTATATGCTGTATCTTGGATGTCGTCCAACATATCCTGGATGATGAGATAATCGTCCTCATCATCCTCGACTAAAAGAACGCGAATTGGTTTGTCGTCCATCAGAACTCTTTATTTTGGCAATTCAACAATTTGGAACCAATATTTACCCAGGCTTTGCATAACATCCACCAGACCTTTAAATTCAACTGGTTTAGTGATAAAACCACTGACACCAAGCTGGTATGTTTTTAGAATATCTTCTTCGGCTTTAGAGGTCGTCAGCACTACAATAGGAATACTGCGCAAATCGGGGTCGGATTTAATCTCCTCTAAAGCTTCGCGACCATCAACGCGCGGCATATTCAAGTCGAGCAGGATCAACCCCGGGCGTGGTGCTGGTTTCTCTGCAAATTTTCCCCGCTTTTTGAGATAGTCCAGCAACTCGATCCCTTCGCATACAAAGTGCAGCTCATTGGCGAGGCGACTCTCGTCCAGGGCCTCTTCGGCCAACATGCGGTCATCAGGGTCATCCTCAGCCATAAGGATCACAATAGGATTATTTTTGTCCATCATTATCTTTCACTCCTTAATATTTCGTCCATTTCGCGTTGGAAATGAAATTGAAAACTTCGCTCCCTCGCCCAGTTTGCTGGAAACCGAAATTGCTCCTCCATGTCGTTCAACAATTTTTCGGCAGATAGCTAACCCGATTCCACTACCGGTAAATTCCTGACGACCGTGTAATCGTTGGAATGGTTCGAATATCTTTTCGACAAAATGTTCCTCGAAACCAATGCCATTGTCCTGCACAGAAAAATTTATCCGATCAGAAAGGTCCGATTCAGCCATAATACGAATAATGGGTGTGGTATCCGGGGAACGGAATTTGATAGCATTATCAATCAGATGGTGTAGCAACTGATAGATTTGATTTGGGTCAGCATTGATGGTGGGCAATGACCCTGTCAAGATTTTCGCTTCTGAAAGCTCGATGCTGTTTTTTAGATCCTCCAAAACATCTGCAACAATCTGATTTATATTGACAAACTCGAAAGCAACCGCACGCGTAGAAACACGAGAATATACCAATAAATCTTCTACCATTTCCTGGCCGCGTCGGGCTGCTTCTTGCATGCGTAGTAGATAATCCAGGCCGCGTTCATCAAGACTATTTTCATATTTCGAACGCAACCGGTCGCCAAAGGCTTGAATTTTGCGCAAGGGCTCTTGAAGATCATGAGAAGAAATATACGCGAAACGCTCTAGATCTTGATTAGACCGTTCTAATTCAATGGTTTGCTGTTGCAAGTCTTCCTTGGCTCTTTTAAGTTCGGTGATATCCGTCAATACCACCAGTGAGCCAACAAATTTTCCAGTATTGCTATCCAAACGTGGGCTCCCTTTAATAATAGTCGGCACTCTGCTCCCATTTTTGTGTGCGAGTTCGATTTCGTAAGAATCGGCAACGCCTGCCTTGCGACGGTTATCGGCATCAAAAATAATTTCATGCTGGTCAACAGGGGTTATCATCCTCCAATGTTGTCCAACAAGTTCTTCAGGCTGAAAGCCCAATAAATCGACCGCTGCGGGATTTGCAAAGGTGAAATTTCCGTCTCCATCATGAGCCATGATCGCTCCGGGGACAGTCTGAACGATGGTTTCATTGAATTCCATCAGTTCGCGGATTTTCTCGTTGTCACGGGCACGCTGGATCGCCACAGCCAATTGATTGGCAATTAACTCGTTGCGGCGCAAATCTTCTTGCGTGAAGGAAGTCTCGTTAGAAATTTCTATCAATCCTATGGGCTCGTCACGCAAATACAGAGGAATGGCCACCATGGATTTCAAACCAATAATCTTGCTTACCTGGGGAACAAGTTTGCGCGTCTGTTTGAGCAACCAGTCTCGTTTGATCCAAGTTTCATTAACAAAATCGCTAAACCACTCGTCGATCTCTTCCATTCGAGTGAATACGCGTGGTTCTCCACCTTGCATGACTTGCTGGTGAATATTGCCATCACGTAGAGGGATGCGAAATTCAGGCAATTCTCTACCGACCAATTTCTCGATTCTTTCATACCGGTCTTGGCTGACAGGGATATTCTTCATGACCAGTTGCTGCCTGTCATCGGATAACAAAAAGACTGCAGCCCCAGTTGTTCCTGACCCAGAATACATCTCGCGAGTCTTTTCCGCAAACAATTTAATGATCTCTTCTAAACTATCTCCATCCATTAGCGCTGAATTAATGTCGTTGATCAACGTCAAATCCCAGGCATGCTGGTGCAGGAACTCATTGGCCAGCTCAAGTTCTTTGGCTTTATCTTGTACCTCTTCAGTTCGGGTGGCAATCTGTTCCTCCAGGTAGTGATCACGATCATGGATCTCATTTGCCATTTTCGCGAAGCTCTTGTTGAGGTTATAAATCTCCTGAAAGCTTCCCATATCTTCTTGAGCATTTGGCACATGTGGGTTTTTTACCAGGTTCGCAGCACGTAATTCAAGGGCAGCAATTGGTTGGACCAACAGGCGGACGTTTACCAATTGGATCCACGTGAGGAGAGCCAACCATATAAAGACAGAAAATCCTGATACCAGCGCAATATAATAAACAGCGCGGAAGGCTATCCGAGTTGGTTCGGTGGTCACGACAACCCAATTGTTTTCCATAGAGATTGCACTGCCAATGACGTTCTCATTCTGGTGTTGGTCAAAAAAAGTATCGGTTTGTGTAATGCCCTTTAGGCTGCTCTGGACAATAGGGAGATCCGCGAAATTGCGGCGTTCCTGAACCCACTGCTGGTTTGGATGAGCGATCAGAATGCCATGGTGGTCGACAATGAAAGACGTGGCAAATTCTCCGGCATACACGGTCGTGATGGCCGCTTGGATTAAAGACAGGTCCATTTCACCCACCAACATGCCCTGGAATTCGTTGTCATCATAAATGGGATGTGCAGTGGTTACTGATACCAGGTTGGTGGTCAAAGAAACAAATGGATCTGAGAAATAGGCATGCTCTGATTGCATACCATGCAAGAAATATGGTTGGCCTGACAAATCAAAGTTTAGCAAAGATTGTGCGTCAGTGTCCTCAACAATTACACGTCCATTAACATCAAGCAGGAATAAGGCTGAAAATCGAGGAAATTGATCACGTATCTGTCCTAAAAGGGCTGCTTGGTTTTCCGGAGAAATCTGCAAAATGGATATTGCAGCAGCATGGAGCAAATTCTCGGTTTCATTCAGGTACATTTCGTCAAGCTGACTTAACGTGTGGATGGCTTGTCCTTGTCGAGAATATACTCCACTCCGCACCGCATTAGCCCCATAGAAGATGATGACAACAATTGCAATTACAACCACCATAGCCGGAAGGATAGTTTGTCGGATCAGGGTACTTCGCAGGGAAGGAATCTTACTCTTTGTCATCACTCTAAATAATCCTTATTTTCCAACGGTGCTGATAATCTCGAACTGCCCATCTTTGACTTGAGCGATATACAAATCAACTTCAACATCGCCATATGGGTTGAAAGAGATTAAACCTTGGACCCCTTCAAAATCTTGAACTGATAATAAGGCCTCTCGAAGTCCCTGGGGTTTGCCATCTGTATGCGACAAGGCCTGCGCCAGAATTCGGACAAGATCATAAGCTTTCGGAGATAACATACCAGGCTGTTGGTTATATCGAGCTTCATATCGCGCTACAAATGGCTCGAAAGCTGGCCAGGAATTTTCAGGATGATATGTGGTTACTATCTCCAGGCCTTCGACAGCAGCGCCGCCTTTATACAATAATTCTTCAGTATAAGCCCATGAGGAAGAGAAAAATTTACTCTTTATGGACTGTTGATTAGCATACTGCAAAATCAGCGCCGTATCAACTGCTGAAGCAACAATTACATAATCTTCGTCATCATCAAGAAGAGAAACAAAATTTTCGTCAAGACTCTCGCCAGAATCAAAGCCGAAAATCTGCCCAACCTCTCCTCCCAACTCTTCAAATCGACTAGAAAATGCATCCCAAAAGGATTCGGAAAAAGCCGCATTTTGAACATCGATAATACCAGCGACTTGCCGTACATCCTGGTTGGTGAAGATATGTTCGGCTAGCACCGCGCCCAATTGATCAGTGCTGGCTGTTGTACGCAAGAAATAATCATCCTGGTTACTAAATTGACTGCTTGAAGCAGAATGGCTGAGCAATACGACTTCTGCGGCGTTCATCTGGTCGAACACAACCGCAGTTTGACCGCTGGTGATATGTCCAATAATCGCTACTACCCCTTCTTCGATAAGCTCTTGATCGACCTGCCAGGCAATTTCGGGATCGCCCTGATCATCACGAATCAGCAACTCTATCGGGCGGCCATTTACTCCCCCAGCAGCATTAATCTCATCGACAGCAAGTTGGGCACCATTGCGTGACATGACACCTAATTCGCCCCGTGCGCCTGTCAACTGGACTGAAAAGCCAATTTTTATTGGTTCAGGCTGACAGCCACTTATCCCCAAAGCTAAAAGAATTATCACAAATATGGCACCTATCACTATTGATTTGCGCATGTTTTTTCTCCTTTTCTATTTTTCTTGTGGCGGCAACTCTACAATCTGAAACCAATATTTCCCGACCACTTTCAAAGCTTCAACCAAACCATCGAAAGTTACCGGCTTGGTTACATACCCACTCACACCAAGATCATAGGTTTTGACGATATCCTCTCCAGCCTTCGAAGTGGTCAGTACGACAATGGGAATATGGCACAACTTGGGATCTGCCTTTATTTCTGCCAAAGCTTCTCGCCCATCCTTGCGGGGCATATTTAAATCCAGCAATACCAAGCCTGGGAAAGGCGCGTCAGATTTGCTTGCATATCTTCCTTTATTGTTTAAGTAATCAACCAATTCCTGGCCGTCAGTGACACAACGAAAATCATTTGCCAACCTGGCCTCTTCTAAAGCTTCCTGCGTCAGGAACCGATCATCCGCATCATCGTCAGCCATAAGTATGGTAATTGGATTTGAAATATTATTCATCTGCGATTTTCTCCGGAATATTTCAATAATTGGTATTCTAGTGCTCTGTTAAGTTGGATATTGACTATTTTACTCCCTCACCCCGCCGTCGCTTCGCTCCGATTTCCCGCCTGTGGCGTCCCAGTGGGAGAGGGGTTAGGGGTGAGGGGTGAGGGTAGATTAATTGGATTGCTTAATATGTTCATTTTTAACCAAAAAATTACTTAACTTGCACGAGGAACTCTTTATATCTAAATTTTACACCTGATTATCACTTCGGCCTTCAATTCCAACGGGAAGAGCAATTAGGAAGGTCGCCCCTTCTCCAGGCTTACTTTGCACCGAAATTTCACCACGATGACGCTCTACAATTTTTCGGCAAACGGCCAGACCGATTCCGCTGCCTTCATACTCAGTGCGAGTATGCAAGCGCTGGAATGGCTGGAAGATACGATTAGCATATGTCCCATCAAAACCGATGCCATCATCTTTGACGATGATCTGCACACGCTTGGCACTCAGTTTTGAGCAGGTTATTTCAACACTCGGAGATTGATCCGGCGCGTGAAATTTCAGGGAATTACTGATCAGATTTTGGAATAACTGGTGCATTTGATTCGGATCAGCGGCAACTTTGGGCAATTTTTCAACCCGGATGGTTCCATGGCAATCATCTATGCGGATTTCTAAGTCGGTCAGCACATCATCTACCACCTGGTTTAGATCGGTCAGAACAAATTCTCTTCCCTGCGTGGTAATCCGCGAATAGGCAAGTAGCGCCTCGATCATATTTTGCCCCCGCACGGCCGCATCCTGCATACGAATGATAAAATCTTGCCCGCGTTCATCAAGTGTTCCAGCATATTTTGACTTTAATCGATCACCAAAAGCCTGGATTTTCCGCAGTGGTTCTTGCAGGTCATGAGAGGCGATATAGGCAAACTGTTGAAGCTCTTCATTAGATCGGGCTAATTCGGAAGTATATCTCTCAAGCTGTTTCTGAATGCGCTGACGCTCGGTGATATCCAAAATCGTCCCGCGGGCTCCAATTCTCTCCCCTTGGGGATTTGCAAAATGCTCACCGGATGTGGTTAGAAATTTAATTTCGCCATCTGTGGCGATGATGCGCATGGGCAAATTTTTGAATTCGATCATGTCGGCATCTTCGAAGTATGACTTGATCAATTCCAAATACGCATCTCTATCATCAGGGTGTATATGTCGCTCGAATATTTCATTTGGCGATAATTCGGAATTGGGTTCATATCCAAAAATTCTGTACACTTGATCGGACCACGTAATTTCGCCTGTGGCAACGTTATTACTCCAACTCCCCAGCTTGGCAATGCGTTGCGCTTCCTGGAGTTCGTGCGTGCTTTTGCGCAAGATTTCCTCGGACCGATTTCGCTCCGTAATATCGCGATGAATACTGCCAACCAGGTTTCCGGCGTCAGTTTTTATCGGAAATGTCACGATCTGCATGGACCTACGCTCACCCGATGTATTTATAAAATCAGTTTCCATGCGTTGGTAATTTGGGTCTATTGCGCCCGTTTTAATGACCTTCTCGTTGATTGACTTGTATACCTCACGCATCTCTTCAGTCTTTCTATGGGGTAACGCCATTTGCATTTGCAAATCCCAAGCATTTCTGCCAACGGCTTGATTTGAGGGAATTCCAGACATTTTTTCCATTCCCTGGCTCCATTTGTTGACCTGACCATGCTGATCGACAATTGTGATGCCATCGGTTGACTGCTCCATAAACCCCTGTAATGTCTGAATGCTTTCTTGTAAAGCCTGTGCTGACTTTTTGCGATTCGTGATATCCTCCGAAAGACCAACCCCAAAGGCGATCTCGCCCTTTTCGTTCCGAATGATATTTCCAATAAAATTAATCCACAATGCTTCACCATCTTTTTTCACCAGGCGCTGCTCCAGGGAATACGTATCATTGTTTTCAGCCAGCGTACGATGGATAAATTGACCTGTTGTCGCTGCATCAACAGGGTGGGTCATTTCGATCATGGTCATCGTTAACAATTCAGTTTTTGAATACCCAACCATTTGTGAAAATTTGGGATTGGCGTCTAATATTTGTGTTGTGGGTGAAATTACTGTAATGCCCAGGGGGCTATTTTCGAATATACTCCGCAAACGGGCATCCGTCTCTGATTGAACTACCTGTTTGTCCCTTTCGATCCGATCCCGGTGATGTTTCATCATAACCAACATTGGACCAGCTACCATATTGGTCGTCAAGGGAAAAACCAGGGAGGCAAAGGATATGCCTAACTGTGGCATCAACACTGGTATCAGTACAATCCCAATAGAATTGATTAAAGTCAAAACGAGCGTGCTGAAATTCTCAAGGAAAACAGAGGCCAACACCAGGCTCACAATCAAATAGCGCAAGGATGGCCCGAAATTTCCCTCCACCCCCGTGTAGATATTTATGAGTATCACTAATGGAAATATGGCCACCACCAAGATCGCCGCTAAGCGATATCTACTGTAGTGGTTTAATAGAAACGCAACCAGGAGCAATACATATCGATACAAAGGGGGTCGATTGCCAGGAAATCTAATCATATAATAGATCATCACACCCGTGAAAATTATAACCAGGGTGATAATAAACCCAGCCAATAATCTCGATTTGTGCTGCATTTCAATATCTTCATAAGGCTTATTGGGGCTTATCAGCCAACGCCAAAACCTGAGTATTCGATGAAGAATAATGGAGGAAATTGATGTACGATTCTTGCTCATTTAATAACTCCGGGCAATTTGGAAAGATTAAACCAATACTCAGCCAATACTTTGACTGTTTCCGATAAACCATCAAAAGAAACCGGTTTGGCAATATAACTTGATGCCCCATTTGAATAGGCATGATGGATATCCTCAGGTGAACTCGAGGTAGTTAACACAACTATGGGAACATGCCACAACTCAGGGGATCTTTTAATTTCCACCAGGGCTTCTCTGCCACTCATGCGTGGCATATTTAAATCGAGAAGAATGAGATCTGGTTTGGGAGCCAAAGAAGCATCAACATATTTTCCCTCCAACAGCAGGTAATCCATCAAATCCTGACCATCTATTACTTGGCGGAGATTTATATTCAGATCTAATTCTTCGAATGCCTCTTGGATTAAATAGCGATCGTCAGAATCGTCGTCGACATGCAAGATCATAAACGAGTTAATCCTCATGGATTTCTCCAGACTGGTTTAGTCCATCAAATGATGAACTGATATTGCGGCTTTGTGTTTTCGGAAGAACAATTGTAAAGATCGAGCCATCTCCTGGTTGACTAAGACAGCTGAGCTGGCCACCATGACGTTCGACAATTTTGAGACAAATGGAGAGACCAATGCCGCTGCCTTCATATTCACTTTGGCTACGCAAGCGTTGGAATGGTTGGAAAATGCGATCGCTAAATTCCTCGTCAAAACCAATACCATTATCAGCCACAATTATTCGTACAAAATCATCTGCCTCTGCCTCCATTTTCAAGACAACTTTGGGAGGGATGCCATTTTTATGAAATTTGAGAGCGTTCGCAATCAGGTTTTGGAATAATTGTCGCATCTGCGAGGGGTCTGCTTTGATAATGGGTAAGTCATCCACTTCAACACAACCATCCGAAATCTCGATCGCCATTTCAAGATCGGAAAGCACTTCTTGGACAACTTGATTGAGATCAGTATCTTGGAAGGGCTTTCCCTGCGTTGTTACTCGTGATAGTTCCAATAAGTCGCTGATCATTTGCTGCCCGCGTTCGGCTGCATCTGCCATACGCTTCAAATAATCTTTGCCACGTTCATCCAACACATTATGGTATTTCCCTTTTAGGCGGTCGCTAAATGCAGTAATTTTTCGCAGGGGCGCCTGGAGATCGTGGGATGCAATGTAGGCAAATTGCTCTAATTCTTCATTCGAGCGGGAGAGTTCACCCGCCAGATTTTCCAGTGCTTCTTGGGATCTTTTTTGCTCAAAAATATCCCAAGCGACATCGGCTAGATAGGTGACCATATTTACATCCCGATCTGAATAATCTGCGGGTTTGTTTCCAAAGCCTATGATGGCAACAATGCGATTGCTGCGAATGATTGGCACTACCAATTCCCGAATGACAGGGGCGTGTCCCTCCGGCAATCCCTTGCGGTGGGGCAATGAAGAATAATCGTTGTGAATGACAGGCTTCTTTTGGCGAACAGCATCTGCCCACACCCCAGCCTGATCAACCGGATAGTGCATACCTTGGCCTTCCGCAACGCAGAATTTGTCTTCAGTTTGAGAAGACCAAGCCTGGAGCGATATTGTCACCTGATCAGGCTCAAGAAAATGATAGAAACCAATCTGGCTGCCAGTGATGGCCTCGATTTCATCCAGGGTTTTTTGCAAAATTTCATGAAGTGAATGTGTGTTGGCGTATTCGATCAGAGCCATGCGAATTTTCAACAACTCTTCAGTCTGTTTACTTTCGGTGATATCCCAATGTACGCCGATCATACGTACCGGCTTACCTTCATCGGAAATATGCACTTCAGCAGTACCGCGGATATGACGGATACTGCCATCTGGCCAGACCACGCGAAATTCGGTTTTAAAATCGGCTTCCCCGCGTAGCGCGGCCTGGACATCTTCATCAGAACGTTTAACGTCTTCCGGATGTATGCCCTTAGTCCAGGATTCATATGCACCGCTAAAATCTTCAGGGGTGATCCCATAAAGTTCATGCATGACATCATCCCAGATCAACTTATCACTTTCAACATCCCAATCCCAAATACCAACTCTGGCTCCGTGAGTTGCCAATGACAGCCGTTCTTCACTTTCATGAATTATGTCCGCAGCTTGTTTGCGTTCGGTAATATCCTCTATGACGGAAAGTCCCAATGTTGGGACGCCCTGTTCATTTAAAAGAATCGTACTGGACAAATTGCACCAAACAGGCTGACCATCTTTATTCAGGAGTCGGATTTCTTGAGAACCGACACCTTGGGATTCTGTCATAATTTTGCGGATTTCTTCTGAGGCTCCTTCCAAATCATTTGGATGAGTAAGAGCAAACATACTTGATTTCAACAATTCATCCAGGGTATAGCCCAACATGGAACAAAATGCCTGATTGGCTTCAACAATATTAGATTTTGCCCCAACAACTACCACTCCCAGAGGGCTGTTTTCGAAGACCGCCCGGAAACGCTGTTCACTGGTTCGGATGGCATCTTCGGCCTGTTTGAGATCTGTAATATCGCGCCCGACACCCAAAATCCCATCCACTTCTCCCGTCTCATCAAGGAGCGGAGACAAGGAAGTTTGATAATGAAATCGTCCCTGATC
Source organism: uncultured Anaerolineales bacterium (assembly GCA_964629085.1). Taxonomy (GTDB): domain Bacteria; phylum Chloroflexota; class Anaerolineae; order Anaerolineales; family UBA11858; genus NIOZ-UU35. Next base: position 76,650 of record CAZVPR010000006.1, read on the forward strand.
CGTGTCTTGTGACCATTCATAAATTGTTCTCTCTCCAGCCAGAGCTTTGTTGTTGGCTTCATCGTGAACCGAAGCTGCTTCAGGACCTAATATTTCTGCGCTGGTTTTCCCAATGAAGAATTCTTCAGTCAAACCGGAGTTTTCAATCCAGCGCCCATAAACGCCCGTATGTCGCTGTTCATTATCCAAGGAGTAAACAACATCATCCATCGATTCAACCAAACTGCGAAATCGTGTTTCACTGGTTAGTAATTCAGCGGTCCGGTCTTCTATCAATTCTTCTAAGTGATCACGATATTTTTCCAACTCGGATTCTGCTTGTTTTTGTTCTGAAATATCGATGCCAAATGAGATTATGCCAACAGCCTCATCCATTTCTTTTATTTCACTATTTCGCCAAACAATTTGTCGGACTTCACCATCTTTTGTAAGAATCGGATTTTCATTTGTTCGAGGAAGGTCACTTTCTTTCCATCGATTTACATCTTTTCTCAAATCTGGGAATCGTTCAACTGGAACCAATACATCAAACCAATTTTTTCCTTGCAAATCTTCCTTTGAATACCCAGTGATTTGCTGTGCCGTTTGATTCATTATCGAGACCTTTCCATCTGTATCCAGCCCAACCACCATAACATTGGCCGTCTCGATCAAGTTTTCAGCAAATTCTTTGGCGTTTCTCAATTCATTTTCTGAATTTTTGTGCTCTGAAATATCTATGGACGTTGTCGGGGATATTTCTTTACCCTGACTATCATAGTCGAGACGGGCTGACATCAAGACATCAAACAGGCTGCCATCTTTTCGCCGGGCTTTTAATTCGAAGGTGTAGCTACCATGTTCTTGTAGGTTGTCAATAATTTCTGGTACCACACTGGCATCTGCAACATGTGTCACCGGAGAAGTCCCGATAATTTCATTGGCTGAATCATAGCCCCACAATTCGACATAGGCTTTGTTTACGTAGATAAAATTGCCATCTTCTCCAACAATATCAAAAGCGTTTAGTGAATTTTCGATGGCATTGTTGATCATAGAAAACTGAGTTTCTAATTCTTTGCCCTCAGTTATATCCTCCACCATACCAATCACAAATTGGGGAACCCCCTTTACATCTCGCACCAGTGAGGCAGTCAAGTTGCCCCAAACCAAACGACCATCCTTGTGAATATATCTTTTTTCCATCTGGTAGCTGTCTCGCTCACCATTGATCAACTGTTCATACAATTTCCAGTCCTTATCAGCATCATCGGGGTGAGTGAATTCTACAAAGCTCATTTTCTTGAGTTCATTCGCGGAGTAACCCAGCAGTTTATGCAGGGCAAAATTGCTTACAATAGGATGCCCATCCGGATCGACAATTGCTATGCCAATGGCAGCATGATCAAATGTTGCGCGGAAAAGGGCATCACTTTCACGCCTGGCATCTTCTGCACTTTTCCTTTCGGTTATATCATGAAAGATTCCCAATATTCCAACAATTTCACCCTCTTCATTTTTTACAGGAGATTTGGTTGTTTGAACATAAAACAATTCCCCATTTACACGGTAAGATTCCTCGATATCTTCCGTGATCCCAGAGTTCAAGATGCGCCCATCATCCTCACGGTATTTCTCAGCCAGTTCCTGGGGATAGAAATCATAATCTGTTTTTCCTGCAATTTCATCAGGATTGACACCCAAGTCATTGGCGTAGTTTTTGTTACAGGAGATATAAATTGAATTTCTATCCTTGACAAATATCTTTTGGGGAAGATGGTTGTAAAGAATTTCCACTAGATCCCTATTTTTGTTGAATGAATTATTGTTTTGCTTCATGATCGATACCTAAGTCACACCGAATAGCTGTATCTATAGGGTTATATGGATGCTTCGAAATTGTTACCGTTGGGAGAGCAAATATTTCTAATGGATTGAGCAATCTCGTCAATTGAGGCTGTTTTAAACAGAAAAGCATTTGCCCCCGCTTCTAGCACTTGATCAATTTTGCCGTTATCTTCCAGGCTGGTTAGGGCTAATATGCATGTGGCTGGAGAAATCTGGCGAATGACTTTTGTCGCAACGATGCCATTTATGACAGGCATGTTGATATCCATCAAAATGACGTCAGGTTTTCGCGTTACGCACAAATCGACTGCTTCCAAGCCATTCGCGGCTTCCCCTACCAGTCTGAAATCTTGGTGGAATTTAATAAACAGACTCAGACTGTGACGCACCATTTCATTATCGTCTACGAGCAAGACCGTGATCGGCAATGATTTTTGATTTTTCATTCCAATGATTTCCTATTAGACATACAAATTAGACATACTAATAGTTTAAAAGAAAATCCCCTCTGGTAAAAGGATCACCAAGGGGATTTTTGATCAACTAGGAGGCTGATAATAATATCGGCCAGTTGGGGGATTTCTTCCTTTTAATTCAATGGAAATTACTCATGTTACGCACATAAGCAAAACTAGATCAAATTGCATTCTGAGTAGTGCAAAACAACGTGCAGCACGGATCGAAGGGTGAAGTTTGACCCGCTCGCACCCGTTCGGCTTACCCTGCGGGTATCACGACGAAGTCTTCGATTCGACCGACTTCGGCGGGGATCATTTCACGACGCATCCTTTATGGGCAGAATGCAAACTGCGTAACTCCTGTTAATTAATATGTTAATAAACACTTCCCCAAGATGCCGGCCCATAATTGCGGACCTTTAGACAAGTTTTTTTTCTATTGCAAGCCTGACGGCTTCCACGCGACTGGCGACATGCAATTTATCCAGAATATTGCTGACGTGAGTTTTCACCGTTGAGCGGCTTATGTATAGTTTTTCGGCGATTTCGGGGTTGCTAAGGCCATCGGTAAGCTTGGCGAGTACCTCCAGTTCGCGTCGGGTTAGGTTAAAGTCCTCATCTGGAGGGCGAGTTGCCGATGAAATCAGCACTTGGGTGGCCTCAGGGGAGAGAGTTGGCTTGCCAGAATAAGCATTGCGAATGGCATTTGCCAGGTCGTCAATGGATGAATTCTTCAACATAAACCCGATGGCACCACTCTCTAGAGCATCTTGAACCAAATGTTCTTCTTCATAACTGGTCATTGCAACAATCCGCATTTGGGGATATTGCTTGAGAATTGTGCGAGTTGCTTCAATGCCTCCCATCTCTGGCATCAGAAGATCCATAAGGATAACGTCAGGATTTAATTTCCTGCACATATTCAACGCTTCTACCCCATCCATCGCTTCCCCCACTAATTCCAGATCATCAAAGGCAGTAAGGAAAACCCCCAACCCCTTACGAACCATTTCGTGATCATCTACAAGTAAAACACGGATAGAATTAGCCGGGGTCATGATTTCAATCTTTCCACTGAATTTCGATTTTGGTTCCTTTACCGGGTTGACTCTTAATGGACAAATCAGCTGATATTGAACTTGCTCGTTCTTGCATAATCATCAGTCCATGGTGACCAGGCGGTTGATAATTGAGATCGAAACCGCGGCCATCATCTTCGATAAATAACTGGGCTTGACCATTATTGCATTCGTAACGTACCCAGACATTTTTGGCGCGTGCATGTTTAATGATATTGTTTAACGCTTCCTGCGCCATGCGGAAGAACATAATTTTAACTTCGGTGGGCAATACCTCGCAATGAGAGATTGTAATATCAATACTTGTCTGTGTGCGGCCAGAAAAACCATCCGCCAGCTGCTGGAGTAAATCGACCAAAGGTGTTTGCTCCAGAGACCCAGGACGAAGCTCCAGCAGAAGATTGCGCATCTCGGCCAGTGCACCTTGGGTCAGCTTTTGTAATTCTACCAGATTCTGCCGTACCAGATCGATATCGCGTTCCCATGACCGCTCTAGCGTTTGAGCGATAACACTTGCAGAGAAAAGGGTCTGACTGACCGCATCATGCAAATCACGCGCCAGACGTTGGCGTTCTTCCCATACAGCGGCTTGCTCGGCTTGATCCCGCAACTGGGTACTTTCTATCATAGCACCAACTTGTTCGGCAATCGATATTATCAAGGCTTTCTCTTCTTCAGTATAATCATGTTCACCTTTGGCCGAGTCTCTAAACACATTTATCACGCCAATGGTCCTCCCAATAGCCTTCATAGGGGCACCGAAATAGGCCAGATTCTCTTCAAAATTGACATAATTGCGTGAATCTGTAGATACATCAGCCGAGTGTAATGGTTCTCCCGTCTCCATAATCTGGCCAAACATGCCTCGCCCCAGCGGAACAATATCCTCGACATTATCGAGACGCTGAGATAATCCTTTTTGATAAACCAAGCGCAGTGATTGCATCTCATCATCAAGGATATGGATACCTCCAATTTTGCTATCGAGGGCTGCAAGAATTTGATCTAACGCTTTAGGGATTAATGTATCCAAATCCAAAGATTGGCTGGCCATAGAACTAATATCGAATAAGGTAGTCAGTTCCCGCGTGCGGTCCGCGACACGTCGTTCGAGTTCATCAGCATGTTGTTGGGTTTGCTCCAACAATCGGGCATTTTGAATGGCAATCGCAGCCTGGTTGGCAAAAGCCTGGGCCAGTGTGGCTTCGCGTTCACTGTAGGCATTGATTTCTTCACTATCAATGGTAATAAACCCAATCACTTCATCACGCACTATGAGAGGAATCCCCATCCAACCACGAATATAGTTGGTATCTCCCCATCGCTTGAAGCGGGAATCTGCATGTGTGTCTTCCAGGATGATGGGCGTGCGATTTTTTCGAATATCGGCTAATAAATTATCCGTAAGGGGAAATTCCTGATTGATAACAACCGCAGGGTCTATCAAACCTCGGGTAGCAACACCGATTATGCTTTCACCATCGATGAGAAATACTGTGTTGCTATCGCTTGGTATCACACGCCCAAGGTAATTCAAAATCACATTGAGTATTGCTTCCAATTGTAAGGTTTGGGTCAATGAGGCAGTTGCCAAGGCAAGCGTTTCGGCCTCTTCCCGGCGTTGGATTTCAGCTTCAGTTAAACGCGCTTGTTGAAGCGCAATCGCCAATTGGTTGGCAACCTCTTGGGCAACAGACAATTGCTCTTCTGTCATGGGATCCTTTTTGACGAACCCCAAATTGAGAACACCAATTAATTCTTTCTGTGCCAACAGAGGGAAATGCAAATAGGTATGTATACCCCCCTCAAATGGGCCACCCGAACCACTTGAGCGACCAATTTCGCCTTTTTGGACTAATTCACGATGCCATTCATTTTCAACATGTGGAAAACGATCCCCAATTTCTGCAGACACATCTACATCCGTATCCAATGCAATTAATTCCGCCTCTTGGGATTCCAAATTATGGATAGTTACACTGGCGTTTTGGCAAGATAAAAGTTTGCGGAGCTGGTGTATGGCGAACTGCGCTAAATCTCTAGGAGATTGTGCGGTCAAAATTCCCTGATCAATTTCACGCAATATTTCCAGGCGTTTCGCGTAATTTTGCAGTGCTTCTTCCGATTGTTTGCGTTCGGTGATATCCTGAATCGCGCCAAACAGTCGAACAACAGTTTTCTCTTCATATTGCACCTGACCCATCGTCCGCACCCACAAATGTTCACCTTTTGCAGATATAAAAGGTACCTCCAGATCAAAAGGCGTCCCATTTTCAACAGCATCCGCAACTGCTTGCTGAATGAGCGGCTGAGCTTCTGGCGCGTAGAAGTTCATCCCTTCTTCAGGCTTTGGGGGTGACGTTACAGGAAGACCATATAGACGGAATGTTTCTTCCGTAAAAAAGGGTTCCATGGTTTTTATATCAAGGGACCATCCCCCTGTCTTGGCTAATTGACCCGTTTCCTTTAGAAGTTCCTCATTCCGGCGTAGGGCTTCATTTGCTAGGATTCGTTCCGTGACATCTCGGCCAACCGATTGAAGTTCGACTACCTCGCCCTGCTCATTAAAAAAGGCCCGATCCGTCCACTCCTGCCAGCCAAAATTCCCATCGGGCAAATTGACACGGTGCTCATCTGTAGATACAGGATGCTCTACAGATAGACGATCTATTCTATCTTGGACTGCCTTGCGGTCTTCTTCCAAAATCAGGGGGTAAAAACTTGTGCCGATGATATCGTCTTTGGGCGTATCAAAAAAGCGACAATAGCTTTGATTGACAAATGTGCGCACGCCATCTGGTTTCCAGCGCACGATCATTTCCGTTTGGTCTTCCACAATAGCACGGAACCTGGATTCACTATCCTGCAGGGCCTTTTCGGCAAGTTTGCGTTCTGAAATATCGCGAACGATAGCGAAAAGATGGCTTTTGCCTTTAAGATCAATGGGGTTCAAGCTGACTTCCACATCGAAAGTGGAACCATCACTGCGCTGGTGAATCCATTCAAAGCGCTGCCGTTTTCCCCGTTCTGTGGAGGCCAAATACACCAAACCTTTCTCTCGTGTTTTTCGACCATCTAACTGCTTCTCAGGCGAAAAGTCAAAGGGCGTTTTCCCAATGAAATCATCCAGTTCAACGTCAAACATCTCCAGTGTAGCCTGGTTGGCATCGATAATGGTTTCACCCTCCATGATGAAGATGCTGTCCATGGCGCTTTCGAAAAGAGTCCGGTAATGCGCTTCACTTTCCTGCAAGGCTAACTCAGCTTGTTTAACGGATGTGATATCCCGGGCAATTCCTTCAATTGCAGTCAGGATTCCCTGGTCATCGAATATGAGTGTGTTCCTTTGCTCCGTCCAGATTACGTCACCACTCTTTTTAATCCATCTCAGGACAATGATATCTGGCACGGCTACTTCTCTGGAGAAGTACTGATCGAGCAGATGGCGGTCCTCAGGGTGGACGAGTTTTATACCCAGATCAGGATCGGCATAATGATCTTCAGGCGTGAAACCTGTGATTTGGGTGGCTGAGGGGGAAACATAGGTAAACCGTCTTTGGGGGAAGAATTCGATCCGGTAGATGAGATCATCGATATTCTCAACCAGGGTGCGATAGCGGTCTTCACTTTCTGTAAGCGCTTTTTCGGCATGTTTCCGTTCGGTGATATCAATGCCAAAGGAGATGGTGCCAATAATCTCTCCATTATCTCTGATCTCATTGTTGCTCCAGGAAACAAAACGTTCTTCTCCCTCTTTGGTCAGAATGGGATTTTCGAATAGTTTTGGCAGACCCCCTTCGCGCAGTCTATTGAATTCTTCCCACACTTCGGGATAACGTTTTTGGGGCACCAGCGTCGCAAACCAATTACCGCCTCTCAACTCTTCAAAGGAATAGCCCGAAATCTCTTCTGCCATTGGATTGAAGAGCTGGACTTCTCCTAAATTATTCAAGCCGACGATCATTACATTGGCAGTTTGGATGAGATTGTCATTAAAACGCCTGGCTTCTTCCAGGGCTTTTTCCGCCAGTTTTCGTTCGGATATATCTTCGACCATGCCAATTGCCGATACCGGATTCCCCCTTTCATCCCTGATCATGGATACGCTCAGATTACTCGTAATCACCTGGCCATCTTTTCGGATATAACGCTTCTCGAGACTGTATTGATCTCGCTTCCCGGCTGCCAGTTCCTGGAACAGGTCCATATCGAGATCAGCGTCATCGGGATGTGTGAAATCCGTGAAAACCATCGCTGCCAATTCATCACCAGTATAGCCAAATAATTCCTGTGCTGCCGGGTTGGAAACGACGGGATGGCCTTGTAAATCTACCTGAGCAATGGTGATCGGCGCATTATCAAAAATCGATCGGAAGCGTTCCTCACTTTCCAGCAAATCTTGCTCAGCCTGCTTGCGTTCAGTGATATCGATGATCACCCCTTCATGTGTCTCGTTCCCTTTAGCATCACGCACGATTTGGGTATGACCCTCCACCCAGATGACACTGCCATCATAACGTCGATGTCTTATTTGGGCAGCATGAAGTAATCCACCCTGATTTAGTTCTTCCTTCATTATCTGACGATCTGCAGGATCAACATAAAAATCGGTGGCACTGGCCTCTAGCAATTCTTGACGTGAAGGATAGCTCAACATCTCGATCATGGCAGGGTTGGCGTCAAGAACCTGCCCCTCGGGAGTAGTGCGGAATAGGCCAACTGGCACACTTTCGAATAAGCCGCGATAGCGTTCCTCAGAGGCGCGCAATTCTCTCTCAGTTTCCAATTGTTGAGTGATATCTTGGAAGGCAACCACCACTTCATCAATCTGACCATCTTCTTTTATCAAAGGTGCAGCATTAATTGAAAGAAATTTGTGCACTTCCTGGTCTGGCCAAACAATCTCACGGACAATACCAAAAACTGGTTTTCCAGTTTGGTCAACTAGAGAAGCCACTGATTCATCATCAGGAACAACATTGCCATCCAAATCAAATGATTGCCACCCTAAATCTCCATCTTGTGGCTCAAAAGAATTTCCATCAAGCATAAGTATCTCTTTCGCCCGATCATTGACAAAGGATACCCGACCTTCCCGGTTGATGATATAAATACCCGTTGGGGTTGTCGCAGTGATACGTGCCAGCCGATCTTTTTCCATAGCGAGTTCTTGGGTCCGTTGCTCAACGCGTTCTTCGAGGCGTTTTTGCAGGTCACGTAACTCCAGATGGGTGTTTATGCGAGCAATTAATTCCTCAGCCAAAAACGGCTTCGAGACGAAATCTACTGCCCCCAATTCGAAAGCCTTCATTTTGTATGCCACGTCCTGCGCGGCGCTGAGAAAGATAACGGGGATTTCAGCGGTTTGCGGGTCGGCTTTCAGGCGTCGGCAAACTTCATAGCCATCCATCTCCGGCATACGAATATCCAACAGTATTAGATCAGGAATTGAGAACTGGACAAATTGAAGAGCAAATTTTCCACTGGGAGCAGCCCGGACTCTATAGCCAAATTCAGTCAACGTATGCCGCAACAATCGCAGATTTGTCGCTTCATCATCCACAACAAGGATATCGGCGAGGATAAACTCTTTTTCGTTCATAAGATTGCCTAGTTATTGGTCTTGGTTGATCAAAATGGTAAACGAAGCCCAGTACACGGGCTTCGCTATAACCTTGTGGCTATCATAATACCACGGCATTTTTTAAGACCCTACTGATTTATTAAAAAAGAAGCCTAGCTGTTTTCGAAAAACCAGGCTTCTCGTAGTTCAGCGGAAACTCTCTTCTGCCCGCTGGATGATGTTTTTTATTTCATTCTGGATATCCTCGGGCAGCGCTTCGGGTTGATGCTCTTCGAGAATAGTATCAACCACATTCGCGGCACGCTCGCCTAAACTGAGTCCCCCATTCTCCATCCACTGATCAAAATTGCCGCGCTCGAACACTTCTGGATAAAACCTTTCCTTAAAATGATTCATAGTATGGTCGGTATCCAGAAATGAGCCATCGGGGCCAACTTCATCAATAAGATCAAGGGCCAGAGTGTCTTCATTGATCTCAAAGGGGGTCATCATCTTTTCGATCCAGGCCGCCATTTCGTTGCAAATTACGAGTTGGGCCAGCGAACCGCACAGCCCAGACTCCATATAGGCCAGGTCGTGAATCAGACTGGCTCCTCCCAAAGTTTCGGCCATCATAGTCAGGGCAGCTTCGGCGGCGGCCTGTTGGTCGACGATCTTGGCATCGGTACAACCGCCCAAACCAAACATGGGCAGGTTATAGTGATGTGCCAATGCATGCGGCACACCCAAGGGGCTGGGCTGGCAGTAAGGCTGCACCATGGTACGCATATCGAGGGCATTGCCGCTCATCGCCGACGTGATAAAAGGCGCGCCTTCGCGTTTGAGCTGCGAAAGCACCAGACCAACCAATACGCCAGCATTGACCAGGGCAATCGTTCCTGCCGGAGTGATCGGCCCGGTAACACCGCCCAGCGCAACTGGGATGTACAGGGCTGGCAATCCTTTGCCCGCCAGGAAAAGCAACTTTTGCAATGCTTCTTCGTTGTGCTGCAATCCGGTGGTAACGTTGATATAGCAGGCCGCGGTGGGTCGCAAATGTAAGGCATCTGAATTGCCGGCAACCACCTCGGCCATCTCAACCGCATCCACGCAACCCGAGAATTCATTGGTTACATATACGATGGGTTTGGTGGTCCGGGTGAGCATCACCTCCATTTGGTAGCGGTCAGAGACCATCTCATGAACGTCTTCCGGTAAAAACATGGACATAACAAAATCAATATGGGAGAGCGCATCGCAAACCGTGATACCATCCACAACATCCTGAAGCACGGGCTTTCGGCGCTCATTGGTACGGTGGTCGATGATATTGATACAATCCGAGCCGGTACCATAATTGCATTGACCTTCTTCGAGATACATACCCACTTTGCCGTGCCGATCATAAAGGGTAACGCGATCGGGGACCGTACTAAATGCTTTTTCAACCAGGCCAGACTTAATCCGAACCCGGTTGCCATCAGAAAATGATGCGCCAGCTTTTTTCAGCAGATCGATGGCCTCCTGGTCGTATAAACGCACGCCGGTCCTTTCCAAGATTTCCAGGCTGGCATTATGCATTTTCTGGCACTGTTCTGGCGAGAGGCGGCTGAACTGCCCACCCCCGAAACTGCGGTCATTGATACGAATTCGAGACATAATGTGATCCTCCGAAAATCACAAATTCATTACTATTCCAAATGGAAAAGCCTTGCCGGATGAAACATCCAGCAAGGCCAAAATCATTTTTGAGCAGTCCCAATGTCAGGATACTTCGCGGACGTCGATGAGTTCCTGCTCTGCGATTCCTTCCAAAACTGCCACCAGTTCATCTTTGGGAGCATTGCGCACTTTTATGATCACATCCCAAGTGCCGGGATTCTTAGGAGAACGAACACCACCACTGGCATAAATGCCCCAACCATTGTCGGCGATAGCTGTGGTGATCTTGGCAAATTCGCCAACCCTGTCGGGGGTGCGAATGGTTACTCGAACACCATCAACACCGCCACCAAGCAGATCGGACAACTCAGCTAACAGATCTACTTCAGTCAGGATGCCAATTACGATATTTTCCTCGATAACCGGCAGGCACCCGATTTTGCCCTTGATCATGGTTTGGGCGGCGACTTCCAGGGTTTCATCCGGGCTAATGGTCACAAGATCCTTGCCTTTGACCATCATATCCTTGACTTTCAGATCCGAGAGGATGCGGCTGATCTCCCAGATATTAAGGCTGCCCAGGTCACTCGGGGGTACGCGCAATCGATCCCGGGTAATCAGGCCGACAATCCGTTTTCCATCACCAATCACAGGTAGATGGCGCACGTTGTTTTCTATCATCATCTTCTGTGCTTCGGCCGCGGGCGTATCAGGCGGAATCATGATGGGATGTCGCGTCATATAATCTTTTACTAACATGGCTAGGATCCCTCCGTTGGTTGACTAATTACTGGATCAAAGGAGCGTAACTCTTCGAGAGGCAAATGGCAGAAAATCCGATGCCCATTGCCGGCTTCTTGCCAGGGCGGCATTTCCGTTTCACAGATCTTGCCGCCATCGGGCAGCAGCTCTCGGCGAGGACAGCGAGTATGGAAACGACATCCACTGGGAGGATTGATGGCACTGGGCACATTTCCTTCAAGACGGATATGTTTCTGTACAGCCGATGGATCTGGGATCGGCACAGCCGATAGCAAAGCCTCTGAATAGGGATGATACGGTGGGGCATAGATTGCTTCAGCTGGACCCACCTCCATAATCTGCCCAAGATACATCACAGCCACCTGATCCGAGAAAAAGCGTACCACGCTTAAATCATGGGCGATGAAGATCAAGGTCGTATCGAATTCCTGCTGAATTTCGAGCAACAGGTTGAGGATAGCAGCCTGAACGGATACGTCCAGTGCGCTAACGGGCTCATCGCACAGCACCAGATCAGGATGACTGGCCAGGGCTCGGGCAATACCGACGCGTTGTTTTTCACCACCACTCAACTGCCGTGGCAAGCGATCGTAATAGTTTTCGCCTAATCGCATCGCCGTGAGCAGTTTGATCACTTCACCTCTGATTTCGTCTTTAGGAACGGTATTAAAACGCTGCATCGGCCGGCCGATTTGCTGCCCGACAGTATATGACGGGTTCATGGTCGAATCGGGATTCTGAAAGACCATCTGCAATTCTTGAATAAGGCTGATTTCACGTTTCTCGATGTTATCAGTCACATCAAAGGTCAGGAACTTCGCCTCACCAGAGGTCGTATCTTCCAGGCCGATCAGCGTCTTGATCAAAGTGCTTTTACCGCAACCGGACTCTCCAACGACACCTAAGGTCGTACCCTTGGGCACATCAAAGGTAGCGTTTTCAACCGCCTTAACATGGCGCTTCTCACCCAATCCAACAACGTCTCTCAAGGAGCTGCCCACCACATCATAATATTTCTTCAAATCTTTGACCGTAAGAATTGGCTCCGCAGCTTCTTTCTCTACAATGGGCGGTGGCATGATATCTTCGGATGGCGTCCATTCAGCAGCGTCGATCTCCTCGGCGAAGTGGCAGCGCACCATAGTTCCATTGGGGAATTCTCGTAATTTGGGACGTTCTTCTCGACAACGGTCCTGGACATAATCGCAGCGGGGTCCGAACACACAGCCCGTGGGTCTGGCATTTGGGGGGGGCACCCGGCCACGAATAGGGTAGAGCACACTCTTAGCTTTGTCTGCACCCAATTTGGGAACACATCGGATTAGCCCCTGTGTGTAGGGATGCAAGGGCTGTTTATAGATATCTTCAACAGTCCCTCGTTCGACCATTTCGCCAGCGTACATAACGCCAACTCGTGTCGAGACTCGCGCCACAACACCCAGGTTGTGCGTAATGTACATAATTGCCGTATCAAATTCCCGGCGCAGGTCAGCGATCAAGTCCAACACAGCCGCTTCAACCGTCACATCCAAGGCCGTTGTGGGCTCATCCATGAGCAACAAGGCCGGGTTGTTGAGTAACGCTGTAGCGATGACCACTCGCTGCTGCTGCCCTCCAGATATCTGATGAGGGAAGCGCTTCATCACGTTGGCCGCATCAGGCATGTATACCCGCTCCAACATTTCAATGCAGCGCTTCTCGGCTTCTTTCAGATCCATGCTACGGTGAACCGTCAACACTTCCGACATCTGATCTCCCAGACGCATGGAAGGATTGAGGGCTTGCATGGGATCCTGATAAACCATGGCAATTTGATCGCCACGCAAACGGCGCAGTTCCTCGCCAGACACACCAACCAGTTCCTTACCCTGGAATTTGATGCTGCCGCGTTTTACGTAGCCATTGGCACCCAGGAAGTTGACGACAGCCCAGGCACAAGTACTCTTGCCACAGCCCGATTCACCGACAATACCATGAGTTTCACCGCGATTAATGTCAAAAGAGACATCCTGCACGGCTTCGATTTCACCGCCGCGCACTTTATATGCCACAGCAACTTCATCGAGTCTCAGAACAGGAGGTGCTTTTTTCAATTCAGTCATCATATCACCTCATTTCTGATACCGGGTTAGCTCTTCGCGCAGACCATCGGCAAAGAGGTTCAGGCCAATCACCAGAGTCGAGATGGCCAAGGCAGGCCAAATGACAGCTAATTGGTTGGCGAAAATGTAACGGCGGGCTTCATTGACCATATTGCCCCAATCCGGATCGGGTGGCGGCAGCCCAATTCCTAAAAATCCGAGGGTGCCGATGGCGAATATGGCATAGCCTACTCGCAGCATGCCGTCCACCAAAAGCGGGCCACGCGCATTGGGCAAGATTTCCCGGAACATGATAAACCAAACGCTCTCGCCGCGGGTTTCAGCGGCCCGGATATAATCACGCGTCTTGATATCCATGGCTAGGCTGCGGGCCAACCGAGCCACACCGGGAGCACCAGTAATCGTAATGGCCAGGATCACCACCAGGTCCCCTTGTCCTAAGGCAGCGATCACCACCAGGTACAGAACGATGCGCGGGAAGGCGATCAATGCATCCAGAATTTGCATGATAATTTGATCCCACCAACCACCGCGATACCCAGCGTTCAATCCCAGCAGAGTACCCAAAGCCAGCGATCCTAGCACGCCCCAGATCGCAACTCCGCCAGGGATCGATATTCCAGAGTCGCCGGGCAAACGAGTCTTGAGCAGGATAACTTGGGTGCCTTGCATCAAACGAGAGAACAAATCACGACCAAGATGATCGGTGCCCAACCAGTTGGTGGCGTTAGGTCCCAAATTCTGTATGAAATCAGAAGCGTTGGGATCGTAAGGCGTCCAGAAAAGGGAGATTATTGCCAGCAAGACCCAGAAAAACACCATGAACATGCCAATGGTGGCAACTCGCGAATCAAAGATGATTGAGATACTATCCCAGAACTTTTTCATGCGAGATGGACGTGCTGCCTGTTGTGTCATTGATTTCACAGCCATAATTACCCTCCTTTATGAGTACCGGATGCGTGGGTTCAAAAGCGTATACGCCAGATCACCCAGCAAGCGAGTAATAATGGCTATGGCAACCGTGACCATCGCTGCTGCTTCGACAGCATTGAAGTCACCGAATATAGCCGACTTGTAAATATAATTGCCCAGCCCCGGATAACCGAAGATCACCTCGACGACTACCAGGCCACCAACCAGCCAGTTGACATGCAACATGATGATTGTGATGGGGGCCATCAATGCATTACGGATGGCGTGCCGCAATACAACACGATGTTTTGGCATCCCTTTGATGATCGCTGTGCGGATGTAAGCTGAATCCATCACTTCGACCATGCTGGCGCGCGTCATTCGAGCAATATAGCCAAGCTCGACGGCTGTCAATGTCAAAACGGGTAATGCCAAAAGTTTAGGGTCTTCAAAAATGGCGTCAGCACTGGTGAAGATGGCCACAGCCGGTAACACCTTCAACCAGACGCCAAAAATGAGGATCAGAAAAATACCTGTGACAAATTCCGGTGTTGCCGTGGCTCCCAGGCTTGTAATTGAGATGATACGGTCCAACGGCTTGCCTTCATTGATTCCAGCTAAAATTCCAAACAAGAGAGCCAAGGGCATAATAATCACAAAAGCCACCCCAGCTAAAACCAACGTATTACGAATCCGGGTAACCAGAGTCACTGCAACTGGCCGTCCATATTGCAACGATACTCCGGGATCGCCTCGCAAGATTCCTTTCCGCAAAGGGATGTATTGCTGTGGTCCATCACCCTCTTTACGCAAACCTGCTTTGGTGAGCGCCCAGACTTCGACTCCTTCACCCCGTACCCATTTGACCGCATTGTTTTTGGTATCCAAGCCCCAGAAGTATTCTTGGCCTGCCTCGTCAATTTGCCAATCACCACTGACGATATGCGATGTTGCAGAACCGTCTTCCTGACGTTTGAGCGCCAGCAAGCGTCCTTCTTCCAGCTTCCAGCGGGTCAACTGGCCATCCACATCTGCCCACCATTCAGCTTCTTCCGTTTGGGGGTTGATGGCCGTCACAAGGGGATATCCAACGATCCTCCGTGCCCGCCAGTCGTTTCCGATCAACCAGTCAATGTAACGCTGCCAGGCCGGGGCATCCAAACCCAACTGAGCCCGATAAGAGGCCCGTTGTTCCGGGGTCGAAAAGACACCCAGGATTTTGACAGTGATATCGCCACTGCCTACCTCGACGAGCAAAAATAAGGCCATGGACACCAGGAGCATGGTGACGATTGTTGAGATAATACTACGCAGGATAAATCGAGCCATAGTCTCGCTCCTTTGACAAGAGGCCCGGCTCATAAAAACCGGGCCTCTCACCATTATTTAGAAAAAGAGAATTCTACTCATCCAACCAGACTTCGTTCATCAAGTGATATGCAGTCGGGTGAGACTGGATGCCCTGGAATTTTTCGGCAGTGATATTCCAGACGCTCTTCCAGAAACTGTTGAAGACTGGGCCGCGCTCTTGCATGATGTCCTCAATCTTGCACATGATGCTTCGGCGTGCTTCGACATCAAGAGTCCCTTTGGCTTCGTTCAACAATTCTTCGAACTCGGGATCCGCCCAGCGTGTTTCATTCCAAGCGCCGATGGCTTCCTCAGTGTAGGCCAAGGGCAGCACCATGGTGCCCAAAGGCCGGTGGGTCCAGGAAGTAATGCCCAGATCGACCTCGGTCCAGCGATCCCAGTAACCAGAGGGATCGGTGATGTCCAACTGGATGTCGAACCCAGCGGGAGCGGCCAGCTCTTTCAAAACCTGGGCGATCTCAGGCTCAGCCTGGTCGTTCTTAGTGGCCAGGGAGACCTTGAGGGGCAGTTCGAGGCCCATCTCGCCGGCGTATTCTTCGAGCAGCGCCCTGGCGCCGTCGGGATCATATTCCGGAATATCTTTTTCGCAATATTCTGGATGAACCGGGGCAACGTGGGCATCGATGGAAAGATCACCCTCACCATAGTAGGCTAACTGCAAGATCTTGGCGCGATCCTGGCACATCTTGAGAGCGTTGCGCACGCGGGCATCGTCCCAAGGAGCAATATCCACACGCACACGACCCAGCAGACATTGGGCGGTGCTGGCCGGGCGCACGGACAGGCCGGGCACGCCGTTAAGCGCCAGGAAATCGGCGGGGCGGGGATCGTAGAGCGAATCTACCTGGCCGGACTGCAGGGCAGCAACACCGGCATCCTTGTCGGTAGAAACGTAGACAATCTCATCCAGGTAGGGCAGCGGATCGCCGTCTTCGCCCATCTGCCAGTAATCTTCACGGGCGGTGAGCACAGCGCGCTCGCCTTCGGCGTATTCGGTCAGTGTAAATGTACCGGTACCGACGGGCTGCTTGATGATATCACCTTCGAAGTCGCGGTGCAGCATCACGCCTGGATAGTGGAAGAGGTGCTCGGGAACGGCGATATCGCCGGTTTGCAAGTGCAATTTGACGTGATAGTCATCGACTTTCTCGACATCCTGCATCCCACTCAAATAAGACATGAGTCCTAACATCGACGAACCGACATCAGGATTCAACCATTCACCAATCGTGAATAAGACATCATCCGCGGTTAATTCATCACCATTATTGAACAAGATGCCTTTCCTCAAATAGAGATCCCATCCGGTGACATCTTCGTTGGCTTCCCATTTTTCCAGCAGGAAGGGACGGGTAATGTTGTCAGAGCCAGTCTCGGTCAGATATTCACAGAACTGGCGTACGACATTGGCGCCCTCCACCCAGGAAAGCCGGGCGGGGTGATCCAGCAATTGGAGCTGCATCGAGCAGGTCCAGGTCCCACCACGCTTGACAGCTTGGGCCGGGGCAGCCATTACCGGTGCGGGCACTCCGGCTGCTATTTGAGCCAAACCAGCTGACATACCCAGAAGCGTGGACAATCGCAAGAATTCACGGCGAGTGATGCGGCCGTCCTGAAGTTTGTCATAGGCATCCGGAATTGCTGGATGGGCCTGCTCCATTTGGTATTTAGTAACTTGGGGTTTCTTCACTTTTCATTCTCCTTGCTAAGTTTAATTGGATAAAAAACATCGCGATGAAATAGTACAACTAAATGTTTTTTGAGTGGCACCTCCTCTTTTTGGTATCGGATTATGAAAGAAAATCGACAAAACGAATAGCCGAATCTTTCATATTTACTTCAAGGAAATAGCGCGTGAACAGATATGCAAATTCAAACGCTAAATTGACAAGTGTTTACTCGGCTGCTGCATGAGCTTCGAGGCTTACACACGTACCAATGCTTAGAAAAGCGAAACCAAACTGAAATTCTATTAAATGATAATGAAGGTGCTTATTGAAAAAGTGCTTTGATATTCCACTAACAAAACTGCTATTTTAGATCATAGCATAAGAAAGTACCCATGCCAAGCCATTCCCCTAAAAACGACATAAAACATGAAAAATCTCTATCTGATATATCACTAATATATCTTAAATACACTAACCTGTCAACCAAGCGCGTTTCGGTGCTGCTCTATTCCATCCAATTTCAGAAATTTGACACCCGAAAGCCACGCAACTATACTTTCGTTATGATTAAAACCAAAGTCATTCAACTGCTCGATGAGCACAACATTCCCTACCGGATTCTCCCCCATTCTGAACCCGTTTTTACAATCGAAACAGCCGCCGCGCAGCGGGGTGTTGTCCGGGAAGAAATGGTCAAATCCATTGTACTGCGCGAATCGAAAAAGAACCGTTATGCGATGGCCTGTCTCCGGGGGGGAGACCACTTGGACACACAAGCGGTTCGTGACTACCTCCCTGGGGCTTGGAAACGATTGAGCTTTGCTTCTGTTGACGAGATTCTCGAACACACTGGCTATACGAAAGGCGCGGTCGCTCCCCTTTGCCTCCGCAAGGATATCCCGGTTGTTTTTGATCAAAACCTGGCTCAATCCAAAAATGTCAACATCAGCAGTGGTGATCCCATGGCCGGAATTGAATTAAAAGCCAAAGATCTGCTCGAATTGTCCGGGGCCATCATCGCCCCCATAGCGGCTCCTAAGGCGTAATCACAATGCGACCAGGGTTGGCGTAATCATCCAGTTGATCAAGAACCTTATTGATCGCGACTGCATCCAAAGGAATGGTGCGGGCAATTATTTTCGACAAATCTAGCCTCCCTGAACGAACAAATTCGACCAGCATCGGCAACTCACTGGCCAGATGATCCGAAACCCCAATGATTTCCGCTTCCCGGCAAAGCAATTCGATATACGGGTCGACTTCAATTTTTTCTTCATTCAACCCAACCATAGCAACACGGCCAAAAATGCCCACACACTCGATAGCCTGCCGCATAGTTACGGGAATTCCAATCAGCTCCAGGGCAACATCTACGCCCTTTCCCCCTGTCAGACGTTTGATTTCATCAACGGCGTCGACTTCATTGGCTTGAATGGGCACAGCGCCATATGTCTCAGCCAGGGCCAACTTATCCGGGTTTAAATCGACACCATAAACCTGGATCGCCCCCAGGGCATAAGCCAATTGCACAGCCGACATCCCCAAACCGCCAACCCCAAATATTGCTACCGTCTCCCCCGCCTGCAAACGAGCCTTTTTCAAGGCATGGTAAGAAGTCGAGGATGAACACATCATAACGGCAGCCTGCTCAAAAGGGATGTCTTCCGGCAGTTTGAACACACTTCGAACTGGGACAGAAATTTTCTCAGCATAGCCCCCCGCACGATATTTTCCAATCATCGAACCGGTGGTGCAAAATTGTTCGCTGCCCCTATCGCAGTACTCGCAATGTCCACATGTGACCATATAGTGAATACATACTCGATCCCCAACCTCCACACCCTGAACCTCTGCCCCTACCTCTTCGACGATTCCAGCAACCTCGTGTCCCAATGTCATTGGCAAGGGACGGACGGGTGAAACCCCAGCTCTGTAATGGGCATCCGAATGACATATTCCCGCCGCCTTGACTTCAACCAAAACATCATTCAGCCCAACCTCTGGTACAGGAATCTCGTGCAATTCCAGGGGCCGGCCCACATCCACAAGACGTACAGCTTTCATGATGCTCCTCCAAAATTTATTTGATTACTTTCGATTTTTGCCTGGCAGCCTTTTTATTTAGTCTTTTGACCAACTCACGACCCGAAATTCCCCGTTGTTGATTAAAAATTGGCTTATCTAGATTACGTGCAGCATCGTGGATGCGCTCCACATGCTTGGGGATCGTGTTTTTGGGGATTTTCTTGAGACTGAAATAGCGGTGTTTATCTGCCTCCTTGGATTTTTTTAGTTTTCCCCCGGTAACCTTCCCCAGGAAAACAAAGGCAAATTCATCACGATGGGGTTTCCCATAAACCCCCACAAGATCAAGGATTTTGATCTTCAATCCAGTTTCTTCCTTCGTTTCACGCACCGCAGCTTC
The DNA here is from genome assembly GCA_964629085.1 of uncultured Anaerolineales bacterium. Lineage (GTDB taxonomy): Bacteria > Chloroflexota > Anaerolineae > Anaerolineales > UBA11858 > NIOZ-UU35. The sequence goes on from CAZVPR010000006.1 coordinate 96,484, forward strand.
GGTTGGCAGCTCGCCCTTCTCTACACCGCCACCCGGCAAATTCCATAGATCCAGGTTGCGGCGACGGCTGAGCAGAACGCGATTTTTTTCGTCAAAGATGACAACGAAGGCTCCAATGACAAATTTCGGCATTTTTTTAGGTTATCTCCATCAGTTTCAGCGATTCTTAGCAACGATGGACTAGAGAAATTCTCCCAAAGGCAGCCAGCATTTCAATTATTTTCGCAGCACGCCATCCTTGTGTTTATCCAATGATCTACCAATTAAGTCCATTACGGCATTCATCGATTTACATTCATGCTCAGTAAAATTAAGATTTACGGGCTCCCCTGGAGAAGATAACAAAATCAAATCGAGGATTTCAAGGGCCGCGGCTTTCATTTTAGGCATATTGGCACCCATCCCCCAATTGACAAGTTGCCTGACTTCTTGAAAAGCGTTGAAGGAATGAGCGTCTAAACGAAAACTATACGATGAATGAGGCCTAAATTGAGAAATCTGTTTAAAAATACCAAAGCCAAAATCCAAATTTTCAACGTTAATCTCAAGCTCTTTAGACATAGCACGCCTCCTCCACAATAATCTATTTCATTCCACAAGATTCAACAATTAATCCAATCTTAGCTCCAAAATTGTAAAACACACCGAAGCCAAAACCCCCTACCATCCCTGACCGGTCCGACACCCTGGGTCGATTTGATTCGAAAACTACCAAACCCTTGGCGAGGATTTGGAAAATTTTACCATGGTCTTTACAATCTTATAAAATTACCATGGACAACGTCGGGTAGCAAAAATTTAATATCTTCTGATTTTTCTTACTATTGTCCACCGCCATGCATTCTAAAAGCTCCCTCAGCGTAGGTATTAGCACACATCCAAAAGTTAATCGGTGACATCAAAATATCTTCTTTTCAATAAGCAAGGAAGAATTTCTCATTGGCGTCGCGCTCACTTTTCCGTAAAAATGAATGGAGCTTTTTTCTGGCAACTTCAATTTCTACCCCCATGATCTGAGCGTATTCCATTATCATTTGTTTCGTGAATTTGCTTAGCGCACGTTCTTCGTCGACAGAGATATTTTTCACTTTATTTCGAGCAAACAATTCTCGCGCCAATTCAACCATCGGCGCTAAGGCGGCGTTGGAATAGATCACAGAAATTTTTTCCCTCAACTCACCCTTTTCAGCTTCAACAAGTTGAGGAGGTCGCTGCAGAACTTCTAATGTGCGCTTGAATTGGCGTGGGGTCGCAATTGCCCTAACACGCTCATTATCGATTCCCGTAGCAGGAAACCAAAAAACTCCATTTTTCGTTAAAACTCGAAAAAAATCTTTGCGACCCTTTTTGCCATCAAAAATCGGCTTATTCTCAAGGGCAACGATTTGTCCCACGCCATATTGACAGTGAACTACCCAATCTGTAATTGAATAAACTAGGTTTTCGGTGTCCATGATCTCTCATTTCACTAAGCAATACTGGGAAATTGACACACTCAGATTTGGTCGATTAGGGTTATTTTTTATATCTGGGTTGGAACTGTTTTTTATGTCGGAAAGTAATCCTGCCTTTGGTCATGTCATAGGGTGACATCTCGACAGTAACTTTATCGCCCAGCAAAACTCGAATGTAATACCTTCGCATCTTACCGCTCAGATAGGCAATAATTTCATGACCATTTTCCAATTCAACTTTAAATTGCGTTCCAGGCAATGCCTCAACGACTACACCTTCGAGTTGTAGCTTCTCCTCTTTTTTTGACATTTTTTCCTTTCTGGCTAACCCATCTTTCCTCTTCGTGCTTGCCGTTTTCTCCTGAGCTGTTTCTGCCTCCGGATGGCTTTCTTTCGCTGCAGTCTACGCACTTCAGCTTTCGAGACAAACCAGCGCTTCTTTCGAATAGCACTCATCTTCCCGCTCCGAGATACCTTTTTTCGGAATCGGCTCATCAACTGTTGTTGTGATTCATTCGGACGTAATTCAACCTTAACCAATTTTCTCTCCTTCCAAAAAATACTCTAAATTTGACTATGACGGATGCTGAAATTGAATGCAACTTGGATTTTCAGCACAGTTAATTGTTATTGAAGCGCGCAGGAAAGATGCTCATTAAAAATCTATGGTGATCCCACACCCCCCTTGGTCTATGGCAAGACCAAACTTCTTGGTGCATATGAAATCTCACTTATTGCCAAGATATCCCCAGCCGTGAGAATTTTCCCCATTTTACCATGGGATATACATTAAATGTCATTGGCATTTGGGTAAATTCATTAGCAAACAATTCAATTCGAATCAATTTCTATCATTTTAATTGCCCCCTCTGGGCAGGTATTTGCACACAAGCCGCAGCCCCAACAAAGCTCGGCATCATAGGCGACTTTTTGCTTTTCTTTTTGATTCACAGTTTTGAATTCATCAATGTGGAAAAAGGCATCAAAATGACAGCGTTTGACGCAGGCGCCACAAAAATTACAACGTTTGGCGTGATACTGGGCAATAAAGTTACTTTTTGGCCAGACGCCTTCACTACCTAATTCTTCCGCCGCGCGGAAGGGATAACAGTCACAAGCACAGCAATTGCAGATAGCGTGGAGTCCGCGCTCCTTCCAGGCGCTATCTGCTGTGTGCATGAGGCCTTTTTTATCCGTCCAACGCAGCAGTTCCAAGGCATCTTCCTGGGTTAGCTGGCGGCCATGGCCGCGATCCAATGATTCCCGCGCGCCCTCATCCAGCCAGATGCAGGTTTCCACAGGCCGATTACAATTCTCACCCAATTTGCGGCAATCACAAGGCTGCACAACGATGACCTCCGCAGCCAGGATCATTTCTTCAACTTCATGTAAAAGCATGACAGTGTCGTTAGGCAAGGCGTTTTCTGCTTCCAAGCCTTGCATTTTGCGTTCGACATTGGATTTATGACGAGCGATGAATTCATCCAAAAAACGGCGATTGATGCGTTGGCGATCTTCTTTGGGGATATCGTGCCAATTCTCGAACTTGGCAAAATGATCCAGCCGGGCGTAAAAATCGGAGGCGGTATATTTCGCCACCCCATTTTCCACACTCAGATTAACAATGCAACGCGAAAATGCCCGCTTGAGCAATTCTTCCGCTTCGGGCTGAGACAAATCCACTAAATCGGCAACCCCGCCCAAATCCAGATTCCGATCTGCCAGGGCCAGAACCAACTCCATTTCCGCATCTTCCACCATAAGATGCAGATAGGGTCGGGCCGGTTCCCAAACGTCAAATATTTCAATAAAGCTTTCAACAAGCGCTGGATTCAATTTAGGGTACAACCTCCATAGCATAGGCGTTCAATTTTTGGATAATATCATCCGGCAATGGTTCGGCGCGATGGTCCGCCAAGATTTCCCTTACTTTAACATTGGCACGCTCTTTCATTGTGCGACCGCCCTGATCTGCCCAACGGTGATAGTCCAAACGATCGAACAATGCTGGTTGCCACTCTTCCCGCACGTGGTTGAAAGTATGGTCTTCATCCAAGAAACTGCCATCGGGGCCCACCTCATGGATCAGATCTAATGCCAGCGTCTCTGCGTTGATTTCCATTTTGCGCAGATAGCGCATTAACCAACCGATCAAGTCGTTGTTGAAAACAACAAATTCCAGGGAACCCGTCATGGCACAATCGAGATAACCAACATCGTGGATCAGATTGGCGCCACCCAGCGCATTTTCAAAGAGAGTCAATGAAGCTTCCGCAGCAGCCTGAGAATCGAAGATTTTCGAATCGCTGCAACCTGCCGCCCCAAAAGTAGGGATATCATAATAATGGGCTAAATCCCAGCCGTAAGGACCATTATCCGGCGCGCTATAAACGCTGACCATCGAGCGCAAATCCATCGATGCTCCGGTGGGATGGCTGCGAATAAATGGTGAGCCCTCACGTTTCAATTGTGATAGCACCAACCCTCCCAAGTGGCCGGCGTTACCCAGTGCTAATGCCCCTGGGATGGTGATCGGTGCCGTGATGCCGCGGCTGGTGCTGGGAGCATAGACTGAGGGGATATTGCGTTCTGCTGCGTATAATAGGCGCTTTACACTTTGATTGTTATGAATAAAGGCGGATACTGTGTTAACGTAGTTGACCACAAATGGAAAGCGCTGCAAATGAATCGGACTTCCCGCGACCATTTCAGCCATGTTGATGGCATGAACCGTGCTTTCAGCATCAATGCCAACAAATACAATCGGCTTGGTGCTCTCTTGCAGCATAATCGCCATCTGACGTCGTTCATAATAATCTGCTGGAATATCGGATGGCAAAAACATAGACATCACGAACTGTAGATTAGGCAGCGCATCGACCAGACGAATTCCATTGACAACATCGTTGAGCACCGCCGGTCGACGCTCCCAGGTTTCGGTATCGTAGATGTGCATGCAATCCGAACCAGGCCCAAAATAACTGCGATGGCCACCCAATACCATAGCACGCTTCCCGAGCTGATCGTAAATTGTGATGCTCTTTGGTACGGATTGCAGCGCCCGTTCAACCAGGTTTGGAGGAATACAAACCAGGGTATCATCCGTCACCAAAGCACCGGCTTTTTTGAATAACTGCAGTGCTTCCTCGTTCAGGAAGCGCAAGCCAGTATGAGCAAGAATCTCCAGGCTGGCCTCATGAATGATCTTAAATTGGTCTTCCGTCAGACTGCTCAAGCGGGCAGAGCGTATGGATGAATGGTCAAAGCTAGATACTGACATCAAATTTCCTCAACTATACATGTCCGTAATAATCTCGGTGTACGGTCACTGAATAGGCAAAATCTAAAAGTGTGCCCCAACTAAAGACGGGGATATCGATTTGGCGTTGGACAGCCCGGGCAAAGGGCTGCATGCCGGTGCATTCCAGCATCATGGCGCCCATGTTCGGGTGGGCATTATAGAAATCTACACATACTTCAGCGAATTCTTTTTCAGCTTTGTCATAGTAAGCTTCGGGGATATTCGGGCGCTTGGGAGCATACCAAAGATTTTCAAATTCGGTGCATTTACCGTCATCTTCAGCCCCTTCAATAACATAATTAGAGCCAATCTTAATGCCAACCGATTCCAGATGGTGATCGCGCAGTTGCGCCTTGCGGGCCATCATGATACCAACCACCTTGTTAGGGCCAATCAACTGTTGAGCAAAGGGCACCTGCAGCAGGCTGGACATGAAAACTGGGACGTCGACAAATCCGGCAATATCTTTCTGAAAGTAAGCAAAGTATCCACACTCGGCAGCTATGGCGCGGCAACCCATACTTTCCAACTTTTTGGCTGCCTTTTGAATCGGTCCCAGGCACTGCGATTTATCTTCCTCATGAACCAATTTCCAGATATCCACCCCTTCAACAATTTCATATTGAACTGGGAACGGGAATGCACTGGCATTGCGTACATCACCTGGGAAGCCGGGATAAATATCGTCGAGGATGATTATGCCCAACCCCATGCCGTAACAACGATGATCTTTGCGAGCCTGGATATGATTGATACCGAAATCGCGATTCTGATACATCAATTGCTCCTTTCTGAAATATCTCTGTTTGTGTATAGTATAACTGCGAAATCTTGAATTAATTGTGTAGGTTTTCCCTTTCTCGTAGTGCAAATATCACCTTAGATTGAATTATAGAAAATTGCGTGTATACTGGTGAAACTTTTTTGCCCGCATTCGAGGTCAAGATCCGCTTAAGTAGATAATCAATTTGTGGGACTGGTTGTGACAATAAAATTCGTTTGCGCAGATACTACGAACTCAACAGGATTATGAAGATGGATTTGCATTTACATACTCTTCAGTTTATTGGATTATTGAACCACGCATATAAATTCTAGAAACCGGGCTTCATTGGCCTGGAATCGTCAAATTCACATCAAGCATAATCATTAAGCCCAAAAAACTGCAACTATCTTTTGGAGAAGAATATGCCAATCACCCAAAGCAATTTTCAAGCCATCAAGGCCCCATTATTTAAGAAATTATCCCCAGATCAACTTGAACGCATCCACTTTGCCAGCATAGAAATCCTGGAACGTACTGGTGTGCGGCTGCTGGTACCTGAAGCGGTTGAGCTGCTAAAATCTGCCGGCGCTGATGTCATCAACGAAACCGATGTGCGCATTCCATCTCATTTGGTGGAGTGGGCACTCAACATCGCGCCCAAGCGTGTGATGATTGCCAATCAGTTGGGCGAGCGGGTGATGCCATTGGAAAGGCGCAACGTTTTCTACGGCCCAGGCTCCGATTGCCCCAACATAATCGACCTGCGCACCGGCGAACGCCGCCAGGGTAAATTGGACGACATCGTCGAAGGAATCCGGGTTTGCGATGCGCTGCCCAACATCGATTTTGTCATGTCATTAAACATCGCTGGAGATGTACCCCAAGAGCATGCCGACTTGTTCCAGATGCAGGCCATGCTGGAAAACACATCCAAGCCGATCATGTTCGTGACCACTGAGTTCGAAGGTTGTGTCAAAGCTGTAGAAATGGCCGAAGTGGTTGCTGGCGGGGCTGATGCTTTACGCCGTAATCCTTTCATTTTCTTATACATCAACGTCACTGCGCCGCTGGTTCATAACGATGAAGCGTTACAAAAGCTGCTCTTCATGGCCGAAAAAGGCCTGCCGACATCCTACACCCCAGTGGTACTGCGCGGTGCCAGCGGGCCGATCACTCCAGCCGGGGCGGTGGCCTATTCCAATGCCGGTGAACTGGCCGGGTTGGTCATCGCGCAGCTAAAACGGGAGGGAGCGCCGGTCATTCTCAGCGGCGGCACGCAAGATATGCTCGATATGCGCACCATGCTGGATATCTACGCCGCGCCGGATAACCGCGTTTTGTGCGTGGAAATGGCCCAATATTATGGCTTACCTATTTTTGGATTAGGAGGCGCTTCGGACTCGAAACTGCCCGATGAGCAGGCTGCCGCTGAAGCTGCTTTCTCGCTTTTAACTGAAACCTTGGCGGGCTCCCACCTGATCCATGACGTTGGCTATCTCGAGGGCGGACTAACCAACTCCATCGAGATGATCACCATGTGCGATGAGCTGGTCGGTTGGGTCAGGCGCTTCATGCAAGGAGTCGAAGTCGACGACGAAACCCTGGCATTGGGTCCTATCGATGAAGTCGGCTTCGGTCAGGATTTCTTGGGTTTAGATCACACGCACAACCACTTCAAGGATGACTGGTACCCCAACTTGATTGATCGGCAGGACCACGCCGGCTGGTCGGCAGAAGGTTCCCTTACCTACCGGCAACGGGCCCAACAAAAAGCGCTCAAAATCCTGCATGAGCATCAGCCCGAGCCGCTGCCTGTAGAAGTTTCCAAAAAAATCCAGACGATTATCGAAAGAACGATCAAATCTCTCTAAGTTTTAGCGAATTACGAACGCAAATAAATATAGAGCGAATACACCTTCATCTTCTGTATTCGCTCTTTGTGGTTAGGTATAAAATGCTATTTATTCACAACAGGTTCTTGCGCCGTGATACAGTGTATGCCGCCCCCACCAATATTTACTGCCATGATTTGCGCAAAGGTGTGCAAAAGTCGAAACTGGTTGTGGTTTAGGGCAACTTCGTTCGCAAATCCTAAAGGCGACAATCATCTTCAAGCAGAGCTGACTGTCACCTGCCTCTGGCGCGATTTTCCCGTGATTATTCACTAACAACAACTTGGATTTGGTTAACGATAAACCTTATCAGGGCGAACGATAAAGGCTATCATGCGGACTGATAAAGCTTATCAGGGTGAACGATAAGGCTTATCGTGATGACCGATACCACTTATCAGGGTGTCCGATAAAGGCTATCATGCGGACTGATAAAGCTTATCAGTGTGGACGATAAGCTTT
>CAZVPR010000007.1:0-100733 GCA_964629085.1 uncultured Anaerolineales bacterium
AATTTGATTCATTCATTGTAATTCGAATTTCCGGCTGCGCCTTTTATTAATCAAGTCTTATCTTCCCTAGGTGGCCGTTCACCAAAATACTGGTAATAATTGACTTCCAATGGCCCATTGAAGAGCTTGCGCACTCGATCGGGTTTGGCACGTTTGAAATAATCCGGAAATTTCTTATCGGCGGTCAGCATATAGACTGACCAGCCTTTCTTCTTGCGGAAAGTTTTGTGAAGGGAAATATATATTTGATTAAGTTCCTGAAACTCTCCTAGTTTGACGCCATAGGGCGGGTTGGAAATGACGATGCCATAAGGCTTGTCGATCCACAGTTCTTTGACGTCTTTCTGCTCGAGGGTGATATCTTCGCCGACCCCGGCTTCTTTGGCGTTTCGCAAGCTGGCATGGATCATCTCATGGTCGAGGTCATAGCCAAAGATATGCAGTCCCCCCGAAGGGAGAACCGCTTTGTGCGCCTTGCGGCGGGCCACCTTCCAAGCATTGAGGTGTACGCATGGCCATTCTTCTGAAGCAAAATTTCGGTTCAAACCGGGGGCCATTTTACGGGCCAGCATGGCCGCTTCAATCAAGATTGTGCCAGATCCACAAAAGGGATCGATCAACAACCGATCTTTATTCCAGAAACTCAGCTGCACCAAGGCTGAGGCCATGGTCTCTTTGAGGGCCGCTTCCCCAGAATGGACGCGATATCCCCGGCGGTTGAGCCCTGAACCCGAGGTATCGATGGTCAGCAGGGCAACGTCCTTTCGCATGGCCACCTTGATCGTGAATACGGGTCCACTCTCCTGGAACCATTCAGTGTGGTATTTGGCCTTGAGGCTTTCGACTACTGCCTTCTTGACGATTGCCTGACAAGCGCGTACGCTGCCCAATGTTGATTTTACTGCCGAACCGGTGACTGTGAATTTACCATCCTCGGTGATCCAATCTCCCCAGGGCAGCGCCTTGGTGCCTTCGAAAAGCTCATCGAAGGTCAGCGCTTTGAACTGGCCCATCTTGAGCAGCACCCGATCCGCGCTGCGCAGCCAAAGGTTGGCCGTGGGGATATCCTCGAGGCGGGCCTGGAATTCGACTTTACCGTCAGATGCTTTGAGATCTTTGAACCCCAGGGCGTGAAGCTCGCGCTTGACTACGGCTTCCAATCCAAAAGTACAAATTGCAATCAGAGTGATATCTTGCATGGGGCTATTGTAACCCATTGCGATTATTCCGCCTTAAAAACATGAAATCACAGAGACACAGATGCTTAGCACGCCCCTGGCGGCATTAAGATTTTTTGTATTTGAGAAAAGCTTTTTTCTTCTCTCCAAAATTATTTCTCTGGATGCTCTGCATCTCTTCGTTTTTAAATTTCCAAAATATTTTGCATATTTCTCCATGACCTTGTGGGGGGCTTCAATATTGATGACGGGGAGTAGAAGAATAACAATATCAATTTTTGATGGTTTTCGAACCAAGAATTCTGCACGATTTTTTCCTAACAATCTCAAACAAAACCTAACAATATGCACGCGAATGAACACTATAATTGTAGAAAATCAACATTTCTCTTTTGAATTGATGTGCATTGATTATTTAATGTTCTATAAACAAGTATCCTGGAGACAATATGCTAAAGGCCGCGTTATGAGCAATAATCGTTTTTCGAAGAATTACGCAACTATTCTTCTTGTTGATGACAATGTGGGAAATTTACAATTGTTGAGCAGGATTCTCGACATTGAAGGGTTTCACACACACAAGATAGATCGTAGCTTAGATGTGATGCTGAAAGCCCAAGAACTCCGCCCAGATTTGATATTTTTAGACATTTCTATGCCGGATATGAATGGATTTGAAGTTTGCAAATTGTTGAAATCCGATCCAAATACAAATTCAATCCCGATCATCTTTATTACTGCATCAAACGACGTTCAATCCAAGAGAAAATCATTCCAGGCAGGAGCCGCGGGATTTATCAGTAAGCCGTATAATATCGATGATGTTATCGATAAAATTCATTCTATAGTGATTTGAATAATCTCTAAACTAAATCAAGGATAGTTCGTCCCCCATATTTTCGGACCCCAAAAAAGCGGAGAACAAATTATCAGTTAAGGAAAAACGGCCGCTGAAAAATCAGCGGCCGTTTTTCCATTCAAGTGGTACGTTTATTGCCACAACCCAAGGATGATACCCATAACCAACAACCCTACAAGGTAGGTTCCGGAATTGATGAACCAGACCAGGGCTGAACGGCCTTCAAAGGCGTGATTTGCGGCAAAAGAAAAGCCAGTGAAACCCAGCCACATAAAAAGACCAGTAAGCAGACCGGGCAGGAAACCAGAAACCCCCGCCCAGGCAATGACATTTGCCAGGAAAAAAGCCATCAGCAGAGAGTTAATGATGGCAATGACAAAATCCCGTGGGTTCTGATTTTCATTGGCCCACTCTCGGGTCTTACCTATCCCAGCAAGCCAGGGTTCTGCCCAGGCTCCATACCAAATGGCACCAATCGCCATGTTGGCTACGGCAGAGACGAGGATCGCCAGCCAGTTAACATTAAAAGTAAGCATTTGATTTCTCCTTTGGTTTAATACTTGTATTCTCAAGTGCCCATGCACTTGAATCGCGAATGGGTGCTAACCGTAGGTTCACGCCCATTCGCTTATAATAACCCAAAACATTTGTTCTGGGTTCGATTAAAGATTAGAAAATGATTAGTTATTTGCGTTTCCCGCCACAACATGCCCCAAACTATTTTTAAATACCATTTCAGCCTACACTTTATTCCACTCCCCCTCTGGATGCACTGCTTCAAACTCAAATCCGTGCCCTTTTTTAGCAAATGCTGCCAGGGCAACCTCTTTCCAGGCAAAGAAATGTTCTGTCTCCAGGTGTTTTTCTCTAGCTTCTATATCGCGATATACTTCGAACAAACTGAAATGGGAAGGATCTTCTTTATCCTGCAAAACATCAAACCGGAGCACACCCGGCTCTTCCATGGTTTTTATGGCATTCTCCAGGGTAGCTGTTTTATATTCTTCGACAAGTTCTGGTTTGATGAAGTGATGAAATTGATATATCAACATTTCTAACCTCCAAAAAAGAGACGTGAGTAATAATTTGTTGAATTTCAGTTTTTCTTTCCTGTCCCCCAATAATTTTATATCTGAAATTATGCGTCAATTATAGTCAAATGTGCTAAGCACCGAGTGCAGTCCGGTTGCGCCCCTTATGTTTTGCAAGATACATAGCCTGATCAGCACGAGCGATCAAAGTTTCCAAATTCGGTGTAAACTCATTTTTCTCAGCCAGACCAATGCTTACAGTTACCTTTAGGTCTCCCTTCACTGTGGATACCTTTGATTTAGCAATGTTTTGCCTCAAACGTTCCGAAACAATTATTGCCTCTTCTCGCGGGGTTTCAGTTAGTATAATCACGAATTCCTCTCCCCCATAACGCCCGACAAAATCTGATTCGCGCAAACTCTCCTGGCAAAAGTTGGCAACGACTTTTAATACCTCATCACCGATAGCATGCCCGTAAGAATCGTTGAATTTTTTAAAATTGTCGATATCCAGCATCAACAGAGAAAATGAACGCTCATACCTGTTGCAGCGATTAAATTCGGCATTAGCCAGTTCTAGAAGCCGCCGGCGATTATATACACCTGTCAATTCATCATGGGAGGCATGATGTTTTAAGAGATCAAACACACGCGCATTCTCGAGTGCCGTGGCCGCTTGCTGAGACAATAACTTACATAGGGCAATTTCTTCTTCAGCAAATTCCCTTGAATGCCGACTTTCCCAAATCTCAGAATATCCAATCAACTGTCCCTTAGATGTCAAAGGGATATACAAAACTGATTTAACTCCAAATTCCAACATCTCATCTGTAAATATCTGAGTTATTTCAGGCAAATCAATTCGATACTCATCGTGCAAGCCTTGTTTTAGCCTGTCTAAAAAGGGATCATAATTTGGATACTTGGTGCAATCATATGTTTTACCTAAATCACTACGTTTTTCTCTTTCACTAGCTTCGGCACTGAAGTATTCAGTTGTAACAGTCACGAATTGCCATTCTTCATCAAACTCATTAATATATGCGCTGGTAGCATTGATGGCTTTGCAAATTTGCTTTGTTAGCACTTGTAAAATCGCTTCATAGTCTAGCGTAGAATTCAGAATTTCTGTTGATTCTCGAAGAATGGTTTGCTCTTGTAAATGTCTCTGTGTTTCCTCGAACAAACGAGCATTTTCAATGGCACTCGCTGCCTGCTGGGACAACAAATAGCATAGATTTATTTCCTCATCAGTGAATTCTCGCTTTTGCCGACTTTCTAATAACTCAGAAATTCCAATAAGCTGCCCCCTGGCTATCAGAGGGACGACCAACATTGATTTAGTACCAAATTGTTCCATCACATCAAATTGTGCTTTGGTTATGGTTGGATCATCAATATGATCAACAGTATGAATGCCTTGAGGATATTTTTGAGCCAACTTAGAGTTGTCAAATGAAGAATTTCCACCATTTTGCTCAGGGGTCAACGGATAAGTATTCCCTAAATCCGATTCCTTTTCTCTTTCACAAATGTAGGGGCTTTTGTATTCTGCTATCGTAGTATAAGCCCCCTGCTTTTCATCCACCTCGGAGAAATATGCACTAGTAGCATTAATGGCGATGCATAATTGTTTTATGAGCTGGTTGAGGATCTTTCCATGGTCAAGGGTAAAAGACAGCATCTCTGTTGTCTCTCGAAGAATGGTTTGATCAATTAACTGTCTCTGGGTATCCTCAAACAAACGTGCATTTTCAATGGCAACAGCTGCCTGGTTAGCAATTGTTGTCATGATTTCCAAATCATTCTCATCATAAACATTTGGGCGTTTATAATCTTGAATTGCCATTACACCAATGATCTTGCTTCCAACCAATAAGGGCACTCCCAACCAGGACATTGGAAGCTCTCCACCGACCTCAACACCATTTTTCTTTTCCCAATCCTGGGGATTATTCTTTATCAATATTGGTTTTCGGGTTTGCAAAATATGTCCAGTCAACCCCTTGGTGGGTGTAATAACCTTCAGAATATCATAATCTCGAACAGATTCATTAATGTTGATAGGGAATGATATGTGGTTGTTATCGGTTTCCAGGATAGCGACAAAGAAATTGGATGTATCTAAAAGACGAGAAACCCCATCAAAAATTTCATCCAATACAGTTTCTGTATCTAATAGTTGGGAGAGGTTCTGAGACAATTCGAGTAGAACTGCCAGCTCTTCCGCACGTCTTTTTTCGATTTTTACAGTCCGCAAACGTGCAATGGTCATGGAGATTTGGCTTGCAAGGATGACCAATAAGCGTTCCGCCGAAACAGTAAAATCATTCGGCGCCTTGCTTTCAACGTTAATGACCCCGATTGTCCGTTGCCCGAGATTTAGGGGGACAACTAGTTTCGAGCGCGTTTCTGGGTCAAAATTGTGGTAATTTGGGAATGCAGAGACATCTGGAATTCGCTCCGGAAGCCCCGTCCTGGCAACATGTCCAACGATACTCTTCTCAAGGGGATCAAAAAACGGTTTCTCCGTCTTGTTTCCATTCATCTGATAAGATGGGTGCACCTGCAAAGAGCCATTCTTCTCATCCACCAGCAATATGCCATAATTATCAGAAAACAGGTTGTCGCCAATAAGTTTTGTCGCCTGATTAATTAACTGGTCTTCATCCGTTGCTTCCGTGATCGTTTGAGCAACAGTACGCAAGATATCCAGTTCATCAAACGGAGTCAGGTTTTTCGAGACCATTTTTTTGAGAAGTATTCAAAACACGGCAACCCTATATCGGAATCTATTAAAAGATCCATTTGAAGTATAACCACTATTGCATTTGGAATCAACTGTACTAGATTTCCACTATTTTCAGTCTCCATTTTGATATATGGCCCCAAATAAGTCCACACAACCCAGAAAGGGGCAAAAATTCATATTACGATTTTTTGGTCAGCCCTACGACCTGATAATCGACTACTCAAGACCAATAGAGATGAGCGGGTGCTAGCGATGACTATTTTGGTTCAAGCGTCATCACATAATCATAACTCTCGTTTAGATATTCGGCTAATTTATCCAAATCTTCGAGCATATGATCAGGGATCAACACATAGCCTCGCATAACTGCTCCATGGGACTTAAATAAAGTCGTATCAAATTCCAGGATATACTTCTCCTGTGCGCTTTTTGAATATCGGAATCCCAGTTCACCCTCTTTATTTAGTATCGAAAACATGTGTCCATTGGCAGAGGTGTACGGCACAGTTTTCCCTTTTCTTTCAAACCGGGGGCATTTTTCGACCAACTTATCGTAGATTTCTAATTTTTGTTCCCACATACTATTATTGTCCTATTCTATAAACCGAGAAAAGAATTATATCCATTGTAACCCTATCTGTCCTAGTGGCGTCTTCTATATTTCATCCGTCACCACCCCACCAAGATGCTCAAACAAATATCGCACGTTGACATCAAATCTTCCTTTGCCAGCTTGCAACCATTTATCAAAAGGCTTTGGCAATTTGATTTGTTTGGCTTCCTCAAATGAACCATCACGATGCACTACATTTCCTATCAGCTCTTCCATTATGTCCAGGTATCTTAATTGTAGAGCAATATCATCTTTCCCATTCCCTATCGGGCCGTGACCAGGAACCAACACTTCGTATTCAGAATCTATGAAATATCGTATTTGCTTTCGATATGGCTCCAAATCACAATAACCTAAAAATGGTTGGGTATCAAAGAAACCAATATCACCAATAAAGGCTATTCCATCATCATGAAGAAATAATACTGAATCATCTTCTGAATGCCCTCGCCCAAACGAGCGAAACTCAACCTCCCTGTCAACTCCCTGAAAATTTATTACATCTCGAAATGTTTTATCGGCATAACGAGGTTGAAATTCAGTCATTTCTGCCATTGTATATCGAGCACGGATAAGTGTATTTTCCAATCCATTTCGCACTTGCTCATCATTTTCAGATTCTAATTGGACTTCCAATTCTTGAACCCATTCTTCCCATTCTGAAGGATTTTCATAGCCTTTTACGATCTCGGCTCCCCATTCCATACATATTTCTCTAGTTTTACTGGTTGCTATGAGTTCAGAAGTTGTACGATCAAATACAGAAGCACCAATCCAATGATCACTATGGGGGTGAGTCAGCAAAATGGTCTCAACCTGTCGGTCAAAAAGTTTTTCCGCCGCCTGACGGAGATCGTGACCCGCTGCCATGGTGTCAAATGCATCTATCACAATTGTGTGCCCGCCAAGATCAATAATCCCGGCATTTGCATAAGCAGCTCCCCCCGGTTTACTAATGCAAGCATATACACCGCTCGCCAATGGCTCAAGAATGAAATGTATGGATTCTTTTAACAGGGCTTTTGACATCGAATCTCTGCAACATTTTCAAGTTATTAAATCGTCACCCAAAAAAGGCTTCAAGGGCTAGGGGTACATTTATCTCCCATTCGCACCCTTCGATACAGTCCCTTGCCAACGGCACACCTTCGGCGGGGATCACTTCGCCATGCATCCTGTAAGGGGGGATGCGAAATACGTAACTCCTGAATTATATTGAGACTCCAGCAATTTTCGCAAGGGCATTTGAATAAATTATCATTTGCTCTTGTAATTCTTCAAGTTCATAATGAAAATCGTCAGCTAAGCTCCAGTTTATTTCGTGTTCTCGGATTCCCACTTCAGCTGGCCGATACTGTTCATAGGCAATGAGTTCCGAATGCCATTTTGACACAAAGGGTCGTAAGCCAATATTGATGACTTCAATTGCTATGACACCAACTGATTCAGGTCCTTGAGCAATTGAGGGACCAGCTTTACGCAATATTTCCCTTGTGGCTCCAAACAAACTGTAAAGTGAATTTAGTGCTTCGCGAATTAACCCCTTGCCTTCATCACGTGGCTGGACTGAAATCCGAGTAGTTAGTTCTACATAAAGTTCCCAAGCTACTCGCTGCTGCAATTCATCCGGTACGAATTCAAGTTCTCCTAAATTAAATGGCAAACCTACTTTTAGTTTTGTAGCTTTTATCCGTTTTTTTGCCATAATCACTGCCTTTCCTCAAAAACCCTTTCAATCCAACGTACGAATTTTTCTGGTTGCCAACTACCAGTATTGTCACTTGGTAACCCTTCAAAGGGCGGCTCGCTTTGCGCCCCACGGGAGAGCCAAGTGGCTCAACGCGGGATCAGGTAGCATAATTCTTACATCCGATTATTTCAATTTTCCATTTGCTAATTCTTATCGTCCTTGAATTTTATATACCAATGTGTCCCATCACAAAATGGTTTGTTTTTGGATCCACCACACCGGCACATAGCAAAATGTTCCTCTGAAGCACCATCAGCTCGCGTGGTGTCAATCAGATCCGCCCCGCCTGAGACCTCATAAGGGCCGTTTGGTGAGACAAAGATTGCTGGCTCGCCATCTCGATCTCGGTGTTCGATGTCATCGATCGAGTAACTTAAGGCTCCCGACGGGCACTTTTGAATTGTCGCTATGATCTCATCAGGACTCGCGGCATCAGGATGAATCCAAGGCTCTTCATTCAATCGGAAAACAGCAGCCAGGTTATCAGTACAGTGGCCAGCATGCGCGCAAATGCCCCGATTGTCGTGAATTGTAATTTGCTTTCCCGGAAAGTTTTCTCTTCTATCCTCGACGCGTCCTTCAAGTTTCGCAGAAGAAAACCCGATTTTTGCGTGTGTCCCATCACAAAACGGTTTATTAGACGACCCACCACACCGACAAAGCGCCATCTTATCTTTGGTTTCGATAGCACCTTTTTGATTTGCCATTTCTTTTAGGTCGTTTATCAAATATGGACCGTCTGGAGTTGGGGTGATTTTTGGTTTCTTTTTTGAATTCATCCGAATCTCCTTTCCTTTATTGTTGGCAAATTTTTACTTCGAGCTGAATAACAGAAAATTCACCTGCCTGAAGTTGCTGGATTGCCAACAACGGCAACCCGAGATTGACCTGCCGTTAATGCTCCAAATCATATTTACACCCGCTTCAAACCTGGCTTTTAGCGCTGTGGGCCGCTCTGTCGCCAGGCAGGTCAGGTGCGATTTGGCATAAGTTGACTAGAAATCTGCTGCTTGCAATGTTTGACCGGTGACATGATTGTAAGATTCGACAATCAACTGAAATATGATTTCCAATTCGGCCATTGACTGGGGCGTAAAAAGCATGACCAATCCATCCCAACCATCTCTTTCATCTGCCCAGGGATGCCGTTCACCCCAACCTTTTTCCGCAACTTCCAGGGCACGCTCATAGGGTAGCGGAGCGTGTAAACTTCCATCAGGATGAATATGGGCAAATTCTCGACCAGATACAATGGCCTCTGGGTGAGCCAAGGGAATATCATCACCTAACCACATGCCTCGCGCCCCAGGCAAAGATACGATTGTTGGCCGGTCTTCAACACCCGGCAAGGAAAAGGCTAGTCGGAAAAGTTCGTCGTTAACCGCTGATACCGGCTCTACGTTTAGTTGTACGTGCGGAACGGTGCCGCTGGTTTGTGTACGAGGTTCAGAGCGCTCAGGTAATGGAGCAATTACAGATTCAGGTGTAGAAGTTGGTTCGGCAATAGGTTCTACTATGTCAGGCTCTACGTTGGCATTTTCTATTGAAGGGTATCCGAATTGGCACGCAGCGAGCATCATACCAAAGGAACTACCAATAATAATCGTGATTCTTAAACTTTTCCAATTCATCGATTTTTTTACCTACCAGTAAACAGATTTTGTATCTTAGAATTCGTACTCCATTATAGCAGGTGGCTTCATTAATATTATTCTTTTTGGAGCCAGGAGTGATCAAAAAGATTGGTTTTGAAATGATATACAAGCATCAGCATCCTGTGGATGACGATTCAGGGACCCCACCCACTAGGATGGAAGTGCGCAGATTATCCGGAGCATCCGGCGTTGTAAAGTGACGATTGAGATTTGACGCCGTCAATTTAAAATTTGACGGCGTCAGTTGAGTCGTTTGACGGCGTCAGTTGACTCATTTGACGCCGTCAAATAAATTTTTGACCCGGTGAAAGTTAAATTTGACCCGGTCAAACTGGAAAAGCTCCGGAAAGGATAGATTTATAGCGGGTCATCGGGGTAAACGGCAGCCCACAAATTTTGGCACCTTGCTTGTCCAAGCCGTATTTTCAATCTTTTAAATCTCCCTGGTAGTGGCATCAGTCTGGTTGAAGTTTTTCTTCAGGGAGGTATCAGTGGGGAAATAATGGAGTTTCCCAACCCTGGTGTCCAATTTGTTCACCCTGAGGCGATACATCGCTGAAGGGTCTAGCGAAGCGTAATTTTCGCTGCGCTACGCCCGCTAAAGGTGTGTCTCGCTGCCCCGCCGAAGACGTGGCGGGCAGGGCGTTAGCATGACCAAACTCTGGATTCGAATAAACCCTTCCCAGAGTTCTCAATTTATTATTATTAACGGTATAATAATTGCAACATTTGCAATCCGTATTTGCAAAACCCCTGTTTATGGCAAACGATTATATATTATTGGTTGATGATAATCCCCGGGATGTCGAGCTGACGTTAGCCGCGTTTTCCAGGCTGTCTTTGGATATCAATATTGAAGTTGTCAATGACGGCGATCAGGCCATAGATTTCCTCTACCGGCGCAAAAAATATGCCGACCGACAACAAGGCTGGCCATTGCTGGTATTGCTGGATTTGAAAATGCCCAAGGTGAATGGTCTGGAAGTGTTGCGGCAGATCAAAAGCGATCCAGATTTGTTGAGCATTCCCTTTGTGGTGCTATCGTCTTCCGAACAAGATCGAGATATCTACGAAAGTTACGGTTACGGCGCCAATGCCTATGTCGTCAAACCCATCGATTTTGCCGAATTTACCCAAACCATCAAGACCATCTTCAACTTCTGGAAGAATGTTTCTGAAAGTGCGAAACCGAAATCATCTTTCTTGAACGACTGAACCCATAACTTCAGGCTTATCCGTCAGAAAACCCCAAACGCCAATAAAAGACAATATCAGACTAAGCGCCCCGGCGATCATCACCGCGCCTAAGCCTTGCCAGTCCCAAAGCGCCGACGTTAGGGGTGGTCCTATACCCAAACCAACAGCGTTCCCTAAGGCTACCAATGAGAAGATCGTTGCCCGGGCATCAGGAGCCTGCTCTCCATACAGCGGGAAAAGCGCAACAATCCCAAATTCTACGACCACACCACAAATGAAAAGCATCAACCGGACATAGAGCAATTCGGCGCGGATCAAGGGGATCATGAGAAACAAGGCTGCCCCAATCGCCAGGGCAATCAGGCTTCCCCGGCGCTTTCCCACTCTGTCGATAAACAACCCCGAAAGGGTGGCTCCACTTAACTCGGCTACCCCAATCGTGGTAGCGATCAACCCCAAAGCGACAGCATCGAAATCAAAATCAGCGCTCAACCATATACTCCAGAAAGTCATGAAAATTCCCACGGCCACAAAAAACAACGTCGATACCACAATAGCCGCCAGCACATTGCGCCGTTTTAGCACCTGCCAGAAACTAACGCCACCTCCCTGAGATTGGCTGCGCTCCCCCACCGCAGGCAGGAACATCCAGATGACCAGAGCCGCAACTAAACTCAGCGCGCTCAAAATGGCGAAAGGTGTCCGCCACCCATAAGAATCCATCAACCAGCCGATGATTGGCATGATCGCCATTCCTGAAAATGCAAAGGAGATATCCACGGATGCCAGAGCTCGACCGCGGCGCTCGAAGGACACCATATCGCTGATATAAGCCTGTTGGGCGGGCAAAAAGGCGTTTACAGAAATCCCTACGAGAATCATCGGTACTGCGGCCCACCACCCCGTGGAAATGGCGATACCCGCCATACCCAACGCTTGTGAAACCAGACCCAGAGCCATGACCTTGCGGCGTCCATAGCGGTCTGCCAGCACACCCAACACAGGGCCCAGAAACCCGGAGGTAGAGCGTATGGTCAGCAGCCAACTGAACGCCGTGATGCTCAATTTGAGTCCTGACGATATTTGGGGGATGAAAGGATAAACCACCCGAAAGCTGGAATCCATCACCAGTCGCACAATGAAAATCATCGAGATTAATCCCAGGCTCAAGCCAAAGAAATTTGCTGCCCGCTGGGAAAATGTGGTCGGTGCTTTAGATGCGTTCAAAATTTTCTCCAATCGCAATTATCAGGCTCGCCAGTATAACGCGGATAGGTTTACGCTGCAATTTCTTTTCGGGTAGTGTACACTATAAACATCAAAGATTGACAGACCTGGAAGGATTCCAGAATCCTTCCGGTCTAAATCAATTTATCGCAAGCAGAAAAACCCTTGAGGTCTAAGATAGTAGGAGTTTCTATGACCAAAATTCTATTCATCGGCGGAACCGGCATCATCAGCTCGGCCAGCTCTCAGTTGGCCGTCGAACGTGGATATGATTTGTTCCTGCTCAACCGGGGACAATCAAGTCGCCCAGCTCCACAGAGAGCCAAACAACTAACCGGCGATATCAATCAATTGGCCTCGTATCAGGCCGCCCTGGGAGACTATGAATTCGAAGTCGTTGTGCAATGGGTCGCTTTCACCCCTGACCAAATCGAGCAAGACCTCGAAGTGCTGCGAGGACGGGTCGGACAATACATCTTCATTAGTTCGGCTTCGGCCTACAAGACACCGCCACCAATCTGCCGGTCACTGAATCCACCTTACTAGACAACCCTGCCTGGGAATACTCCCGCAACAAGATCGCTTGCGAAGAACGCCTGGTTCAGGCCTATCGGGAAGAGAAATTTCCCTTCACCATCGTGCGCCCTTCGCACACCTACGACCAGACTTTGTTCCCTACCCGCGGTGGCTATACCATGCTGCACCGCATGCGCCAGGGTAAGCCGGTGGTAGTGCATGGCGATGGCACTTCGCTTTGGACGCTGACCCATAATCAAGATTTTGCCGTTGGGTTGGTGGGGTTATTGGGCAACCCGCGCGCCATTGGGGATATCTTCCATATTACCTCAGACGAGTGGCTGACCTGGAACCAGATCTACAAGTATATCGCCGCTGCTGCTGGCGTGGAGCCGAAATTGGTGCACGTGCCTTCGGATCTGATCGCGGCCTATGATCCGGAGTGGGGCGACAGCCTGATGGGCGACAAAATGCAAAGCATGATCTTCGACAACACTAAGATCAAGCGCGTTGTGCCCGATTTTAACCCGACCATCCCCTTTTCTCAGGGGGCTCGTGAAATCGTGGCCTGGTTCGATGCTGACCCCAAACGCCAGGTGATCGATGAAGATTTCGATGCTTTGATCAACCGCATCATCGCCGCCTATCGCCAGGCCTGGCCTGAAGGCAGCTTCCAGCATACTGAGTAAGCCGTGGAATGTCACCGATTTATCGAAGTGCGCGACGCAAGACAGCAAATCTTGTTTGTCCGCACCATTCGATACAACCTTCGGTCTCTGAGGATGCAACCAAAATATTTATGACATATTCTCGCCGAGATTTTCTAAAAACCGTTGGCTATACGACCCTTACAGGCATAGCCGTCCCCTTCTTGGGGTATAGCTATGCCACCCGTATCGAACCTTATTGGTTGAGCGTTGAGCGGGTTTCCACTCCCTTACCCGGCCTGAAACCATCCCTGGAAGGGTTGAAGATCGTGCAGTTGAGCGATATCCACCTGCACCCGCACACTCAAATCGAGTTGGTGCAACGTTCCGTCGATATCGTCAACAATCTTAAACCTGATCTGATCTTCCTGACCGGCGATTACGTGTTAGAGACTGCTGAATCGATCTTCGAGCTGGCTCCGGTGTTGGCGAGGATGGATGCCCGGCTGGGAATCTTTGCCATCTTGGGCAACCACGACTTATGGACCAATGCCGGGGTTGTGCGCCGCGGCTTCGAAGAAGCGGGCATCCCCTTGCTGGTCAACCAGGGATTATGCCTGGGAATTGGCCAGGATGAACTGTATATCGCTGGCTTAGATGACGGCTGGAGCGGAAAACCAGATTTGAACACCGCCCTATCCGGTTGGAAACCAAACACGCCCACAATCCTATTAATGCACGAGCCGGATTTCATCGACACCCTCGCCAAAGACCAGCGCATCTCCCTGCAGCTTTCCGGTCACACCCACGGCGGCCAGGTGCGAGTCCCCGTCATTGGGCCCATAGCCCTGCCTGATTACGGCCGCAATTACGATATCGGGCTGCACCAGGTAGGCCATACCTTGATGTACGTCAACCGTGGTTTGGGCGTGATCAGCCCGCCGGTACGCTTCAACTGCCGGCCCGAGATCACCGAAATTACCCTGGTCAGTTCCCCACCCAGCTAATCGAATACTCTATCAATTCATCGGGTGTGTTTATCCCTGGATTGGCAAATTGCCAACTTCCAGAAATCCCCATCTCCCTCAACGTCAACTCGAAATGGCACATGGCAATGCCCATATCGACTCGCTGAAGATCGGCCATATTGAGCATTTTGGCATAATTATTGGTGCGGTAGCCACGCGTCCGCCGCAAGTAAAAGTGACAGATATCCCTATCCCTGATGATACGCCAGGGTTGTCGGTTGGAAGCCGAAGGTCCCAGGCGCACCATTTCCAGGGGTTGCGAATAATCCTGAGCAGTTTCCAAGTTGAGAGGCACATTAAATTTCTGATCGAAAAACAACTTCTTCCAGGGGAGCCTCCCATCAGAGCCAGCAGCCTCCCGGATCTTCCCATCGACCCAGCGAGGGGTATCGCCAATGTATCCTAACGAGGTGACTGCCGGGATGGATTCAAAATCCTGCAGAGCGATATTCCTGGCAAAACGACTTTTGTTGAAGGTGCCTCCCAACCAGCACGTGCCCAGGCCCAAATCGGTGGCTTTGAGGATGATCAACTCCATCAAGTAGCCAAAATCTTCCAGATTTTTCTCACCTTCTTGCATGGCTCCCACGATAAAGCCAGCAGAATCCTTGATAAAGCCATAGGTGCCCAGACCCCTTAGGGCTTTTGAATCGGCTTCGGTTGCGGCAACCAACTCAAATCGGATTTGATTACCCAGCGGCCCAAATGGAATGGATTCAATGAAGCCATTTATTTGATCAATGTCTTGGAAATCTAACGGGCGCTTGGCATACGTGCGGCAGGAATATCTGTCAGAAATAATGTCGGTGATGGGCATGTTGAATTCAAACATAATGTTATGTCTCAAGACTGAAATCTTAAATATGAGCATGGTAAACGACTTTCTATTCGCTAATATTCTAATTCATCCGCGCTGACACCAGCTGCATCCAACAATTCACGAAAACCATCATAGAATGAATCATCGATGGTTTCCAAATCTTGCCAACCAAAAATCAGATTCAGCAACTTTAGGCCGGATTCCGTATCCGCGATCGTCAGCAAAGCTTTTGTAAACGTCGAAAGGGTGGCCTCATCCCAGGTATATTGGAACTGTATGCCATCATTAGGAATATCAACCGACATATCGACGGTGTAAACAACATCATAAATTTCCGGAATGTCATTGGCGACGCTATCACGGGCATCCCAAAATGTCATGCCCGCCTCACACTCGTAATAATAAACCATTTTGACAACATCCGTGTGTGAACCGACATCGTAGATGGCCTTCAAATATATTTCGGGGTCATAACCGGAGGATACCATTTCCAGCCGCGGGATAATCCAACCGCTTAAACTGGAAGTGTCGGGACGACAAAGGGTCTTGCCCCGCATATCCCGATATGTTTTTATACCACTTTCAACATTGGCGATGATCTGCGCATTATAGACCAGTTGGTCGAAACGCTGAGCCACAAAAATAGCCTCGGCACAAGCCTGATCGGCAGCTACCAGGTATGGGATGGCTGGCATTGATGAAGCCAGCATTTGATCCTCTTCATAACATAACAATTCGATCACTTCGGAATAATCGCTGGCCCAATAGGGTGTAACAATCAATCCACTCTCATTGTAGATCATGGCTGAAAGTTCATCGAAACCGGCCATGATTTGCTCGATGTCGCCCAGCGGCACAATAGGCCAGACAATTTCAGTGGCTGCTGACGGTTGCTCATCCTCGGCGGACGGAATCAAGCCAAACCCGTTGATGATAGCATTGGCATCGTAGCCAGCATCGGCAAATTTCATGAATTCACCATAGGTCATGGGCAAGGGATATTGCTCACCTACGGGTTGATCCGGTGGGATCAGGACATAATACCCAGACGTGATGTCTGTGACCTGATCGCCAACATAGACCTTTACAACCCCGTCAAAATTGCCAACCATGGTATTGCCAGTATCCAGATCGAAGATGACAAAAAATTTCGTGCCCAAAATGTTGATCTGCTTGTTATCTACCGGAGTTGTCAGTACTAACGTTTGGCCGGATTCTGCTACTTGGCCAATGACTCCGCCCAAACGCAGCAAGATATTGACGATGGCGGGCGCATCCGGCGTGCCCGCAATTTTGATATTACCGACATCCGTTTCATTGAGGGCAAAGATCTCGATGCTTCCAAAAGACAGGCGAGCCTTTCCTCCACTTCTGACTCGAACAGAATCGCCCTCGAACAAATCTTCCTCCCCGAGGACCTGTTTTTCGGCCCGATCTAAAATGGCATGGCCAACATAGTCCAGATCATTGGCTACCAATCCAATGGCATCGCTCTCGGGTTCACGCAACACCAAAAAAGCAAAAATCAATGCCACCCCAATAATGAGAATGACAACACAAGAGATTGCAATATTTTTCATCGGGTTTACCTCTTCACTAGCGTTTGCGGGGGATTTGCAAGAATGAGGTAGCTATGATTCGCCCCAGAATTCGAAAATCATGGTCATCAATAATAGCGGCAGAGAACCAATCAAAACCATGATCCACACCACTGACCGGCCAACTGCCATCAAAGCCGATAGCCATTCAATCCCCCCAAAAACCAGGCCTGAAATGAGCGCAAAGCCCAATACAGCCGGGAACAAACCAACCTTCTTTTTTCTGATCAAACCCACACCGGCACCTATGCAAACACCCCAAAGCGCACCGGCAAGGCCGCGCAACAACGAAATCCAGGTATCCCCTAAGGGATTCATAAATATCGCTTGAACCAGAATCATCCCTCCAAAAATGGCTGCCCCCGAAATTGAACTACGCATTATAAAAGATTTATCCGGCAGCCCAATGGATTTCTCCATGGTATTAATCAGCAACACAAACAAAACGCCGGCAACGGCCCCCGGCAGAAAATTGGCAAACAATATGATCGCAATTTCAAGGCTCTGGTAATTATTGTCAAGGCCTATGGCCAGGAAATAGTAGAGTGCTAACCACAAACCAAGCATCACTCCGCCCAACAACGCCTTACCAGAAAAAAGGCTGCTTCGCTGTACTTGCATTGCCTTACTCTTTTGAATCAGTTCTTCAGCTTGCGGAATAATATCCAGGTTGGCGCGGTTTGTTTCAATTCGCCGAAGATCATCCTCACCAATGAGACCCCCTGTATTCTGATAGACTTGAAGACGATGATCCAGCAATTCTTGAATCGGATCGATCTCTCCGAGAGACTTGCACAGCGCGTCGAAGGCTACATCAAATTCCTTGGTGTGAAAATCATGGTGTTGCGGAGCTTGCGCCCATAAAGGCAACTGCAGACCGCCCAATTGCTTGGTAACAATGGGATGGATGACTTTTTGCTTACCTTCCGCTAGAGTTACCTCACGACCGACCCATTCGGATTCCGCTGAGGCCGCCGTTAGAATCACTACGATATCGGTTGCATCATCCAAAGCTCGTTCGATTTCAGGCCTCCATTCTTTTCCCCCACTGATATCCCGATCAACCCAGACCTGATACCCACGTTCTATGAGAAAATCTGCTAATTCAAAAGCAAACTGTTTATCTTCTCTGGCATAGCTGAGAAAGACCTTCCTGCCCATCGCATACCTCGCAATCTACCAATAAATTTAATTATATCGAGAATTCGCCACAGAAAAATATCAGTTCTCACAAATTACGCTTTTATAAGAGATCAAGTGGTTGAGATTTGGTCAAGGTATCCAAGATGCTGCATTTCTCGTCGCAGGAACCAACCAATTACCCGCTGTTGTTTTCGAGGCATCTGGAAGCGATAGCGTTGAACGGATTTGTTGTGGACCCGATTCGTATTCCGCATTTTAGGGTCTCCCCCGGCCAGCAAGTTAAAACGCTTGAATTGATCGACATTCTCAAAGGGGACTTCCAGATACTCGAAGAGTTGGCTTAGTGTTTCCTGCGGATTGATCACCAGATCTTCGTACCGCAAGAGGTGCCATCGTTCCGGAGCTCGAAAATATTGCCGGTAGACCAGCTTCCACCGTTGCAAAAGCCCCACATCAATGCCATGCATCTTTCGACCAGGAAACCAGAAGTTATAGGCAAATTTGATCTCGAAGGCGGATAGATAGGTATCCCGAGGGTCGCGCGCCAGCCAAATGAACTTATCAAAATGTCGATAAAGGATTTCGCTATTCAAAAAAAAGAAAACATCCAGGGGCTTCACACACATAGACTGTTTTGGTTGGTACCCAAATAGGATTGCCGGAAGTAAATACAGGGATGTATGATCGCTAAAAGATCGAATTTGAGAATGCTCGTTGAGCATATGTTGCAATAGCGTACTGCCACTGCGTTGGTGATAGCCAATCAGAATTTTCATAGCGCGGATTTCAACGGTGTAACTCTCTGACCTTCATGATTTGATTGACACGCTTCTGACAGCGGGCAAGCGAGCGCATTTTTATCAACCCCTGACCTGAAGAGACGTCGACAAAAATATCTCCAACTCGGAAAATCCTGGCGAACAATCGGCGTTGCAGAGTTACACTGCGTATGTTTTTCGCTGAGATTTTAATGTGATTTCGAGAGAACAACCCTGATTGCACAACCAGGTTCCACGTAGTCAGGCGATACCGGGAAGTCGAATAACGAATAAAGGCTCGGGCAATGATCACCATGTTTGCAATCAGCAGCACGCCGAAAATGGATGCCAATATTACGAGATATTGAGTGGCATGATCAGCATAGGTCAGCAAAATCCAGGTCGAAATCCCCAGCAAAAAAAATATTAAAAAGGCACTCAAAAATGCTGGAATCAAAGAGGGGCGTAAATCGAAAACCTGGCGCTCTGAAATCCTTTCTTGTTTCTCCTTTGGATGGCCTTCCAAGGTGAAGGGAGAAACTTGTGCTGGTGAAGAGCTTATCGCCGGTGCTTCTTGCTCAACACCTTCAACAAAAGGAGAAATTGCTGGCTCTGGTTCGGGGATGGGCTCTTCGACCGGTTTTGGCGTGGCTTTCAGTTTTGAGATCCCCATCAAAGCATGCTCATTGTTGGGGTCAATACGCAACACTTGCTGCAAGCATTCCAAACGTTCCTCATGGCTCTCCACCGCGCCAGACATCCATAGCCAGGCGGTAACGTCGTTGGGATTTCGCTTTAGCGCCAGCCGCAACCATTTTTGAGCATCTTCTTTATCCCCGCTCTTGAGCGCTGCAACCCCTTGAGCCGTTAGCAATGATACAGTGGTCATTTTTGCAATTATCTTGATATCCCTGGTCGGTACACATGCGACCAGCCTGCTCCGTCACAATTCTTGCATCGATCCCCTTCTTGATCCGCGCCAGAACCCTGACACCATGGGCAAGGACGAGCTGGCTGTGCCACAAGCACGCTTCCTTCGCCTTTACACATATGACAAATCGTATCATATTGCCCAAACTTTCCAGTACCATCGCACCAGGCACAGGTTTCAGGAGCAAACTGGATAAAGGGGGTTACCATATTCTATCTCCACACACGTTTCTTCAAAAATCAAGGATTCCTTCTGATCGTTGACATGCAAAACGAGGAAAATTTGAACCCGAATTTCACGGTCTTTCCTAACAATTTCGCACTTCCCTGCTACGTTAAAAGTATATCAGATGTGTTGCATCAGGAAAATATCCTTTATGGATCCTGATTGAGTCGATGAATTCCTAAGTTATGAACGTGACTGTCCCAAAATTAGTAATGCATAAAAGAAAATATTCCATTTTGATTTCATGTTAAAATTGCCTAACTCCAATTTTGAGTGAAAATATCCAAAAATATCCAGGAGGAATTTATGCGGATTTTCAAATTTACTGCCCTTCTTGCCATTCTCGTAATGCTACTGGCCGCATGTGCACCGGAGAGTGAGCCAGCTGCTGATTCAGAGGAGCCGGTACAAATTACCGGTACTGTGGAAGTGTCGAATGCCTTGATAATTGAAGTTTATTATTTCGAACGCTTCGTCATGTTGGAGGATTTGACTGGTTTTGTGCAGCGCGACTATGAATATGAGCAGCCTCTCGAAGCGCAAATTCTCGGGCCAGTAATGGTAAACGATGACGGAGAATTTGTTTATTCGCTCAATTTGCCGGCTGAACCCACGAACCCCTTCAATGATGTCGATAATGACAGCGAGGAAGATCAGGGCGTGCAAGTCTGGCAGATTGCTATGAGCGCCAATTATTTCGATGATCCCTTCCTGGGGTATAACGAAACTGCCGGTTGGAGCGCCAACTACACGTCAACGAAAATCGACTCAGAAAATAAGAACGAAATCATCGGAGGCGCGCTCCTGGTCTGGGCATCGGACGATCAACAAGAATTCCCGTCCGGCTTTGGAGATGATGGTCTTCTCTTCACCGAGGATGATCCAGTAAAGGCCATACCAGCAGGTTACTCTTTAATAAACCTGGATAGCGAGCCATTTGAATTTACGAAAAATGCCCAAACAGATCTCTTGTTGTATGAGGGTGAATTGACCGTTAATGATTTCAGCGAGATGAGCTGGACCGATGGCTTTGAGGCCTTACACAACAAAGTCTCCTTGGAATACCCCTTTACCGAAATGAAAGGTATTGATTGGGATGCCCTTTACGATAAATTTGCTCCGCAGGTCGAAGCTGCTGAGGCTGAAAACGATGGCACGGCATATTACCTAGCCTTACGCAATTACAGTTGGTCAATCCCTGATGGCCATATTGGAATTAGCGGTGGTGACATTGCTAACCAGATGTTCCAGGAAGAAACCGATGGCGGCTTTGGTTTTGCCATTGTCGGTCTGGATGATGGCAGCCTCATTGCACATATCGTTCTTGATGATGGCCCGGCAGCTGAGGCTGGCATGAAATGGGGGGCAGAAATCCTAGAGTGGAATGGGCAACCTATAAACGATGCCATCGCAGATGTCGTGCCCTGGTCAATGCCTTTTTCCACAGAAGAGACCCTGCTCATTCAGCAATACCGCTATTTGCTGCGGGCGCCTTTGGGAACCGAAGCAGAAGTAACTTTCCAGAATTCCGGTGATGATGAACCCACTACCGCAACCCTGGAGACAGTCGCCGAACGCGAAACTTTTGGGGCTACCAGCATCTACGCCGGATTTGATTCCAACAGGCTGCCACTGGAATACGAAATTTTGCCCAGCGGCTATGGCTACATCAGCCTGACATCACTTTCTGACGATATCAACCTAATCATTCGTTTGTGGGAGTGGGCCATTGAACGCATGATCCTCAACCAGGTTCCCGGCATCATTTTGGATATGCGTCAGAACGGTGGCGGCAGCCCTCTCGGTGCTTTGTTTGCCAGCTATTTCATCGAGGAACGCATCGACTTCAGCCGAAATTACTACTTCAGTGAAAAGAGCGGTGATTTCGAAACCTTTGGTCCACCTATTTACGCCGAACCCGATGATGAACTTTACTATGATGGCCTGCTCGCCGTATTGGTAAGCCCGGCATGCGCCAGCGCATGTGAAGATGTATCCTACTCCTTGGGTGAACTCCCTCAGACACGGGTGATTGGCTACTATGCCACAGACGGTATCTATGGTGAAGTTGCTCGTGGCCAATATCAGCTCCCTGGTGGGTACAGCTTCCAAGCCCCCACTGGCATGACTCTCGATATGGATGGAAATGTGGTCATCGAGGGCACGGGCGTGGTTCCTGATATTCGGGTTCCGATTACGGTAGAAACCGTCAAAGCTGAACATGTGGATGGTGAAGATGTGGTTTTGGACTACGCCATTGAGACTCTCAACCAACCCATGAGCGCCGGAGTAACCCCGGACTACTCCCCCACGGTGGGTTCTGTTAGTGAAGCCGAATCAGCTTTTGAGGCTCAAGCTTCCTGGTTGGATGAATTTGCGCACGAAACTTACGAGGAAGATGAACTTTCCCAGTCTGGCCGGACCTATATCTACACTGTTCCTATCCCAGCATCCCGTAAACTACTGTGGGTTTATCCCTGGTGCACAGCGGATAAAGCAAGCTTTGAAGACAACTGGTCAAAGATCGAGCTTGAATTTGTACTGAATGGAGAGGAAATCCCCATTGAAGAATTCGCGAAATTAGAGGGCGAGTTCAGTGGCAATCAATGTCGGGCCTATTACACTGTGCTCACAGATTGGGCCCCCGGAGAGCATATCATCGAAACCAGGGTCACCTTTACCGATGCGCTCAACGATGGCATTACCAAGGATGATTTCCCAGCAGGATCTCACGTTTATGAATACCACGTAGTCGTAGAGCGATAGACAAATAGTAAATTTATACAAGAAGACCTCCCAAAATTTGGGAGGTCTTTTGATATCGCGAGTTTTTGGCTTACGGAACTGAATTTAATACTATCGCATTCGCTAACCCAACAACCATATCAGGTGGAGCACCTTTCAAACCAACCATATATTCGAAACCATTGTAAACCCAGAATACCTGCGCATCGCTGCAATTTGCGCCGCAGACAGACTCAACGAAATATCCCTGAATACCTTTTTCCAAAATCACCTTTTGAGCTGTCCAAACATTTACAGGGTTAAATTCTGTTCCTAAAGGTACATCAGATGGAGATCTTTGAACCATCAGCGAGCCATAATGACAGGCGCCCGCCCCCATGCAATCCTCGCCAAAATCCAGACTGAGTTCGTATCGACCAGCATCAGCTGCATAAACATAGGGGAATAAGCCTGGCATTCCAGCCTCAACAGGAAACTCAGCCGGCAGCATGGGGGAAATGTTAACGGATTGTAATTCCTGTACAAACGACTCAAATCCTCCCGGAATAACTATGGGGAATACGTTGCTGGGAAATAACATGGCGCCGTCAACAATGGAAGCCGCACTAAGATCGTAGTATGAAATTGATCCAGAATCACTAGCGGGGTCAAGGTATCCAACCACGCTGTTCGAGGCCCAAAATGGCCTGAATGGTTTTGCAACCGATTCAGCAATCTTGGTTTCTGCACCCTGATCTAAATTGTAGATAAATAAAGAAACCGGCTGCCCACTCTGGGCAAAATCATCGGCAGACATGACATCAAAGAAAGTCGGGTGGTCACTATAAACTAGATTTCCTGTATTGGGATTGAGATTATTATCAGAACCAACAATTCGATCTCCAAAATTGTAATCAACTACCGCCCAATCCTGGGTATTGATTTTCGAGAACATGGCCGGCGATGGTCCCGCGGCAAACTTCACCCACAGACTGTTGCTATCATCAGCCCATTTCTCCAAACCAATGCTTAACCTCTCATCGATATTTTCAAATGCAAATTCATGCAGAACTTCCCCACCCGCCAGATCAAGAAACCCAAGAGCAGCGGAATAATAATCCGGAGGCAGTGGATAAGTCAATGCAATCCAACTCTCATTGGGAGCTACCCGGAAATCCAGACCTTTGGATGAGAACAGCAAACGCTCACTATCTACAGTGTAAAGCCATAATTCAATGGCCCAGTTATCTGTTGATGTGTCGCCGACCTCTTTGAGAATATATAGATTACCGTTATGAACTTCAAAATTGTGATAATGATTGATATTGAAGTTTTCGATGGTTTTGAAAAATACATTTACACCTTGAGAGCGATCATAAACGACAATATCAAACTTTGTGGGATTCCCAGGATAGGATGAAAAGGCAACGCCATACCTATCGGTTTGATCTGTATCTTGAGCAAAAGAACTATTGTTTACTCCCGCCACCCCTATCAATACGATTAGTGTTGCAAGAAAGAATATTGTTTTTTTCATAGTTTGCCTCCGATTTCTCCACGAGATTTTTCACTTGGGCATCGTTATGTCAATTCTCAATATTACCAGGATTTCCAGGGTCTGAATGCTGTAGAATCATGTCAATCGCGGTATGATATCTTCATTACCCGCTTGAAACAAGGGTAGGATGTGGTGCTGTATGTTTTCTATTTTATCCATCTCATTGTTGATCCTTGGAATTGCTGCCGGACCCCTTTATTGTTATTTCCTGATTAGGAATAAAAAGGTTTGGTCAGTAATTTTATTAATCCTTCTTTTCGCCTTAGGTTTGGGCCTCTCAGTGTTGATATTTTTCTCGACGGGCACATTTTTTGTCGCCGCAACTACCTGTCTTCTTTTTCCCATCGCATTGATCACAACGCTAATCATGGTATTTTGGCGAAGAAAACAACAGGATCAGTTAGCATCCAATCGATCCTTACGACGCTGGTATTTGGCGGGTGTCATCCTCGTCCCGTTGATTTTGATACTTCCATTTTTTGAGTTATTCGGGATTCAAATGGGATGTTTCAGATTAAATCGGCGCGCTGCACAGCCCATTATTACGGCCTTGGATGAATATCAACGGGATAATGAAAAATACCCCGAAGTGCTTGATGATCTGGTTCCCAAGTATCTAGATTTAGTTCCGCACGGAAGTTGCTCACCACATTCCAGACCTGAATACGAACCGTTGGAATTCGAAATTCAGGTATGTTCCAATGAAGATGTGCCCATCCTGACAATCCCTATCGGTACCGGGGAATGGATTCAGCGCTACAACCTTGAAACCGGCGATTGGGCGCGGATCAGTTTTCTGGACGGCGCTTGCAGCTATTTGAAGTAAGTTTATTGCCGATTGGCATTTTGTAATCTTTTATCACGAATAATGGCGCATACCACAATTGGCACGAGAATTATTAAATCATGGTACGCACTTAGTCAAAACTAGGTCAAACTTCACCCCTCGATATAACCTTTGGTTACTGCACGCTGTTTCGCACTGCTCAGGATGCAGTTTGACCCGCTCGCACCCGTTCGGCTTACCCTGCGGGTATCACGACGAAGCCTTCGATACGATCCCTACGAGATCACTTCGCGAGCATCCTGTAAGGGTAGGATGCAAGCTGCGTAACATGAGTTATTAAACCAAATTCGAAGAAAGAAAATAAAATCCCATGAACAAAAATGAAGTCCTGCTCGAATTAAATAAATCACGCCAGCAACTTGTCGACATCATCGAAGAACTTAGCGATGAAGAGATGCACATTTCTGGAGTTTGTGGTCAATGGTCTGTGAAGGATATCCTCGTCCATCTGATGTTGTGGGAATCGGAATTAGTCCAGGATTTGTGGAAAATCCATCAAGGGCAGCTCCCTACGCCCACCCTGACAGACGGACAGACTGACCATGAAAAGAATGAAGAATGGTACCAGGAATACAAAGATCGCCCGTTAGATCGTATTCTGCCTGATTTCCACGCAGTTCGCAAACAAACTATTCGCAGAGTCGAAGGATTATCAAACCATAATCTCCTCAATCCCAATCTGATACCCTGGCTCAAGGATACACCACTGTGGAAACGAATCGCCTACGATAGTTTCGAACATGAACTCGAGCATTTGAAAGAAATCGAGGATTGGCTGGTGAATCTCGATGAAGGCTAAACCGCGCATCCATTCATTTGATCACTTGCACGTCGAGGCCGAAATCGTGCAGCTCCACCAATTCTTCCAGGATTGGTACAACGGCGCG
Organism: uncultured Anaerolineales bacterium; assembly: GCA_964629085.1. Lineage (GTDB taxonomy): Bacteria > Chloroflexota > Anaerolineae > Anaerolineales > UBA11858 > NIOZ-UU35. The sequence goes on from CAZVPR010000007.1 coordinate 25,945, forward strand.
CTTCCCGAATCGAAAGAAACCTTCCAACGCCTCAAAAATGCCCTGGCTGACGGCTTCCGCATCATCACGCCGGATGCAAAGATCATCGAGCGTGAAACAATTCTCAATGCAATAGAATCAGCCCACAATACCAGATCGGATATGCGCATCTGGATCGAGGATGTGCGCATCCAACGCTGGTTTGAAGATCAGATACTTGCGTCTTACCAGGAATGGCAGAAAATCAACGAGAAAACCACTTGCCGTCTCAGCAGCGTAATTTTCGGTTCCAACCCGGAAAACCCCAACGGGCTGGAATGGCTTTACGTCCATGAAACTTGGATGGATCAGTAAACTAACTCTTTTATCACATTGACCTATGAAAACAATAAAAAACGTACTCGCTCTCGACTTGAAATTTCTTGGTATCCCTAATGCCATTGCCGCTTATCTTATTCCTCATAAACATGGTGCCGTGCTGGTCGAATGTGGGCCAGGCTCCACGCAGGAAACACTGCAATCGGCTTTAGCCGCCAATGGTTTTGACCCTGCGGATATCACCGATGTCTTGCTCAGCCACATTCATCTGGATCACGCTGGGGCGGCAGGGTGGTTGGCACATCAAGGAGCGAAAATCCACGTTCACGGTGTTGGCGCGCCGCACATGATCGATCCAACGAAACTCATCAACAGCGCCGCTCGCATTTACGGCGATATGATGGATACCTTGTGGGGAGAATTTTTACCGGTCCCTGAGGCACAACTCTCGGTTTTGCAGGATAATGACGAGATCGAAATCGAAGGGCTGGTCTTCAAAGCCCTGGATACACCCGGGCATGCCTATCACCACATGGCCTACCTATTCGATGGCTGCTGCTTCTCCGGAGACGTGGGCGGCGTGCGCATGTATCAACCCGGCATCCGCCACCTGCGCATCCCCACCCCCCCGCCCGAATTCCATATCGAAAAATGGCGCCAAAGTATTCAACGCCTGGGCACATTGGAACTGGATTTCATTGCCCCAACGCATTTCGGCATCTATGATGATCCCCAACAACATTTAGCACAGGTAACCCTCAGCCTGGACGATATTGAAGCCTGGATGGAGATAAACATCCCCAAAAACCTACCTATCGATGAATTGGAAGCAGAAGTGGCCCGTTGGGAAAGAAAACGTGCCCTGGAGGATGGCGTCCCCCCCGAATTACTCGACTCCTATGAAAAAGCCAGCCCGGCCTGGATGTCCGCGGCTGGTTTACAACGGTATTGGCACAAATTTAGAGAAAGCGACGGATGAAGTTTCCTGCGGAATTGATCGATCTCTTGCGGACTACCGGACGCGTGGTCGCACTGACTGGAGCGGGTGCCTCCTCTGAGAGCGGGGTACCCACTTTCAGGGAAGCGCAAACCGGCCTTTGGGCAAAATATCGCCCCGAAGATTTGGCTACACCCCAGGCTTTCCACAAAAATCCCCTCAGAGTGTGGGACTGGTACCAATGGCGCCGTGGCATCATTGCAGATGTAATGCCCAACCAGGGGCATTTTGCCTTGGCTGACATGGAACAAAACATCCAGCGTAGAAATGCTGATTTCACTTTGATCACGCAAAACGTCGATGGGCTGCATCGCAAAGCGGGCAGCCAAAATATCATCGAAATCCATGGCAATATCCAACTCACCAAATGCGACGATTGCCTTGAGCCAATTTCAACGTGGGAAGATACCGATTCTTCCCCACCCCATTGCCCCCATTGTGACGGCCTGCTACGCCCCGATGTCGTTTGGTTTGGCGAACCGCTCCCTCTGGAGGCGCTGCACTCATCTGTGGCCCTGTCGAAGCAATGTGAGCTTTTCTTCAGCATTGGCACCTCAGCCCTGGTGCAACCGGCAGCTTCTCTGCCAGTTTACGCTCTCGAGGCCAAGGCGGTCGTGGTCGAAATCAATCCCAATCCTACACCCATCAGCAACCATGTGACTTACACTTTTCAGGGCCTTTCGGGGGAAATCTTGCCAGCTTTGGTCAATGAAACCTGGGGATAATTCATAAACATCTTTCGTCCCAAGCCACGGCTATCATAAATTCACGATTTTCTCGACTCAAAAAATTCAAAATTATCACCCTGAGGCAACCCCACCGGCGGAAGGGTCTAACGAAGCGCAATTTACGCTGCGCTGCGCCTTGGCAGGCCGGCCCCCTTTGGCGCCAGCATGACAGAAACTCTATTTTATAAAAGCCCTGTCTGTTACCACCACTACTCAAGTTCGGACGAGAGTTCGGACATGCATTGCGAACCCCTGAACTGGCCCGCCCGCCGAAGACGTGGTTACGGTAAGGCCCGCCTGCTCGTAGAGTCGCATAGCGTGGTGAGCACGCCTTTGGCACGCTCGCAATGACAGATAGATTGAGAGTATTCTGGGATTTGTCCAAATGTCAAACCCAATACCCTTGACAAATTAGAACAATTGTTCTATATTTACCCCAATGTATCTAGTAAGCGATGAGCTACCACTAAAAACTTACTTTATTTTTCTAGGAGGTTCGCATGTTGTCTGATATGTCTTTCTTTCAAAAGCGTTTGCGCCTCCAACGCGGCCTGATTTTCGGAGCTCTGATCATCACAGCGTTGTTGGCCTTCGAAATCTTCAATTATTCCACGACAGATTTCGCACTTAATGATGTGCTCGGTGATCTCAAGTTCATAGGTATTCGCTGGGCCACCATTTTATCCATTGCCTTTTGCGGCATCGACTTTGCCGGGATCGCCCGCCTATTCACCCCGGAAACCGGGCGCGATGAACCCGCCGAGGTTTGGTACCTCTTTGGGGCCTGGATGTTAGCCGCTCTGATGAACGCCATGTTGACCTGGTGGGGCGTTTCCATTGCCATTCTTAACCACCAAACGTTGGGCAACGCCGTGGTCGCACGTGAGACGCTGCTCAAAGTGGTGCCCATCTTTGTGGCTGTCATGGTCTGGCTGATCCGTGTCCTGATTATTGGTACGATCTCTGTTGCAGGCGACCGCATTTTTAGCCAGGATAACCTGGTGAAATCAAAATCACGCCCGCAGCGGAAAAGCAACAGCCGCCCCAAGGCCAGTTACAACCGTGGCCGCGCGACCAGCAGCAACCGACGAGCAAATCCGGTCGGGCGCGCTGTTGGGGCAAGCCAAGCCAGCCCATCCAGCTCGATCAGCCCGGCTCCAAAGCAATCCTATTCTTCAGATAGCGATTATGGGCCGCAAGAACCAACGTATCACCCCGTGTCTTTCAGGAATGAGGGCAGCCGGGAGGGACGTCAAACTCGCTTCTAATTTTAATAAGCTTCGAAATTCATGGCCTACGTCGACTACGAATATTACGATGATCCGGCAGCCCTCGATGAATACTCCGGGGGCTGCCTGCCTTTTGCGGCTCTACCCCCCGTTGCAGTGATCGTCATGGGGATGATCATGTATCTGTTCCTGACCAATTTCGAGATCTTCTCGGCCGAAGCCGCCGCGCAGGAGAATATCTCCATTATGGATTTAAACAACGGCCAGGATGCTCCGGTCAACATTGGCAATACCCAAAGTTCGAAGCAAATCGCGGCGCTGTTCACCCCTGAAATCCAGCGCTGGGAAAAAGAAATCGTTTCCTGGAGCAACGAATGGGGCCTGGACCCCAACCTGGTGGCCACGGTTATGCAGATCGAATCCTGCGGTGACCCCAAAGCCGTCTCTAGCGCCGGGGCGATGGGATTGTTCCAGGTGATGCCCTTTCATTTTCAGGGCACGGAAGATCCCTACAAACCGGGCACCAATGCCTATCGGGGGTTGGCCTTTTTACGCACAACTATGGACGCACGCGGTGGTGACATCAAATTAGCCCTGGCGGGGTATAACGGCGGGCTTGCCGGAACGCAGAGCGCGGAAAGTTACTGGCCATCAGAAACGATCCGTTATGTCTATTGGGGGACGGGTATCTATGCGGATGCCAGGAAAGGCAAAGGGCAAAGTGAGCGGCTAGATGAGTGGCTCGGACGCGGTGGGGCCAGTTTATGTACACAGGCTGCCAATCGTTAAGCAACCTGTTGTAATACTTTCAATGCCCGCAAAGTAACCCATTTATTGGGCTGTTTCTTCTCCCCAAAATCAACCCAGGTTTTTCCCGTATAACTGTATTCCAGGGGCCAACGTCCTAATTCATCTTGCTTACCGCTAATGATATCCAACGAGCGCTCCAGCCGGGGGTCATTACCAAAACCTAACCCAACCAGGGCTTCCACATTTTGCAGTAAGTCTGTAATATAGAATACTGGGAATCCAAATTTCCACCAATTTCCGCTGGGGTTGTCATTCCAACCATTTGGATAATCCGCATCGGCTGGATCACAACTAAACAGGAATTCGACCCCCTGCGTGATAGCATTTTCTATCAAGGGCGTTCGTCGTTCTTGGGGCAATTTACTGAAAGCCAGCATCACTTTGATCGCTCCCCAGGCGCACGGGAGCTTATTATTGGCTCCACACATAAATCCTGGGCCACATTTCCCTGCGTAATAACGCAGTTCAGCTTTGCGCTCTGTATTTGGGGCTACCCCGTCACCGGTAAGGCTGCGCGCCATCCACTCGAAGGCTGAATCCAGGCGTGGGTCATCACATCCCAAATCGAGTAGTGCGGCACACATATTGCCTTGCAAACAATCTGCCGTCGTCGATGGGGCTCCACTGGTCGTAAATTGACCATTTTTCGTCAGACTGTGATCCAGCAAATAATTGCATGCCGTTTGGATACGATCATCCCCTGCGATGGAGGCTCCCAACTGCGCCAACAGGATCAGCGACCAGACGGTGGCGCGATATTTTGGGTTATACCCTGCGCCGGGCTTGATCCAATATCCTTCGGATTCCATCTCATTAAGAATGGCTGCTATGGGTCCATTGGCGTAAGCAGCTTGTTGCGCATTCTGCAACTCGTAATTTTTCAAATCAATTCCCCATAAATCACGCAAGGCCAGGTGACGGACTCCTGGGGATTCAGAATGTAATAACCAATCTTGGGATTGCTCAGGTAATGAATAAAAGCCTGACATTATTTTCTCCTTCGCTTTCACCAAACTCATTATGAAGATTGTACATGAAATCTGTCAGAGATTCATTTCATCAGCATCAATTCACTAGGCTTACTTATAGTACAGTTTCTATCATGCTGACGCCGTAGGCGAGTGAAACACGCCAAAGGCGTAGCGCAGCGTGCATTGCGCTTCGCTAGATCCATCCGTCTGTGAAGTTGCATCAGGGTGACAATTTTTTCTATTAAAGTCAAAAAACGCGACTGAAAGAAAACCGTGCATCAATTCATACATATCAATACAGCCTCTAAGCTGCCCATGAAATCATCAATTTCCTGTTGGGTTAATATCAATGGTGGCAGAAACCGAATCAGGTTCTGTTCGGCCTTGATTCCCACAATGTAGCCCCGCTTTAGCAACTCAAGAAAGACAGTTCGGGCACTGCACTCAGGGTCAAACTGAAGAATCGCCATCAAACCACGGCCGCGCACTTCGGCAATCTGATCATATTCATCTGTTAATCGCTGTAATTCTGAAATAAAATATTCTCCACTTACTCGACATTTGTCGATAATTTCCTCCTGCTTCATCGTATTGATCACTGCCTCAGCGACGGCACACCCCAAGGGATCATTCTGATGCGATTGGGCGTAGCGGAAACCGCTATCTTCCAAACGATTGGCGATTTCTTTGGTCAGTGCGACAGCGCTGACCGGATAGCCATTGCCGATACCTTTACCCAGCGCCACCATGTCCGGTTTCAAGTCATATTGTTGGTGACCAAACCACAACCCAGTTCTACCCATCCCGGTGGTCACTTCATTGGCGATGACAATAACATTTTTTTCTCTGAAACTCTTTTCCAAAACTCGCAAAAACCCTTTAGGTGGGAACCTGATCAACCCCGAAGAACTGCCTGGCTCGAAGACCCAGGCAGCAATTTCATCAAAAGGAATGGCAGAAATCAGCTCGCATTCCGAATCGCAATGGCTAGATTGAGGACAGGAATGGCAATCTGTGCAGTCAAAACAGAACCACTGATCAGGGGGTTTTGTCCCGGCAGAACCATAGGAAGCCAGAAAAGAATCGACCATGGTGAAAAGCTTGGGTTTGTCAGAAATCCGCAAGGCTAACTGTACACCGAACTCCACCGCCTCGCTTCCAGAACTCAAATAGACACATTTGCCATTCTCAATCCCAACCATATCGAGCACCGCAGAGGCGGCATTCTCGACCTCCTGAGTCGTATATGTAAAGCCGATATGCATCAATCTTTCGGCTTGCTCTCGAATAACCTGATTTATGCGCGGGTGTGAATGGCCAAGGGCTGCACCCCAATCCCCGGCTTCGAAATCAAGGTATTTATTGCCCCGAGTGTCGTACAAATAACACCCTTGTCCATGAGTGATATCGGTTTTAACCAATTCATATCCAGAACAGTGCAATACAGAACTCATCCAATTGGCTCCTTTGAATTCATAAAGCTAAGTTTATTCATTACGAGCAAAAACGAATTGCGCGAATGGTACGAATTATTTGTTTTCGGTAAGAACATAATCGTGATTAGATTGATTTTTGAGAAAACTTCCCCTCGGATAACCGCAGCACGACAACGCCGCTAATAATGATCAGGCTGCCAAGGATCTGCACGCCGGTCAAACGCTCGTTGAGGAAAAAATAGGCGATCAATGCGGTGAAGGCCGGTTCCGATGTCAAGATCAAGTTGGCAATTCCGGAAGGCAAATATCCCAGACTAATGTTGTAAAAGCCGAAACCAGCCACTGTTGGCCCGGCCGCCAGCGAAAATAAAATTCCCCAACCGTCCCACTGACGACCCAGCCATAATAGCTCAGCCGGATTTTCTGATTTCCCAGGTAAATCAACGGGCAACAAATTCAAGATCAACAGAAAAATGGCCGCAAAGCCAAAAGTATAAAGCAAGGTTGTCCAGGGATTGAGAGCGCGGCGGGAGGCTGAGCGACCCATTAAAGAGTAGGCGGCGAAACCCAATCCAGAAATAATGCCTGTGAAAATTGCCAAAAGGTTTGTCTGCCAGACAGAGACTTCGTAGGCTTCAGCAACCAATATACACCCAGCAATCGTTGCCAGGATCACGCAAATTTGTACCCAATTCATACGTTCCTTTAGCAACAACCATCCCAGGATGGCCGTAAATGCCACCGACGAGTACACCAAGACAGTGGACACTGCGGCCCCGTTCAAAGCCACAGACAAAGTCCACAGGGCATTAAAGGCGGCCAGGATAAATCCGTATGCAACCATGTACGGCAAATGTTCACGTTTCAGGGATAGCAATTTGGAGCTTAACAAACCCAGCCCAATAATCAGCGAAAGGGTGACAAACACGTCCCGCCAGAATGCCAGAATCAAGGCTGGCAGTTGAAAATTTTGGGTCAAATAACGGATCAAAATGGCCGTTGTGGAAAGGATCGCTGCGCTCAACAACGCCGTGAAATAGCCGCGTGAGATATGCTGAGTATTTTTCATGCTAGAATTCTATTCTAAATTGGCCTTAATAAAAGGGCCAATTTATACCAAAAACCACAAGGCCAATATATTGGCCTACAGGAATTAGACCCAAATTGGCCCTGTAAAAATAATAGGAATCCTGGAATACTTTACACCCAAACTCAAAGAGAAATGAAATGCGCATCCCTTTAGACCGCAAGAATAAAGAACCGCTTTATAAACAGGTCGCCAAATATTTCCGAGAAAGCATCCTCTCTGGGAATCTGCCACCGGAGACGCGCCTGCCGGCTACGCGCCAATTAGCCCGCGATTTGGGCGTCAACCGCATTACCATCGAGAATGCTTATGCCGAACTCGAAGCGGAGGGATTAATCATGGCCCGCGTGGGCAGCGGCACTTTTGTGCTGCCGCCAAATCCGTTGCCGCTTGCCCAACCGAAAGATAATTCTGATTCGTGGCCCATGTGGCAGCAAGAATTTATAAGTGCAGATCCATCCCTGGGGATATCAGAATCCCCCCCAAATGTCGATCTGATTGATTTCTCCCATGGCGTCGGCGATGCGCAAAACTTCCCTGTCGAAGAATTTCGTAAAGTTATCCAAACTGTGATCCGGCGAGATGGTATCTCATCGATGAAATATGGAGATCGCCGCGGATATCCACCCCTTCGAAATACCATCGCCCACATCTTGGCCAGCCAGGGATTACAAACCTCGGCCGACAATATTTTAATCACCACCGGTTCCCAGCAAGCCATTGCCTTGGTTGCACAACTTATATTGCAACCCGGAGATGTAATATTGGTTGAAAACCCGACCTATTCCGGTGCGCTTGAACTGTTCAAAGCATCCAACTTCAAACCGGTGGGCATCCCCATGGACGAAAACGGCATGATCATCGCAGAACTCGAAAGGCTGCTGCAGCAATACCATCCCCGGTTGATTTACACTATCCCCAATTTCCAAAATCCCACCGGCATCTGCCTGGACAGTCAGCGCAGGCGCCAATTGATCACCCTGGCAAATCGCTACAATGTTCCCATTCTGGAAGACGATTTCGTCGGCGACCTGCGCTATGATGGACGCGCTCAACCCTCGCTCAAAGCGCTTGATCCTGGGGGATGGGTAATTTATGTGAGCACCTTCACCAAGATGCTGATGCCAGGGTTGCGAGTGGGGTTCCTGGTCGCCGAAGGTCCAATCTATGAGCAATTGATCAACAGGAAATACACCATTGATCTGGACACATCCAGCCTGATCCAACGTGCCTTGGAAGCTTATGTGACTATTGGGCGCTTTCAGACTCACCTGCGCCACTCACGTCAGAAATACCGCCGGCGCAGAGATATGATGTTGCAAGCCATTACGCGTTATCTCCCCGAAGAGATCAAAACCATTGCACCTTTAGGTGGCTTGTTCGTTTGGATGCAGATATCCCAAAATTTGTGTTGCACTGAACTGCTGCCGTTGGCATTGAATGAATCAGTTTATTTCGCCCCAGGCACAAAGTTTTTCCCGGAAAGTTCGCAGGGAGAACAATTCATTCGCTTGAATTTTGTCATGCAAACGGATGAGGCAATTGAGACTGGGATCAAACGACTTGGAAAGGCAATGCGACGGATGGCAGGCTAGCCGCTTTCAAGTTTGGGCCTCAACACGACGATAAACCCAGAAACCAGCAAATCATCTTCAGGGAGATTCTGGAAATCCCCCCACATTTTCTGGCGTGGTGTGGGTAATACATCCCATGTGCGGATTTCTGGAAATTCTGTTGTGAATCCGGCTCCTTTGAAGATCTGCTCCATATTACGGAAGCGAATTCGATTGGTGTAAAAACCCGCCTCCGCAAAAAGCGGTGATTCCCAGCGTTGCTCAGAAAATCGCAGATTATTGAGCGCCCCGCCAAGATGATCTTTAAGATCAACGCGGTGAGAACTAATGCCATGTGGTTTGAGGATACGCTGAAGTTCGACCATCGTCTCGACGAATTCAGCAGCCCGCACATGCTCCAGAACCGCCTGAGAAAAAAGGAAATCGATTGAATCGGTGGGTATTGTTTTCAGAGAATCTAAGCCATCGGTCAGGTATACGGTGTGGGATGTACGGCACAGTTCATCAAAGGATTGGCATTCCTTTAGCGATGTAACTGGTAAAACTGACTCTTCGAGAGTCGATAAAACTGTCTGATATACTGCGATATCCCTTTCGACAAAATTCCCCGAATCGACGAGATAAGTGCGCCTCGCACCATAGGCGTGAGCTATCAACCCCGAGGTGATCCCATCGCCAGGGCCAAGTTCCAGAACTGTGCAACCCTGGAGAGATTCTCCCTGGTTCATTCGGTCAAGGTGGCCTCGAAATACTCTCAGAGCGTAATCGCCCTGATTCATATCGCCATGTCGGAACAAGTCGAGTTTTCGCCAGCCAGCAAACGACACCGGCAAACGAGAAAGCAGAATCTTGGAGATTATCTTTAGCCACCAGGGAGTAGTGGAGAAAATCGATTTCAAAGTCATATCTAGGATGAATTTTACCCCTGTGGCCGAATATTTGCCGTAATAATCCTTGACCATTAGTCTATCTTGTTCGACCCCCAGCCACTCACAAGCAGACATTTCAAGCTGCTCTTGACGAAGCCATCCTTACCGTAGCAATGCTGATTGCTCTGGTCATCTTCAGCAATGAAAGGTGACCCATCGTAAACGATATCTAATTTCTCACACAATAAGGCATAGATTTCCTCGGTGAGGAAATTCTCGATCGCACCCTCAAAGGCGCGCATACGCGTGGGCCAACTACCAAAGCGGATTCGAAACGCTTCACTTGCCGCACACATGCGATACCAGTTTTTGTCATACCGTTGGGCTTCGTTTCGTATCAATTATCATGATCAGGCCCCATAGCGTTTCTTAGCCTGGTCGATTATCTGGGCAATTTCATCTTCCATATTGTCGGGCAGCATCTCTGGGACATGATTTGTCAAGATAGCCCGAACTCGATTGTTTGCCTGATCGCCCAAAGTTTTTCCACCCTGCGCTTGCCAATCATCAATAGATTGGCGATCTGCTAGATTGGGGAACCAATCTTGTTTGAAATGATCGTAGGTATGATTTTTGGTTAGGAACTCTCCCCCAGGACCAACTTCATGAATCACATCAAGTGCCAAGGTTTCAGGGGAAACAGGGATACCGCGCATCATGCGGCGAATCATGCCGATCACTTCATCAAAGGCCACAACTGCATCCAGCGAACTGGTTAAACCGGCTTCCAAATAGCCCACATCATGATTGAGATTCCCGCCGCTCAGCGCCACCAGAAATGACAAGAGAGATCCCTCGGCGGCAGCCTGCTGATCAAAGGTTTTGGCGTCTGAACAACCGGCATAACTCCAAGATGGAAGTCGATAATAGGTAGCCAATTCGGCGTTACCAGCCACCGACATCATAAATTCCGGTGCCCCATAAGATGCCACGGTGGTCGACATATCCATGTGCAGGCGTTCGCCGCCAAATATGACCGGAGCGCCTTCACGCACAAGTTGCGCAATCAGAATGGCTACTAGGGACTCTGCAGCTCCTTGTGCCAAAGCCCCAGCCAAAGTCACCGGGCAGGTCGCGCCTCCAACCTTACCGGTGCCACAGATTACAGGCAAACCCTTCGAGGCCATATAGACCACCTTTTGGGTAGACTCCAACGCCAATTGAAGCGGCGAGACAGGCTCAGAATACATCACAATAAATGGATTGCGCCTGAGTTCGTCCTCTCCACCGGCTACCACTTCAGCCATCGCAATGATGTCCTGCATGTTTTCCTGGTTCCAGGCTGTGACCAGGATGGGTTTACGTGTATTCGCTACCATCGCCTGGAAGTGATAAAGATCGGACATATCCTCTGGCACATCCGAGGCAATTCCCATGGACATGACGAAATCAATATTAGGCAAAGCATCACAAAGCCGGGCAGCTTGGGCAATATCCTGCAAAATTGGAATTCTGCGCTCTCCAGTTTCGCAATCGATCACGGCAATGGTGTCTGAACCCGTCCCGTAATAAGCGTTCTTGTCTTCCAGGAATAATCGAGGGCTTCCATCCCGGCTGTCGCAAAGTACGACGCGCGACGGCGCGGTTCGGATGGCCCACTCCACTAAGTGGGGTGAGATTCTGACATGAACCCCATCTCCCTCCGCGCCGGCCTTTTTGAGCAGGTTTAACGCCTGAGGCTCAAGGACAGAAACACCTGTCCGACGTAGTATCTCAAGCGCGGCGTGATGAATTGCCTCGAGTTGTTCATCGGAAAGCAATGTGAACTCAGGGCTTTGATGAATTATGTTTTGATTTGTCATGGAAAAATTCTTGATTCTCTATTCCGGGAAATTTTCTTTTTTGATGGCGTGAAATTAATTTAATTTCTGTCCTTGCATTCAGTATATCATTTCAAGATGGATATCTATCAATTATGATCACCAACCGTTGATATAAAATCAGGGAATGCGGAAAGGATAAGCAAAATACTGCGCAGGAGAAAAATCACGCAGGTTGATATAAGTATTGGCAATAAAACGCGTCAACAGGATGATCGAATAGACAAGGAAGCCGGTGCTGTAGGACATCGGTGTGAAAAAGGGGATCAAAAAGAACCAATAAATCAGATTATATATCCATAGAGCGATCAAGGAAGTTCCAGTTAGATTTGGCTTGCTGATAACTTCGGCAGAATTTTCATGGAGCCACGCGAACCGCGCGGACGAGTGAAGCTCGAGGATAATTCAAAACAGCGCGCCCATTACAGAGAGGATGATCATGCCAGAACTTGTATCTCCCAGCGGGGTGGCGAGCCCATAGATCACAAAAGCGAAGGTAGGCAATCCCTGCACAAGCGAGATGATGTAGTTCCAGCGTCGAGTGAGAATTTTTTCTTTGTTCATAGCTTTTCCTTTGATAAATAGTCTGAACGTAATTTTGCTATTCATACTTTTTTGTGAAAGCAAACCAACATACCTGCAAGCTAAATGATCATCAAGGGACATCTGATTGAAGCCCTGATGATCAGCTTCAAATCACAGCTGCATATGAGTGATTTCACAACCCATGGCATCTATGAATTTATCAATTCGCAGACGTTTGGTAGTCATTTATCGGTTGTCACGAGACATGCGATAGCGATACAAGAACAATCCTACAAGGCCAAAGAGAATCGATACAAGGATGCCTTCGTTGGTCGGTGAGAGGATTGTTCCTGGCAGGCCATTGAGTTCAATGAAGCCATCCAACAGGAGCGGCAGGCTAAATCCATTGATCACACAGTGAAAAATGAACGCCGGCCAAACAGATTTGCTCAGCAAACGCAGCTCACCAAAAAGGATCGCAGTTGGGAACATCACAAAAAACGCGGTAATGATAAAAGTATTCAGATCCGCGGTAAGAAAGGGTTCTAGTTGGGCACGATCGAGGAGGAAGTAATAATAGGGCAAATGCCAGGCCCACCAGATAACGCCAACCCAAAAATGATTGAGCAAGGGGTGAACGCTGGCTACGTCGAGTCTGGGTGTGAGATAGCCTCGCCAGGCAAACTCCTCGAAAATGTTCTTCACCATGGAACCGGCAACCCCCATAAACGCCGCTGCAATGAACGCAGTGATGCCTTTTTGGGCAAAGCCTGGGGTTGAGATCGCCCCAAACGCGGCAGCCACGCCAAAGGTCAGCAACATAATCAAAGGGTACACGAAAATCGATAAAAGGTACCACCTCCAGCCGGCGCGCAATTTCAAACCGAATCCGACATCCTTCCAGCCATCGCCACCAAAAGCGCGCAGCAAGATGCCAACGAGGGCTGGAGAAACCAACCATACCAATGCACCCAGACTTTCCAATGATTGGGGTTGGCCCGTGAGGTTGTTCACCAAGACACCCAGCCACCCACCACCGACGGCGAAAATTGAAACAATAATGATATTTCGGATGGTTTTATTCATGATCATAGCTCCTATTTCGAGGGTATGGAATTAAGATAAGAATTTTGCAAACAACAATGAAGATCGCAGCCACTTTAAGAAAAATCGAAAATGCAATTAATACCCCCAGGTTTTTACTAAATACCATCAAGGTGAAAATCTTGTAAGGCATACTCTCCAGCCAATGCTCGTGCTAACGAGCTTTTAAGCCATTTCAACTCAGTAATCCCATTGAGCAGGCCGAATTCCATTGTCAACATACTCATAAAGTAGGCTCTGGGATTTTCATGACTTTCGAGTCGTCTTTTGTAGGTTTGATAGGCTGAGTGAAATTGCGCCAATCGTTCCTCCAAAGCTTTGATTTTCGATTGCAGCACATTGACCAGCTCATCATCGGACAAATTCCCACCAAAATACAATTGAATTAAAAAGGGCTCACGAAAATCTGCCGGTGGCAAAGGTGTCGACGACCACCGATTCAGTTCAGTGCGGCCTTTTTCGGTAATGTGATAAACCTTTAGATCAAGGCGACCTTCCCGATCAATGATTTCTTGATTAATGAGGCCATTATCTTTCATGCGCGCCAGCGTGCGGTATATCTGGCTTTGATTGGCGGGCCAGAAATGTTGCACGGATTGATCAAAAGATTTTTTCAGGTCATAACCTGAAAACGACTGAAAAGAAAGAAAACCGAGGATAGCATGTTCAAGCGACATATTGTATACACCTATATTATACTCATACTATAGTACTCATACTATAGTACAGTTATATAAGTTTGTCAAAGGGAATTCAAATCATATTCGAATCTATCGAGGATCACATCGCTTTTTATGCTCAGAAAATGGATGGCTGCTACGTTGATGACGAAAAGGTCTGCCCGCAGCCGGGCTTGTTTTATGGCGGCTGGGTTACCGATGACATTGTGGGGCCGATAAAAGGAGTCCCAGGATCGGAAGGGTGGCAGGATGACAGGTATTGGGTATAAGGGGTTAGGGGATCAGGCTATTGAATTTGGCAGAGTATCCCGTGCCAGCAGCAGAGATGTACTCTGTAGAGAAGGCGATTTCTTAAAATGAAATCAGCTTCGGCGCAGGTAACCAACGACTTGGCTCAAAGCCAGGAACATCACGAAGACCAGGATTAATATCCAATCAAAATTAATCTTGAAGTTTATATTCAGGGCCAGGAGGCAAAGAATAAAACCAATTACCAGCACGCCCCCCAAACGTAATATGTGATTCTTGATTAAATTGTTTACTTCTGGAATAAAGGCAACGTTTTCTATGAGCTGGGTAAATCTCCCCAAATCCCATGACATCACAAATACAACCAGGGATATCAATATCCAAAGCCGTGAGGATTCCGCCCATGTGGCAACAATCAGAAACAAAGCGCTAAGAACCAAGGCTAAATTCAACCCCCATTTCAAGCGCTGCCAATGGGTGAATATCCAGAATGCTCCCAACAACACCGTCAGATATACAAGATCGGGCCAACGCCCAAAATAAAAAGCCAGGCACAAACCTGCTGTCGCCAGCACTGTACTGAAATATGTTAGTACACGAATGGATTTCATCGCAGCTTGTCCAGTGAGTGAAGTTGAGGCAGCGGCCGACTGAGGACAAAATGAATGGCTGCATCCAGGGGCGTTTCAACATCCCAATCAAGCACCTGGATGCCTGCCTGACGCAAATTATGCAACATCAGTGAGCGCTCGATGCCTGCCAGGCGAATGGCCTGGGAGGTCTTCTCATCTGCGGTATCCAGGGATGCCATTTCGAATGCGATGGGGTCAGGACTGATCACGAGCAAGGAGTATCCGCGCGCTCGCATGTGGATCAGCACTGGGAGGTCATCCCCGTGCAAGGGGCTAATCAGGACCAATTGGGCATTGGGTGGAAAGAGGCGCTTTGGCAGATTGGCCAATTTCTCGAAAATCATGCTCTCCCCCGGCTTGGCACGCGCCAAGCTTTGCAAAATACGCTCCCGCTGGATTTTGCCATAACCGGGATATGTCCAGTCGAGTTGGGTGCCGTAAAGCAGCAAGCCGACACGGTTGCCATCATTCAGAAAACTATCGACCAGGGATGCTGCAGCATTAACACTGCAATCGAAAAGTGAATCGTTCCCGTTGATACGAACTTCACTACGATTGCGCGTGTCCAGAATAATGCCCACATCGGCAACGCGCTCTTGCTCGAACTGGTTGATGAAGATTGCGTGTTGGTCGCGGGCGCTGGCGCGCCAGTTGATCCAACGCATGGGATCGCCCTGTTGATACTGACGAACCCCAAAGAACTCCACTCCAGGTCCACCCTTTCGAGCGGGGATAAAGCCAGCGTAGACGCGTGTGCTGCGCGGACGGATGGACAAGCGACCAATTCGCTGGATCTGGGGCTGAACAAACAATCCTGCTTCGGATGGAATCTCGCCCACTTTCGTGTTTATTCCAAGATGGTCCCAGGCTTTGACCCTCACATTTCGAAATCGATAGTAGCCCCGGCCAGCCCGAATCATATAAGAAAATTCAATCGTTTCGTTTTTTTTCAGCGTTACCAAAAGGTCATGCTCCCCTTCGATCACAGCTACTCCATCTGGGAGTTCATCGTGCAAGTGGACATTTTCTAGCCGGCCGCCGCGGTTTGTCACTTCTAATCGAATTTCCACAGGAATGCCGGGCAAGACGCGTTCGGAGCTAATTTTCCGCTTTACAGTGATTTGTAAATCTTCTGGGCCAAAGATCAGTCCAGATCCCAAATAGAATAATAACGGAATCGATAAAGCCAACAATACGCTGTTGCGGGTTGATAGAGCTAGAATGATCCAAAGGTAAATGATACCGCTCAGCAGCAGACTACGCTTCATTGATCACCGGCACCGGCACAAGGTTTGCTATCGTATCCAGAACTTCAAAAACAGCCATTTTGGTCATCCACAGGTCCGGCTTCAAGATCAGGCGGTGTGCCAAAGCAGGTTGAATAAACAATTTGACATCATCGGGTAACACGAAATCACGGCCATCCAGGGCAGCCTGAGCGCGGGCCAGTTTGAGCAACGCCAGCGACCCGCGCGGACTGGCACCGACAGCTGTGCGCTGATCCCTGCGAGTGTGATGAACCAAAGCAGCGATATAGCTCTCGACATCGGAATGCACGTGGATGTCCTCCAAGACTTCACGCATGGCAAGCAATTGATCAGAATTGGTGACCTGTTGTAAATCAAAATCATCTTGTCGACGCTGGCGCCTTCTCCGCAATATTTCCTGTTCCTCTTCTAGAGAAGGATATCCCACACTTAACTTCATTAAGAAACGATCGAGTTGGGCTTCCGGCAATGGAAAAGTACCCTCATATTCGATGGGATTCTGCGTAGCAATGACGACAAAAGGTCCCGGCAAGATCATCGTATCGCCTTCCAGGGTTACCTGGCGCTCCTGCATGGCCTCCAGCAGCGCAGATTGAGTTTTGGGTGAGGCACGATTGATCTCATCCGCCAGGATAATATTTGAAAAAATCGGACCTTTGCGCAGTTCAAAGCGGCCCTGATCTCGATCAAAAATATAACTTCCAGTAATATCACCAGGCAAAAGATCAGGGGTAAATTGGATACGCTTGAAATCAAGTCCCAAGACAGTGGCAAAACTGTTCGCAATCAAAGTTTTGGCCAGACCGGGGTAATCTTCCAGCAGCACATGTCCACCTGCCATAACTGCGATGAGGATTTTTTCCAGTAAGGGCCGCTTACCAACAATCGCTTTCTCGACCTCACAGATGATGGAATTACAGATCGTTGAAACTTCAGCGATTTTCATGTCAGACAGTCCTCCAAACGGTATACATTATTTTTGCCCATCTATTCCCAGATATTCTTCCAAAAATATTAGAATCGTATCAGGGGAGATATCCAATGGCAGCGTTTTTCTCTTTGAATACCAACGACGGCTCATCGTTGAGGCTGTTTCAAAACCTCGTGCTGCACGAAGATAGTTAACCAGATCATCCGGCAGGTCAATTTCTTTCATCTCGATTTTCTTCTCAATTTGTTGGGGGGGCAAACCCGAGCGATATGACATCGCTTCTATCACCAGAACGCTGAGGTGCTGCGCCAAACGCCACTTCATGTATGTACCCTGGTCGGCAGCTTTTAATCGTTTTCGCCATTTGCGAACACGGTGTGGCATTTCATTCTCAAATTCCACTTTTGATCGGGACAGCTTTGGCTTCAATCTCAGGCTCGTCCATGCAATGATAGCCAGCATTATTAGCAGCGTGGTCCACCAGATCTGCTGATCAAAGCTGTGATACAACAATCCTACCAACCATAAAAGGTATGAAATCGGCACCAGGATTAATTCATGGATCAGGTCCTGCCAGAACAAAATCGCAGCAAAACTCAACACCAGGCCAATTGCAAGCGCGACCAAAAGAACACGTCTCATGAGGCCTCCCATACGGCGTCGACGATTGCTACTAAACATTGTTCCGCCTGCTGCCGCTCTGTCTCTCCCAGTGAGGCAGCGCCATAACGAGCTTTTTCGAAAAGACGGGTAAGAATTCTAACCTGCTCCAGAGGCAACCCAATCCCTTCCAGTTCATTCTCGAATTCACGAGCAGTCATCTCCTGCCTCCGTTGAATTCCGCGGCGCTTTATCAGCAAATGATTCATCTCACCATAACACTGCAATATGCGATCTTGCAGATCAATCCCGGCCCGAAGATCATCCAGAGTTTCGCTGGCCTCCGCCGCTACACGATCCAATGTTTTCGAACGACCGATCCACCAACGTGCGATTTGCCAAATAAGGATCACCACCACAGAAATAAATATCAGGTTGGCTATCAGCTCTAATATATCTGTAGTTTGGGGTGAGAAGTTGACCTCGAGGGGATCTCTTGCCTCCAGAGCTGTATCCGATAATTGATCGATGTTGAGTAATTCCTGGGGATTCATCTGGCTGCATTGTCGTAACAAAATAAATAAAGCATAAGCTGAAAACCCCAAGGTGAATGCACGACGGATGACAACCTTCCGCATCTCAGGAGAAACAAGAAAGAAAATGAATGATATTGGCAATATCACCCACAAGATGATCAACCCAAAAACTCGCCAAATCCCCACTAAATTCCAGGCTTTGAATTCTAGCTCATCGAGTGGCATGGATTGCTGCTCTTTACTGAGAAAAAAAGGTCTCCCCGGTTGGAATTCAATCTCAGATAGATTAGCAGAAATCAGGACCAATAATCCGATTCCAACAAACAAAAGAAAAATTACCAGGTAACGTTTATACACAGTCATAAAACTCCTGTACTTGAGTACCACCCATATTTAAGCACGGTTCAATCCCCCAAGAAAATTAGCCAAGAATTCTTATACTTGGGCCACAGGAATTGTAAAGAAAAAAGTCGTCCCTTTTTCAGCGGCACTCTCGAACCAGATCTTGCCTCCTTGCATCTCCACCAAGTTTTTAGTGATGTTCAATCCCAAGCCAGAGCCAGGAGCCTCTCTGGCCTTGGGATTCTCTGAACGGAAGAATTTCGAAAAGATTAGCGCCTGATCTTCCACGGTCATGCCAATCCCATCGTCTTTGATGGCGATTTTTACCACCTCAGCGGCTCCTTTCGGATCCCATTGATTAGCGGTGCGTTCGGCAAAAACGGTTATTTTTCCGTTCTCTGAAGAATATTTGTTGGCATTACTGATCAAATTCACCAATACCTGAACAATTCGGACACGATCACCCCACACAGATGGAATTTCTTCCGGGATATTAACATTTAATGTTTGATCTTTTTCAGAAATGCTGTGTCCCTGAGATTTCACGGCTTCGTCTATCACACCCTTAATATTGACAGCTTCGAAATCGAGGCGTAAACGTCCAGCTTCAATACGCGAAACATCAGACAGGTCTGACACCAGGGTGGCCATACGATTGACATTGCTGCGAATTGTCTGTAGAAAATTCAATTGTCCTTCACTGATCTCACCCATGGCTCCGCCCATTAACAAATCCGTATACCCACGAATAGATGTCATCGGTGTTTTCAATTCGTGAGCTACAAAGGAAATGAATTCATTCTTGGCTACATCTGCGGCTTGAATCTGAGAGAATAATTGTGCATTGGCTATGGCTATGGCTGCGTGATCGCTCAATCGGGACAAGAAGTCTTGGGTATCCACTGCCCAGGGAGCCTCACTCAGACTTTCAAGCAGCATAACACCAATGACCTGTTCCTCCCGCCGGATGGGGTACACCAGTTGCGTTTTCATGCCGGACAACAACCCGGAATTGTTTTGGCCTAGCTGGCTTCGATGAATAATTTGCGTGTCAAGTTCACTGACCGCCCGTCGAAGTGCTGAAATTCGATCCACCGGGAGTTGTCTATTTTCATACTTTGCTAATTCATCATCGTACCCGCGATCAGCCATGATCTGAACATAGCCATCATCAATAGATCCCACCAAGCCAGCGTCAGCGCCTGATTGGTTCATAGCCCAATTCAATGTTATGTGCATGGCCCGCTGAATATCCAGGCTGGCGTTCAATTCTCGATCAATCCGTTGCATTACAGAAAGCTCATCCACACGGGCAGCCAATTTCTGATCTGTAAGGGTATATAAACGCGCATTCTCCAACGCGATTCCCGCCTGACTGGCAAATGCCGTCAACAAGTTTTGATCGTCCTCAGTGAAGGGAATTCCATCTTTACGATTTATAACTTCGATAACGCCAATAATGTTTCCTTTCACTACCATGGGTGCAATCAAGAGATCACGCGTCTGGAACCCAGTGACCTCATCAGGGTTTCGCGCCCATTCCGCTGTTTGATATACCTTATTCACAATGGCTGGCTGCCCTGAATTGACTGCCTGACCCACATGCCCCGTCCCTGGAGCCAAACGTTGACCAAGGAGCTCCTCTGCCACTGGGCCGGTCACTACTTCAAAGATCAATTCACCCGTGTCATCATCAACCAGAAATAGTGTTCCAGCTTCACAGTTGATAATATCCACCGCATTATCCATCACCTGATTGAGCAAACTTGGCAAATCCAGAGTAGAAGTCAGGGTGCGCCCTATTTCGTTGATTAAACTTAATTGGCGTGCTCTTCGTTCAGTTTCATGGAGCAAACGAGTTTTAACAATAGCTCCCGCCGCTTGATCGGCAACAGCTTGCAACATACCAATTTGATCTCCAGAAATCGTTACTGAACTATCCCTAAGTCCGAGTGCAAGAGCTCCTATCGTTTCATCACCGGCGTTTAGAGGCACTCCAGCCCAGGCAAACAATCCATCAACAAGTGGTTGTTTGCCGCGTTGGCGACATTCCCACTGATAATCATCCGTGATAATCACTCGGCGAGAACGAACAACATCTTGCGACAATCCAATGCCCGGCTCAACCGGTTTATTTTCGTGCTCCAGCAAGCGAATATCATTTTCAAGATAAAAAGCGTAGCGATAATCGTCAAGCCCTTTGTCATATAGAAGAATCCAAAAGTCTCGCAGATGGATCAATCGATTTGTTTGAGCATAGATTAATTCGAGAATATCGTCAAACTGTGGGGTCACATTGATCCCCTCAGCCACGCGCATAAGCACATTCATTTCATTTACACGGCGTTCTAGATCAGAAACAACCTGCGCACGTTCTATGATTATCGCCGCTTGCTCACTCAACGATGCCAAAAAATCCAAATCCATATGGGTATACGGCTCCCCTGATTGACGACCTGATAAAGCCATAAATCCAATCAGGCGTCCGCCTCTACCCACAAGAGGGATAAACACCTGTGAAGCTAACAAATTGATACGCGCTTTCTCACTTTCTAATGCCGGGGGCAATTCCATCCCACTTCCGATAAAAAGATACGTATTATTTCGTGATAGCATCATCGGCAGGGCGCTGGATTTAGCGAATCGGAGGTCTGTGGTTGGCTCTCCGGTATTCGTCGGAAGAGAAACGAAAAATTCATCCACGGCATCAGGCAAAAATACATGCAATTGATAAGGCGAAACAGTTTTTTCCACATATTGCCGCAGGAGGTTGCCAATTTCCCTGAGATCAAAAATTGGGCTCAAATCCTGATTGAACATACGAATATGTTCCAGATTAGCCAGCCGTCCTTTGAAAAATGCCACATCAACGACTGATTGCAATTTTTCTCGTAAAGGATTCAGAAATATCGCTAAGATGAAAACCATAAGTCCAATAAAAAATGGACTGGAGGGATTTACAGCAGATGAAAAAAGCAAACTCATACCACTGACAATCAGCGCATATCCCGTAACCGCAATCACCGTTAATAAGCCATACATAAACAGACGGCTAAACAAGTGGTCTGTATTGAGCGCTCTAAAATGCAAAATCGCATGAGAAACGAATAAAGGAAATATTGCTAATGAAATTAATAGCAGTGGATTAAAATCCACTCCCGGTTGGAATAAGGCAAACAGGAACCAAAGTACCATTGGAGCAAAGGATAATACCGCTCCCAGAAAAATGATTCTGCCCTGCTGTCGTATCAGGGGAATGTTTGCGCTTCCACGACGAATCATTGCCGCGAAGACAAAAAAGGTGGCTGCAATCGTGATAAATATAAAGGATATTCGTAAAATAATAGGATAAGCGTTTGACAACGAATCGTTAAAATATACGGGTAAAGCAACAAACATCAGGAATACGGCCACACCATAACCAAGTCTTACCACAAATTTAAAACGCCTAAATTTGGGAGCTTTTTCAGGAAACACAAACGCTAAATGAATCAACACCGCACCAGCCAAAAAAATACTGAATAACCAAAAAAGATTCAAGCGGTATGTTGTTTGTGAATCAAAAAATGCTGCAATCCCAATGGCTGCCGAGGTTGTAAATACAGCAAATATTTTTCCAGATATTTCATTGTGTCGCAGCCTGAATACCCATACCCCACTACCCAGGTAGATGATTCCAACTAACCAAGGAAGTGCCATTTGATAAATGAGATCATATTTGGGAAATCGGAACAATGATATGAGCTTCGATTTTGACTCTCCGTTTGGCGTGGTGACTGTCACTTCAACCTGATCCCCAACTTGGTGAGATTCAAGCGTTCGCGCTAACTGATTTACATCAGAGATAGGCCGATCATCAATGGCCGTCAACCGATCTCCATTGCCAAAGCTATATTCTTGGATCCCCCGGGAATTAGGCTTGATTGAGTTAGTTGGGCTTATGACCAGGTTGTGGTCGACGAAAAAACCCAAAAACGGCATCTTCATCCACTGATTGGCTAAAATTATTGCTAATATCAAAACTATCCCCGAAACGATTTGATAAAGAACGATACCACTAGGCACCAATCGTTTCTGAATGCTTTGCCTTATTCTGTCAAAAAACGATATTGCTGGATCGGCATTATTTTGCATAATTCAATTGTAAAATTGGCCTGTCTGAGCGTCAATGGTGTCAGCAACCTGGCACAAATTGAAACGATTATTTTTCATCTGGAAAAGGCAGAGACGCAGCGATTTCATAGGGACCATATTTTTCATATTGCTCACCTCGAATTTGATTTGTTTGCTCAGATTGGGGAGTGATCTTATAAAAATTCCCATCGCGATGTAATACGGATATTAAGCGACCTTCAACAGCAAAAATTGCCCGCATTTGCTCTGAATAGGAAGCAAACGTAATCTTTTCATTGGGATAAATTTCGAAAATATGGGAATACGCTTTGACAAATTGAACTCGAAATTCATCAGTGATCGTTTCGAGATTGCTAATTACCCAACAACGATCCTGATATTCCCAATAATAAGTTAAACCAACAAATTCATTCTTGCTTGTAATGTAAGGGAAAAATGGAAATGAACGACAGGCCATCGAGCGGAAATCACGTTGACAATATTTGTGGCCCAAGCATTCGGCTAACAACATGCCATCAGGGGTATCGGCCTGCATTTGTTGAAAGAGATCATTATCCTCAGGCGCCCACAAATGCCATAATTCTGTCTTCCCCTGATAAAAAGACCATTCCGCTTCATAAACAGCCGGGACTACATGCTTAGTATCACAACAAAATGGAACTCCTCTTTCATTATAGGGAGAACATTTTTTCCCACAATCAATTTTCGAGATTGGGGCATCAAATTTTTGGTAAAGGTTTTCGATATTTTGTTCGCTTGATACTAATTTCATGGTCAGAGGATACCATATGAAAGTGTATGTGAAGTCAAAAAAATTGGATATAATCAGTATAAATAGGATCAAAATAACAGGAGCCAACAATGAAATTACCAGTTCCAACCAAGAGTTCAACAATAATGTTACTCGGCCTGATGGCGCTACTCTTTGCAAGTGCTTTAGCCTGCAACCTTCCTATCAACCTATCACCAAATGAAATTTCTCCAGTGGAAGATATCCAGCCCCCTGATCTGGAGCCCACTGAAACGACGGTAATCCAAGTTCAACGGGAAACAGCACAGGCTGGCTCATCAGAACCCACTGAAGATACAGATTCTGGCAGCACGCCAGATTCACCTGATATTGCACCCGCTCCTGACCTGACCATACAACCCGGTGAAGCCCCTGCAATCCCCGATTGCAATGTTTTCGACATAAACGCATTCAACACGATAATCGATGGAGTTTTCACTTTTGTGACCCAGGACCAGCTCAACAATTGCCATTATGAATCGGATAACGGTTTCAGAATGCTCATTGGAGGAGGCAAACCTGTTGCCGTCTCAGAAATAGAAAATTTATTCGACACCAGTTTTGGGCATCTCCCCGATTCAACCTGGGAAATTTATGATGGATTTTATCTGGGGTTGGCTTATTCATCCGTATCAGTCACCGCACAGGGTGTATCAAACAGTGGCCATTCGATTGTCATCGTTGTTGGCAGCCAACCCGCGGCGGACCCCGATGCATTGCAATTAATTTTTAAGAACCTGGCTCAAGAAGCTGCCAGTCAATTGAATTCACAATGGCAATGAAATGCCTGGCATGATTCCTGATCAAGACAAATAATTAATGCCCGTTCCCCATTTGGAGCGGGCAATCTTTTTGGGTTGAGAGAAAGGTATAATTTCTTTTATGCCTAATTATTCGGAAAATTTTCGTTTTGGATTATTGTTTTTCCTTATCATTTTGATCAATGCTTCGATCTCTGCTTGTTCGGGGAAGCAAATTCCAGAAGCCACCCCTACTCCCAGCCGAGTACCGTTAACTCCCTATCACAGCATGACACCCGAGGCTACTTTAGCGGGAGAAGAAGTCAGCCAACCGGTTGCTGAAAATCCAACCCCCACCATTACACCATTTCTTTATAGAATTCAGTCTGGGGATACTTTATCTGTCGTTGCATTTCGCCACAACGTCAACCTGCAAGAATTATTTGCTGCAAACCCAGGAATCAATCCTAACTTTCTGATTGTTGGAGAAGAAATTATAATTCCAACCGGCGAGGGCGAAATTGCCAGTATCCCCACGCCAACACCCGTCACCGTTGACATTGGTACACCTTATTGTTTTCCGAATTCGGATTCCAGTTCGTGGTGTTTCGTCTCAATTACCAATCCAAACCCGGAAAGTATTGAGAATGTTTCTGCGATGGTTAGCATCTTTTCCCCAGAAGGAAACCTTATTGAGCAAAGAATCGCAATCGCACCGATGAATCTGGTTAACCCAGGGGCTTCTATGCTCTTAGCAGCACTATTCCCAATTTCAATTAAAAGTGATTTTCACATCGAAGCGAAATCACTGACATCCATCCCGGTTTCTGATGGCAATTCGCGTTATCTAAACCATGACTTACATATTCAAGCGATTGATCTCTTTGGAATTTTTGCCCGGGTGCGTGGAATAATCTCCATTTCAGGTGAAGAGGAAGACCGTCCAGCAAAACAGATTTGGATAGCGGCAATCGCCTACGATAAAAATGAGATACCCATTGGATTTCGGAAAATCCAAATAAACGAAGAAATTCCTTCAGGAAATTCAATAGAATTTGAGATTTCGGTTTACAGTGTGGGAGAAGAAATTGCCAACGTTATTGTATTTGGTGAGGCACGCCCTTAGTGGGGAAATTGAATTTTACGCCCGAAGAACTAGTAATCAAAAAAGTGCTAATAGCAAGAAAACGAAAGACCTCTAGAAGGGCAAGTTCAATCAAACTTGCGAAATCCGGAGGTCAATCTCCTTTGGCACTATATTCAAATTGTAGGGATTCTTACGTTTTATGCAATATAAGGTTTTCTATTTGTAATTAATCTTTCAGCTTTATCTTTGGCTTGGGCTTTTCCGGACTCAACTTGATACGGCTCTTTGGCGTACGTGAATTGGAAACTTGTCCCAGGGCAAATTTAACCGTGGTTGGAACTAACAACAAGAGCCCCATGACACCCGTCAATGTCAAGAATAGTGACCATGGCACTGAGCCAGCTATCTCTGGGACCAGACCTCCGGGGTTATATTTCGTTTTCCCGAAAGCGGTTGAGGCCCCCGCGGCACCATCAAGGGAGATACGCCACATTTTCTATCATTTGCCATGGCTGAAATGCTCACTTATAATAAAGAGAAGGTTACAGCGTTTTCTTTTTGTTTGCCATGAGGAGGAAGCATGATTTCAATTAAATATCCATTCCGATTTTTGATTTCACTTATAATGATCCTGCTAATTTCTTTGGTAGCAGGCTGCAACCTCCCAGGGGGATCCTCAGTTCCAGATGCAAATGCCGTAGCTACCGCCGTTCAGGGAACTCTCATTGCGCAAACATTGCAATCACTGGAAGCCAACCAACAAGCTGCACAACAGGACCAAACCCAACAACAGCAAAACCAGGGGCAGCAGCAAGATCAGGGCCAACAACAGCAACCTCCTACTTTCACTCATACACCCTCCCTTACGCCCGAACCTACCTTTACGCCTACTTCTTCCGTACCCATAGTCAGTGTCTCTGTAGACACCAACTGCCGGTTTGGGCCGGGGAAACCTTTTGAACTGTTGGGGGCCTTGCTGGTCGGGGAACAAACCGAGATCATTGCCCGCGATCCTAGCAATGTCTACTGGTATGTCAAGAACCCCGATGCCGGCGGATTTTGCTGGTTATGGGGTTACTACGCAACGACAACCGGCGATATCGCTTCACTACCGGTGTTTACTCCAATGCCAACCCCAACCTTTACGCCCACACCAACTCCAATCATTGATTACACTGTATCATTCCGAGAAAAAGATTCCTGTGGTGCTAACCATTATGTCGAGTTCCGAGTTGAAAATATCGGTTCAGCGATGTTCCAATCTGTTTGGGTAACCGTAACCAACAATGATGATGCAGAAACAGTTGATATCGCCTATGAGAAATTCGAGGAATGGGGGGGATGTGCAGTCAACAAATCGTATGAAGATTTAGACCCAGGTGATATTGGTTTTACAACGAGCAGTGCATTGGTCAATGATCCTGCTGGTAAAAGTTTCAGCGCAACCATAAAGGCTTGCACTGAACCAGCTCTGGCGGGCACTTGTGTTACCAAGAGCCTGAACTTCACTCCGTAGGCCAAGTTGTTTGGAGGCATTATGCAAAACTCAAAGAAAGGCGCATACTTAATATTAGCGGCCATATTGTTATTTGTTGTGGGTTTGGCATGCGGCCCAAATACCGTGCCAACGCCTGATCCAAATGCCATTGTCACCGCAATCCACCAAACGATGATCTCCAACACGGTCATTGCATTAGAAACAAAACAAGCTGCCCAACAATCTCAGGGAAACCAGCAGCAACAGGAACCACAACAACCTACAGCAACATTTACGAACACAATTGTTGTTACAACCGCAACACCATCCTTCACACCGTTACCAACGGATACCCCAACACCTACGAATACACCTTTCCCAACAAATACATTCACGCCAGCCGTCCCTATCGTGAGCGTTTCGGTCGATACAAATTGTCGTATTGGTCCTGGAAAAGAATATGATTTATTGGGAGCACTTTTGGTCGGCGAACAGGCGGAAATAATAGCCCGCGACCCGAGTGGATATTACTGGTACATCAAAAATCCCGATGGGGGTGGATTCTGCTGGTTATGGGGGCACTATGCGACAATTTCTGGAAATACCAGTTCTCTGCCTGTCTTTACACCGCCACCAACACCTACCTTCACTTCAACCCCAACTCCTGAGATCGATTTCAGTGTCACGGTGAATGAAATCGAAGGTTGCGTGGGATGGGAGGTCGAGTTCAGACTGACCAATATCGGCAGTGCGATTTTCCAATCCGCTTCTACTACCGTAACAGATACGGCCACATCTCAAACCGTAAATACCAGCGTGGACATTTTTGATGAACGCAATGGGTGTCTTGTAGCAAGTACGTACAATGATCTTGATCCTGGCGACACGGGATATACCGTCGGTGGCGTCCTGGTCAATGATCCAGCGGGACACAATATCGATGCCACAATCAAATTATGTACAGGACCGGGATTGACCGGCACATGCATTATCAAAGCATTTAGTTTCACACCATAAGATTGAAATCAATTTATTGGTTGAATTTGGAGGCAGAATGAAGAAATCGAATCGTCAATTAAAGCTAATTATTGCTGCGACCCTTTTGCTCATCGTCAGCCTGGCATGTGGGCCATCGGCAACACCAACCGTCGACCCAAATGCATTGGAAACTGCAATCCAGCAAACCATGATCGCATATACGTTGGCCGCCTTGGAAGCAAATCAACAATCTGGCCAACAAGATCAAGGTCAGCAGCAGCAACAGCAACCACCGACAATAACGAATACTGTCGCGGTTATCACTGAAACGCCATCACTAACCCCCCTACCGACCAACACATTTACCCCCTCGGTCCCAATGGTTAGTGTATCTGTCGATACCAATTGCCGCTTTGGACCTGGGAAAGGCTATGAGCTTTTAGGCGCTCTGTTAGTGGGAGAACAAGCTGAAATTGTAGCTCGCGATCCAAGTGGTTTTTATTGGTACATCAAGAACCCAGACAAGGGCGGATTTTGTTGGTTATGGGGTAACTACGCCACCACAACTGGTAATGTCGGTTCACTCCCCGTGTTTACGCCCCCAGCGTCACCAACACCGACGGCCACCGATACACCCATTCCAGAATTCACAGTAGTTTACGATCATATGGACGTCTGTGGCGCCTGGATCCCCATCTTCAAGATCACCAATACTGGCAGCCTGATCTGGCAATCGGTATCGGTTACCGTCACAGACACGGTCACAACAGAAGCCGTCAACTGGACGGATGACCAATTCAAAGAATATAATGCTTGTGTACTAAACTTGGGCACGCTGCAAAATGACCTGGCCACCAATGAAGTCGGCTTCTCCCCTGGCAACGGGCTCAGCGCCGACCCCACCGGACACCAGCTTGATGTCACCGTTAAGGTTTGTTCACAAGACGGTTTAGGTGGCACTTGCATCACAAAAACTTTTAGCTTTACACCATAATCCAAAGATGCCAATATTGCCGTCACGATACACTTGACGTATAATTCGACATCATGAAATCGGACAAAAGATTTACTTTGCGAAATACGAATGCTGCTGCTAGCGCGGCGGCTGTCTCTGCAGGGGCAGTCGCCGGCTCCACCATGTCCGAGTCGCAAACCGTCGCCTAACATTGGCGCTTAGCACATTTTCATTCCTAAGATCATGGCCCGGACTTCGAAAGTTCGGGCCTTTTTATTTCACACCACGATGCCACAAAGCTTAAACATTAAGAACCTTCCTAAATCTTTGTGGTGAAATTGCAGGAGATATTATGAGCAAGCAAAATTTAACTGGCAATGCCATTCGTAAAACTTTCATCGAATTCTTCGAAGGAAAAGGCCATACATTTGTTCCCTCAGCGTCCCTTGTTCCGGGTGGGGATGCTACCCTCCTCTTCACCAACGCCGGCATGGTGCAGTTCAAAGATGTTTTCTTAGGCACCGATCAGCGTGCTTATACACGGGCTGCCAATTCCCAAAAGTGCATGCGCGTGGCTGGAAAGCACAATGACCTCGATGACGTTGGCCGAGATGATACTCATCATACCTTTTTCGAAATGCTGGGGAATTGGTCTTTCGGAGATTATTACAAAAAAGAAGCCATTGAATGGGCCTGGGAATTGCTCACCGATGTTTGGGGCATTCCACAAGAACAACTATACGCAACAGTGTTCAAAGACGAACACAACGAAATCCCCACCGATGATGAAGCTGTCAAATATTGGCTGCAGCAACCGGGCATGACTAAAGAGCGGGTATTCTACCTCGGGCGCAAAGAAAATTTCTGGGAAATGGCCGACACAGGCCCATGCGGACCCTGCTCAGAAATTCATATCGACCTGCGTCCTGATGAAGGCCCGGTCAATATTGATACCCTGGAAACCGACCGCTTTGTTGAATTATGGAATTTGGTTTTCATTCAGTATAACCGGCTCAGCCCAACGGAACTTAAGTCATTGCCCGCTACGCATGTTGATACCGGCCTGGGATTAGACCGCATTGTCTCTGTACTTCAAAACAAAGATTCAAATTATCATACCGATCTGCTTTACCCGCTCATCGAGGCCACGCAAAAGCTCACCGGCCACAGTAAAGAAGAGATCGATCAAAACTTTACCCCTTACCGGGTGATAGCAGATCACGCCCGCGCGGCTACCTTCTTGATTGGTGATGCCGTCATTCCAGGCAATTTGGGGCGCAACTATATCTGCCGCATGATCATCCGTCGGGCGTATCGTTTTGGCGGCATGCTTGGTCTGCACGAGCCCTTCCTGGCCAATGTGGCCGAAGCCGTAATCGATAATTACGGTGAAGCTTACAGCGACTTAAAACGGGATCGAGACACGATTCTCAAAACTATTACACGCGAAGAAGAACAATTCCAACGCACTCTTGATCGAGCGACTGATCAACTTGACGAATTACTCAATCAGCTCGAAGCGGACGGAAATTCAAAGCTCTCTGGCGAACTAGCCGCCGATTTATACACCACCTACGGTATGCCTCTGGAAATCACCCGCGATATCGCCCGTGAGCGCAGCCTGGACGTTGATCAAGCCGGATTCAACCGGGCCATGGAATCACACCGTCAGGCTTCTGGGGCCGGCAAAGCCATTGGGTTAATGGGCGCAGATGATGTCGAAGCCTATCAGGCTGTGCTCAAACAGCTGCAGGATGGTGGAAAAATCGACTCAAGTGGGGTTGTTCACGTCCCATACGGCAGCCTGGATTTTGAAGGGAAAATCCTGGCCCTGATGGTGGACGGGCAAGCCGCCGTTGAGGCGGGTCCTGGAACCTCGGTAGACGTACTGCTTCCAAAGACTCACTTTTTCATTGAAGCCGGCGGCCAGGTCTCAGACACCGGACTGATCAGCGGAAACGGTTGGCAAATCCGCGTTGACGACATGCGCAAACCCGCCGCGGGCATCATCACTCATGTTGGTGAAGTGATTGCTGGCAAACCCAAAGTTGGAGATGGGGCCAACGTCAAGATCGATGCCCAGCGTCGAAAAGATATCATACGCAACCACACTGCCACCCACCTGCTGCACTACGCCTTGGATGACGTGCTCGGTTCTCACGCCCGCCAGGCTGGTTCGCTGGTGGCGCCAGATCGGCTGCGCTTCGACTTCACGCATCCCGAGGCCCTGGCTTCAGGTGAATTGGAAAAGATCGAGGCCATTGTCAATCGGCGTGTTCTGGAAGACCACGAACTTTTCATCCAGTTCAAGCCATTGCAGCAAGCCATCGACGAAGGAGCACGAGCCTTGTTCGGTGAAAAATACGAACAAAATGTGCGCAATATCACCATCAGCGATGACACCGGCGACAAACCTTATTCCAATGAACTTTGCGGAGGCACTCACTGTGAACGAACCGGTGAAATCGGCACCTTCATTATCACCAGTGAGGGCAGCGCCGCCGCTGGTATCCGCCGTATTGAAGCCGTCACCGGGCGCGCAGCCTACAACCTAATCCAACGCCGCTTCCGGGTGCTGAATATGGCTGCTGCGACCCTTTCAACAACACCAGATCAATTGCTGGAAAGGGCCCAGGTGGCACTCTCCGATTTGTCCTCAGCGCGCAAGAAAATCGGCGAACTTCGCCAACGCTTGGCAGCTGTTGACTTCACGCGAGTCCTGGAGGATCCCACCGACATCCAGGGAATTTCCGTGATCACAGCCATCCTCAAAGAGGCGGATGCTGATACGCTGCGCAGAATGGCCGACCAGTTCCGCCAGCGTAACCCCGAAAACGGCGTTGCCGTGATCGCCAGCGTGATCAATGATAAACCACTGGTCATTGCCGCGGTGACGGAGGACCTAGTCAAACGTGGCCTAAAAGCCGGTGATTTAGTCAAATTCGTGGCGGCTCCCCTGGGCGGAGGCGGTGGTGGTCGTCCAACATTGGCACAAGCTGGCGGCAAAGACCCCAGCAAACTTGGTGAAGCACTCGATAGTGTACCCGGATGGGTAAAAGACAATCTAAAATAGCGCCAATCCGATAAGCGCAGAGCGAGACCAAAACATCTTTCTCTGCGCTCTTTTCACATTCTGCGATACACCCTATTTGTACATTTCCCTTTTCAGACCTGCCAGTGATATACTTTGGGGGCTTCGCCCTTGATATGAAAACCCAAATCATCCGCCTCGAACCCTACGACGATATCTACTCAGCCAAAGACAAGATGGGCTGGGGGCAAACGGCGCGCATTTTGCTGGTTTATCCCAATCGAGGACGTGTGCTCAATCGCCCTTTAGACTTGATCATGCTCAAACGGCATAGCATTGAATTGGGCTCTCAACTGGCTTTGGTCACAGACAATGCGGATATAAAACTTCACGCCCATGATTTAGGAATCCCCTTCTTCAAAAATATTCGTCAAGCCGAAAAAAGCCATTGGCGGCCAGAACGCAAACAACGTACCGACTTACCCCTTACCGTCAAGCGCCAGTCCGTCGATACGTGGCGACGTCGTCGCTTACCCATGGACCTTTACGGATTGCGGAAAGCAGCTCATCCGCGCACGCCTCGGTGGATAGCCCACCCTTTCACAAGGGTTATGGCTTTTACACTGGGCGTATTAGCAGTAATGGCAATCGCGGCCTTATTGATACCCAGCGCTGAAATTCAATTATCACCGCAAACACTAGAAGACAGTATCACCATATCGGTGGCTGCCAGCCCAGATTTCCAGGCCGTCGATCTCTCAGGGATGGTCCCCGCACAACCGAGGATGATCATCGTTGAGGGTCGCAGCAGCATCCCCACGAGCGGCAGCGTCCCGCTTCCTGATACATTTTCCCGGGGCGTTACCACATTCACCAATCTGACCGACCGCAGCATCTCTCTGCCAAAAGGAACGGTTGTAAGCACGCTGGATGAGACGCCAATCAGATTTCAGACATTAGAATCCACCACGGTCCCTCCAGGAGATGAAGGCATAATGATTACTATTGAGGCCCTATTGCCTGGTTCAGTTGGAAACACTCCATCGGGGAGTATTTTGGCTATTGAAGGGCCCTTGGGTCTGGATTTGATCGTTTCGAACTCTCGCGCCACGCGGGGCGGGAACGATCAACCCGCGCCTGCACCCAGCGAAGAAGATTATCTTGAACTTCATGATCAACTCTTCGATTCAATGGCCGACAGCGCACTGGATGAAATCCGATTTTCGCTGAACAGCGACGACTTAGTCATTAGTGAGCAAGCTCAATACCTATCTACTCTAGAGGAAGTATATGCCCCAGCCGAAATTGTACCAGCAGACCAACTTCACTTAGTGCTGCGGATGGAATTTCAAACTCTGGTCGTTTCGGGCAGTGACTTATTTGACTTAGGGAAATCTGCTTTGGAAGCAAACCTGATGCCAGGCTACTTTGCTGATCTCAGCACCTTCGAACTCAACCATTTGAGCCCCCCAAGAAAAGACGACCAAAGCGGTCTAAGCAACTGGCGAATGCAAGCACAGTGGCAAAGTGAAGCAAATCTGGATACAACACAAGCGATCAAATTGTCAATTGGCCTCCCACCTGAGGAAGCCGCTCGACAAATACATCGTGAGCTTCCCCTGGCCGAGCCACCCCAAATCCGGCTTGTTCCATCCTGGTGGCCGCGAATGCCGTTTCTTCCCTTTCGAATCGCGGTGACCGGCAGCCAATAACCCCCCCTTTATTATGCGAATTCTCGCGGTCGATCCTGGAGACAAAAATATCGGACTGGCTATTAGCGATTCTACTGGGTCAATCGCCAATCCCCTAATGGTTTTGAAGCACACGGCCCGCCAGGTGAATGCAAAGGCTATTGTGAAAATTGCCGTTGAACACAAAGCCAGATTGATCATCATCGGGCAGAATCTTGATGAAGATGGAAATCCCAGTTTCGAAGGACGCAGAGCTGCTCGATTGGCAGGTGCAATTCGCGCCCAATCAGAAATTCCTGTAAAACTCTGGGATGAAAGTTTTAGCACCAAAATCGCCCTTCAATCGCGCCAAAAGATGAATGTCCCCCGCAAAAAAAGGCGTGGACATTTGGACGAAATTGCCGCCACCGTAATCCTGCAAACGTACCTTGACGATAATTTAGAATAGTGGGATGAATTCAACCCTCCCTTAGGAAACTTTATGAATCGATCACGATCTTGTGGTGCCCTCTTTGCCATTCTTGTTACCATCGTTGCCCTGTCATTTTTCCTATTGTTAGTCATGGCTTGGGCGAAGTCCGGTCAGGTCAACCGTGCTTTTGGGCCTCCATCGTCGAACCTGAACGTTTCCGAACGCCTTTCATATACCTGGCGTTTATCCGAATATATCGACGAAATGATCGTGCCCATCAGTCCCTTTAGCGATTCGGTTGAATTCGAAATTGGTCTCGGTGAATCGCCCATCACGGTCAGTGCCCGTTTGCAGGAAACTGGGTTGATCAGAAATGCAGATGCTTTTCTTGTCTATCTGGTTTACAAGGGCCTGGACACCCAAATTCAAGCTGGTACGTATACCATCGATAAAGCCAAAGCCCCTTTCCTGATAGCGCAAGAATTATTGGATCCGTCCCCCACCAACGCTACATTGGTGATATTATCCGGCTGGCGGCTGGAGGAAATTGCTGCATCCCTGCCAACCTCGGGGTTGACCTTCCCACCTGAGGATTTCATTGCGCTCGTACAAAAAGAAAATGCCGAGGGATTCTTGCTTCCAGGCACTTATGAGTTACCACGCGCAACAACCGCAGAAGCATTGCTGGTGACCCTGCGCACAACATTTGATGCCGCGATTACCAATGAGTTAAAAGATGGTTTCGATCAGCACGGTTTGAGCTTACAAGAGGCGGTGATCCTGGCATCCATCGTCGAGCGTGAGGCAGTGGTCACAGATGAGATGCCATTGATTGCCTCGGTATTCTTAAACCGTCTCGTGTCGAATATCAGCCTGGATGCAGATCCCACTGTGCAGTACGCTGTTGGATTTAATGAATCTCAGAACACCTGGTGGACTAACCCCATCTCAGCCGCAGATTTGCAATATAATTCTCCTTACAACACCTACCTCTATCCTGGCCTTCCCCCTGGCCCGATCTGTAATCCCAGCACCAATGCTTTGCGGGCTGTCGCTTTTCCTGCGCAAACCCCTTATTACTATTTCCGTGCAACTTGCGATGACAGCGGACTTCATTTCTTCGCCGAGACTTTCCAAGAACACGTCAACAACGCTTGTCCTTAATGCACTGCAGAACCGATTTTCGTCAAAATCGGATTTCTCATGCCTGCTGCGAAAAATTTCCCTAAGAGCGACGCATGCGCCGCTCTTACTACAATACCGTTTGTGATACAGGCGCTAATACTTCATCCTGACTCATATTTTGAACAATTTGTGGAGCGCGACCAGGAATACTGAGTGATCGTTTTAGGTTAAATTGATCCGTCGCAATGGCTAACAGTAATTCCGCCGCCTTCATCCCTGGGTTTTCGTAGATCCGATCCTTGAAAACTTCTGAAATTTCCTTGGCCAATCTTTCGGAAATCTCAAAGTAGTGTATTTCCTTCAGGAAATAATGGACCATATGCCAGCCAGAAAGAGGCCCCAGAAGGATATCCCGCTCGCTGACCCCGAACAAATCCATCGGTAAGGCTTCATAGGTGGCGGAATCATTCAACACCGCTCCCTGATGAACTCCAGCTGTGTGTGTCCGGTTAGTCAGGCTGACCGGCTCTTTAGAAGGCACCAACGTTTTCAGTTTATCAGCCATCAACACATTGATGGGGTACGAACTCCGTAAGTTGTAGCCCTCCAAATGGTCGTAGTCGCCATCCAGAAATAAATTGAAAAGCAAGGCCGTCATCGAGGTGATCCCTGAGCGTTCTCCAAATCCTAATAAAGTGGTATTGACAAACTGTGCACCCGCACGAATAGCAGTCAATGAATTCAATAGGGCAAAACCACGGTCATCATGAAAATGAATTTCCAAAGGCGTATCGGGATAACGCATCCGAATTTGCTCAGTTCGCTTGCGAACCTGGTCTGGCATGGCAACACCCACCGTATCCGGAAATCCAAGGCGATCCACATATTGCGCAACAGCATCATAAACATAATTCAGATCTTTCAATGCTGTCCGAAAGGCATCCTCACCGCTAAATCGTAAAATGATGTTTGGATAGTTTCGTCGAATTTCTTCGAGCAAGCTGCTCGCTTGATCGACAATATCATTAATATTCTTTCCGTGATTTCCAGTTTGGGATGGTGGGGAAGTGCCAATATACATGCTCAAACCGTCAAATCCAGCTTCAAGGGCGGCCTCAACATCACGAGGGTGCGCTCGCACATGTGCCAGCAAAAATGTATACCCTTTTTGGTAAATCAGTTCATCCCGAACAGTTTTGATCTGTTCGAAATGCTGCTTTTCCTTTGCGCTGACTACAGGTGAAAACAGTTCGATATATTTGACCCCATAAAGGATCAACGCCCTCACGATATCGATCTTATCACTCAAATCGAAATAATATTTGTGATAGTCATGCAAAAGAGAAGTTTGCTGCCCTTCTCGCAACGTGGTATCGATAATTTCGAGAGGTCGGGGGGAATACCCTCTCAATGACGTATTCATCAGATTTGCACCAAAGGTGGCACAGGAACCATGGATGATTGTTCCAACCTCGAGGGGGACAGCCGTAATTCAAGGTTTACTTCACCCTGGGCAACGTCAACAGCATAATCAATCAGCAAATCGGGAATATCGATCCCGGTCAAGGGCACCGTTGAGTGATATTCCATCGTGTGGTTGATCTCATTGATCACAAGTCCGCGCTCCGGGTGCTCGAACAAATCCACAGCCAGGGCGCCCCCTCCAACCGCCTGCGCGGCTCGTAAACAAAGGTCATGCAACTCTGGGGTCACCGGGCAAACTTCAGCCGAACCACCTTTAGCCGTGTTGGTAATCCAATGTTTGGATTTTCGATAAATCGCCGCGACGGTTTGATCACCGATCACAAAAGCACGGATATCACGACCAGGTTTGTCAATATATTTTTGGATATAAAAAACCGAATGTTGGTAAGAGCCCAGAGTGGATTTATGCTCTAAAACAGCTTCGGCAGCATCGCGGTCATTAATTTTGGAAAGCATGCGTCCCCAAGAACCAACCACCGGCTTGAGCACCACTGGATAGCCAATGCGCTCGATGGCTTCCAAAGCCGCTTCTGGTGTAAAAGTGATCGCTGTTTCGGGTTGTGGGACCCCCACTTGAGCCAGCGCCGCGCTGGTGGCCATCTTATCGCCACAGATTTCGGCCACCGCAGCGGTATTGATCGTGGGAATACCCCACGAGTTGAGCATCCGCAAGGCATATAATCCACGCGTGTAGCTGAGATTGCGCGATATCACCACATCGAATTGCAACCACTCTTCAGGCTTGTTGATGTCGAAGATCAGGCCAGCATCGGGGATGCGCTTGTGCTTGATGCCGCGCTTCTCTAAAGCTGTAAAGAGCCATTTTTCCTCTACCCGCATGCGGGAATACATCACACCAATATTTGGACCATTTGTAGACATCAACGTACCTCCGAGTTTTATAAACTCTCTTGTGCTCGTTTTCTATTTCTTTCTCCGATGCATGAGCATCGGAGTTTTTAGCGTGTGTGTGGATTCCTCACGCTAACAAAAAACCGCCCGCCGGTTGCTTTCAATCCGGGGGCGGTCCTGAACTTGTTTTTAGCAATGCGTCGCTAAACGTCCAGCCTCCGATCAAAAGCGGAAAGACGGTTGGGCTTGCTGCTCTTCTTAGCCTTCAAAGAATTGGACAAAACGACAGCTTTACGCATTATGGCAGAAAGTTTAGGCGATTCCTTACGATATGTCAAGGTGAGTGATAAAATTTTACGACTTTTTAATTATGCCAAATTTTCAAGACCGCTCAGGTTTTGAAAACTGAGGTCTCAAGATTATGGATTTTGCTATCAACTACTCTCCCCAAGCAGCCGAGCTACTATCCGCCGGTCAAATCGAGATCGATCTCTTCAAGACCCCGCCCTGGCCGGAAATGATTGCCAAAGCCAATCGCTACCGTCCAGTGGCCGTGCACTTCGATCTGAAGGCTGGGACTGGACACCTCGCCCAGATGATAAATTGGTCAGAAATCAATGCCATTTTCGACTCAACAGCAACGGTTTTCGTCAATGTTCATCTGGCCGCTGATCTGCGCGATGGCTTACCTTACGATGCCGATCACCTCAGCCCCTCAGAGGCCAATCAAATCATCGCGAACGTGCAACAGGATGTGGCCTCACTTATCGCGCATTTTGGAGCAGAACAGGTCATCATCGAAAACGCTCCTTACCGCGTTGGCGAAGGGCACATCATCCGCACCTGCATATTGCCGGAGGTAATTTGCGAGATAGTCGAAACCCATGGTTGTGGACTGTTACTGGATATTTCCCACGCCCGCATCGCTGCCGATGGATTAAGGATGGGCGCCAAAGAATACATTCAGGCTTTACCCCTGCAACATCTGGAAGAATTACATTTCACCGGCCTGCACGAACTCGATGCTGGGCATCTCATGGACCATTTGCCTGTGTTAGAGGCCGATTGGCCCTGGTTAGACTGGGTCTTGGATGGGATCGAAAACAAGGCATGGGGGCAACCCCACATGCTGGCATTCGAATACGGCGGCGATGGCCATGAGTTTTTCGATGCTCACAGCGACAGCGCCGTCATCGCCCGCGACGTCCCTCGGCTTTATGATCTTTGCCATAGCAAATAAATAAACGCAGAGTCGGTGAGTCGGTGAGACAGGGAGACGCAGAGCTTAGTTTTGTAACTTTCGAATCTACTCTCTGCGTCTCTGCGCCCTTGCAACTCTGCGTTTTCCTCTTTAATCCTCGAAATTTGCGAGTCGCTGCCTCTGGCGATTGACCACCAATCGGGTCACATCCGGGCGTGAGTAATGCCCCACAGGATCAAAATTCTGACGTTCTTCCCGCACGCGGGCCTGATCGATGGTCGCCACGGCCAGGGTTTCCTCCCCTACCTGGGGAGCAATGACCCACTCCCCATCCGGACCCGACAGGCAAGAGCCGCCATCGGCCAGCACATCGGAGCAATTCTCCCAAACCAGATCGCGGTGCGGAAAATCATCAGGGATATCCACCTTGCGCATCAAACCCGAAACTGAGACGACAAATGAACGCGCCTCTTTGGCAATAAAACGGGTAATGTCTTTGGTGTTGCGCAGATTACCCGGCCAGACCGCCACATGCAAATCCTCGCCCAGAGCATACAAAGCCGTGCGTGAGAGCGGCATCCAGTTCTCCCAGCAATTGAGACCACCAACGGTGAAGGCGCCCAACGGATGCACGCGCAGGCCGTGCCCATCGCCGGTAGACCAGACCAAACGTTCCTCGTAGGTGGGCATCAGCTTGCGATGCACCGAGCCGATCTGACCGTCTCGATCGATATAGACCAACGAAGCATAGACGCTGTGCCCTCCCCTCCCCTGGGGCCGCTCGATAATTCCCAAATAGACCGCCAGCTTGTGTTTGGCTGCCAAAGCGCAAACCTGATCCAGATGCCCGGCTGCGATCTGCACGGCCTGATCAAGATAATGGGCATATATTTCCTTCTGAATTTGCGAATTGAAACGCGCCCCCTCAGTCAGCTCCACCCAAAAAGGATACCCCGGCAGCAGCGCCTCCCCAAACACAACAAGCTGACATTCCTGTGCTGCGGCTTCTTCCATACGTTTTACTATCTTTGACAATGTTGCGTCCCGATCCAGCCAGACCGGTGCAATTTGGGCTAACCCAATGGTAAGGTAGTTTTCCGAAAATTCAATTTTGTTCATATACAGTTTCCTGGCAAGCAAAATTATCGGGCAGAAAGGCGCTCAGTCGTTTGCTCAACTTGCGGCCCTGCTGTGATTTATTATAACCACCACAGGTCGCCGAAGGGTGCGAGTTAGCCATCTTTATTTGCACATACCGCATCTTCGATATGCCCGGGAAAAATCCAGCGCCTCAGCATGTGACACCCTATATATTGTTACTTGTTTTAATACTTAATGCTATAAGTCTTAAGAGATATAGCTATAAGTGTTAAGACTTATAGCTAAAAGTCATCTAACTTATAGCTATAAGTTACTCAAGGTCTTAGGAAGTCTTGACAAAGTCAACCGCTCTTAATGCCTGTTTCAAGCGCATGCCTGGGAAAAAACGCGGGAACACTTTGAGGATATGTTTGCGGCGCACCTGCCCTGGGCTGTCGACGGGTTGGCTATGAATACGTAGTCCGATTGAACCGATATCGCCCAGCTCAAACATTTTGCCCTCGGCCAGCACATCGCAGATCACCACCAGCAGAGCCTCCAGCACGGCCACAACGTCGATGGAACTGACCGTTGACATCATCTCAATGCGCTCGGCAATCTCGCGCAGGCCGACACGCCCCCGGCTCTTTACGGATGCATAATACTTGACTGGAGCAGCGCGATCATTGGGATTGGGCCGCGCCACAACATGATATTTGACAGACATGATTTCACCCTCTTTCGTTAAAATGACTTCGGAAGTTTTCATGACTTCAGAAGCTTTACTTTAAAATGTAGTAAGTCCCCCGCTTGGTGCCCATCTTCAACAGAACACCCTTGTCCACCAGACCGGCCAGGTCGCGGCGCAAAGTCTCGGGCGAGACATCCGGGCAAAGCGCCTGGTACGCACTGTTGGTCAGGCGTTTGTGGCTGGTCAGATATCCCAGGGCCATTTCCTGGCGTGGATTGAATTCGTGGTCGTCGTAATCAGATAAATCAACTTCTTGTATGGCTGCTGCGTGCAGCGCGGCAACTTGCGTCGTCCCAACGTCGTTATAAATCGTAACCCGAAAAGCCCCGCCGGCCTCTTCGAAATCTGGCTCCGGCAGATTGTTCTGACGCATAACCGTCATCACACGGTTAAGTCCGTATCCCAAACGCTCTACAAAACCCAGATCGGAGAGCACCTGGGCGATGATGGCATTGCGGGAGAAGCGTGCTTCCAACAAATTATCCAGCGTGACCGGGCCGGGCAAATCACCGGGCGAGTGTACTTCCAGGCGATCGGCGAAAATGTGCAAATGGATGCTGTCCCCAGCCTGGTTGTAATCGCGGTGCGCCACAGCGTTGACCAGCAACTCTCGCACCGCCTCCAGGGGATATTCAGGGGTCTCATCACGGGCCAGCCCCACCAGCCGCACCACACTGCGCAACTGGTCACGCACAAAGGTCTCCGCCTGGCGGATTTGCTGGATCAGCGTGCCGCGCACTTCTTGCTTGACAAACTGGTCCGAAATAGCAGTGCCCGAAAATCTTGCCGCGAGAATATTGGCACTAGGCGACCACTGCTGGGGATGCCGGCCAAATAGCAGCAGACCGGCGTAGGTGGGTTTTCGCTCCTCCCCCTCGGTGCGGATACAGCCCCGTCGTGATAACAGCGCTTCCAAAGATTCATCTGCTGGTAAACCAATCGCATCCCGGTAGGCTTCCACCTGCTCGAAGTCGAGATCATCCATTGAAGCTGTCTCTGGAATCTGAGCTTCGAACTGGATCGCGCCACGCGCCATCAACAATGAGCGCAACTCTCGCGGCGGCAGCGGTTCCGTATGCACGCCTTGGCGAACGAGATAACGCCCTTCCAAGTTAAAGGCATGCGGCAGCCCGGGCGGGACGGTAATACAAAGCACCTGCAAATCACTTACAGTTTGCGTTTGGGGAATGGGCAGCACCAACGGCGGATCAATCAGCAAGGCGGCCTGAAAAACGATATCGATCAAATATTCCGTATCACGCACCCCCAGGATTTGTTTGGCGCGCGGTGCAATGCCCAATAAAATCGTGCCACCGTCACGATTGGCCATGCCAGTAAGCACCTGTGCCAGCTCACTGACCGAGACATCCTCGGGGAACCAGTGTAAAGCAGGCCCCATGCCCCCATCAATCAGTTGCTTCAGGTCTGCGCTGAGATTTGACATGTTGAAAATATGCCATAGGGATAACGCATGCGTTATCTCTACTCCTGGTGATCTTCCTTTGCCTGCTCTTCTTTTTCGGCTTTCGGCTCACTGCTCTCAGCTGCCTGCGCTGGGCGCAAGGCAATCTCCAGAATTTCGTCCATGTGTTTGACCAGGTGGATATCCAGGTCGTCTTGGGCCTTTTGAGGGACATCGACCAGGTCTTTTTTGTTCTCTTCGGGGATAATGACGGTTTTCAACTCAGCACGATGGGCAGCCAGGATTTTCTCGCGCACACCACCTACAGGCAACACCCGGCCACGTAATGTAATTTCACCAGTCATACCGACATCGCAGCGCAATTTACGCTGGGTGAAGGCCGATATCAGGGCACTGGCAATAGTCACACCGGCGCTGGGGCCATCTTTAGGGATTGCGCCAGCCGGAATATGAATGTGGATATCCAAATCCTGGAACTGCTCTGGATCGATGTTAAATTCTTCCGTGCGGGCTTGCAAATATGAAAACGCCGCCTGGGCAGATTCCTGCATCACTTCGCCGAGTTGGCCGGTCAGTTTCATACTACCTTTCCCGACTACCAGCACGATCTCTACAGGCATGATCTCGCCGCCGCCTGCCGTCCAGGCAACAGCCGTGGCCACACCGACTTCGTCTTCCCGTTCGGATGAAAGATAGAAGTACTGCGGCGGCCCCAGGGATTTTTCGATATCTTCAAAGGTGACTTGCTGGGGATGTGGTTCGCCCTCGGCCTTGAGCCGGGCTATTTTACGGCAAACCCGCCCAACTTCACGTTCCAGGTTGCGGACGCCGGCCTCATAGGTATATTCCCGAATGATTCTCCTTAATGCCGCCTCTTCAATCTTTATTTCCCCTTGCTCCAGCCCGGTTTCATCCAATTGACGGGGAATCAGGAAGCGGTTTGCGATTTCCAGCTTTTCTTCTTCAATATAGCCGGGGAACTCAATTACCTCGGTGCGATCGAGCAGCGCGTCGGGGATGGTGGCTTCAGTATTGGCAGTGGTTATGAACATGACTTTGGAAAGATCAAAGTCCAACTCCAGGTAATGATCGGAGAAAGCGTTGTTCTGTTCGGGATCGAGCACTTCCAGCAATGCCGAAGCGGGATCGCCCCGATAGCTGATGCCCAGCTTGTCAATCTCATCGAGCATGAAGAGAGGATTGGTCACGCCGGCGCGCTTCATCGTCTGCAGGATGCGTCCCGGCAGCGCCCCAATGTAGGTACGGCGGTGCCCGCGGATTTCGGCTTCGTCACGCACGCCGCCCAGTGAAATGCGCACAAACTCACGCCCCAAGGATTGAGCAATAGAACGCCCTAGGGAGGTTTTGCCAGTTCCCGGCGGTCCCACAAAACACAGGATCGGCTGGCGAGATTTCTTTGGTTTGAGGCTCTTGACAGCGATATATTCCAGGATGCGGTCCTTAGCCTTGGGCAAACCATAATGGTGCTGATCCAAAATCTTGGCAGCATGCTTGACATCTAAATTATCTTCGGTAGCCTTTTCCCAGGGCAAATCCAGTATCCAGTCGATATAACTACGAATTATGCCTACTTCTGGTGAGATGGGCGGCACGTGGTTGAGACGTTTGAGTTCTTTGAGCGCTCGCTCTTGTGCGGCTTCTGTGAGGGCGGTCTTTTCGATGCGTTCACTCAGT
The DNA here is from genome assembly GCA_964629085.1 of uncultured Anaerolineales bacterium. Lineage (GTDB taxonomy): Bacteria > Chloroflexota > Anaerolineae > Anaerolineales > UBA11858 > NIOZ-UU35. The sequence goes on from CAZVPR010000007.1 coordinate 69,597, forward strand.
TCGGCCACATCGCCCATATGAGGGTCGCCTTCACCCAATTCGGTTTGGATGACTTTCATCTGCTCACGCAAATAGAACTCACGTTGCGTACGGTCGACTTCCCCGCGAGTGCGAGATTGGATTTCAGTCTCCAACTCGAGCACGTCTAGCTCATTGGCCAACATCTCACTGATATATCCCAGGCGCTCATGCGGGTTGAGCATGGCCAGCAGCTTGATACGCACATCCAGCTCTGGGGAAAGCGCCGTTACAACCATATCAGCCAACCAACCGGGGTCATCGATATTTAAGGCGAAAAGGTAAGCCTCTTCCGGCAAACTACGGTTGAGTTGGACACACTTTTGGAACATATCCAGGACAGAACGCATGGCTGCTTCAGTCTGGCGGTCGACGTGCACATTTTCATAAATTGGGCGTACCCGAGCCCGCAGGTAAGGTTCCACCTGCGTAAACTCGATCAATTCAACCCGGCGACGGCCCTGTACCAGGGCAGAATTGGCCCCCTCGGGCATATTGACCAGTCGCCCCACGGCCACTTCGACACCTACGTGAAAGAAATCTGAAGGGGCAGGGTCTTCGGCATCCGGATCGTGTTGTGGAAAAGCCAGCAGAGTTTGATTCTGCTCTTGAGCATCTTCCACCGCCCAAAGAGTTTTCTCGCGTCCAATGAATAAGGGCGAAACCATATTAGGATACACAACCACGCCGCGCAAGGGCATCACTGGCGCTTCAATAGTTCCATTTTCATCGGGCAAGAGGTTGTTGATGGAGTACAACTCTTCCGTGCGGCGGTTTAACGCCTCGGTATATTCGTTGGATTCGTAAGGATCCCAGTTATCGTTTTGCATAATTACTCCGCAGTATCAAAGCGTTCGAACCAGGCTATGCGCCCACTGGCAGCGATGAAGAGGCTGCCCGTTACCAGCACCAGGGCGCCCTTTTTGGCATTCTGTACGGCATTTTCCAGGGCATCTCCCGGAACATCAAAAGCTTCAATCGGTCTATCCAGGAAACGAGCCGCCTGAGCCAGATCGTCAGGTTTCAGGGCACGGGGATGCGGGGCCTGGGTAGTGTAAATCTTCTCGATGGGGGATGTAAATCCGGAGAGCATCCCGGGGATATCTTTATCCTCAGACATGCCCAATATTAGATGCAGGGGACGTCCGGGGAAAAATTCATCTATAGTTTGCTGCAGGCGAATGATGGCTCCGGGTGTGTGTGCAGAATCGACGATTACCGGTGGTTCTCGTCGCATGACCTCAAAACGCCCGGGCCACTCGGTGGTGGCAAAACCTTTGGCAATGTTTTCTTCGCTAATGGCTTTACCTTGCTGACGGGTGATCTGCAAGGTCACGTATGCCACAGCAGCGTTTTCAACCTGATGGGGGCCTAATAATTTGATGGATAATGGCTTGTGTTCCTGGTTGTCTTCTTTCCAAACCGAGAAGGTTTGCCCATCGAGAGAAATGTCTCCTTGTTTGAAGTGGTAATCTGTGCCCAATTGAATCAGGGGGGACTCTCTTTCGACAGCGATCTGTGAGACAACTGCACTTGCAGAATCTTCCTGCGGAGCCAGTATCACCGGCACCCCAGGTTTGATGATGCCAGATTTCTCTGCTGCAATTTCCTCAATGGTATTTCCTAAGACATAGGTATGTTCCAAATATAAAGCCGTGATCACCGATACCAGCGGTGAAACCACGTTGGTCGCATCCAGGCGGCCACCCAATCCAACCTCGATGACGGAGATATCCACTTGCTGGCGGGCAAAATGCCAAAAAGCCAAAGCTGTCCCAATTTCGAAGGTTGTTAGGAAAGGCACCTGATCAACCCAGGGCTTTACCGCTTCAACAATCTCCACCAGGTCGGGCCGAGAAATCGATTGACCATTGACCTGTATGCGTTCTTCGAAATCCTTTAGATGGGGCGACGTATACAACCCGACTTTGTATCCTTGAGCAATCAGGGCTTGCGCGCAAAATGCACTGACAGAGCCCTTGCCTTTGCTGCCGGCAACATGGATGATCGGATAAGCCTGGTGAGGGTTGCCCAGAATCTCCATGAAGGCGTACATGCGGCTAAGGTCAAAATTTTCCGGCGAGAGATTCTGCTGGTGGGTCAGGCTATAATCAATAAAACTGTACAGGTAATCGAGAGCAGCTTGGTAACGAGCGGCGAGATCGGACATATGCTGCGATTTTAACCCCTTTCAAACAATCAGCCAATAGGCATATGCCATACGACAAGAATTGTTATGTTCCGAAAAGCATATTTTCACCGCAAAGAACGCAGAGTTCGCAAAGTTTATTGATCGTTTTTCTCAGCGCCCTTAGTAGTACGTCTCAGTAGAAATCATAATGACTGTCATCGCTCTGCGCGCCCTGGCGTTGCGAGCCCCGCCTTCGGGTGGCGAAACAATCTACGCCTGAAACTCAAGACTGCTGCACAGAGTTTATACTGAGCGCAGCGAATGTGTTTGCAATGACATTAGTTTTCGCTATTTGTGAGCCGGACTCCTTAGTGATTTTCGCTGGGAAATATTTTGGTTCAATTATAAAATGTGGCGGACAAACGAATATTGCTTGATTTCTATGTGGTAAAGTAAATTAGAAAACCATAAATATTGCTGTTGCACTGGTTGCAGATGGTAAAATTTTCGACGTGATACTAAAAATTATCAAAATGTTGATAAAAATTGCTTTTATTATAGGATTGACGGGATTGGCGGTTTTGCTGACCCCCAAGCTGATCACAAGCCTTCAGGCCTGGAATCGCACACAAAGTGTCGAAGATATACCACCGGATAGCGTGGCCATCGTTTTTGGGGCTGGACTCTGGCGTGATGGATCTCCTACGCCCGTTTTGCGAGATCGAGTAATGACGGCTGCAAAACTTTTCTTCGAAGGGAAAGTTGATAAGCTGCTGATGAGCGGTGACAACCGCTTTGACGATTACAACGAGCCGGCTGCCATGCGCGATTATGCCATGCGTTTGGGCGTTCCCGAGGCGGCCATCGTACTAGATTACGCAGGCCGCCGTACGTATGATACTTGCTACCGGGCGCGTGATATCTTTGGACTGGATTCTGCGATCCTGGTGACGCAAGGTTTCCATCTGCCGCGGGCGCTGTATACCTGCAATGCCCTGGGCGTTGAGGCCAGCGGAGTCGCAGCCGATATGCGCACCTATCGCAGGCTATCCATGGCTTATTGGCATACGCGTGAAACCATCGCCACGATCAGGGCCATCCTGGATGTGCACGTATTGCAGCCGCTGCCGGTCCTTGGAAACCCCGAGCCGATTTTAACGGACACAATTCTGGACAATAACCGCACCAACTAACTCTCTCGATAGGCAAAAGATGTACGAACCGCGCAGACGCCAAGAACGCCAAGGAAATTTTCATATACCTTTGCGCTCTTAGCGACCTTGCGGTGCAAATTTTTATGCCAACAATTCACTAAGGAGAAAATCATGACCCGTGTTGAAGCTTTAGCCATCGTGCGTGAATTCGTCAAGAACGAAAATTTGGTGCGGCATATGTTGGCCGTCGAGGCGGCTATGGCCTTTTACGCGAGGAAATTCGGTGAGGACGAGGAAAAGTGGCGCGTGACGGGTTTGCTGCACGATTACGATTGGGAAATCCACCCCACCCTGGAGAAACACCCTCAGGCAGGCATCCCGCTGCTCGAAGAGCGCCGTGTTCCCGAAGAGATTACCCGCGCCATCCTCAGCCATGCTGACCATACCGGTGTTTCTAGAGATTCTGTCATGGAAAAAGCCCTACTGGCCTGTGATGAGATCACCGGCTTGATCGTCGCGGCGGCACTGGTGCGCCCTTCCAAGTCATTGGGAGATTTGAAAGTCAAATCCGTAAAGAAGAAGTGGAAAGATAAATCCTTTGCCGCCGGTGTCAACCGTGATGAAGTCACTCATGCGGTCGAAGATTTTGGCGTTGAGCTTTGGGAGCATGTTGGCAACGTTATCGAGGCCATGAAAACCATCGCGCCCGAGTTGGGATTATAAATCCTATTTGATCACGAATACAACCGAATGGCACAAATAACACGAATATCATTTTTTTTTCGTGGTATTCATGGAATTCGTTTTAATTCGTGATGATAATGCCATGAACGCCATACGCCCTCCGCGGCATAAAGCATATCTCCGTTCACCCCATTCATTCCTGGTTTCTCCGCGACCCTGGCAAGCCTTCAGCGTAAAGTGTTTCAAATACTTTTTTTGGAGGCTTTACCATGTATAACAAAACCATTTTCACTGCTATTGCCGCCGTGGCACTACTGACACTGGCTTGCGGCGTGAGCGTTAACTTCCCCGTCGATACGGATATCAAAACCGGCCCAACAGAGGTCGAAGAAATTCGAGTACCGCTTCTTGGCACGAATAAAGAAATTTCTGAAATCACACTGGCTTTTGGTGCTGGGGAATTGTTCCTTTCCCCTGGAGCAGAAGAAAACCTCATCGAAGGCACGGCCACGTATAACGTGTTTGATTTCCGTCCCGAAATCGAAATTGAGGACAATCGAGTCCGTATCTCGAATGGCAATCTAGAGATCAATGGCTTTCCCAGCTTCAACGAAAAGCTTGAAAATACCTGGAAGCTCGATCTGAGTTCCGACCCCATCAATTTGAGCATCAAAGCAGGCGCCTACAAAGGTGAATTTGAATTTGGCGGTCTCAATTTATCCGGGCTGCATATCACCGATGGTGCGGCTGATGTCGATCTAAATTTTTCTGAGGCCAACCTGGGAAGGATGAAAAATTTGCGCTACGAAACTGGTGCGTCGAATATCAGTCTCAACAACCTGGCCAATGCCAACTTTGACACCCTGACTTTCCACGGTGGTGCAGGCGATTATGAACTCGATTTCTCTGGCCAATTACAAGAGGATGCAGAAGTGATCATAAAAACCGGATTGAGCAGCGTTACCATATCGGTTCCCGAAGATGTCAACGTCGAGTTGACTACCGAGGGCGGCCTTTCCAGTATCTCAGCCCGAGGAACATGGGAGGGTTCTGGCGGCAAGTTCACGCAAGAGGGAGATTCGGACATGCCCACCCTTACCATCACTGTCGAAATTGGTGCCGGAAATCTCATATTGCGTAACCCATAGGAGAAAGGTACTAATTTCAAAAAATGGCTGTCACAGGAAATGCGACAGCCATTTTTTATGCTAAAATCCCCACCATGACTCTCCGAATTGTCTTCATGGGTTCCCCCGATTTTGCTTTACCTACACTTTCGGCATTGGCAGCAAATTACCAGGTTGTCGGCGTTGTCACTCAACCCGACCGCCCGGCCGGACGTGGCCGTGAGCTCAAACCGCCGCCCGTAAAAGAGTTAGCCCTGACGTACAATTTCCCCATTTTCCAGCTCGAAAGCCTGAAAGAACCGGAGGCATTTGAACAACTAGAAATCTGGAACCCCGATGTGATCGTTGTAGCCGCATTTGGCCAGATATTGCGTTCGAATGTATTGGATTTACCTCCACATGGCTGCATCAATGTTCATGCATCTCTGCTGCCGCGTTGGCGCGGCGCCGCTCCGATCAATGCGTGCATATTGCAAGGCGACGACGAGACGGGCATCACCATTATGAAAATGGATCCAGGTCTTGACACCGGACCCATCATCAGTCAGCGGGCTATCCCTATCAGGCCAGATGACACTGCCGGTTCTTTGTTTTCCCGGCTGTCAAAACTGGGCGGTGAACTGTTAATCGAGACTTTACCCGATTATCTAGATGGCAAACTCAAACCACGACCTCAGGACAACAAACAACAAACCTACGCCCCGATGCTCAAACGCACTGACGGCAAACTGGATTTCAACGAATCTGCGCTAGCCTTAGAACGCCGGGTGCGGGCCTTCAATCCCTGGCCAGGAACGTATATCCAATGGAATAATCAACGAATAAAAATTCATCAATCCAGGGTCGCTGACGTAACCTCCCCCGGAGCAGGGGTGTTTATCATTTATGAGAGCTTACCAGCTGTTGGAACATCTGAGGGTCTAATCGTAATCGATGAACTACAACCCGCCGGAAAACGCCCAATGTCAGGAGAAACATTTTTGCGCGGTGCCCGAGATTGGGTGACGAATAAATGACTCATTTCCTCCCTGTGCAAGGCCTCATTTAGCCATTTTTCACACAACATGACATCAAAAATTGACAAATCCCCTATCTATGAAATCACCTTGCTACGCCATGGCGAATCCGTCGGTAATGCCGAAGGCTATCACCAGGGACAAGCCGAATTTCCGCTGACACAGCAAGGTCGCGCTCAAGCAAGAGCGCTGGCAAAAAAATGGCTTGAAGAAGGTTTGGAATTCGATCAGGCTATCTCCAGCCCACAAAGCCGTGCCAAAGAAACCGTCGAGATAGTTACTTCAATCCTGAATGTCCCCGTAACATTCGATGAAATCTGGATGGAACGTGATAATGGCATTCTGGCTGGTCTGCGTTTTGATGAAGCCCGTACAAAACATCCCCAGCCCGATTTCGTGCCATCCTATGACCCGATAGGAAATACGGGAGAAAGCCAGTGGGAGTTATATTTGCGAGCTGGGCGTGCCGTACAAAGTCTTTTCAGCCATCCGCCAGGAAATTATTTGGTTGTTTCGCATGGTGGTTTGCTCAACAAGGTCATGTACGCAATTCTTGGGATCAGTCCGCAGGCCAATTTCCAGGGGCCCCGCTTCCGATTCCGCAACACGGCCTACGTCTCGCTGAGCTTTAAGGCCGACAGCAATACCTGGTACGTCAACGGGATCAATCAGCGCGATCATTGGGATGAATAGACTCAAGGTTCTTACATTGGGGGCTGGTGCCATTGGCACATATATCGGGGGTAGTTTATCTCTGGTCGGTCATAAAGTATTTTTTGTGGAACGTCCCAATGTGGCCAGGGAAATCCAATCCCGCGGGTTATCCCTGACAATTGAGGGGATCGATCATCCTATTCTGGAACCGGTGGTGGCCGGCTCGTTGGAAGAGGCGCTTGCCTCCCAAGATTTCGACATCGTAATTTTCGCGCTCAAGTCTTATCACACCTTACCCTTCTTAAAAAATCTCCCCGCTAATCGCTCCCAGCTCCCCGCTTTTTTGTGTCTTTCCAATGGTGTTGACAACGAACCAGCCCTTGCTCAAGCACTTGGGGAAGAGAAAGTCATTGCTGGAACCGTAACCAGCGCCATCGGTCGGCGAGCCGTCGCGAACATCATCCTGGAGCGCTTACGAGGGGTTGGCATAACCGCAGGACACACACTCTCAGAGCGATTATTATCGGCATTTAATGAAGCCGGCCTCAACGCTCAACTTTTCGGCGATGCCGCGGCCATGAAATGGTCCAAGATGCTCACTAATCTTCTTGCTAATGCCACCTCGGCGATTTTGGATCTCTCTCCGGCCGATGTATTCGCTCACCCAGGGTTATTTCGATTGGAAATTGAGATGATGCGTGAAGCCCTGGCGGTCATGAAAGCGCAGGAAATCTCGGTCATCGATTTGCCTGGTACACCTGTGAGGGCGTTGGCGTTTGCCGTGCGATATCTCCCCACGGGCATTTCTCGGCCTTTGCTCGCCAAAGCCGTGGGTGGGGGTCGGGGCGCGAAAATGCCCTCTTTCCATATCGACTTGTACCATGGGCGTGGTCAGAGCGAGGTCGATTACCTAAATGGTGCGGTAGTTCGTGCCGGGAATGATCTAGGCATTTCAACGCCTGTGAACAGCCTTTTAAATGAAACTCTTCTCAATCTCTCTAATGGCAAATTACCACTTGACGAATACCGGAAAAAGCCCGAAAAGTTGTTAGCCCAATTGAAATAATGAAATTGATTTCCCCAGAAATTGCCGCTCTCGATCTTGATAAATTCATGCAGTTCGCAGTGAATGAGGCAGAATTGGCAGGTCAGGCTGGGGAAATCCCCATCGGGGCGGTGATCGTCATAGACGGCGAAATCATCTCCCGAGGACGGGCGACCCATAATGAAATGAGAAATCAAATTCGCCATGCTGAACTCAACGCTATCCTGGATGGCGGCGAACCCTTATGGAAAAATTATCGGCGGGCAATTTTGTTCACAACTGTAGAGCCGTGTCCATTGTGCCTGGGTGCTGTAGTCATGGCAGATATCCCGCATGTAATTTTTGGCATCCATGATGAAATTGTCAAATCCGAGGTGACCATCGAGCACAATCTCTACGTCCAGCGACATATCCAAAGCTATTTCGGTGGTGTGCTCGCTGAAGATGTTGCCAAAATGATGAAAAAATACGACCCCGAGAGCCTGCATTATATTCAATCTGCGGATCATGCATTTCGGCCTGAGATAAAAGGAAATTGATGGACTGGTCTGAGTTGAGAAACTTCGATGAATATGTAAAACTGCTGCTGGGTATGATTGCGCTCACGGACCCCTTGGGGTCTCTGCCTTTCTTCATGAGCCTGACTGATAATCTTCCACGAACAGATAAAATAAAAACAGCACGCACATCCATTATTACATTCATTGTCACGTTAATCCTTTTTACGTATCTAGGTCAACACATCCTGGATTTTTTTGGCATAACTATTGGAGCTTTCAAAATTGCCGGTGGCATCATGTTTCTGTTTTACGCCCTGGAAATGCTCGACCTGATTCGATTACCCGCCTTTTTGGGTGACGACTCGACCCTCAATCTCAGATCCTTTGGTATCGTTCCCATCGGTATCCCTACTTTGGCTGGTCCGGGTACCATTAGCAAGACCATCATCATGACCGGTATCAATGCGCCCTTGCCTCATAAGATACTTGTAAACCTGGTGATAATCTCAGTTGGCTTGCTGGTGTACTGGCTCTACCGCAGCACCATCGCCTTGGGACCTCGACTTGGAAAAACTAGCATTTCAGTGCTGACAAAGATTATGGGGGTCATTTTGGCTGCCATCGCAGTTGAATTGATTCTCGACGGGGTTGTGGATCATTTTCCTCAATTAATTTCGATACATTAATGCTTTGAATTTGAATAGGATTAGATTTACTTATGGGACATTTGGTCAAACCGTCGTGCTGCGTGGCTTCGGTTGGCAAAAGGTTTGGTGGGCCTTACCTGTGATGGCAGTCAATGATTCAGCCAGGTATGTAGCCTTGTATTGGAAGAGGCAGAACAAATCCGCCAAACGGCAAACGAAGCAGTAGAGTTACTCCTTGGTGAGCGCAGAGAGTTCTATCAACAATGGCTGAACTGGAATCCGCCCACACAGTGGATAATCCCAAAGCTGCCCGCCAATTGGAATCAGATTCGATTATCTAATGATTGAAAACTACACCCAAAGAATAAAAGATCAATATCTTTGTTCTTATCCAGATTCAACTCGCCTGTTTGAGGAAATTATCAAAATATCAAATGATATTGGGCTGGATGGAGCCTTGGCCATATTGGAAAATTGCGTTATCGAAAAACGCCTGAACTGGCTGTCATCGGAGCTTAACCAATCTGAAATTCAGGGGGATTCTGTGCTTGATGGTTATCATTGGTTCTATGAGAAATATTTACAGGTATCTGTCCCCAAAGATGGAGAAATTGTCGAGCGAACAGAATCACGCCTGGTTACACGTTGGTGGAACTTCTGTCCCACCCTCAATGCCTGTCAGAAATTAGGCCTGGATACACGGCAAATCTGCCTTATAACCTATCACAAACCCGTGGATCATTTCCTGAAAACGATAAATCCAAAACTGAGTTTCGAGAGAAATTATGACTGCATTCGTCCATACGCTGATTATTGTGAAGAAATCATCCTGCTCAAGAATTGAGGTTGACCAGTGATTGGCATTATCTATGCTCTGGCAGCATCGATCTCATGGGGCGCGGGCGACTTTTTCGGTGGGTTTGCAGCTCGCAAACTGAACCAATTTCAGGTATTGCTGTTGATGACTCTCGGCAGCTTGTTCGTGCTGGTATGTTTTGCGGTCCTTTGGAACGAACCGATCCCTGCCCTGGGCGATATTTTCATTGCAATTCTCGCTGGAATTAGCGGATCGTTAGGTCTGGCAACCCTTTACCGGGGTCTGTCCCTGGGGAATGCTGCGCTGGTCGCACCTGTATCCGGAGTGATCGGAGCCATCATTCCTATGTTTGTGGGGATGTTTACCCAGGGTTTGCCCGGTGCTTTGCAATTGCTGGGTTTCATCATCGCTATCCTGGGCATTTGGCTGGTATCAGGCACCAGCAATAAGGATCCATTAGCTGCCCGAGAAGGATTAATTTTAGCCATTCTTGCCGGCATTGGCTTTGGCGGTTTCTTGACCCTGATTGCTCATTTGAAAAGCGATCTGGTTTTTACGCCATTAATATTTGCCAAATCGGCCTCCTTGGTACTAGCGATTGTTTTGATTCGATCTCGGCAGCTTCCAATTCCAACCTTATCAGATTCCCCTGTAGCTTTGCTATCAGGTTTTCTGGATGCAGGCGGAAATATCTTGTTTCTGTTCGCCACCCAGTATGCCAGGCTGGATATTGCCGCGATTTTATCTTCGCTTTATCCTGCCGGAACTGTGCTGTTATCGATTCTGATCTTAAAAGAGAAGGTCGGCCTTAATCAATGGCTTGGTGTGAGCGCCTGTGTTGCTGCGATCATTTTGATTACATTATAATTAATTTATCAGGAACACATTCCTGGTTTCTCGAACGCTGTTTCAATGCGGCACAATGTTTCATCATAAGATAAATTGGAAAAAGAGAAAGCAAGCAATGCAAAAAAAATCAACATCATTCAAAGTCGCTGTCGTCCAAGCCGCACCTGTTTTGTTCGATCGCCAAGCCAGCACCGAAAAAGCCTGTCAATTAATCCGCGAATGTGGCCAGATTGGTGCCCAAATCGTACTGCTCCCAGAAGCTTTTATCCCCGCATACCCGCGCGGCTTTAGTTTCGGCATGGTGGTCGGCAGCCGTGATCCCAAAGGTCGTGAGCTATGGCAGCGTTACTGGGAAAATTCTGTGGACATCCCCAGCGAAACAACCCTTGCCCTGGGCGCTGCCGCCCGTGAGGCGGGCGTTTATCTGGGAATTGGCATCATCGAACGTAGTGGAGGCACATTGTATTGCTCGCTGGTATATTACAACCCCATGGGTGAGATCATGGGTGTGCACCGCAAACTCAAACCCACCGGTGCTGAACGCCTGATTTGGGGCGAAGGCGATGGCAGCGGCTTAATCGTGCTCCCCACTGAGTTCGGCAATTTGGGCGGCTTGATCTGCTGGGAAAACTACATGCCTTTGGCACGCTCAGCGCTTTATGAGAAGGGTGTCGAAATTTATATGGCCCCTACGGCGGATTCGCGGCAGACCTGGCAAGCCACCATGCAGCATATCGCTTTCGAGGGGCGCTGTTTCGTGCTGGGCTGTAATCAGTTCGTCACCAAAGAAATGTATCCGTCAGATTTGCAGGATCACCCTGAACTGCAGAAACAGCCAGATGTGATGTGCCGCGGCGGCAGCGTGATCGTCTCACCTTTGGGAGAAGTGCTGGCTGGTCCTCTTTTCGACCAAGAAGGGATTCTTGATGCCAATCTCGACTTAAATGAAATCATCCGTGCCAAAGTCGATTTTGATGCTGTGGGGCATTACGCCCGGCCAGATGTATTCCGCTTCAACATCAAAGACAATTTTTAAGGAGAGAGGAAACATGAACACACTAATAATTTCCTACCTGCTCATGATGCTGCTGCAAGTCTGGCATATCCTGGAGGAGATTGGTTTGGGGGGCTATAAAGTGGCGCATTCTTTGAAAAAGTATCTCTTCGCTGCTTCAGTTTTAGTTACAATAAATTATGTTGGTTTTGCACTGATACTGAACGGAAATAAAGCCGGTTATTTCATTGGCTTGTTCACCAGTGCAGTTCTGGCTGTCGGCAATGGCATCGTCCATGCAGTCGGTTACATAAAAACCAGAACAGTGCGCGACAGCCTGGGCGCAGGATTTTTCACTGGTATCCCTTTAGCTATCGTTGGCGGATTTGTTTTCTACCAAATCATAAGTAATCTACTAGGAGCATGAAATGTCTCCAGGCTATACCTCCCCACCTGAACGACATAAATATGAGCAGCAAGTCTGGGAAATTGTGCGCCAAATTCCCCCAGGAAAAGTAACCACCTATGGACGTATCGCCGAGATGATCGATCCACCTGGCGACATGAACCTGAAGGACTATTTAACATTTGGGGCTCGTTGGGTCGGCGGTGCCATGGCCGGCTGTCCGGCGGATGTTCCCTGGCAGCGCGTAATCAATGCCCAGGGAAAGATCAGCGCCAGACGGGGGGCAGAGGAGCAGCGTAAGCTGCTCGAAGCCGAGGGCGTTCATTTCGATGAGCGCGAGCGGGTCGATTTGATAGAATACCTTTGGAGCGGATTAGACAAATAAAGGGAATAAAACCCACAGAGAATTCAGAGATTTATTGCTCTGTGACCTGTGGCAGAAAAAAGGAGAATATTTATGAAAGTAGGATTGCAATTACCCCATTTCAGGCCCAGTACACCGGAGACGATGCGTAGTTGGATGAAAGATACCGTCCAAACCGTCGACCAAGGAGGATTCGACAGCCTGTGGGTGATGGATCATTTCTTCCAATTAGGCATGTGGCTCGGTGAGGCCGAAGATGTCATGATCGAAGGTTACTCAACCTTAGGCTTCTTTGCAGGCCTGACCAAAAATGTAACCATCGGATTGATGGTCGGCGGCGTGATCTACCGGCATCCGGCCCTGGTGGTCAAGACCATCTCCACGTTAGATGTCCTCTCTGGCGGCCGAGCCTATTTTGGTATTGGCGCGGCCTGGTACGATCACGAAACCAAGAGTTTGGGCATGCGCTTTCCACCCACTGTTGAACGCTTCGAGCAGCTCGAAGAAATGCTCAAGATCGCTAAGCACATGTGGTCTGGGGATGCATCCCCAATTGAAGGCAAACACTTCAACCTTCCCTACCCAGTCAACAATCCCCAACCATTGCAAAAGCCGCATCCCCCGATCCTTATTGGTGGCATGGGTCCCAAGAAGACGCTTCGATTTGTGGCCCAGTACGGCGATGCCTGCAATTTCTTTGGTGGCGCTGAAGATGATCTCCTGAAAGAGCGGCTGGATATTCTCAAAGGGCATTGCGACGATGTTGGCAGATCGTTCAAGGAAATTGAGAAGACTACCCTGGTGACGGCGGATTTTGAAAAAGGCGGCGTCAAGGAAACTCTCGAGCGCGCGAACACGTTGAAAGATATGGGTTTTGAACACATCCTATTCAACGTCAAAGGATTGTACACGCCGGAAACGCTGAAGTTGTTTACCGACGAGATCATACCGGCATTGAAAGGCTAGAATCAAAAAACGGACTTTTTGCAAAGTCCGTTTTTTATGCGATTTCAAGTTTATATTGGAGGTAAATTGCGCTTGATTTTGGCGTAAACGCCGGGTTGTAAAGCTAAAGAAGAACCTTCTGCTACACAAGTCGTGGGGTTGTCGACCAAATAAGCCGGAACTCCTAATTCCTTCGTGAGCAGTTTATCGATGCCTTGCAACATGGCCGTACCACCACACAAAGCAATACCCCGGTCGATGATATCAGAAACCAACTCCGGGGGAGTGCGTTCCAAAACACGCCGGGCAGCCTCAACAATATGGCTCAAAGGATCTTGTAGCGCTTCAACAACCTCACCAGTTGTGAGGGTGAGAGGGCGAGGTAATCCGGTGACTGAATCCTGCCCCTGCACTTCGAGGCTTTGTTCCTCATCCTGTAAAACAGCCGCGCCAATATCAATCTTGATGCGCTCTGCTGTCGGTTGAGCTATGATCAAGCCATACTTTCGTCGCACATAAGTCATAATGGCATCATCAAGTTCCAGGCCACCCGTGCGAACAGTTTCAGCTGAAACGATACCATACATAGCCAATACCGCTGCCTGACTAGCTCCACCACCCAGGCAAATGATCATGTTGCCAGTAGGTGTGTGGAAAGGCAGATCGACACCCAAAGCTGCGGCCATTGGTTGTTGGATCAAGAACACGTCTCTCCTTACAGCTTCTAGAGCCGCCTCATGAACTGCCCTACGCTCGACGCTGGTCACATCATTCGGCACAGAAACCATCACCCGCGGGCGAAAAACGCGCACCGGGCTGCTGACCTTCTTGATTAAATACTCAAGCAGTTTCTCGGCGACCTCATAATCAGCAATGACACCGTTTTGAAGGGGATATGCTACCTCTAACGATTCTGGGACGCGCCCATACATATCCTGGGCCTCTTTACCCAAGGATACGATCTTCAGCTCGTCTATGGCAATTGCCACGACTGTAGGTTCCTGAAGTATTACTTGTCCATCTTCGGAGATGCGGGTTCGAACTGTCCCCAGGTCAATGCCCAGGTCCTTCGAGAAAAGGGCCATTAAGATTAGCCTTTATCTTCGAGAATGGGCGAAATCCCAGTGCGTCTGCCAGTGCTTCGATATCGCCGTGCGGCATCAATTCGCAATTTCGAACGCCGCAAGGCAGCCTCCATACGCAAATAGGCATCGGTATCTGGCGGAGGGCCTTCGGCCAAAATTTTCTCAGCACGTTGACGGGCTGCTTCGGCGCGGGCAACATCAATCTCGCTGACATTTTCCGCTCGGTCAGCCAGCACTGTTACGATGTCTGGCTGAATTTCAGCGACTCCGCCAGCAACTGTAAAAATCTCCTCGACTCCCTGATTACGAATCTTGATAATGCCAAAGTTCAAGGTTGTTAATAAGGGGGCGTGGTTGGGCAGAATCCCCATTTCGCCTTCGCTACCGGGCAGGATGACAACATCTGCCTCGCCTTCGAAGATCGAACGATCTTGGGATACTATTTCACAACGAATAGGCATTTGATTACCGCTTTTTAGACCAGTTGTTTCGCTTTTTCAACGACATCAGCAATTGTACCAGCCATCATGAAGGCATCTTCGGGGATGTCGTCATGTTTCCCGTCCAAAATCTCACGGAAGCCAGTTACGGTATCGCGAATTGTTACGTATTTTCCGGGAATATTCGTGAACTGTTCGGCGACATACATTGGCTGTGAGAAGAAACGCTCGACCTTGCGAGCACGAGAAACAATTAATTTGTCATCTTCGCTCAATTCATCGATACCCAGAATGGCAATGATATCCTGCAAATCCTTGTATCGCTGGAGCACCTGTTGCACTTCACGAGCGGTGCGGTAGTGTTCTTCACCAACGATCTGGGGGTCAAGAATACGTGATGTTGATGCCAAGGGGTCAACGGCGGGATAAATACCTTTTTCAACGATGGAGCGTTCTAGAGCAATGGTCGCATCCAGGTGTGTAAATGTCGCTACTGGTGCCGGATCGGAGTAGTCATCGGCGGGTACGTAAACGGCCTGCATGGATGTAATCGATCCGCTGCGGGTGGAGGTAATACGTTCCTGAAGTTCTCCCATTTCGGTAGCCAAAGTGGGTTGGTAACCAACAGCGGAGGGCATACGACCAAGGAGGGCGGACACTTCAGAACCGGACATGCTGAAGCGGAATATGTTGTCAATAAACAGCAATACATCACGGCCCTGATCGCGGAAATACTCAGCCATGGAAAGGGCGCTCAAAGCAACTCGTAACCGCACACCAGGCGGCTCATTCATCTGGCCGTAGACCATGACAGTGTCTTTCATAACGCCAGATTCGATCATTTCACGGTAAAGCTGCGTGCCCTCACGGGTGCGTTCACCGACTCCGGCAAATACCGAGTTGCCTTCATGTTCCATGGCAACCGAGCGGATCAACTCCATGATGATGATGGTTTTACCAACACCGGCGCCGCCAAAGATACCTGTCTTACCACCTTTCGTGAAGGGGGCAATCAGGTCGATCACTTTTACACCCGTCTCAAACACTTCAACTTTCGTTGATTGATCTTCAAACGCCGGGGCCGGGCGGTGAATTGGGTAATATATGTCGGAATCTACGGGACCCTGGGCATCAACCGGACGTCCCAGGACGTTGAAAACACGACCTAAGGTAGCTGGACCCACAGGAACCTGGATCGGGGCACCAGTCGCATGAACCTCGACACCCCGCTGCAAGCCATCGGATGTATCCATGGCCACACAGCGCACCCAATTATCACCCAGGTGCTTTTGTACCTCTAAAACCTGGGGAGCGTCCCCGTTTTGAGGAATTTCTAACGCTTCGAAAATTTCTGGAAGATTCCCCAAGGGAAATTCCACGTCAATAACACCACCTTGAACCTGAATGATGCGGCCTATCGCCTTTGCCATACTAACCTCCGTTGTTCAGTATTCAGTATTCAGTTTTCAGTTGCCAGTTTGCAACACCTGAATACTGGTAACTGTTACTGATTACTTACTGCTCTGCGCCAGGGCTTCGGCGCCACCGGCGATATCCAGCATTTCGCTGGTAATTGTTTGCTGTCGAGCTTTGTTGTATTCCAACTGCAGTGCTTCGCTGAGCTCTGTAGCATTTTCAGTGGCGTTCTTCATCGCCACCATGCGAGCTGCGTGCTCACTTGCCAATGACTCCATCACTGCCTGATAAACCTGAAGTGCTGTAAAACGCGGCACGATTTCATCGAGAATACGTTCGCGATCAGGTTCATACGTATAGGTTGCTTCTGGGCCTTGATGCTCCCCGTACGTTTGAACCCGGCCTTCGCCAGTTTCAACTTCCAGAGGCAGCAACTTCTTGATCGTCGGCACCTGTTTAACCATGTTGACGAAGTCAGTATAGACCAAATAAACTTCATCGACTTTTTCAGTCAAGAACTCGTCTACGGCCAAGCGTCCAATTGCCGAAACATCTGCGAATTCTGGGGCGGCTGGGAGATCGCTAAACTCTGCCAGGATTTCCTGGCGACGACGGATCATCATGTCACGACCTTTGCGCCCAATGGTAATATATTCCACCGGGTAGGCGTAATCACTAAATTGTTTTAATGTGAAGCGTACAATGTTAGCATTATACGCACCAGCCAGACCACGATCTCCAGTAATCAATACCACCAGAGATTTATTTACCTTTTCGCGCTCAACCAGCAATGGGTGCAATGTTGCACGCCCCGGCTGCTTGGCAATATGTGTCAGAACCTGCCAGGCTTTGGTTGCGTAAGGCCGAGTGCGGTACATGGCTTGCATGGCCTTCTGAACCTTGCTGGCACTGACAGCCTGCAAAGCCCGGGTAACCTGAGCAATATTCTTGACACTGCGTATGCGTAATAATACTTCTCGAGCGTTTGCCATAAGTTAGCAACTATCTCCAGGTTGATTTGAAGCCTTCCAATGCAGTTTTTAATTTTTCTTCGGTTTCATCGGTCAAGCGCCCATCACTCATGATATCTTTGCCGACTTCTGAATGGGATGTTTCCAAATAGCGGTTTAGCGCTTCTTCCCATTCTCGCATGCGATCTAGGGGGACTTCGTCGGCATAACCGTTGGTGCCGGCGTAAATCGTCATGACCTGCTTATCTAGCGCGATTGGCTCATATTGGGGCTGCTTTAGGATTTCTTGCAGACGCTGACCACGGTTTAGGCGAGCCTGTGTGGCTGCATCAAGATCAGAACCAAACTGCGCAAAGGCAGCCAACTCACGGAAGGCCGCCATATCCAGGCGCAAACGACCAGCTACCTGCTTCATAGCCTTCGTCTGAGCATCACCACCCACGCGAGACACCGAGAGACCGACGTTCACAGCCGGTCGAATACCAGCGTAGAACAGGTTATTTTCGAGATATATCTGCCCATCGGTGATCGAGATTACGTTGGTAGGCACATATGCCGAAACATCACCCAGCAAAGTCTCAATGATCGGCAAGGCGGTCAACGATCCACCAGTCTTTTTGACCTTGACTAATTTGTAATCATCGGCTTTGTCCATGGCTTTGCGAGCTTCTTCAGCATAATGCTTCGAAAGGGGGCCATCATAAACTTTGCCATCCACAGCAGCATCAGCTTCCGCCAAATCATCCGCAAAATCTTTTGAAACGATAACGTAATGATCAGCTTTACGAGCAGCTCGTTCCAGCAAGCGGGAGTGCAGGTAGAATAAGTCACCAGGGTAAGCCTCACGTCCAGGAGGACGGCGCAAAAGCAATGAAACCTGGCGATATGCCCAGGCATGCTTGGAAAGATCATCATAAATTACCAACGCATCACGACCAGTTTCCATGAATTCCTCACCCATGGCACAACCGGCGTAAGGAGCAATGTACTGCAAAGCTGCTGGTTCTTCAGCTGAGGAGACGACGATGATCGTATTTTCCATAGCTCCAAAGCTTTCCAGGATCGATACGGTTCGGGCGATAGCGGCTTTCTTTTGGCCTATGGCCACATAAATACAGACCAGGTCCTTGCCTTTCTGGTTGATGATCGTATCCAGGGCAATAGCGGTTTTGCCAGTCTGGCGGTCACCAATAATCAACTCACGTTGACCGCGCCCAATGGGGATCATCGAGTCAATGGCCTTGACGCCAGTCTGGACCGGCGTATCAACGTCCTGGCGTTCGATAACGCCCGGAGCAATGCGTTCGATGGGTCGATACCCATCAAATTGGATGGGACCTTTGCCATCAATTGGCTGTCCAAGAGCGTTGACTACACGACCCACCAGCCCATCACCAACGGGTACCGAGGCGATGCGGCCGGTTGATCGCACACTCATGCCCTCGCGGATACCAGCATATTCACCCATGATGATGATACCGACGGTATCCTTTTCCAGGTTGAAGGCAATTCCAATAACACCGTTTTCGAATTGCACCAACTCTTGAGATTGCACTTCCGACAATCCAGTTGCCGTGGCGATACCGTCTCCAGCCTCAAGTACGGTACCGATATCACGAATTTCTAGTTCAGGCTGGAATGTATCAATTTGTTGCTGAAGATCTGTGGTAATTTGTTTAATAAGATCGGACATTTTACCTCCGGGTCAAATCTCGATTATTGCGTAAAGGATTTTACAGTGCCCTCATCTAAACGTTCGAGCAGGGCAACCATTAGTTTGACTGCATTATCATAATCATTGCGATGAATGATTGAACTATCTGAATGGATATGGCGGGAAGCTACCGAAAGCACAACCGTGGGCACGCCAGTTTTATGAATGTGGATCAAACCCCCATCCGTTGCACCAGCTTCAACATAAGATAGCTGCAGAGGGAGTTCTAAATCTTCTGCTGTATCAATGACGAAATCGCGCATTTTGATATTGGGGATCATGCGAGCATCATAAAGCAACAGTGATGGCCCAGCCCCAAGCTTAATGGCTGATTCTTCATCTTTGATCCCTGGTACATCACCCGCAATGTCAATTTCAAGAATGATAGCAACATCAGGATTAGCCGACCATGCGCTGGTTTTCGCGCCCCTGAGTCCCACCTCCTCCTGAACAGTGGCCACACCGACAACTGTGTTAGGGTGCTTCTGTTCTTGAAGCTGGCCCAGCGCTGAAACCAGCAGTGCGGTGCCGACCCGATCATCAAATGCTTTGGACATATATGTATCGCCGCTTGCCAGGGTCACAAAATCAGCCCGGGGGATAACAGGATCACCCACCCTTACGCCAATTTCAGCGACTTGCGCAACGCTGGAAGCGCCAATATCAATGTACATTTTCTTCTTGACAATAACTTTATTTCGATCCTCGGGGGTGAGCATATGCGGCGGCTTAGCCCCGATCACACCAACCACATCCCTTTTACGGGTTTTTATAATTACACGCTGTCCAAGAAGAGTCTGATCGAACCAGCCCCCTAAAGGTAAAAATTTGAGAAAGCCTTCCTTGGTAATGTGCTTGACCATGAACCCAATTTCGTCCATGTGCCCAGCCAGCATCACCCGAGGCGAATCTGATGTTCCAGCTTTCTCACAAAATAGATTGCCAAGTTTATCTTCGGAAATTGCCCCCAGAGGTTCCAAGTGTTTGCGTAATACGGCCCGGATGGGGGCTTCATATCCGGGCACGCCATGTGCTTCAGTGAGTTCCTTCAACAACTTGGTGGTTGCATCCATGAAAGGTCCTTACCAATAGTAATGCGACAAGCATCCCGTGAACGGGACACAAGCCGATAAATGATACCCGAAAGAGTACATATTGTCTAGTTTTAGATCAATCGGGCAGCGAATGGGGCGCGAAAATTCCAGGTTAAACTTCATCAGGAGCTTGCGCTTGCAAGTCTTTCCCCAGCGAGAGAGATCGCTCATACGCGGCCCAAATGGCGCGCGATATAGCCGTACGAAATCCAGCTTTTTCCAAGAAATATAAGGCTTCAGCCGATGTGCCACCTGGAGAGGTGACTTGATTGCGCAATCGGGCCAAATGGACTGGATCTTCCCGTTTTTGGTAATAATCTACCGATCCGCGCACCGTTTGAGCCACCAATTTTTCGGCAATGCGACGTGGAAACCCAAGATGAACTCCGGCATCGACCATAGCTTCCATGAATAGGAAAACATAGGCTGGGCCAGTTCCGGAAACGGCTGTAGCCATGTCAAGATAATACTCGTCTTCAAGGAAGACTTCATCACCCAAGGCAGAAAGAATTTCCCTGGCAAACCGGCGTTGCTTTTCGGAAACTGCCGGAGAGGCCGTCCAAACGGTGATTCCTTCTCCTATTTGGGCAGGCGTATTGGGCATGGATCGCACCACATTTGGTACATCTAAACCTTGGCTAATTTTCTTCAATGTAGCCCCTGCTATGATCGAAACGACCAATGCATCAGGTTTCAGTTTCCCTTTTAATTCAGGAAGTACAACTTTCAAATGCTGTGGTTTTACCCCCAGTACAATAATATCCGCTTCCCGAACTGCTTCTTCATTTTCTACCTCGCTGGTAATACCATAGCGCTCTTCTAAAACCTGGCCACGATTAACGCGCGGGCCAGCAGCAACGATACATTCCGCAGTAGCTACTCCGTTACGGATCACCCCTGCAATCATGGCTTCCGCCATCACACCTGCACCTATAAATGCAATCTTCCCTTCTACCAACAAAATGAGCCTCCTTTGGCTACATAGCAATAATCCGTTTCAGGTATTTTACGCAAAATATTGTAGGGCAAGCCGAATGCGCTCCTCTACATCATCCGGCGCATCTTTATCAATATATTGAACAGCAGCCTGTGCTTCTACTACACTATACCCCAATGCAACCAATGCTTCGACAACCTGGGTGTCTGTATCGGCGAAGTCAATCATTCCTTCCAGGTCTTCACTGTCATCAAGTCGTCCCTTTAGATGTAACAACACGCTTTGGGAAGTTCGAGCTCCAATGCCTGGGACCCGTTTGAAAACTTCGGGTTGTTCAGAAAAAACTGCTCTTCGAATTGCGGCAGGATTCAGTGTGGAAAGAGTTGCCAAAGCAAGACGTGGCCCAATACCACTCACCCCCAACAATAATGTGAAATATTCCCTTTCTTCGGCTGTGGCGAAGCCATACAATGTTAGTGCATCTTCCCGCACGGCCAAGTAGGTAAAGAAAGTTGTTGAATCTCCCTTTTTCAACGTATCACGTTGAGGATCAGTGACATACACCCAAAAACCGATTCCCCCCAATTCTACAACTACACGATCTGTATGGATATCTGCAATTCGCCCACTGAGGTTTGCTATCATTCAGAACTCCTGAACTTAAAACTTAGAGGATAAATGCCACACTAATTCCAACTATCGCCATAAGCAAAATGCCTGGCCAAAGGACCCGCCGTAAGGCACCAGAACCACCCAACAATGCAATACCACCCTTGACGATGGTGTTGGACATGGCAGCAACAACAATCGCTTGAGAGGCGGTTTCCACATCCAAGCCGCCCGTATTGCTCAATTCAGCCATCGAAAGGGTGATGGCATCAACATCCGCCACGCCGGATACCAGGCTGGAGACCAAAATTCCTGTATTGCCAAAATACATTTGTGCTGCGCGTGAAATGAGCAAAATCAACCCATATAGCAAGCCAAATTTTATGGCTGATGACAAATCAAATGGATTGCTAAATGTCACATCCCCTTTTTCTGCAGATTTCTGGGAATAGTAGAGGTATAGGGCATACACCAATCCTACAGTCCCAGCAGCCACAAGCGGAATCCAGACCACACGCAACAACTGACGATTCAACACTCCCACTTCAATTAGAACTCTGGAGAACATAACCGTCCATGAAACCATGATCGCCAATGCAAATGGGCGCGACAAGTTAGGCTGTTGGCTGCTACGATTAGAAAAACTCAACGTCACAGCTGTGCTTGATACCAGACCGCCAAGAAAACCGGTGATTCCGATTCCCTGCCTAGCGCCTACAGTTTTTATGGCCGCATACCCCAGAAAGCTGATCCCTGAAATAAAGACTACCATCAACCAGATCTTGAAGGGATTCAATACATCGAATGGGGGTTGGAAGAAACTTCGATTGGGTAGGACCGGCAATATGATCGCACTGATAACTGCAAATTGCAGCGCGGCAAAGATATCTTCTCGGGTGAGCGCTGAAACAAGTTGATCTGTCTCGATTTTCAGGTATAAGATCGCTGTTGTTGCAATACCCAGGGCAACTGCCAATGCCAAATACCCCCAAAAGCACAGAGCGCCCACCAACATAGTGATAACAACTGCAATTTCAGTGGTTAAACCTACATGGCCACGCCAGGCATCAATGAAATACGATACAGCAATATAAAATCCCAATAGCAGGACAAGCCCAAGAAACACAAAGGGAGAGTCCAACTCATCAGCGACCATCGCCGAAAGACAGCCGGCCAATCCAATCAATGCGAAGGTTCGTTCCCCAGCGACAATTCCCCGTTTTTTCCCTCGTTTGGCAAACTCGCGCTGAAGGCCAATTACAAATCCAATGGCAATGGCAGCTCCAAATCTAAAAAGTAATTGTGAAGGGTTCATAGGCGATGTTACTCCATCAATTTGTCCATACGATAACTATGCAAATGACAAATCGCTACAGCCAGCGCATCCGCTGCATCATCAGGTTGTGGAATATCATCCAAATTTAACAGAGCACGAATCATGTGTTGAACCTGATGTTTATCTGCGCCTCCATATCCAGCGACCGCCTGCTTGATCTCCAATGGGGAATATTCTGACACTGGAATCCCAGCTTCTGCTAAAGCCAGTATTGCCACTCCCCGTCCTTGTCCAACGCTTATGGCTGTCTTTACATTGCTCTGAAAAAACAATTTTTCCACCACACCGCTATCCGGTTGGTGGAGTTTGGCAATCTCTTGGATTTGATGAAATATCTGACGAAGACGTTCGGGCATGGCAATCTTCGAAGAAGTCCGCACCACTCCAAAATCTACAGCAGATAGGTTGCCCGCCTTGTCCTCGCGAACTAACCCCCAGCCAGTAATTGCGGTTCCAGGATCAATTCCGAGGACTAACATCAAGGTTTTCCTTACGCAAATTGCGCCATGGCATCATCAGTGATACTCAAATTAGTGTAAACGTTCTGAACATCATCCAAATCTTCCAGGCGTTCGATAACTTTCATTACTTTGACAGTTTCATCCACTTCAAGGCTCATCTCCTGGTTGGGGATCATGCGTAATCCAGCATCTTCTGCATTTATTCCAGCCTGAACTAATTGATCGTGGATGGGTTTAAATGAGGAAGTTCCGCCAACAATTTCCACTACACCACTATCAAAAAGGACATCATCAGCTCCACCTTGCACAGCCAACTCAAAAACTTCATCCTCATCCAAACCCTCTGCTGACATAGTGAAATAGGCTGATTGAGTAAACTGCCAAGCAACCGAACCACCTTCACCCATGCTGCCACCACTACTGGTGAGGATATGCCGTAAATCCGAAACCGTGCGATTTCGGTTATCGGTAGCACACTCAATCATTAAAGCAATTCCATGGGGTGCATACCCTTCATAGGTAATCTCTTCAAATGCTGCGCCACTTTTGTCTTCACCGGTCCCTTTTTTAATTGCACGATCAATGTTGTCCTTGGGCATATTGGCGGCTTTAGCCCGTGATACAGCTAATGCCAAGGCAGTATTCATTTCAGGGTCACCGCCTCCTTTGCGTGCCGCGACTACAATCTCACGGGCTAGCTTGGTAAAGATCTTGCCTCGCTTGGCATCTTCAGCCGCCTTTTTTCTTTTTATCGTTGACCACTTTGAATGTCCAGACATACTTCACTCCTGCCAACAAACAGAAATTTTCAATTCCAGTGATCATCCCGCCATATTCCACGATGATGATCAATTTTGATTCAAATCTATACAATTTGCGAAAGGAGATTATACCAAATCCATGTTTACCTTGCCAAAGCACCAACGGTACGATATAATCTCGCCGCACATCGGGATGTGGCGCAGTCCGGCTAGCGCGCGCCGTTCGGGTCGGCGAGGTCGTGGGTTCAAATCCCTCCATCCCGACTAAAAACGCCAAATTACCTTTGGTGTTTTTTCTTTAACCAAACAACTCCCCAGATTCTACACATTGGGGAGTTGTCTATTATAGTTATTGCTAACTCTAAGGTTTATTCACATTTTAACTCTTTGACCTTGTGGAAGCGAGCAAAGACATTCCCTGTGTAAATACCTCCGCAACCATAGATTTTATAAGAGTATAAGCCCATCGGAATAGTATATTCAATATCTTCATCCGCTTTGAAAGTAAATACATGTACCGTTGGACCTTCAAGAATGATCATAATGTTATAGCCGGTCTCATTTTCAAAAGTGACATTGACCAGGTTCAACATTCTACCTTCATCTACAAATGACGGGTCTTGAGGTCCATAATGAGCTTTTTCCCCACACTCTGGGACCTCTATTGTTTCTCGGTTTGTCAAATCCAGTTCACCTTTTACAAAAGTACCGCAATGATGCAAGGTGTAGTCATACACGCCACCTTTTGGTGTAAAAAACGTTGATTGCCCAGCCGGAACATGCAAATTGTAATATCCGTTGCCCTCTAGTTTCAACCACACATCGCGATCACTATTATTGTTAATCGTTAATCTCACCCCACAAGTGTCAATTTCGATCTTTTTATTACTTGTAAGATCCATCACACCAGTTTCAGTGGTATCACATGAGGTCATTATAAAATTGTATGTTCCGTTTTCAGGGGTAAATGTTTTGGTCTCACCAGGGAGGACTCGCAAGTTATAGATGGCCGGACCCTCTAATTTCAGCCAGACATCTCGACTGGTTGGATTGCTAATGGTCAAACGGATTAAATCCTGAGCAAAAACTCTATCCTGCGGTAACGAGGATACGATCAAAACCGAGATAAATATCAGCGCAAAAACAATTCCAGAAATCGTTCGCTGGATTTTCATAGTTTTTCTCCTTTTCGTGATAACCAATTCAGGCTATCGGCAATATCGTAGTGCAAACCATATGCACTGTCAAGGTTGAGATAGTTTATGGATTATTATCGATTGGAGGTAGGCAATCTGGGCATTTCCGGCCCATCAATGCCCAAGTATTCCGTCAAGGCTGCTCTAAGAGCAGTGAGGTCATCCCAGGGATATTCGATTTCGCCAAAACACATAGATTGTTCATGACCTTTGCCGCACACAACAACTGCATCATCCCGCTGAGCAAGTTCAAGCGCAAAGCGAATTGCATCGCCTCGATCAGAAACACGCCAAAAGGTTGTCCCTTCTTTTCCCCCTTTTGCTTCCGCTCCTTCTGACATTTCAGCCAAAATGTTATCCAACGACTCAGTCCTGGGGTCCTCAGCCGTCAAAACTGTCAAATCCGCTTCTTCAGCAGAAATCTCAGCCATCAAACGGCGTTTCTCACGATCCCGCAAACCAGCTGATCCAAAAACCGCGATCACATTACCAGGGACCATTTCACGAACAGCCTGTAAGGCACGCCGCAACGCATTTGGAGTATGAGCAAAGTCGACAATCGCAAGAAATTCTTGCCCCAAATCTAAAGGCTGCATTCGACCAGGGATTCCTTTCAATGCGACTATCCCTTGTCGCGCATATGTAGGATCAATGCCTAAACCAGAGACCGTAGCCGCAATCGCAGCCAAGGCATTTGAGATATTGTAATTTCCTAATAACTGCGTATGAGCATTAAATTCAAAGGTTGACCCGCGCACCTCGAAACTAATTCCCTTTGGCGTGGTCCGCATTGAACGAGCGTAGATATTTGCCTTCGAACATAAACCGTAATCTATTGTTTGAATTGGAGATTTGGACAATTCCTTTAGAAATGTATAAGATCGATCATCATAATTGAGAATTGCTACTCGATAATTTCCACGTTGTTTTTGGTGGGTTTCCAATAAGGAAGAGAAGAGCCGCCCTTTAGCTGCGCGGTAAGCCTCGTAAGAGCCATGAAAATCAAGGTGCTCATGGGTGATATTAGTAACTACAGCAACATCAAACTCACTGGCCGCTACACGGTACTGAGCCAAGCCGTGGGAAGTCGCTTCCAAGACGACATGGGTTAAACCCGCCGCGACCATTTGGGACAAAAAGCGCTGCACATCAGGGGCTTCCGGCGTGGTAACATGGAAGCCTGTATCCAGCGTATGATCTCCAATAACAGCATTTACGGTCGAGATCATTCCAGCCTTGATTCCAGCAGCCCTTAGAATTTCATATATATAGTTCGAAGTCGTCGTCTTTCCATCGGTACCGGTGACACCAATGATGGTCAGTTTCCGCGCGGGATTGTCATAATGCGCGGCAGATAGCTCTGCGAGAGTTCTTCTGGCATTCTTTACTCGAAAATAGGGTACCGATAATCCCGTAAATTTTTTTGTCCCAACAATCGCGGCCGCGCCCTGGTCGATTGCACTTTCTACAAAATCATGTCCATCAACCATTAAACCGGAAATAGCAACAAAAATACTCCCAGGGATAACCTGCCGCGAATCAAGAACTACCCCTGCCACATCAGATTCAACTTGCCCCTTGATCTTTGAATACAATTCCGTCAACACAACACTCCATCAAGTTGTTGAATTAAAAACGCCCGAAATAAAATCGGGCGTTATCTACACATCTACACTTTAATTTCAAGCAGAGATAATGCTTCAGTACCAATATTACGATTTTGAGCTTTCTATCTAGCCCAAATTCTGACGTAAGTCTTCCAGTTGACCCGCAACTGAATTATCAAGAACCTTGTCGCCTACTTGCAAAACCAACCCTCCAAGAATTGAGGGGTTCACCTTGAAAGTAATCGTGGCCTGTTCGCCAACTTGGGCGAGCACATCCTTCTTGATAGTTTCCTGTTCTGCATCGGTCAATGGCACGGCACTGGTAACTTCCGCTGAAGCTCCTGTAAGGCTTTGACCTTCCAAAACGGTGACTTTGCCAGACTTGATCCCAGAGAAAAATTCGTTGATCAGGGCATGCTGGCGCTTCTCATCGAGAGATTCACCAATCAGCTTTTGGGAAGCGGCCATTGCCAATGCTGCAATCTGACCACGCATATCGGCCAACATTCGGTCGCGTTCAATTGCAGTTTCGGCTAGAGCAGCTTCGCGAGCTTTAGCAACTTCATTATCCATTTCGGCACGAACTTCTCGGCCCGCGGCTTCAGCCCGCTCCGTAGCTTCACGAACGACTTCGTTGGCTTTGGTATTCGCATCGGCAATGATCTTTTGGGCTTCTTGTTCTGCATTAGCGCGTGCTTCTGCTGCCACCTGAGCATCTTCGAATCCCTGAGCAATCTTTTTCTTGCGCTCTTCCAGCATCTTTACGATCGGTTTGTAGGCAACTGCATAAAGAACCAAAGCAATGATCGTGAAGTTAAATACTTGAAAGAGGAAAAATCCTAAATTAATTCCAAGTCTATCCATATCGCTCTCCTAATTTGAGCTTGATGGTCTTTAGGCGGCGAAGATGATAATCAGTGCCACTGCCAATGCGTAAATTGCCACCGCTTCAGCGAAGGCCATACCCAGGATCATGTTAGTCTGGATAATAGGAGCAGCATCTGGGTTGCGGCCAATAGCCTGCAAACCACCCGAAGCGGCAATACCAACACCGATACCGGCACCGATAGCTCCAAACATGGCAATACCGGCACCTAGTACTTTCATTGCAGTGACGAAAAATTCATTGTACTCCATACGAATCCTCCAAATTAGATATAGACAATTATTTTTTAGTGATGTTCTTCGGCATGATCACCATGGTGGCTGACTAAAGCCCCCGAGATGAACACAACAGACAACAAGAAGAAGACATAGGCCTGAATAATGCCAAAGAATACTTCAAAGGCGTATAAACCCGGTGGAATGATCACCGGAAGCAAGGAACCAACAATTGAAAGTAGCAATGCTCCCGCAAAAATATTTCCAAAAAGGCGGAAGGCAAACGAAAGGATCTTAGCAAATTCGAGCACGATTTCAAGAATTCCAACAAACAAACTAACCGCACCCATAGCGCCTTTTGTTTTGACCTCTTGTATGGGGAAATACTTGCTGAAGTATCCTGGCCCCAAGGCCCAGACGCCATAAACCTGCACCATAATCACTGTCGATACAGCCAAAGCCAATGTAAAGTTTAGATCAGTGGCGGAACCGCGCAGGAACGGAACTACTTCACAAGCCTCACAAAGTTCATGATGGTCATCTGCGGCCGCAGCATGACCAGCGTCATCAGCATGCTCATCATCGGAATGAGTGCTTTCTTCATAGTGGGCATCTTCCAAGGCATGATAATCCTTGATGACTTCCTTACCGCCATCGATTGTATAAACATCTAGGCCACCAATGGCAAACAGTTTATGAGGGGCGTAACCCTCACCATGGGGAGACTCATGCAACAACCCGATACTCTCGAAACCAGGCACCAACTTGACCATATTGGCGGTGAAAATTATTAAAAAGATTGTCGCCACCAATGGAAACATGCGCATGGCCCATTTTTTCTCCGCTGAACCGGAGACTGTATTCCAAAGGAATTCTACAATTGCTTCGAAAGCATTATAGAACCCTTCGGGAACCAGTTTCCCGCTGCGGGCAAAGCGCCAGGCACCAAGTCCCATCAATAACAAAACAATATCGGCTAATAGCGTTGCTAAAACCGTGTTGGTTACCTCAAATCCAGCTATATTTAGCCCGACTGGTTCGCCGGGCAACACAACCACAGGGGGTACCGGTTTGAGATAGGTTGGTCCAATAAAGGCAGCATAAATGCCAGCCAGGATCAACGCCAGCACGATCCAACGCTTCACCGGTCTGCGTTTTTTCGTTTCAGCATCACTCACTCGTTTCGTCCTCCATTTCAACGGCAGGTTTAGTTTCTTGAGATGCCGGGGGATTAACTTTGTTTATCGCCCGCATCGCCATCCAATATGTCGCGAAAAGTGATAATGGGGCTGCGCCCACTATCAGCACGATAGTAATCAGCGGTTTTGTGCCAAGCAATCTATCTAACCAAATGCCCCCAAAGGCCGCAGCCAGAACAACAACTAACGTAACACAACCAATCTGACCACCTAAGGCGATCACTGGCATACTCGTTGCCACGGATTGCAGAGGTTTATATTCGTTTTGGTCAGACTGGCTCATAGCGGCCGAATTGTATCACAGGGCACGAAAACCAGTCAACGTATTCGAACCAGAGACGTGCGACGAGAGACCGAAAACTCCGTCTCTGGTCTTCAGTCCTCCATCTCATCAGAATAATCCTGCAGCGGCTCCTGAAGTCCAGGTGAACCAGGGGGCGAAGAATGCGCCCAACAATATGATTCCAATGGTCAAAATAGCCAACGCAAAACGATAGGGAGCGCTGATGAGAATTGGTTTATCTTCTTCTTCAGAGCGGTAGAGATAGACTCGCTTTAACACAACCAGATAGTAGTATAAACCGACGATCGAGTTGAGCACACCCACAAATGCCAACCAGACCATATCAGCTTTAACAGCCGCAGCAAATACCAAAACTTTGGCAATGAAGCCACCGAAGGGGGGCATACCCGCAAGGGACAAGAATGCCACAAGCATTGCTAAGGCCAACCCTGGGGAACGGCGACTGAGGCCGTCATAGGCTTCGAGTTCATCAGAGCCCAACGATTTCCAGGCCGCCACGATAGTTCCGAAGGCAGCTAAGTTGGTGAGCAGGTAAGCGATCAAATAGAAAACCACGCTGGTCAGGCCCAACTCTGAGAATGTGACCACACCAACCAAAATATATCCTGCGTGGGCCACCGAAGAATAGGCCAACAAACGTTTGATATTCTTCTGTGCCAAAGCGATGGTATTTCCAACGGTCATGGTGAGGGTTGCAATTATGGCTAATAACAATGCCCATTGATCACCGAGAGCTGGGAAAGCGCCTAACAAGACACGAACTAGAACGGCAAAACCAGCCGCTTTGGAAGCTGTGGAAAGGAACCCGGCCACCGGCGTTGGTGCACCCTCGTAGACATCAGGAGCCCAAAAATGGAAAGGTACGGCTGAAATTTTGAAGCTGAAGCCAACCAAGACGAGAAGCAAACTAGTAATTAGTAAGACAGTATTCAAGGTACCAGTTTGGATGACGACGGCTAATTCGTACAACCCAGTCTGCCCGGTGAAGCCGAAGAGCAAGCTGAAACCATACAGCATCAGAGCCGAGGTCATAGCGCCAAAGAGCAAATATTTGAAACCAGCTTCGGTGGATTTCTCATCCTTCTTGAAGAAGCCGGCCAGGATGTACATGGGGATCGAGGTAGTTTCAATTGCCAAGTAAAGCATGATCAAGTCGGCGGAGGTAGCCATCAGGTTCATACCAATGGTAGAGACAAGCAGCAACAAATAAAATTCGCCGCGCTTGCCGAGGGCATCTACATCCATGGCGAATAAAGCTGTAATAGCGGCCCCAAAGATGAAGAGCATCTTGAAGGTAAATCCAAGCCAATCGTGGCGGATCATATCACCCCAGAGCAGTTCATTGCTCCCACGTGGGGAGGCAAGCACTAGGCTCAGGAACAGGATCAACACCAAACCTCCTGCTACAACCCAGCCCATATTGCGCTTGCGATCTTCAGCCCAAATAGCATCAAAGATCAACACGAATCCAGCCAAAACTAGTAAAAGGATTTCCGGCAGAATTGCCAGCATCATAGTTGAAGTAATACTACCCACTATGCACCTCCCAGCAGGC
>CAZVPR010000008.1:0-94986 GCA_964629085.1 uncultured Anaerolineales bacterium
TGCGTTACAGCCCCCCTCAAAGTTGATAACGCCATCATCGACCCTACCGGGTTCGTCATCCCCGATCAAGCCACGGTTAGGATCAGCGGACAAACTAGTTTTCCCCGTACCCGATAAACCGAAAAACAGGGCTACATCATCGTCATCGCCCTGATTAGCGGAACAATGCATCGCCATGACGCCTTCTTTGGGCAGCAAATAATTGAGCACGGTGAAAATCGACTTCTTGATTTCGCCGGCGTAGGCTGAACCACCGATGATGGCCAACTGCTGCTCGAAGTTGAGCACGATAAAAGTATCCGAACGGGTGTCATCGATGGGCGGGAAGGCTTTGAACGATGGCACCGAAATGACTGTGAACTCTGGCACGTGGGTGCGGTATTCTTCGGCTGTTTTAGGAAGCAAGAACATGTTGCGGGCGAAATGGCTGTGCCAGGCCAATTCGGTAATGATGCGCACGGGCATTTGATATTCGGGATGATTGCCGGCATAGCAATCTTGCACAAAGAGATCGCGCCCCTGGACAAAACCCTGTAAGCGTGCGAAGAGTTCTTCAAATCTTTCGCGGCTGTATGGGCGATTGTATTCCCCCCACCAAATGTCGTTTTCGGTGGTTGGTTCGCGAACGACGAACTTGTCATTAGCAGCACGAGCGGTATGTTTCCCCGAGGGGACTATTATCGGTCCATTGCGAGAAATATGTCCTTCGCCACGGAAGACTACTTCTTCGTAAAGTGCTTCCGTGGGCAAATTCCAATAGGCCAGTCGAATGTTGGTAAAACCCAGGTTGCTGAGGCTGTAATCCGCTTTCAGGGCATGGGCCTGATCTTGGGTAGGGGTTTTTATGTTGAGGAGGTTGTTCATGGGGTTTTGGATTCTCCAAAAGACGGCAGACCTTAGACGAGAGACCGTAGGAAATTCCGTCTTCCGCCCTCGGTCACGGGTAATTTATAGCCAATCTCGGATGAGTTTTCGGTCACCAATGTAGATTTCGTTGGGCGCTTCGGGATCAAGAACCCAACGCATGCGTTCTATGCCTTCGGTGATTTCTTTTACCGAGCCGGAGTAGCTCAGGCGTAAATACCCATCCATACCAAAATCTCGTCCAGGTACGGTTACCACCAGCGCCTTTTCGAGAATGAATTCCGCCAGTTTGGTTGAGTCTGGGCCGTAGGCTCGGAAATCTGGCATGCAATAAAAAGTGCCATCCGGTGGCTCAAGCCGGATGTGGTTTAGGGCTTTGAGTTCATTGAGCATGATGGTGCGGTTATTTTCTACGGTCAGGCGCAAGCTTTCGACGGCAGATTGGGGGCCGGTTAGTGCCCCTTCAGCGGCGGCCTGGAGTTGAACAGCAGGGTTGGAGGTCATATTACCCTGAACATTGATCATGACAGCGGTTAATTTGCGGGGTGCCACAACCCAACCGATGCGGAAACCGGTCATGCCATACGTTTTGGCTACGCCATTTACTACAATAATGCGGGTGTTCTCGATATCTTGATTGGAAAATTTATATCCTGGAACCCATTGCCTGGTATCAAACACCAGCTTGTGGTAGATATCGTCCATGACCAGGTAGATGCCTTTGTGCTCACAAAACTCTACCAGTTCGGCAATGAAATCTTCAGAATACATCACCCCTGATGGATTGTTGGGACTGTTGATGATGATAGCTTTTGTGTAGGAGCTGGCTTTTTGTTTGATGTCCTGCATGCGATGATAAAAAGTCCCGTCTTCTGGGATGACAGGGACGGGAACTCCATAACACATTTTGATCATTTCTGGGTAACTTACCCAGTATGGGGCCAATATCATGACCTCATCCTGGGGATTGACAAGCGTGTATATGATATTGAATAGAGATTGCTTTGCTCCCGTAGTAACGATAATGTTTTCCGGGGCAACAACACGTCCGTAATTTTCTTCTGTGTAATGGATGATGGCTTTCTTTAAGGATGGCGTGCCATCAATGCGTGAATACTTGATGTCGCCGACGCGCAGTTTAGCCGAAGAGCTCAAAATTGCGTTGATTGGGGTAGGGTTTTTGGGTTCGCCGATGCCCAACGAGATGACGGGCTCGCCCTTCTCGCGCAATAAGCGTGCTTTTTCGTTGAGTGTGAAGGTGGGGGAGGGGGCGATGGATCGAGCCTGAGTGCTGATACTCATATTTTTTTGGGGCCTCCATTTGCAGATTTAAGGGATAATCATTATACCCCCGAGTGTTCGCTACCAACGAGTGAAGCTACTCACTACTTAAAATGTCCTTTGTACGTTAATTTTCGACTACTTTTGCTTTTGTTAGGATTGCTTGCATTTACTACGGTTTTCTTCTACAATGAATTATGCGTGAGGGGGGCAACCCGATTTCAGTATTGCTGGAGAAATAAATATGAAAAAAAATGTGATTAGGGTGACATTGATCGAAGACAATCCTGGCGATGTTGGCCTAATCCGCACTGCTCTCGGTGAGGAGTCTACGTATATATTTGACATTTACGTCGCAGAATCTCTAAAAGAAATGTTTGATAACCCCGAATTTTGTGATTCTATTGATGTTGTCCTGGCAGATCTCTCACTTCCTGATAGCACTGGCCTGGATACATATCACGCCATTCGCCAAGCATGCCCTGAAAAACCAATTGTCATAATGACAGGATTGGATGACAGCGAATTGGCCTTACAGGCCGTTAAAGAAGGAGCTCAAGATTATATCGTCAAAGGTGCAATTAGCGGCGATATGTTGGGCCGCACTATCCGGTATGCTATTGAACGCAATCGACTGCTCCATGAGTTAGATGAGAAAAGTCGTCAATTGCAAACGGCCAAGGAAGGGTTGGAAAATGAGGTTGCCAAGCGGGTTCAAGAATTATTAGAAGAACGCCAACGCTCCCTAAGGCATCAGGAAACTTCCGAGGACATTGTCAATACAATATCCTCAGGAATGTTTATTTATCAGTTTCAAGAACCCGATCAGCTAATCCTGGTGAGAGGAAATCCAGCCGCAGAACAGCTAACTGGTCTTAAAATGGATGAATGGGTTGGAAAGGAATTCAATGAGATCTGGCCACAAGCCAAAGATGATGGGGTAACCGACAATTTTCTTAATGTAATAAAAACTGGTGAGACCTTTAATACAGAAGACCTCTTTTATGAGGACGAGCGCATAACTGGTGCATTTAGTGTGAAAGTTTTCGAGTTGCCAAATCGGAGATTGGCAGTATCCTTTGACAACATTACTGATCGGAAAAGGGCAGAACACGAACTCCAATTAAGCGAATCCCGCTACCGTTCAGTCTATGAAACTGCCCCGTTAGCGTTTGTTGTTTGGGGCTTAGATACGAAAATCACCGATTGGAATCAGTGTGCTGAGCAAATTTTTGGCTGGTCGCGCCGAGAGGTATTGGGGAAAAGTTTTTTCGATATAATTATTCCAGATTTTGTTCGAGGTGATGTCGAAGCCATAATATCAGGGATTGACGAGGGAGAAATTCAAAGTCATGCTATCAATGAAAACCTTACGAAAAATGGGCATGTGATTACATGCGAATGGAACAATGCAATATTGCGAAATGGTAATGGGAAAGTTATTGGGGCAATATCCTTAGGTTTGGATATCACTGAAAAAGTTAAAGTAGAGCAAGCTTTACGTGAACGTGAAAATCGATTACAAAGCATTTTACGTTCAGCTCCTACTGGCATTGGTGTCGTCGTCAATCGGGAAATCATAACAGTCAATGAACAAGTTTGTGAAATGACGGGATACTGCCAGGATGATCTGATTGGAAAAAATGCCCGTATGCTTTATCCTACGCAAGAGGATTATGAATATGTTGGCAGTGAAAAATATCAGCAAATCCAGGAACGCGGCACTGGAACTGTTGAGACCCGTTGGCTAAAAAAAACCGGAGAAATAGTTGACGTATTAATGAGTTCCACCCCAATTGATCCTGACGATTTTAATGTCGGGGTAACATTTTCTGCGCTCGATATTACCGAAAGAAAGCAGGCTGAAGCTGCTTTACAATATCGGTTAAAGCTCGAAAGTCTGAACAATGAAATCTCTACCTTTTTAGTTAATGCCAGCGGCCCTGAGATCGATAAGGCAATTAATATTGCACTGGAAAGAATCGCTCGTTTCGTTGGGGCGAATCGTAGCTCCTTATTCTTGCTTTCTGAAGACTTGCAAAAAATTACCAATACCCATGAATGGTGTGAATCTCCCGAAGATTCTCAGATCGATTTGCTTAAGGAAATTCCATTTTCCACCTTTGGGTATTATAGTGAGCAGCTTCTAAAATTTCAAGGAATCTTGATTTCTCGTTTGGATGATTTACCAGAAGAAGCAGTAGGCGAACGAGATTGGATAAAAGCCCATGGTTTTCGACCTTTATGTTTTATTCCACTGATCAGACAAGAGCGCTTATATGGCACGCTAGGTTTTTATGGCGAAATCGACAGCGAAATTAAATGGTTCGATGAATTTACTACAATGCTCGAGGCTGTGGGCAACATGCTTCTCAATGTTTTGGAGCGAAAGCAGGCAATTCATGCTTTACATCAATTGAATGAAGAATTAGAGCAAAGGGTAATTGATCGAACTGCACAACTTGAAACCAAAACCCAGGAGTTGGAGGCTTTTGCATATTCTGTTTCCCATGACCTGAAAGCACCTTTGCGCGGTATCGACGGCTACAGTCGTTTGCTTCAATCAGGTTTTGAAGACCAGTTAGATGAAGATGGCCAGTTCTTCGTGCGCAACATCCGTCGGGCCACCCAGAACATGCACCAACTGATCGATGATCTATTGGCTTATTCCCGCCTGGAGCGGCGTGAGATCGATTTGCGGGAAGTGGAGTTGGAGGGGATGGTACACACATTGTTGACAGAATTTACTGCGCAACTTCAGAGTGAAAACATTCAATTCGATGTGGACCTGCCGGAATTAACACTGCTGGCTGATGCAGATGGTCTGGCACAGGTCATGAGAAATTTGATCGATAATGCTTTGAAATTCAGCGCCACCAATCCGGCACCTCGGATTGAAATTGGTGGTAGACTGGAAGAATTTGGATGTGTAATTTGGGTGCGGGATAATGGGGTTGGATTTGATATGCGTTATCATGAGCGCATCTTTGAGATTTTCCAACGCTTGAACAGACCTGAAGATTATCCCGGCACCGGCATTGGGCTGGCAATTGTTGCCAAGTCCATGAAACGAATGAATGGCCGTGTTTGGGCAGAAAGTAAGCCTGGACAAGGCGCTACATTTTATCTTGAATTTCCTCGGAGTGAGCAATGAAAAATATTCATCGACCCATCTTATTGGTAGAAGACAATCCTATGGATATTGATTTGACTCAAAGGGCTTTTGCCCAGCGAAACTTAAGTAACACGATAAAAGTTATCAGAGACGGCCAGGAGGCCCTGGATTATCTCTCTGAATGGACAGAAGGTGATGCGTTGCCATTGGTGATATTATTGGACTTGAAGTTGCCCAAGGTGCATGGTATCGATGTGCTCAAAGCGATAAAAGATCACGATATTTTCAAAAAATTACCGGTAGTAGTCCTGACATCCTCAGCTGAAGATAGCGATATCAATGATGCCTACAATTTGGGTGCAAATTCATACATCATAAAACCCGTTGATTTTGACAAATTTATGGAAGTTGCTTCACAAATTGAAATTTACTGGTTAGCAATAAATCATCCTCCGGAGTAGATCGATGAAAGTATTGTATGTAGAAGATAATCACCAAGACGCCGATATAACGCAACGCTTTTTTGCCCATTCTGCACCAGAATTTTCTTTGGACCTGGTTGAAAACCAGCCTCGAGCTGAAAAGAAACTGGCTGAGAATAGCTATGATTTGGTGCTCACTGATTTAAAATTACCAAAAGGGGATGGCTTGGATTTGTTGGCACAAATTCGAGAAAAGGAGTTACCGGTTCCTGTGGTGATAATCACCGGACAAGGGGATGAGGATAGTGTGGTTGCAGCCCTGCGGGCGGGTGCCTACGATTATGTAATCAAGCAAACGGATTACCTGTCGCGTTTACCCCAGGTGCTTCACGATGCTTTCAATCGATATCAAACGCAAAATTTACGCAAAGATAGCCCAATATTCTTGCTTTATGCGGAACA
The DNA here is from genome assembly GCA_964629085.1 of uncultured Anaerolineales bacterium. Taxonomy (GTDB): domain Bacteria; phylum Chloroflexota; class Anaerolineae; order Anaerolineales; family UBA11858; genus NIOZ-UU35. The sequence goes on from CAZVPR010000008.1 coordinate 6,145, forward strand.
TAATACGGCAGACATCGATCTTACACGTCGCCATTTTAAACGACATTCACCCCACATTCTTATTGATGTAGTTACATTGGGTTCAGCCGTAATCGAAAAATTGATCAAACGGGATAACAACTATAATATCCTTTTGCTTGATTATCGTCTTCCCGGAATGCATGCCCTGGAATTACTCAAAGAACTTCGGCAAATGCATCGTCTAGATATTCCTGTGGTGTTGATAACAGGTCATGGGGATGAAGATATTGCGCTTCAAGCATTGAAGCTTGGGGCATATGATTATGTTGTCAAAGCAGAAGGATACCTTCATCGATTACCTGCGACGATTGAAAATGCACTCTACTACAACCGGTTGGTAGGGGAGAAAGCGCGGTATCTTAGTTTGTTCGAATCGGTTCCCATGGGGTTATATCGCTCGACCCCAGACGGGCGGTGCGTTGAAGCCAATTCGGCAATGATTAAATTGCTCGGTTATCCAGATCTAGCAGCGATTCAAGCCACAAATCTTTCGGATGTATATGTAGATCCAGCGGATCGACAATCGCTGCTGGAATTGCTAGAAAAATCAGAAGTTGTGATTGGATTTGTGACATTACTGAAGTGTAAAGATGGGTCACAAATTTGGGTGGAATTAGATGTGCGCACAATTCGTAATTCCAAGGGTGAGACCGCTTATCTTCAGGGAACTGTTAAAAATATATCTGACCGGGTTGAAATGTACGAGGAGTTGAGCAAGCACAGGAACCATCTCGAAGAGATGGTCGCTCAAAGGACTACTGAGTTGCAAGAAAAAATGGATGAGCAAAAAACAATCATGGACTTGATGGCTGGAAGGGAAGTCAGAATGGCGGAGTTAAAGAAAGTTATCCGCAATCTTCGGATTCAACTCAAAGATGCTGGGATGGAACCTGTAGATGATGACCCGCTAAATGTATCGCTATGATTGGTTAATATCCAATAGATCTTGAAAAGACCCAGTATTCCGAAGCGGAATCTGGGTCTTTTTTCAACGGGTATAATTAGTAACTCAATCAGGAGGCCCCCAATGCTATCCATTCGCCAAATCGATACAAAAAATCTGTCCGATGTTAAGCAATTTGTCAAATTCCCCTTTCGACTTTACCAAAATTGTCCCCAATGGGTGGCGCCACCCAAAATCGATGTGCGCTCTTATCTCCGCAAAGATAAGCATCCATTTTATGAACACTCAGAGGCAGATTTTTTCGTAGCAGAGCAAAATGGCAAAACAGTGGGGCGCGTCGCGGCCCTGGTCAACAACAATTACAACAAGCAGCATGATAAAAAAATAGGCCAATTCTATTTCTTTGAATGTGAAGAGGATTTAAAGATTGCCAAAGCCCTTTTTGAAGGGGTTTGGCAATGGGCGAGAGCGCGCGGATTGAATCAGGTCATGGGGCCCAAGGGAATGGGTCCATTGGATGGGTATGGCATGCTGGTGAAAGGGTTCGAGCACCGCCAGTTGATGACTATGATGAATTTCAACTATGCGTATTACCCAAAATTTATGGAGCAATTAGGTTTCCGCAAGGAAGTCGATTTCGTTTCTCACCACATCGAAGTTGAAAAATTCCAGATTTCCGAGCGCATCCACCGGATTGCCGAACGTGTAGCTAAACGGGGCAGTTTGCGTGTGCTGCAAATGAAGAGCAAACGCCAGTTGCGCTCCTGGGAAGAGAGCATAGGCCGGGCTTACAATAATGCCTTCGTCGAAAACTGGGAATACGTGCCCTATACCCAAAATGAAATGAAATTCGTTGTTGATACGGTGATCACGTTTGCCAATCCCCGCTTCATCAAGCTGATCGTTCACGAAAATGAAGTCGTTGGATTCCTTTTCGCTTTCCCAGATGTTTCAAACGCTATGCAGCGTGCCAGAGGCAACCTGCTGCCCTTTGGGATTTTCGACATGCTGCTGGAGATGCGCCGAACAAAATGGGTGGCAGTCAATGGCACCGGGATACTTCCGGAATTCCAGGGGCGGGGCGGCAATGCCTTGCTGTATTCCGAAATGGAAAAAACCTTGCGGGAATCAGGTTTTGAGCATGCGGATCTTACCCAAGTCGCGGAATCAGCTGTGCAGATGCGCAGCGACTTGGAAAGCCTGGGCGGGGTGCCATATAAGAATCATCGGGTATTCATTAAGGAAATTTAATAATTTTTCTGGCCCGAATGCAGCGATCAATGAGTCGTCAGTTTTATCCAATTGATCCCCTTTATCTGGGGCACATTTTAGGAGCAGTATGTATAGGCCCTCAATTTCTAGTCAAATTACTTTTTTATATACACCAAACTTAGAAAAAACGGCGGATTTTTATGAGAACAAATTCGGATTCTCTTTGTGGAAAGACCAGGGGGTTTGCCGGATTTATCAGGTCAGTTCGGATGGTTATTTGGGATTTTGCCAGAGTGATAAAGTGCAAGATGATCATCATGATATCATCTTTACCTTGGTGACTCCCCAGCTATCAGATGTGGATGAATGGTATGAACGGCTCAAATCTTTGGGCGTAGAATTCGTCAAACCACCGGAGACCAACCCCAAATACCAGATTTATCATTGCTTCTTACGGGATCCCAATGATTATCTGATCGAAATTCAATATTTTCTCTAATCTTCCAAATCGGGCTTATTCAGCGCCCTAAATTCACTGGCCGCAGATTTTATCCTATCAAAATAGCTGCTCTCCACCAATTCTCGGACAGCGGCTTCTCGTTTTTTCTCATCAATTTCGATGATCATCCTAATGTGTTCCTTGAGGATTTCTTCTCGATCTTGGATTTCTTCGACCATCTCAAGAAAAGCGGACAGAAAGGCATTGACTCTTTCTTCATCGGATTGACTTAGGTCAATCACGGTTTCTTGAGTGCTGCGGATCTGTTCGAGGACATTTCTGTAATCTCCCTCGGCAATTTGGCGGCATAGATGAACGGCTTGTTCCACATAAGTCAGGGAGAAGCGAAGTTTGTTGGCCATGTTCAGCATCAAGTCAATGGCCATTTTGGGGTGCTGATTGAGCGCTTCCAAAAATGCATCCCGATCGAGGCGCAGAAATTCGACCTTGTCGTCGATGGCCACAATTCCCGCCGAACGAGGCAGCCCGTCGATCAGGGCTAACTCTCCAATAACCTCACCGGGGCCGCAATGGTTGACAACAACTTCCTCACCCTCCGATTCATCCACGACAATCTTGACCCACCCCGACTGGATCAAATACAAAGCATCTCCAACGTCCCCTTTGTGAAAAAGATACTTGTCTTTATTGACGCTCTGCTCAGTAAATTTGCTCGCTAATTTCAGCAATAATTCATCTGGGAATCTTTCCAGGATTGGCACCCCTCGTAATTGCTTTGCGATGTGTTCTCTCGATTCCATACGCAAATCATTTTACCGTATTATTTGATTGTCTAAAGGGGAGGAAATAATGTGGGTTAAAAGAGCGAAAGCTGATGGGCTGGTTGATGGCCATCCATTAAGATGTAGGGAGCCGCTTTGCGAGCAAAAATACCCAACTTTGTAAGTTGACTCAGATCCCTGAGTTTCAATTGTCTCCGAGCCGCCAGGATCGAATCAACACCTTTGGGGCCAATGCCTGGAACTCGCAGCAATTCTTCTTTTGGCGCAGAATTGATTTCGATGGGTTTGCCGTTTAGGTTGCGCTGGGCCCAGGCCAATTTGGGATCTTGCTCCAGGGGCAGGTTACCTTCATCCTCGAAGGGCATTTCTTCCAGATTGAACCCATAATCACGAATCAAAAACGATGCCTGGTACAACCGGTTTTGTCGGATCAGCGGGGTAGGGGTTTTGCTTTCCAAGGGCGTATCTTCAATGGGGTTGAAGCCGGAGAAATATGCTCTCGCCAGTCCCAAATTTTGGTGTAACTGTTCGGTGGTTGCCAGCAATTCCAGGTCGCTTTCATCGGCGCCACCAACCACAAACTGAGTCACCGTTGAGGGCCACGTTCCTTTCCATGCTTTATGAGGAACGCGTTCCTGGCGGATCTGGTCGGCCCACTTCAGTGGCTGCAAGAGTTCTTCGGTGAACTCTTTGTGTGGCGCCAGCATCTGCAAACGTTTGGTGTTGGGCGCTTCCAGATTTACGGACACCCGGTCGGCCAAAAGCATGGCCTCTTCGACCTGCGCTTTTTCAACGCCTGGCATCACTTTGAGGTGTAAATATCCCTGAAAGTTGTGTTTTTGCCTCAGGATTTCGGCTGTAGCCAGGATCTTATCTTGCGTATAGACACCACCGTTGATGACTCCAGAGCTAAGAAAAATCCCCTCGACCATGCCCTTGTTGTGCATGAACATAAACACTTTGGCAAATTCGTCCGGTGTGAACGTGGCGCGGCGGAAATCACGCCCTTGCCGGAAAGGGCAGTAGAAGCAATCGCGCTCACAGACCGAGGTCAGCAAAGTTTTTAACAGCGAAATGCGCTTTCCGTTAGGGAGCACGGCCTTGCTGGTGTAAATCGAATCCTCTTTGCGGCTGGATAACTGGGGGCATTCCTCGCCTCCCGAGGGTTCCAGATTCATTTGACTGCTGAGCAGCTTCAATCGCTCCAATTCGCTCATATGTTCTAATTATAGCACACATAAGTCATTAATGGCTATGGTTTGTTTTTTGGGGGGGCGTATTTTGTATCGAAAACACCTCACCCATGCTTTGGCTGGTATTCGTTATTGGTTATTGGGGACTGCGCGACCGGAGTGCAGTGTCTCGTGGATAAATTGAGTGGTAAGCTCTGCTACTTGGTCAATTTCGGAGTCAAGGAGGACAACGTGGGAAGATTTTTCCATCCAGTGCAGTTGTTTATCTTTGGAGGATATCTTGGAGAGAATGAGCTGTCCGCTTTTGGGGTGGATTGTTGTATCCAATTGACCTTGCACGACCATAACCGGTTGCTGAATGAGTTGGAGCCGCTTCAACGCAGCGTGCTGAAGTTTGAGTAATTGAATAGCCGCTTTCAATGGATTGACAGTATATCCCTGCCAATTTTCATTGGCGTCAATACTTACTTTGGGTCGATGAGGGACGAAGGGCGCTGCAGCATAAAGCTGCAATTTTTTCATGATCGACATTCGCAAACGAATTGCTGGAGCGTAAGCCATCACCCCGGCGATTTCGGGGTATTTGCTGGCCAGGTACAAGGCCAACACGCCTCCCGTCGATTCGCCCCCCACAAAGATACGTGCACATTTCTTTGTTAGCATCTGGTAGGCAAAATCCACGCCATCTAACCAATCTTGCCAGCTAGTTTCATTCAGTTCTTCTGGAGAGGTGTTGTGGCCTGCTAACAGCGGCGCCGAAATTGTGTAGTTTTTGGCATGAAGGCGTTGGGCAAGTAACCGCACTTCAGCGGTTGTGGCGGTGAAACCGTGCATCAACAAAATGCCGAGGCGGTTGCCCTCCCAAACGAAAGGTCCGCCTTCGAGGTGGGGGTTATGGATCATACTGTCATCTCTGTTATGAATTACTACGTACTCAAAATGTTATCAAATTTCCCAATAGCGTAATGGCGATAAAGCTGACCAAACCAACGGAAAGGGAAGCCCCCAGTCCGACGATAAAGGGTTTGATGCCCAAGGACCGTATCGATCGAAAATTGGTCCCTAATCCCACAGCTGCTAACGCCACGACTAATAAGATTTCTGCCCAGGATTTAACGGTAGTTATAACCAGGTTCCAGGTAGTTTCTGATATAAAGCCAAAGGCAGAGCTGCCGCTATTGATGGTGGCGTCGCCAATCGATCGAAACACAGCCATTGAAAGAAAGCCCAGGATAAACAAGGGCAGCAAATTTAGGAGATTGGTTTTTTTCTTGGGGGAACCGTCCCTGCCGTTGGCATAAGTATATGCCATGAATGGGATCACGATAATTATGAATACATTCCGAACAAGTTTGGCCACTGTAGCCACATCCAGCGCGATGGTTTGCGCGTAGATATCCGCATAGATTTTGGCTGCGCCGACAACTTGAGCTGTTTCGTGGACTGAGGTACCCAGGAAAAGTCCCGCTTTTAGGGCATTTTCGGCGAAAATGAAATTTGCAAGGTAGGGATATGCGAGGGTTGCAAATAACCCAAATACGGTTATTACTGCGACGGCATAGGCCGATTCTTCCTCACTGGCATCAATGGCAGGGCTGGTGGCGACGATGGCTGTGACCCCACAAATGGAAGTTCCCACCGCGATCAAGACACCCAATCGCCGAGGCAATTTCAACGAATTGTTGATGAACCTGGTGATGAGCAAAGCTCCACCAATGCACGCGATTACAATCGGTAAGCCAAAGACACCCAATTTTAGGACATCAAAAAGGGATAAGCGGATGCCCAGCAGAATGATCCCCAGTCTCAGGATCTTCTTGACTGAAAATTTCAATCCGGGGTTATACGTCTTAGGGATTGTAACCAGGGAACTGATGGTTATTCCAAGTACGATCGCGATCATCACCGGTGAAACGGGGCTTTTTTCAAAACCCAGCAATTCCTCGCCAATGAATTCACCCAGCCAGAGGCTGAGCCAGGTAACCAAAGCCACGATCGCCAGACCGGGAACCAATGTGGGTACACTGCTAATCCAGGATGGCAGGATTTTTGTTCGATTGTTTAACATATTTTTATCCTAATACCAGTAAAAAGGAGCGGGGACACGGGCTTAGCACCGTGCTCCCAATCCGAAATATTTTTTAGTTTTGTGCAGGAATTTCGATTGATTTGGAGGAATCAACCACCACCAACTGCGGAAAAAAGTTTTACCTCATCCTGATTCGAAACGATCAAATCTTGTAATTCGACGTTTTCTCCACCGTAGGCAACCAGGTGAACTTCAGCTTGCGGGATTCCGACTTTTTCCAAAATATCCACTAATAAAGTGGGTTGATCAAAATCTACTTCTAACCACTTTTCCTTCTGTGGGTGATAGAAATTCAGGTGGCCACCGAGAAAAATACGCATTTTTTGACCTAAGCAATGTAGTTCCTTTTCAATAGTGTCAATTTATCATATCCGCTGCCCACCCCAGCGATAACGCTTCGAGCCGATCACGGGTGGGGGTACCGCTCTTCGGATGCCAGCCCTTGATGGTGTATAACTCGGTCAGGGCGGATTCGAATTCATCTCGGGGGATTGCTTCTCCTTCGAGGGCGCCATTTTCAAGCGGGGAGAAAATCCGCTCTGGCAGCGTGTCATCTTTGCGGCTGAAACCCTCACGAGCGTTGAATACCCGCGCCAGGTTGGTAGCGCGTTCTCCAATCAAAAGCAGATCTTCCAGAGACGCATCCCAATCGGTGGCGGCATTGACCGACGCGACCATTTCATCCATGCGGATGTAAGAGCGGGGTGCCGGCCCAAAGAAGCAGTAGCCGATGACTTTTTCAAAGCTGGTGACTTTTTCCAGGACGTAGAACTGGCGCATTTTTTCCTCATTCAAACTTTTAGCCGGTTGTGGTTCAGTGATTCCCAGCGGTTCGGCATTTTTAAAGGGGATACCTTCGGCATTTGCCAGCATGGTATCGTGAGCGACGACCAGATGATCAGCGCCAATTTCTGAAATGGCATAGCCCATGCCGACATTGTATTTGCCGCGCGGTTCGTGCATGGGCAATTCTTGCCCTTTGACATGAATAGCGAAATAATGCGCATCACCGCCGATCTTTTCGGCAGCCCGCATGGCACCTTCGGCCAGCAGATCGCCGATGCCCTTGCGCAGGGCGATCCATTCGATCATGGTCAACATGGCTTCAGCATTGCCAAAGCGCAAGTCGATGCCATCGGTATCTTCAAGATTTAACAATCCATGCTCGAAGCATTCCATGGCAAAGGAGATAGTCATGCCCGTCGAAATGGTGTCCAACATATAGGCATTGCAGAGTTCATTGGCTTTTGCCATAACATGAATATTGCTGACGCCACAGTTGGGACCAAGGGAACCAATCGATTCATATTCGGGGCCGCCATAAACAGATTCTTTGCCGTCGATCTGGACTTCACGTTTGCAGCGAATTGCGCAGGCGTAACAACTGCGTCGAGCGGTAAGTAATTCTTTTTCGTACACTTCCCATTTCAAATCGTCGACACCCTCGAAAGCCCCCTGCAGGAAATTTCGGGTGGGCAACATTCCAGCTGTGTTGAGCGGTTCAACCAGCACCGGCGTGCCGGCGTCCTGAAGACTCCAGGCCTGTGGATTCTCTTTGACCCGCCTTGCCAGGGTGCGGCCGAGCGCCATCAAGGCTTTGGGATCGCGCGCCAATTCTTTGTAGCGAGTGGAACCGCGTACGGCAACTGCCTTTAGATTCTTTGAGCCCATGACTGCCCCCATGCCATTTCGGCCGTTGAAGTGGCGCAGATCATTGGTGATCCCAGCAAAACGCACCAGGTTTTCACCCCCAGGGCCGATTTGCAGGACGCGAATCTTTTCGTCATCCAACTCCGTTCGGATGGCTTCCTGAGTTTCAGCAGTTTTCTGGCCCCAGAGATGATCCGCGGGTCGAATCTCGACCTTCTCGTCCTGGATCCACAAAAATACCGGCTCCTGTGCTTTGCCTTTAATCACGATGGCTTCGTAGCCAGCCATCTTGAGCTCGGGTCCCCAAAATCCAGCTGCTTCTGATTCGCCGTAGGCATTGGTTAACGGCGACCTGGCAGAAACTACATAGCGTGTGGCTGTTGATACTGGCGCCCCGGTCAATAGACCGTTGGCAATTACCAGCACATTTTCTGGGGAGAAAGGCTCCACTCCGGCCGGCATTTCATTCAACAGAATATAGCCCGCCAGCGCTTTCCCGCCAGGGTATAAACGGTAAAATTCCTCAGACAGTGTTTCAACGTCCCAGGTTTGATTGGTTAAATCGACTCGTAAGATTTTGGCTGTAGTTCCGTACATTAGTTACCTCGATATATATGGGATCGTTGACGCTGCGTGGGGTATCACCCCAATGCGATCGCCTGGATGTAAGTCTGCCAGGGCATTATCAACCGATTCCTGAAAATCCCTGGAGGGAGTAAGTAAGAGTGATTTTGACAGAACATTGTCGATTTCAGAGTATAACATTACGCGCATTTTTAGAGCTGCGCGGGCAATTTGATAGGCTTTGTGAGGCCCAATGCGAAATCCTTCGGTTTTAAATGATTCGACTACCTCTTGATGAGACTTCTTTCCCCTGATCCATTTTTCATAATGAGGGCTTCCTGATCCTTCGGGGCAAGCGGCTGCCAGTAGGATCGTCCCATTTGATTTTGTCACCAGGGCTGCATGACTCAGCCCTTTTTGTGATTGGTAGATATTAATATCTTTGGGGTGGCCACCTGGTGAAGCGAGCATCAACCTGTAATCCTGGGGAACTTCGACCTGACAAATCTCCCGTGATAAGGGGATGCCAGCCTTCATTACGGCCACTGGATCACCCGAAATGGCGTGCACAATTTGTTTGTCCTGATTAAGCAGGGCATTAACAGCTAAATCTACCCCAATCATTCTTCCTATCGTTTCAACATCCCGGCGGGCGGGATTGGTATCGTAATTGCCCAGTTTCGAGTCGGGGTGAGCCATCATGGCGTGATTGTGATTGATGGTTTCCAGCCCTGACAGGCCGATTGCGGCGCTCTTGACCCCGCCAGAAAAACCCATGAATTGATGCGGTTCGATGTTGCCAACGACGATTTTGAGGTCTGCTTTTAAATATTTCTGGTTGCACCAGACAGGTGTGCCTTTGTCTGTATTCCCTAGAAACTTGAGCAATTCCGCATCTTCAGAATCGTGAGAAATCACTTCGTAGTTTCTCAGGATTTCCCTGGACACAATCGAGTTGAATTCATAAGGCGCCATGGGGGGGTGAGTTCCCACAGCAACGAAGAATTTGATGGCTTTGTTCGGAATACCCAGAGATGTCAGTCGGTCTAATAGCGGAGGCAGCAAGTATTGATGGGGTACGGGCCGAGTCTTGTCGTTGATGGCAATGGCCACAGATTTGACGTCTGCAAATTCTCGCCAATCCAGCCCTCCGACCAGGTTGTCGAGGCTGCTGCGCACTTCGTTCAAAGGATCAATTGAAGCTGTCACCGAGGGAGGTTCGATAACGTCAACCGCAAATTGATCGGGGATATTGAACGTCAAGGATGATTTCCCGTAGGGAAGCTGGTGTTTCATAAAAAAATTAATGGCAGGAGCGAGGTATGCCACTCGCCTGCTCGTTGTTGGGGTTAGGCGCTGCGATAGAGCTTGGTTATCACAAACTCGTTGTGCCGTAATGTTTCGGCGCTGGTCAAGCGGCCATTGATCGTTTGGGCCATCATTTCCATGGTGCGATCGGCCGCACCATCCAGGGTGTACTCGAAGCGCAGCAGACCCGTGACATCCACATCGATGTGCTCAGACATGGTTTCGACGGTTAGTGGATTGCCAGAGAGCTTGATGACCGGCAGAACCGGGTTGCCAACGATATTGCCTTGTCCCGTAGTGAACAGGTGCAGGGCTGCGCCTGCTGCGCAGCACAGGGTGACCATTTCGGCGGCTGCGCTGGACGAATCCATGAAGTACAGGCCGGGGCCATCTTTGGGCTCTTCGGCCTGTTCGAGATAGCCGACCACTTTGCAGCTGCCCATTTTTTCGATGTTGCCCAGAGCTTTCTCTTCGATAGTGGTCAGGCCGCCGCGGATGTTACCTTCCGTTGGTTGTGAACCCATCAAGTTGGTGCCTTGAGACTGCACCAAATCCTGATAGTAATCAAAGCCAGCTTTGAATTCCGCAGCCACCTCAGGTGTGACACAATGATCCATGATCTTATCTTCGGCGCCAGTGACCTCCGTGGTTTCACCAAAGATCAGCGTGTTGCCCAAGGGTTCGAGGCGGTCAAAGACGCGACCTACGGTGGGGTTGGAGGCCAGCCCGCTGGTGGTGTCAGATTCACCGCATTTGGTCGAGACCCAGATATCACTCCAATCGATGGGTTCGCGCGGCAGGGCTGTGGCGTAGTGGACGAATTCCTTGGCTTTGCGGGCGGCGTTGGCTATGGTCTGTAAGTCGCCGGTGCGCTCAATGCTGAACCCTGCCACGGGTTTGCCGGTTTCAGCGATTTTCTCGGTGATGTAGTGGGTCCAGTTGGGCTCAATGCCAATGACGATCGCCGCGGCAACATTGGGATTACGCCCATAGCCGATCAGCGTGTTGAAGGTCAGATCCAGGTCTTCGCCAAATTGCAGGCGACCATAAGGGTGTGACAAAGCATAGGTGCCGTGAACCAGGCTGGCTACACCTTCCACTGCCGCATTGGAGATATCGTCCACGGAGATGATCAATACGTGGTTGCGGATGCCGACTCTGCCGTTGTCACGGCGATAGCCAGTCAGGGGGATTTCCGAATATTTGGTCATGATATTAATCCTTGTGGTGCTCGATGATTTGGTTGCGTCCGGACCAGCGCAAACTCTTTAGGTTATGTGTGTGTACATGGGCACCCGCGGCAATAATTTGGCTGGCGTACCCGATGGGCGAGCCGTATTCGATGATGTGCTTGTCTACGTCCATATCGTGCATGGCGACCTTGTGAGAAAGAGGGACATCGGTGACCATTTCGATGTCCTTGACCGGATCGCCGTCCAAAGTCACCGCCTGAATGACCTCGCCGGCTTTCAGATCCATAGCGGCCACACCGACATCATCATCGGCTTCGTGTAATAAAATACCTTTTTTCATGCTTTTATCTCCTGATAATTTCTGTGTCTATCCCCAAGGGGGATGCGTTTATAACCAATATCACTCCAGCGTTCATGCCTGGGTTTCGATTGTGGATTCACCGGGAGAAAAATTCCGTGTGTGGGAATGTTCCCAGGCGATTGAAACCATTCAATAAGATCCCTCGTGATGATTAAAAAGCTAATAATTACTCCAGCGATGAACGTTCTCTAATAGTTTTTCAGCTTGGTCTTGCGTAGCACAATCTTCGACGACCAGCATTAAACCTTCCGGCTTCAACTCTCTGATCAGTTTCTCGACGTGGTCCATTTCGCAATAGGCGTAGACTAATTTGCCAGCATCTTGAATGCGTTTTAGAAGCTCAATCCATTCCACCGCCGGCTTGGTACCAGCTCCCGGTACCCATTGGATGGCATTCAAGTGAGGAAGATCCAGCAGCGAATCGAGATGCCTTACTGAGCCGGGGCCATCTAAATGAAAGATCGTGCGTGATACCATTTCTGTTTGTTCAGCGATAAAAGGAAGGAAATATTCATCGAACATCTCGGTAGATATCATGTATGAAAAATCGGATTGCAGGTCGGTGGCGGGCAATTCCGACCAAATTCCCATCCAAAAGAAATAACCACCGGCCTGATTGGTGATTTCTGTGCAGGCTTTCCAATATGCATACCAGGCCTGGTTTAATTCGGCCAACGCTGGTTTTATGTGTTGTGGATGATCGAAAAAATCTAGCGCTAACGTTTGGGTGTCTCGGAGACGGGCCAGTATTTCTGTAGGCCCGTTGAGATCAGGAACGCCGATATAGTATCCATCGCTTTGATCGGTGGCAGCTTGCAAAAGCTGTTGGGATTTTATCCAAATGTCATTATTCGGGTCGATAATGAAATCTGGGCGATCTTCCCAATCTGCGATGATTGGGTGGGCCCAGACTGTGTCTGTGGTGAGAAATTCCAGCGGGCAGCCTAAATAGGCCGCGGTGATGGCTACTATGCGCCCAGCAACCGGAAACATGACCGGGAAAGCTTCGCCACCAAAGAAAGTATCCGAGAGCTGTTCTTTTTGGCGGGGAATGACCTTTTCTGGCTTTAGGAACCAATCCTCGATTGCTTGCTCACTCATACCTATCTGCGATTTCGCAGTTGAAGGTATGTTTAGACCTGGGGCTTGTGCCTGGATCACGACGCGGTCGATGACTTCGTGATTCCACCAGGCTTCAACGCGACGTTGGGCATCCGAGATGTCTATCTTGTATTTATTCATCTCATGTCATTCGATTTTGTCATAATACGATACTCGCGAACTCTCAATAGTCCCTCATATCGATTATTTGTTGGGGATGTGACCTAGGTTGCTCATGATGTACCTTCAAATTGTTGATAGGTAGGTCTGATCAGGGCTAGGGCAGCCTGGCCGGCTGCTCCGGCTCACCCGCCAAATTGAGTGGTTTCAAAGGTGATAGGAAGATATCTGGGAGACAATGTCTGGGAAGTAATTGAACCTTAGTTAATTAATCAAGATGATTTATTAATTATCGGAATTATATATCATTTAGTCCGAAAGTCAAGAAAACATAACTGACATTTGGGGAGAATTGCGCATAGCCATTAAGTGCTGCAGTTTTTCTTGATATTCACGGAAGGGCTTTATATTTACAAGAAGGGGGAGTGGTCAATCTTATGAACGTCTACGGCGGCTCACTCGGGATGCATTGCTATCGTCACGGAAATCACCACTTCGCAAAATGCAAAAACCGGAAAGCAATCGAAGTAGATTACAATTGCTTTCCGGTTTTAATCCCAAATGGATTGCAGGAAGCTACCGTTGTATTCGTGCCGTTCCGCCTGTTGCAAAGGCGCGTACCTGTTCAACGGTTGCCATGGTGGTATCACCAGGGAAGGTGGTCAGAAGAGCGCCGTGAGCCCAGCCTAAATTGACGGCATCCTGGGGTTGTTCGCCGGTCAACAAGCCATAGATAAATCCCGAGGCAAAGCCATCGCCGCCGCCAACTCGGTCCAGGATGTGGAGCTCGGCTGTCGGCGCCACATAGGTTTGCCCATCGATCCAGGCTACCGCACTCCAGGAGTGATGTGCGCAAGAGTGGACCTCACGTAAGGTCGTGGCTATTATCTTGACTTGGGGATGCTTCTCACGTACATTGTCGATCATGCCGAAGAATGTGCTGGGATCAAGTTTGGAGGATGACTCCATCTCCGGACCCGGGATGCCCAGCCCTAGTTGCAGGTCTTCCTCATTGCCAACGATAACATCGACGTGCTCGACTATTCGCCTCATAACATCCTGTGCTTTATCCAGCCCGCCCCAAATGTTCCAGAGTTTGCCGCGATAATTTAGATCAAAGGATGTCACTGCGCCAGCCGCCTTGGCGGCCTTCATGCCCTCGATAATGGCCTCGCCGGTCGTTTCTGACAGCGCTGCGAAAATGCCACCGCTGTGGAACCAGCGCACACCCTTACTAAAAATTTCGTCCCAATCAAGGTCGCCGGGTTTCAGCATCGAGCCAGCTTCATTGGCGCGATTGTAGAAAACCACCGGAGCCCGCACGCCGTAGCCACGGTCGCTGTAAATAGTAGCCATATTGGGGCCGTTGACACCGTTGTGCTCGAACATTTTATAAAAGGGGGTGATTCCCATCAAGCGCACTCGTTCGTCAATTAATTGCCCAATCGGATAATTGACCATGGCCGAGGCCATCCCTGTGCGCATGCGAAAACAATTTGCCAGATTGGCAGAGACGTTATATTCACCGCCACTGGGATGAACCTGCCAGGTGTGGGCTTTGCTGAAGGGGATTTGTCCTGAATCAACGCGGTGGTTTAGCGCCCCAAAGGATAAAAAATCGATGGCAGCTTCATTTTTTGATTTGATGTTTAATCCATAGCTCATTGCATTCTCCTTAACAAGTCGCAAGTGGCAGGTCTCAAATTGCATGTCCGTTTCTTGCGACATGCGTGCTGCCACTTGCGACGTTCAACTTTACGCATTATAGGTGCTGGATGTCACGTCGCCGCCGGTACCGGTCCAATTGGTGTGGAAAAATTCACCGCGTGGTTTGTCGACGCGTTCATAAGTGTGGGCGCCAAAGTAGTCGCGCTGAGCCTGAAGCAGGTTCGCCGGGAGCCGTTCTTGGCGGTACCCATCGTAGAAAGCCAGCGCGCTGGACATGGCCGGAACAGGAACCCCGGCCTCGACGGCGGCCGCGATTACGCGTCGCCAGCCGGCCTGGGCTGTATCAACCTCAGCCTGGAAATAATCGTCCAGCAGCAGGTTGCTCAATTCCGCGTTCTTATCGAAGGCCTCCTTAATTTTGCCCAGAAAGACCGAGCGGATGATGCAGCCGCCGCGCCACATCAGGGCGATGCCGCCGTAATTCAGGTTCCAATCATATTCGGCGGCCGCTGAATGCATCAGCATATACCCTTGGGTATAGGACATGATCTTAGCGGCATATAACGCATCGTGGATGTCCTTGATGAACGCCTGCTTGTCACCGGTGAAGGCTTCCGCAGGCCCTGTCAGCGATTGCGCTGCTATGCCACGGTCTTCTTTCAGTGCAGATAAGAAACGAGCCAATACGGCCTCGCTGATCAGGGTCAGGGGAATGCCCATTTCTAGCGCCGAGATGGCGGTCCATTTGCCCGTGCCTTTTTGCCCCGCAGTGTCCAGGATTTTGTCCACCACGTATTCGCCATTTTCGTCCTGGTAACCCAGGATATCGCGGGTGATCTCGATCAAATACGAATCCAGCTTGCCCTCATTCCATTCGGTGAAGACTTCGTGCATCTCCTGGTTGCTCATCCCCAACAGGTTTTTCATCAGGTCGTAAGCCTCGCAGATTAGCTGCATATCGCCGTACTCGATGCCGTTGTGAGTCATCTTGACATAATGACCAGCTCCATTCTCGCCGACCCAATCGCAGCAGGGCACACCATCATCGACTTTTGCAGACACAGCCTGGAAGATTTCCTTTACGTGCGGCCAGGCTTCTGGGGAACCTCCGGGCATGATCGATGGACCAAAGCGAGCCCCCTCTTCGCCACCCGACACCCCCGTGCCGATGAATAACAGCCCTTTGGATTCAACGTAAGCTGTGCGGCGAATAGAATCGTTGTAATTTGAGTTGCCGCCATCGATGATGATATCGCCCTCTTCCAAGTGGGGGATCAGCAAGTCGATAAAGGCATCAACGGGTTCACCGGCTTTGACCAGCAGCATCACGCGGCGAGGTCGCTTGAGAACGCTGACGAACTCTTCGATCGAGCGGGTGCCGACCACTTGCGTGCCTTTTGCGTTCCCATGAATAAACTCATCGACTTTCGCAACAGTGCGGTTGTAGACTGCTACCTTGAAGCCGTGGTCGTCCATATTCAATACCAGGTTTTGACCCATAACAGCCAGGCCAATCAGGCCAAAATCACATGTACTCATACTCAACTCCTTTAATGTTGTTTGATTTCTGTCTAAAAACCCGACACCATAATTGTGGACGCAGATTTGTGCAGATTCCCATGTTTATTTCACCAGCGGAAATCAGCGTTCATTGGTGTCCAATTCTGAGACGCAAGGGGTGTTGGGAAAATTACTTTGTCTCCGCAGTTAAATTAATTTCGAATTTTGTAAAGCATCTCGCCGGCTTTTGGCACATAAAGGATGCCTTCATCTTCTCGATTTTTCCATTGGT
The DNA here is from genome assembly GCA_964629085.1 of uncultured Anaerolineales bacterium. Lineage (GTDB taxonomy): Bacteria > Chloroflexota > Anaerolineae > Anaerolineales > UBA11858 > NIOZ-UU35. Next base: position 22,563 of record CAZVPR010000008.1, read on the forward strand.
TTGGATCGATGGTTTTAGGATCCCGATAGCTCAGTGCCAGAGCTTCACATACGTTGGGCGGGATTCTGCTCGCTAGGGAAACCTTCACTCGAGGCGATTCTCGGCCATTGATGAACTGGCCCGCGCCTCGCATATGTGTCGAGTGTGCCAAAACACCCAGGGGGATGTGTTCAAATTGTGACCACTGCGCCAGGAAGTAGTCCAGCACGTGATAGCCAATTTCATGAATGTAGCCACCGTGTACATAGCTGACCTCGTCCAGGTGCGGCGCAAATATTATGAGCTCGCCTCCGTCGGCCACGACAGCTTCGAGTTTGTACATCGCCTTGGCCGCCGTCCAGAGTTCATCGTACATTGCTGGGGCGCAAGATAGCACTTGCTGAAAAGGTTGCGCGCACCATTTTATGTGCCGTTCCGCGGAAAGCTCTGCCGCGGCCTGCCAGGCTTCGACGTGATCACCGATGAATAAACCCGCAATGCCATCTCCTTCGACGACCAGGGCGATCAAAGTGATCGCTGTTTTGAGCAATGCCGCCGCCTGGTGAATCATTTCTCGGACGGGCGTTTTGGCGATCCCGATGGTGCCCACAACGCCGGCTAAAGCGCCCAGCCAATGCGTGGCGTTGATCATCTCTGCACCAGAAATGCCTGGGAAAATATACTTTGCGCCGCCGGAATACCCGACAACTTCGTGCGGGAAGGTTGGGCCCAAAATCAGAATATGATCGTACGCCAGGGCTGCCTTATTGATCCTGACAGGCACGTCGCCACCCAGGCTGGGATGCCAGATATCCCCAGCGATTTGTTGGATCTGGTTTTGGGGCAGGGTGCCGATTTGGGTCAAGGCACAAGGATCATCCCAGGCGTGGTTGAACAAGCCAATCTCTTTGAAGGTTGAAGATCGTTCTTCGGGGCTGATCCCCACCAGGTTGCAGAGTTGGTTTGCGCTCAAGGGTGGGTGAGTGCCCAGGGCGACCAAAAAATCCAATTGGCTGGTATCCCTAAGAATATCAACCATAGCGCGGAACAATGTGGGCAATGGCAGACTGCGGGTGTGATCTGGGATCAGCACCAACAGCCGCTGATTGCGGAATTTATCCGCCAATCCTTGGGATAGAGTCTCGAAAATATTTTCGGTATTAAGCGGGCTTTTTTTGCTGATTGATTTGATCATGAATGGCTCGTCTATTAATTAATGCGTATAGCCACTAACTATCATTAGTTTTATCTTTTTATCTTCACACACCTGAATAAGCGTCAAATCCACCATCTACCGGTACCAGAATCCCGGTGACGAATTGGGAGGCAGGGGATAGCAGCCATAGCACTGTGCCCAACAAATCTTCCGGGCAGCCGAAGCGCCCCATGGGGGTATGATCGATAATTTGCTTACCACGGGCGGTTAATTCCCCGCTGCTTTTGTCGTTTAGCAGAAAGCGATTTTGCTCGGTCAGGAAGAAGCCCGGCGCAATGGCATTGACCCGGATAGCAGGGGAGTATTCCTGCGCCATGTGAACCGCCAACCATTGGGTAAAGTTGCTTGCCCCGGCTTTTGCAGCCGAGTAAGCCGGAACACGGGTCAAGGGCGAAAAGGCGCTCATGGAAGAGACGTTGAGGATTACGCCCTGGTTGCGCTCAGCCATTCGGCGACCAAATACCTGGCAGGGCAAAATTGTTCCAATGATGTTCAAGTCGAAGACAAAACCTAAAGCATCAGGGGGAAGATCGAAGAAGCTCTGCTCAGGGGATGTCGTCGCTTTGGGATGGTTGCCGCCAGCGGCATTGATCAGCATATCCGCTGGGCCGAACTTGGCCTCGATTTCAGCTTGAGCCTGCTCCAGAGTTTCACGGTCGAGCACATCTCCGTAAACAACCAAATAACATCCCGGCCCAGCTTGCATGGGTTCCAGATACTCCGCAGGGATTTCAGGATTGCGGTCCAATACAACCACATTAGCCCCGCAGCCTACCAAGGCACAGGCCATTTCGCCCCCCAGAACACCCGTGCCGCCGGTGATCACAATAGTTTTTTCGGTAAAGTCGTAAAGTTGAGTAAGTTCTTTTAGGTCCATAGTTAAATTTTGAGAAAATTCGTAATCCAGTGAGCGAATAAACGATTATCAGCCGTGCCCTGATCCAGGGAAACTTGCGCCGCTTGGCAGATTTGTGCAGGCAATCTCCCATCGAGACTCTCGATAATTTCGAACATCATAGCTCTGGTGAATTCAGGGTGGCCTTGAATTCCTAATACTTGGTCATTGATATCGAACATCAGGTTTGGGCAAAAATCATTACTGGCCAGAAGTTCAGCTTCCGGAGGCAGTTGTTCAACCTGATCCTGATGAACAAAATGCAATTGACAGGATACTTTGTGGTCATTCATCCAGGGTTTTTGAGTAATCACATCAAAGGGGCTCAAACCCAGTCCCCAGCCTTTATCTGATTGGCAAACGCGCCCCCCCAACGCTTCGGCCAGGATTTGATGACCAAAACATATCCCAACCAATTTTTTGTCTGATTGGAAACATTCACGGATAAAATCCTTCAGCCAAAGGATCCATGCATCCTGGTCATAGACACCCTTGGGGCTGCCGGTTATCAAATAGGCATCGCAGCTTTTTGGGCCTTGCGGGTAATCGCCTTGCGTAATTTCATAGCCGCAGGTATCAAAGCCGGGCGCGGCCAGCTCCATGAAGCGAATATAAGCATCCAACGGTGTGTCGTGCCATTGGATTTTTATCTCTTCTGAAGGGAACGCGTCTAATATGCCGATATTCATCGTTCACAAATTGTAGGCTTCTTTGGCCAAATCGTAAGCGAGAGCTTTGACCATCGCCTGGGCATCATCATCACCAATGATGTGTTGCACCAACAAACCCGCCACCCAGTCACAGGCCACTCGCCGCCAGATATCGTGCCGAACCGGAATGGAGGGGAAGGCCCGAGTGTCATCATTGAAACCGACCGTATTGTAGATCCCCGCGGTTTCCATGACCTGTTCGAAATAACGTTTCATACCATTAACCGAATCGTGGAACCACCAGGGCGGGCCGATCTTCAGGGCGGGGTAGTGCCCGGCGAGCGGAGCCAGTTCACGGGCATAGACACTCTCATCCAGGGTAAAGAGGATCAATTTCAGCCGGGGGTCGCTGCCAAATCGATCCAGCAGTGGTTTCAAATTTTGGGTGAATTCAGTCTTGATGGGGATGTCCGCACCCATGTCTGCGCCGTATCGTTCGAATATTTTTTGATTGTGATTGCGGAAAGAACCGACATGCAACTGCATCACCAGACCATCCTCAGTGGACATGCGCGCCATCTCAATGAGCATGTGAGCCGTAAAACGCTCTGCGTCCTCAGGAGATGCCTGGCCCTTGAGCGCCCGCTGGAAAATACGATCAGCTTCTCCCGGCGGTAGTTTCACTGTCAGCGCCGTTAGTGCAGCATGATCGGTAGCTGTGGCACCCAACGATTTGAAATCGGCACGGCGCGCTTCGACCATCGAAATCAGAGACTGGAAATTGGAAAGGGTAATTTTGGTGATTTGGGAAAGCTCTTGAACATTATCCAACCACCCAGGGGCATTGATGTTGACCACACTATCGGGTCGAAACGTGGGCAGGATACGCCCGCTCCACCCGGAGTCCCGGATTTGTTGATGATAAATGAGATCATCTGTGGCGGCATCGGTGGTACACAAAACTTCGATATTGAATTGTTCAAATAATGCTCGCGGTTTGAACGCAGGTGATTTCAATTGGAGTTCGATTTTGTCGTAAATCGTCTGTGCATTTGCACTGGTCAATGTCTCAGTGATGCCAAAAACTGTAGCAAACTCATCTCGCAGCCAGATGCCCGTTGGCGTCCCGCGAAAGCGATGAAAATTTTCAGCAAAAATTTGCCAGGCTTTTCGCAAATCAGCAGGTTTTGAGTTCACAGAAGTTTGTATTTCTCTGATTCCTAGCTCGCTTAGACTGACCCCTTGCGAATACAACATCCGAAAAACATAATGATCGGGGACAATCAGCAGTTCTGTGGGCGAGCCAAATTGGAAATCAGCCTCGGCGAAATAGCTCGGGTCGACATGCCCATGGGGACAAACCAATGGCAGATCCTTGACAAAGGCATAAAGTTCTCGAGCAGCTGCCCGCTGTGAAGGGTCGGGACAGAAATATCGGTCGGGGTGGAGTGTGGAAGAGGTCATAGTTTCATTCCATGAACTGATTATTGGCACAATGAACAAATAGATCCCAATCTTACTGACATTGAAAGTAGAAAGTCGTTGGAGCAAAAGATTGACAAATATCGGATTTTGTCATCTCAAGGAGCACTCTCTCGAATAATTAATTCGGGTTTCAGGGTTATTACCTGGCCGGCTTGGGAGGGATTCTCGATTTGCGCAAGCAGCAAGTTGATTGCTTCAATCCCTAATTGATGGCGCGCCACCCGCACAGTGGTCAGGGTCGGGCGCACTAAGGAAGCGACATGAATGTCATCGAAACCAATAATGGCCAATTCACCCGGAACCTGGCAATTCATGCTGGCGGCCGCATTCAAGGCACCCACCGCAACCAGGTCGTTATAGCAAAATAGCCCGGTAATTTGTGGAAATCGAGAAAGAAATACCAAGGCTTCAGATTTGGCGGCCTCGGCATTGGGCGGACACACCCGGATCCAATCCGGTTCATACGCCAATTGTTTATCATTGAATGCGTCCCGAAACCCTTGAATGCGCTGCTGGCTGCTGATGGATGTTTCGGGGCCGGCCAAAAAGCCAATCTCCGTGTGTCCAGTTTGGATCAGATGCTCCACGGCCAGTTTTGCACCTGCATAATCATCGTTGACAACCGCCGAATTCTCACACGCCTGGCCTGCTTCTCCGAAGGTGCGATTCACCAACACCACGTTCGAAAAACGTTTCAGCCGATTGCATAATTCTGTGTCATCCAACCGGGAACTGCACAAAATCAACCCTTCAACCCTTTTTTCTTCCAGGGACGCTATCACCGCGAGCTCTCTGGATACATCTTCGTCAGTGTTGCACAGAAAAACGCTGTAGCCATGAGCATAAGCGCTGTTTTCTACACCTCGAGCAAAATCGGAGAAAAAAGGATTGCCAATATCGGGGATAACCAGCCCAACCGTGGAGGTTTTGTTGGTGGCCAGGCCGCGCGCCAGGCTGGAGGGGCGATATCCCAATTCTTCAATGATAGCAAGAATTCGCTGGCTGGTTTCAACGCTGACTCCCTCTTTCTTATTGATGACTCGTGAGACAGTCATCATTGAAACTCCTGCTTTTCGGGCAACATCATCGATGGTTACGCGTTTTGACATCAATATCCTCGTATAGTTAGCGTTAACGTTAGCGCTAACCGCAATTTTATTTTAGATTATCTGTAGAGTCAAGAATGAAACCGGGCTTTGCCACGTAATTTGCTCACGCCTTACATTTTGGACAGAGTAATTATCCAATTTGCTTTCAATTCGCCCCAAGTAAAGAGGCAAAACCCTGAAAATTCCTATCCCCGCTGCAAGCAGGCGGGGCATTTCGGAATTTTCTCCTTCGGACCGGATTTTGCTACATGCATGGAACCCACGCAGCAAGCTGCGGGGTACGCCATAGGCGTGCAAGCAGAATAAACCGGCTTCTAGCATCTACGTGAGATTATAGAAACTCTTTGGTTTCACTATCGTTGCTGCGATTTCAATCGCTGGTTTCCCTGACTCAGCATTATTTGTGTTAATGCGTGTTTATACACTTAGCGGGGGAAATCTTGTATACTTAGGCCATGAGCGATTACCAAATCACGCAAATCGATTCGCCGCCAGGTTTTATTGACCTAGGCAACGGAAACCCCGACCTTTCCATGCTGCCTATGGATCCGTTACGCCAATCAGCCGAAAAATATTTCCATTCCAATGATCCCAGGCCCTTACAATATGGCACGGAGCAGGGCAGTGGGTATTTTCGCCACTCACTGGCTGCGTATCTAACTCAAGCGTTCGGTTCAAAAATCGATCCCAATCTGATGTTCATCACAAGTGGAGCTTCTTCGGGGCTCGATTTGGTATGTTCATTGTTCACGCAACATGGCGATGTCATCTTTGCCGAAGAACCATCCTATTTTCTTGCGTTGCGCATCTTCCAGGACCACGGCCTGAAGATCGTTCCAATCCCGATGGATAAAAACGGCATCCGTATTGATGTTCTCGATGAATTGCTGCAGAAATATTCCCCGAAATTCTTGTACACCATTCCGACCTTCCAGAATCCCAGCGGGCGCACTCTTTCACTTGAAAGAAGAGAGAAACTGATTGAGTTGGCTCAAAAGTACAATTTCCTGATTATTGCCGACGAGGTTTACCACCTACTGACATATGCTCAGGCGCCTGCTCGTCCCTTTGCAACCTTTGTCGAGGAATCACCCTATGTAATTTCTCTCAACTCTTTTTCAAAGACGCTGGCCCCTGGGTTACGCCTGGGGTGGATTCAAGCTCAAGCGGCAATCATCAAGAAGCTTGCCGGCTGCGGATTGCTCGACAGTGGCGGCGGCATGAACCCGCTGGTTTCGGCTATGGTGCGAGAGTTGATTGAATCAGGCGGGATGGAAGCGAATATCGCTCGCATCTGCACAGAATACGACTTACGCCGCAAAGCCCTGGCAGCAGGTCTGGATAAGCATCTGCCAAACGCAGAGTACAACTTCCCAGAAGGCGGGTTCTTCTTCTGGGTTCGTTTTCCGGGAATTGATACTGTGGAACTGCGCCCGCAACTTCGAGAACATGATGTCGATTATCGCCCTGGAAAACTGTTTTCAAGTCAGGGCGGGATGAAAGAATATGTGCGGATGAGCTTCTGTCACTATGGGGTGGAGGAAATTGAGGCAGGAGTTAGAAAATTATCGAATGCTTTTCCTTAACCTAAGTTTTGTGCAAATAGAGAGACAATCGCTCAAATCGACGAAAAGTTGCGAAATGCGTAATTCCTGCTACTTTGTCAATTGGGATCGGTATGCGACGGACTCACACCACCATTATTGTTGCGTAATACAACTTTATTGCACCAATACTAATATTATATGTCTTAACTTTGAATGTGGCATATTATCATTTTGTGCAAACTTCTTGATTTAGGACTGGCAAGGAAAATTTCCCTGACTGTCTTTAGCATGGCATCGTCAAAGGGTAGGGTAGGGGGAAAGGTAAAAAGAAATTAAACGCAATTCAGAAAGTATTATCGCCATTTCTCTAGGTTTTTGCCTCTCAGCGACCATTGCTAGTTCAATCTTTTGGTATCAAAGAAAAAAATCTAGTAGGGCTCAAGTTCGGACATGTCATTGCATCACCCCTGAGCTGGCGCGCTCGTAACGACAGATAGATTTAGAGTTTTCAGGGAGTTGTCCGAACTTTTGTCCAAGGGTCAGAGAAGGGGACTTGACAGACCGCTTTTTCTCGATTATCATCCTTATGCTTTCGATAAGTATTATTACCGAAAACATAAAATTCTACCAGAGATAGCCTATGAGCCCTTCTGATATCACGATTTCACAAGCCTTTGCAGTATATTTGGACAGCGTGCGGTTAGCTCGCAGCGAGAACACCGCGCTAACCTACAGGAAAGCGTTGAGTTCATTTGGTATGGTATTAGAAAGAAAACGCCTGTCCCCCGATGAGGCCAGAATCAGCAATTTGAATGAAGAAGCAATCACCTGGTTCGCCACGGCGCTCAAAGACAGCGCACCAGCTACAGAGCGTCTGTATCTCACGGCTGTGGCCGGTTTCTATGAGTACCTGGCGGCAGAGAAGCTCAGCGAGATAAATTTACCCAGGTTAAAGCTGTTAATTCGGCAGCGAGCCCGTCGGCCAGGCCAAAGATTACCTCAATTTCCTCGGGATAGTATCGAAAAATTAATACTATACGCAATTAATCTGGCGGAGGCTCCCTTCGAGGACGAGAACCAGCACTTGCGCAATCTGCGCGATCGCGCCTTTTTGCTGACTTTAGCGGACACAGGGCTGCGAGTCCATGAAATATGCGCCCTGCGGCGTGGGGATATCGATTGGAATGAAGCCAAGGCGATGATTATCGGCAAAGGCGATCAGGAAGCCATCATTCGTTTTTCTTCCCGTTCACTTTCCTCTTTGAAGAATTACCTCGCTGCCCGCCGGGAACTGGACGGCAGCTCAGGGCGAAATTTGGCCTCCCTGCCCCTCTTTGCTCGCCACGATAAAGGTGCAGGCCAAAAGGTGTTACCGGTCACGACGACAACCGGCCGCAACATTGTCAGGCAGCGTGTAAAAGAATGCCTGGGAAAAGAAGCCGCAGGCACCATAACCCCCCACTCTTTCCGCCACTACTTTGTCACGACTGCGCTGATCGGATCCGGCGGAAACCTGAAGTTGGCTCAGGAGCTGGCTCGTCACAAAAACATCGCAGTAACCCAGCGATATGCGCACCTTGCGGACGACGAATTGGATCAGGGATACCATGAAATATTTGAGCAATAAGAATGCTCGCGATACAATTTGATTATGATGTCTCAACTTGATATTTCCAACCCCGCAGAAAAACCAAATTTTGAAAATTTAGATCAATTACTCACGACCTTGATGCAAATGAGCGATGATCCATTAGCCGACGCCGGCACCAACGTGGTGATCAGTCGCGGCAATCCCGAGGCAAAGTTATTGATCATTGGAGAAGCCCCCGGCCCCCAGGAAAACATTCAGGGCAAACCCTTCGTTGGGCGGGCTGGCCAACTGCTCGATGATATTCTACGGGCTGTGGAGTTTGATCCCGAAAAGGATGTTTACATCTCCAATTCGGTCTTCCGTATGCCGCCTGGCGAAGGCGGCAAAGCTTTCCGTAAGCCAACCAACCCCGAAATTGAGTATTATCGCTCCTTTGTCAAAGAAATGATCCGCCTGATCGACCCCAAGATTATTCTCCTGACGGGCAATGTGGCCTGCTATTCAGTGCTAAATCAGACAGGCATTACCAAGCTGCGCGGGAGCTGGATCAGCCAGAGGAATACCAGGATCATGCCCATCTTCCACCCTTCCTACTTGCTCAGGAACCCCTCCCGGCAGCCGGGATCCCCCAAATCGCTGATGTGGGATGATATCCGCGAAATTCGCAAAAAATACGACCAACTCGATTAGACATATTCCAATACCACAGAATTTCGCAGAGAATGTGATCTGTGGTATTGTTTTTTAACATATTTTTTGGAGATACGGCAATGACAAATACAACACGTCAATCCCGTCGCAGAGCAAAGCGTCGCACCCGGCAGAGACCGCCAATTTTGCAAATCCCCTTCACACAATTACGTAATCGTTATCCGCCTTTTGAAATCCTTTCCCCAGAGCAAGTTGAAGAAATCCACCAAGCTTCCCTTCAAATATTAGAAATTACCGGCATTCATTGGCTGGATGAGGAAGCCCTGCGCCTCTGGGAACAGGCGGGGGCCAAAGTAGATTGGTCAGAGATGCACGCCTGGCTGGACCGCGCTCTGGTGATGGAGCTGGTTAGCAGGGCGCCGTCATCCTTCACCTGGCGAGCTCGTAACCCCCACAAAAATCTGCTCGTTGGACAGGATTCGATTGTTTTTGTACCAACAGCTGGAGCCGTGTATGCCGCAAATCAAGATATCGGCCGGCGGCCAGGGCTGCTCAAAGATTATGAGAATTTGCAAAAGCTAAACCATCTGTGCAATTGTCTCCATTCCGCTGGCGAAGGACTGGTCGAAATGCACGATGTAGAAGTCGCTTACCGGCATCTCTACCGCCAGAACATCGGTTATACGCTGACAGATAAGGCTATGTGGGCTTCGCTGCACGGAGACATTATTTGCGAAGATAACCTAAACATGGCTCGCATTGTCTTTGGCGATGACTTGACAACTGGCGGACCTGTAATTGGCGGCGTGATCAATGTGAACAGCCCGCTGGTGTACGACAAACGGATGTTGCGGGGTCTGATCCAGACGGCTCGAGCGGGCCAATTTTCAATTGTGACGCCTTTTGTGCTGGCCGGCTCGATGAGTCCCGTCACCCTGGCAGCCGCCAGCGCGCAACAAAACGCCGAAGCCTTAGCGGGTATTGCCCTGACTCAATTAATCAATCCAGGTTCACCCGTGGTTTATGGCGCTTTTCTGACCAATGTCGATCTAAAAACCGGCTCGCCCGCCTTCGGATCCCCAGAAGAAGCCATAGCCATCCATATCGGTGCCCAAATGGCCAGAAGGTACAACCTGCCCCATCGTGGCAGCGGCACATTGACATCATCCAATGTTGCTGACTGCCAGGCTGCTTCTGAATCGAACTGGACCTTGTGGCCCACGGTGCTTTCACACACCAATCTGGTGCTGCACGCCGCCGGTTGGCTCGAGTCTGGCCTGACCTTCTCTTACGAGAAATTTATCCTTGATGTTGAAAACCTGGCCATGATGAGCCACTATTTGCGGGGGATAACCATTGATGAAGCCAATCTGGCCCTGGACAGCATTCACGAAGTTGGTCCTGCCGGGCACCACCTGGATTCCCTGCTGACACAATCTCAGTTTGAAAATGCCTTTTATACTCCGTCCCTTGCGGAGCGCCAGAATTTGGGCACATGGAAGGATGCCGGGGGAAAAAATTCCACCCAACGGGCGTATGATCTATGGCAACAGATGTTGCAAGAATATCAGCCTCCCCCGTTGGACGAAGCTATTCGCGATGAACTGCAGGATTATGTAAGTCGTAGAGAACGCGAATTGTCTGGTGTCAATTTATATGAGGATGCCTAAAGGAACTCCGTTGCTGACTCACTATGTTAGCAACAGAGTTCCTCAAAAATTTATTTATTTCGCAACCCCTTTCGAATTTCTTTCCGAGCCCATAAATAGTGACTGCTGGTAGCAGAAACGAAATACGTACCCATGGTATTTTTTTTCGTCCAGCGATAGCGGCCGGCAGTGAACAGATCCTCATTACTTGTCTCTTGGATCACGCTCAAAATCTGCTCATGAGAAGCGTTGAACTTCGCTTGAATGTCGGCCAACGGTGCATCGCGATACTTTTCGTAGATATGCTGATTCAACGCCGGAGTCTCGTTCCACTTGAATCCTTTTGCAGGCAAATCAGGAATTTCATCTTTCAGGCCGGCAGAATACCAACCCAAGCACATTTGCTCCCATTCAATCAAATGCGCCAGCACGTCTTTGACGGACCACTCCCCCACCATACCGGTTTCCATCAATTGTTCAGAAGATAGTTTACTAAGTTCCGCTTTGAGCGCGGCGCGTTCCTTCTCGATAGCGGCTAACAAATCAGTTTTGCTGGTGGGTCTTGGCATTGCGGCCTCCAATTGTTTTCTATAATGATACTTCACCATGTACGGATTGCCTGATATCCTTTGCGCTTTGAAGTCTCTCCCTTACCCTATCCAGCCAATTTCTTGATCAAAATTGCGCAATCTGTAAGATTGGAGTTCCCCATATTTTCCTATATAATAAAGAGATTATCTATCCTATTAGGAGTTATTCAATGACCCACTCTGTGAACCAATCTGAAATCCCCGCGCCTGGCACGATAATTCGTAGTTACCTGACCATTGTGGCACTTTACACCCTTTCCGCCTCCCTAATTTGGGGCGTAAACACCCTCTTCCTTTTGGATGCTGGATTGGAGCTCTTTGAAGTCTTCATTGCCAATGCGGTTTTTACGGGAAGTATGGCCCTTTTTGAGATTCCCACTGGTGTTTTAGCAGATACGCGTGGCCGCAGGATTTCTTTCTTGTTGAGTCTGGCTGTAATTTTGGCGGGCACGCTGGGCAATGTGGGTGTGGCTGCCCTTCAAGGTGGCTTGTGGTGGTTCATCGCCATGTCAGTCATCCTGGGTCTGGGCTACACATTTTACTCTGGGGCCATGGAAGCCTGGTTGGTTGATGCCTTGGATGCCAGCGGGTACCAGGGCAAGCTCGACCAGATTTTCGCTCGCTCCTCCATGGTATCGGGTGCCGCCATGCTGATTGGCAGTATCGGCGGCGGCTTCCTGGGCGAGTTGGGCTTGTCGATTCCATTTATCGTGCGGGCGGTGTTGTTGGGGATGGTATTGATCTTCGCCTTCTTCACTATGCATGACATCGGATTCACACCGGTCAAAACAGATTTGCGTTCGCTGCCCGGCGAAATGAGTAAAGTTGCCCAATCGAGCATCCAGCACGGCTGGAGGCAATCCGAGGTGCGTTTATTGATCCTGGCCGGCGTTGTTCAGTCGGTATTCCTGGCCTGGGGCTTTTACGCCTGGCAACCATATTTCCTGGACTTGTTGGGGCGTGAATTGACCTGGGTGGCCGGGCTGATTGCAGCGTTGATTTCCGTTTCGACAATCATCGGCAATTCGATAGTTGAAATCTTCACCAAAGTGTGTGGACGCCGCACGACGCTCATCATATGGGCCGCTGGGATATCCTCTATTGCAATTGTTGGTGTCGGCCTGGCGAATTCCTTTTGGGTGGCAGTCCCCCTGTATTTGCTCTCCATGGTGGCCTTTGGAGTGATCGTTCCCGTAAAGCAGGCTTATATGCACCAGGTGATCCCCTCCGAGCAACGGGCCACTGTGATTTCGTTCGACTCTCTCCTGGCCAGCGGCGGCAGTATGGTGGGCCAAAGCGGTTTGGGATACCTTTCTCAAATGCGTTCACTGAGCGCTGGTTATTCCACTGGCGGCATTTTTACGTTGACCGCATTACCCATTTTGTTTGGGCTAAGGAGATTAGATGGGGCGGCGGATTTCATCTCGGGGGATGCGGACGCAGGTATGGAAGGCGTTTGCGCCGCACAAGGCTTGCCGGATGTGGCCAACATCGATAACAAAGCCAGGCAAGCGGCCTAGTTGTATTGAAATTACAATCTCAGACCCCGGTTTTTGGTTGTACTATCAGGTTTAAAAATGGAACGCAGTTACTCAGAGCAACTGCGTTCCTATCTTATTCAACAATCACCCAATCGCTGGCGCTGCGGCCAAAGACCTCGGGCGAATACATTTCCTCGGCCTTGGCAGGCGGCACCACGAAGGTACCAGGCGTTGTTGCCCTGGCAATGTAGGTATATTCGAAGACGCCATCCCAGAGCAGTGTGGTGAAGGCTTCGGCGCGCTCGTCGCGCAGATTCTGGTGCTCGTACCAGGGACCCCACCACCACCAGCCGTAATTGGATTCCATCGCACCTGGATCCTGAGGGATGCTCTCGGAAACAGCCAACGCCGGGTTGATGATCTCCAAACCGGCCGGCAGGCGGTCGACCAGGGCCACGTGGTAACGACGATTGTCAGCCACCATCGTAAGGCGCACCCGCACGCGGGCCCCAGCTTTGATGTGCCAGACGCCATCTTCATCACGGCTGACATCCTCGGGATCATCGATCGCTTCATATTCTCGGAGCACCACAAAACCCATGTCCATTGGGTCCAGGGATAAATCTGTGGGCGCATATTTCAAACCCAAACGATAGTACAACCTTCCGGGGCCGTCTTTAGCAATAATCAAATCTTGAGATTCGGGAGCTTGCCCTGAACCTGTCGAAGGGTCGACCAGGTATTGCATAGGAACCAGGGTCTCGTGGCGCTCGGTTGAGTAGCCGCTGTAGGTATGATCACCGGCATAGGTTTCACCCAACCAGATGCGGGCCACGAAGTCTGGCGTCTGGGATTCGTAGGTATTGAAATAGCGATCCAACGCCAGCAGCACGAAAACATTCTCCTGCGTATTACCCCAGTGACCGCGCTTGCGGTGCGCAAGCAAGCCATTGACTAGCTTGGGGATCAGGTCGCTGTCGGGGTCATCGGCAATCAGGGCGTCCAGCAGGACGGCGTCGGTGCGGCGATCAGAACTGAGCAGCAGATAAGCTTGCTCATCGTAATACGTGGTGAAGTTGGCCGCACCGGCAGTCTCAACCACACGGTTGGCCACATAGCGGCGGATCGATTCCAGCTCGTCTTGCGAGCCGGAATCGTCCAGCATGACCTGCCACAACCAGCCAATGGCTTCCAGCGAGAGCTGATCGGGGCCGGCATCCTGATAAATTCCCTGCGCCTTGACGGGATCGTTGTCATCCATCAGGTCACGCACGTACAGGGCATACGAACTGATGATCCAGCGAGTGCGCTGGCTGTAATACCAGGGATAATGGCTCTCGATATCCTGCAGGTAGTAGCGCACATTATCAAGCATATCGCTTGGTACTTCATACCCTTTCAGTTGGGCGCGGGCCAGCGCGTGGGCCACGTGTACCGTGTTGAAAGGATAAGATTCCTGGCCGCGGCGCCAGTACGGGAAGCCGCCATCCCAGTTCTGCATGCCTTGCAAACGCTGCATATCTTTGTGCATGGAAGCTTCCATCTCTTCGACCGATGGCAGACCATCAGCCTCGAAGGCGGTCAGCACGTCCCGCAGGGCTGCGATGCCCAAAATGCGGGAGGACAACTGCTCGGAGCACTCATAGGGATAGCGCACCAGGTAGATGACCGCATCGGTCAGCGCTTGCAGCGCCGTCGATGAGGTTTGGATTTCCAGACCGCCAAACTGCGGGAAAACATCCACAGGCCTGGCGATGGGTTGCGCGATGGAGCCTTCGTCTATAACGCCATACGTGGCAAAGGCTTCGGTCGTGGCCGGGGTGTAAACGGGCAAATCGATCTCGGCCGCGTCGGCGTAGGCGCCCGATACGGCTGCAATCTGGAAGCGGGCTGTACCGGCCATGTCGGTGCTGGCCGGGAAGCGCACCTCAACGCGGTCATTGGCGGGGATCGATACGATCAAACCCTGGCGGTCCTCTCGTGGGCCGTCCAAGTTAATGTTGCCCGCCTGAACCACCACTTCGGCCTGCATCTCCTCATCGGTCTGGTTCTGCAAAACAATGGGCAGCTCAAAGATGTCGCCAAAATTGAGGAAGCGCGGCGCCGAAGGACGCACCATCAGAGGCAGGCGGGCGGTCAGGTTGGCCTCGGCGGACCCGAACTGCTTGCCACCGGAATCCACGGCCACCGCCATGATGCGGTAGCGGGTCAGGTTGTCCGGCAGTTCGATCTCGACGATGGCCTGGCCGTTGGCATCGGTGCGTACTTCGGGCGCAAAAGTCGCCAGGGGATTGAAATCGGTGCGTACGGAAATGGCCTGGTCAGCAGCAGCATCGTCACCATCTACGGCGCGACTTTCGGGGGCGGCCTCATCAGACATTTCCATTACTGCCTCTTCTTCCATTTCCATGGGAGCGGCCGGTTCAGCCGCGCCAGATAGTTCTTGCACGATTCCATCGAATAGGCCGCCCTCGGATTTTTGAGCTGCGGCGTTGGCTACGACCTCCTCCCCGCTGCGGGCGGCTTCAGCTAAGGCCAAGGGATCGACCAGAATGATGCTCGAACGACTGTAGTAGCTGCCCACACCGGAGCTGCGCTGCTGGTAGAAGGTCTTCATGGGGTCGGAAAGTTGATAATTGGTCAAAGCCAGGATGGCCTCATCAACGACCACCACGGCCACTTCGGCACCGGAAACGGGCTCGCCATGGGCATCGGTCAGAGTCAGCGCCAGGGAGGTTTCAGCGCCGGGTTCAAGTTTGGTTTCGGCCGGTTCCAGCGTCAATTCCAGGATGCGCATTAAGGGCGGAACACTCAGGGTCAGAGAGCCGCTGGCATAGGCCGGTCGTGGCGGCGCGTCGGGCACCATTTCGCCCAGGTCATCCAGGCGCGGGGCTGATCCGACCAGATCGATCTTGACGTTCAGGTTGGGTATGTGCGCTTCGCTGATCGGGATCTGCAGCGTCGTGGTGGTCTCACCTTCTTCAATCATGAAGCGTTCGGTGTAGAGCAACCCGCTGCGGGTGACGCTCAGCAATCCCTCGGCAGGACTGAAGGGCGACTGCACCAGAATTTCAGCGGCATCACCCGGTTGGTAATCTTCTTTATTGGGGATCAGGACGACCTCTTCCAGCTCAACTTCACGAGAAGGAACCAATTCTCCGCCGCTGACCCAGCGAGTGAAGGTACTCTGATTGACTCGACCCAGGTCATCGACAATGGTTGCCGTGATGCGGTAGCGCCCACCGATGGGCGTCTGGAAAGTGCAGCCCACCGGGTCTTCCGACGAGAGAATGGCACATTCCTGGATTTCCACTTCTTTAAGGCCCCAACTGCCGCCCTCGAATTTCCATTCCTGCCGGGCCGCCGTGACATCAATCGTGCGCTCAAGCACAGCTGCACCGTCAAGATCGGTGACGATCATCTCGATCTCCAGGGGCACGCCCTTCTCGACAAAGTAACGTTCACTGCGCAGACCCACATAGAGGTCAGCCGGGTGCACCAGCAAGCTGGTCGAAGCGGCCCAGGCCTGGCGGTTGACGTCCATCACCGAACTTTCAGCGAAGATGCTGTACGGGCGCGGTTCCCCAGCCTGAGGGAAATCGACCCGCAGGTAATGCTCGCCACCGGCGCCGGTCCGACTTTCCAGGGAGGCATGAGTAGTGCCATCGCCGCCCTCATCATAATCCCACCACCACCAGGGCGTCCAACTGCCAAAAGTAAATTCGGGCCAATTGGGCGGCGAGTAGCTGCTGGGCGACGAATTGACCCACCAGGTGGTCTCGGCATTGGGCAGCGGGCCGCCAGCAAAGTAGCTGGCCTCGACGGCCACCACAGCATGCTCGCCAACGAAATAAGGACCGGTAGTCTCGTTGCGGGCGCTGACTTCGAATTCAGGCCGGCGGAATTCCTGAATCTGGAAACTGTGATAATACTCGCGGTTGTTGACCGCGCCGCTCACGCCCTCGGCCTGCAGGATGACTTGGGCATAACCCAGGTTGACATTCTCGGGCAAGGTGAAATCCAGGTCAAAGCCGCCCAGGGCGTTTACTGTCGCGGTGCCCGACCCCAACTCATTGCCTTGCGGCCCGCTGATCTGGTAGCTGACACTGGTCACGGTTTCTGCGACCAGTTTAACATCACCTTCCTGGTCGCCGCCCACCCGGCGCATCCAACCTTTAATATGCACTTGCTCAGCGGGCTTGTACATCTGGCGGTCATCATAAACATACCAGCGCAGGTCATCATAAACGGTGCGCTGAACCCAGGCATCCTCGCCCCAATACCAGGTCGAGGCCGGCAGCAAGGCCGTGTCGTCTCCCTGGGTTGCGGTTAAGTAAGTCGCCCCAGCGGCCGGGATCGGGAAGCGCGCAATGCCGTCATCTCCGGTTTCAACTTCTAATTCGGCTGAGTCGGCAGCGATCGTCACCTCACCCAAAGGCGAGCCGTCCTGCAAGGCGTTGGTCCAAACCACCATCTCGCTGTGATCCACAAAAGCATCCAGGCCGATCTGGGTGATCTGCACCCAGGCGTGCACCGTCTCCCAATAATTCTCGCGTTGGAAAAGGCCCTTGGGCGGTTTGGCAATCACGATGAAATGACCATGCTTGCCCTTCATCAAGTCATTGAACTCGATGGGCACCTCGGTCAGCTTGTCCGTCTCCGATTGGAAACGATGCGTGCGATCGACCACCTTCTTTCCTGGCGGTGGTTTCGGACGATCTGTTTCATAGTACTCGCGCAGATAACCCAGGAAATCTGGCCAGTCGTCCGGGTCCACGGCGTAGATTTCCAGATCCAGGCGGCGGTAGTTCATGGTGTAAAGCGCCAGCGCCGGATCTGTTGAGCTCGGGTCCAGGGTAACGAACAATTCATCAGGGCCGATCAGAAAAGGCTCGGCGGAGCCGACCTGGAACCGCAGTTGCTCGGCCTCGCCCAAGGTTTGGCCAAACACGTCCAGCAGATCTCCGTCCACTGTGACTTTGTAGGTAGTCTGACCCTCCGAAGCGCCGCGAATGTTGATGAAATTCCCCACGGCGCTGATCACTGCACCGGGCAGTTCCGGCTCGATGGTCACCATCGATTCAGCAAACCTTTCCAAATCCAGGGGATTGTTGAATTCGATATAGAAGGGCTGTAAAGGCCGGCAGGGCTCGTCCCAATAAGTGCAGCCGTGATCGACAACCTGGAGAGGCGCGTAAGTGTTGAAGCCAAAGCTCTGGGCTTCATCGGTCAGCAGCGGGCCTTCAGCCGAAGGCGTCCCAGGCCCGATGTTCACACTGACATACGTGTCGGCCGGGAATTCTTCCGTCGCCCGGAAAGCCAGCCAGCGCCCTTCTAAGGAATTTTCCGCTAGGTAGTTCACGCGGCTGTCAGTGGCAATTTCGTCCTCAGATAGCAATCTCAAATCATAAATCTGACCCTCCACGCTCACCTGGATGGTTTTCAAAACTTCCAGCGGCTCGACGCGCTGATTGAACTGCACAAAAAAGAGCGGGTCCAGGGGCTGCGGGTCGTACGAATTGGGATACCTGTTGACCAAAGTCACCGTGGGGGTGCTGAAATTGAACTGTACGGTTTCGGCTAATACCCCGCCGGTTTGGGATTCGGTCCCAGCCGGAATGGTGACCGAAAATTGCGTCGACATCGGCAAGCGGTCGATCAGCTCAGAATCATATTGGAAGTTGAGCGTCTTGGTGCCCAGCCAGCGCCAGGTACCCTTCAGTTCCGGTTCGATGGTCACCGGGGATTCCATAGCGGCTAACATTTCGATGGTCGCCAGCGGCACCATGGGCTGGTTGAAGGTCACGTTGACGAAGGGCGCGATAGGAATCTCACCCTCCGGTGAGTAGCGCAGCACTTCCAGCGGCCCATCTGGGACTTCCAGCGGCTCATACTGCACCTCCGGCGGGAAAACTTCATTGATCGTCTCACCGGTGCGCGGCGGGGGCAGCGAATCCAGCGGCAGGCGGAAATCGGTCTGGTCATCATCGTCCACTGCCAGGGCCGGCAAACGGTCCAGCACCAACTGAATGGCCGCCTCGCTCATGGGCGTGCCCTCGACGCGATTGACCGGCTCAAACTCGTCCGGTTGAGCGGCGCCCTCACTGAGCTCAATAGGTAGGCCCGGCCCGGAATCCTCGTCGTCTGGCAGGATGATTTCCGAATTCGTCTCCCCTGCGGCTACATTTGCCATTGGAAGAGTCACTGGCATGACCATCCCCAAGATGGTCAATACCACCAGCGTTGCATTCAAAACCTTGACAGAATTGCGTTTGGTATTCATGAGCAAGTTCTCCCTGTGAGCCCGAACCTTCACGCCCAGGCGAATACTATTATTATAGCGATTAAGACGCCCCAATTCCTGAATTGGTTCCCGAATTAACAGACCTGATAGGGACACAACCTTCAGACGCCCGGTTCCTTGGAATAGCCGGGTTCCTTTCTGTTACATTTCGACAAACTCTCGGTAAGCCTGGCGCGAGGCAAAGTGCCTTAATACAATATCCGGTGATACTAGCGATCCCTCTCGAAGACCAATATAATCCCGATAGCTTGAAATAATGCCCCACAACGGTTGTAGCGGTTGTTGATCGCTTTGGTATATGCCAGTATCATGGGGCCGACGTGGCGGTAAAAATCATCCGGGCGCAAATATTCTAGCAAATGGTAGTGGTTCGGCATCAGGGCGGTATGGCATCTTTTACTTTTATTAGAAACCCGGTTTCTCGTTGCATAACCCCATTTACACCCCGTGCTATTTCCGCAGCACAGCGTGCAAGGAACCATAACACCCCGTGTTGGAAAATTAACACGGGGTGTTATGCTATCGATTCAGGCGGGATATTTCTGTAAATAAACCTGTGAGGTTTAATAAAGTCACTATGCACAAAAGGAAGCCTCGGATCTAGCGACGAACCAAGCTAAAAAGATCTTGTAAAACTCACAGGTTTTTCGAAGCACTCCGAGTGGAGCGAGGCGCTCCTCTATTCTTCCACCGGGTCGTCGGGGTGCGCCTGGTTCCACAGGGCAACCAATTCTTTGGTCGATTTGGTCATATTGGCGTAGTTGCTGACCTTACCGGCACCCCACAAGGTGGGGTTGTTTAGGCCGGCCTGGGCTTCCCGGTCGACCCGCAAGCTCAGGTTGACTTTGCCGCCGACCTTCATCGAGGCTGAAATGTTGACCAACCCATCAATCTTGACCGTCTCCCCCGCTTGCAAGGCGGCATTGGTCTCCCGCACCATCAGGCGCATCATGCTGTAGATGTCGTCTTCATTGAAAGTCGTGTTTTTAGCAACGCGCCCGGCTAAGGTGTCCAGGTCTGCAACTCCCTGGCTGATGATTTTGGCGCGCAGTTGATTAATTGCTGCAAGTTTGTTAGCCATTGGTCCCTCTCCTTTCATAAATGGCAATGAACGAAGGTTTCCCGCCCGGAACCATAGTATATCACACAATATGACATTTTATCATCTTACAAGAATCTTTGCGACATTATTGGGAGAATATTAAAAAGGGCACGGTGACAGCGTGTGCTTTTGCACTAGGAACCTCCCGCTGGCTGTAATTATTTTTCGAAAGCACCACTTCGCCGCACATAATTTCGTGCTCTGTAACGCTGCGATAAAGTCGCCCGCGTTCAATCAAAGTGGTCTTTCGATCCCCCGCCCCTCAACCAGCCAGACCTCGGTTGCAAAGCGTTCAATAAAATAGCGGTCATGCACCACCGCCAGGATGGAGCCTTGGAATCCCGCCAAGGCCTGCTCGAAACGCTCCCGTGAGGGGATGTCCAGGTGGTTGATGGGCTCATCCAGGATCAGAAAATTGCAGCCCATGGCTACCAGCCGTGCCAGCATCAGGCGGGCGCGTTCGCCGAAGCTCAGACTCTCGACCGGCCGCAAAGGATCGTCACCGCCGAAAAGGTAGTAATGCAAAAAAGAACGCGTTTCGGTGTGGTTCAGGGGACTAACACTCTGGATGACCTCGACAGCGCTTGATCCAGCTTCGAGAACATCCCCCAAAGGGTCCTGGCTCATATAGCCCACTTGGGCGCTGCCGCCCAGGCGGACCTTGCCAGATAACGCCTCGATTTCGCCGTTGATTGTACGCAGCAAGCTGGTCTTGCCGCAGCCGTTGGGTCCGGTCAGCACAACCCGCTGCCCGGCGGCAATGTGCAAGTTGATTTTTTCCAACAGGGGCGAATTCGCCTGGTAGCCCACGCTCAAATTCTCCAACCGGAGCACATCGCCGCTGGAATGTGGTGGATGCTCTAGCTCCAGTTTGAGCTGCCAGCCGGCTTTGGGTTTATCCAATCTCTCATCCGAATCCAGGTAGCGCTGGAGTTTCTTTTGGCGCGAGGCGGCCTTTTGAGCGACCTTTTTGGCGTAGCGGCGCACCCCCGGTTGGCGTGAGGTGGTGGTCACTTCCACCTGGCGGGCCTGTTCTTTGGTGCGGGCGATGTCACGGCGCATACGGCGAATTTCGGCGATCTGATCCTTGTAAGCCGCCATGTGGCGGTCACGCTCGTTGATGATCTGCTCGACGTAGTCAGAATAGGTCCCGGCGAAGGAGCGCAAAGTCTGGCTCTCCGGGTTTAGCTCCAGGATGCGATTGACGGTATGTTCCAGGAAGGTGCGGTCGTGACTGACGATCAGGGCCGCGCCGCGGAAAGCCGACAACCAATCTTCGAGCCATTCCAACATGGCGATGTCCAGATGGTTGGTGGGCTCATCCAGCAGCAGCAATTGCGGTTTTGAAAGCAAAACCAGCGCCAGCGAGAGACGCGTCTTCTGCCCGCCACTGAGATTGGCAACGGGGAAATCCAGGGGCAGCTCGGAAAGCTCAAAGATCGATAAAGTCGAATCGACCTGACCCGAGTCGTGGTAACCGTTGGCTTCGAGTTGCGCCAACAACTGATCATAGCGTTCCTGCAGCCAGGGCTGGTCAGGTTGTTCTGCCAGCTGCGCGGCGATCTGCGCCAGTTCGGCTTCGATACGTTGGGGGTCTCCGGAGGCTGACCGCAGCATCTCGTCCAGAGTCAGGCCCGGTTGCAGTTCAAAGCCCTGGGGCAGATAGCCCAACCTCAGCGAGGCAGGTGTCAGAGAGATATGGCCAGAATCTGCCCTTTCTTCCCCGATCAAAATGCGCATGAGGGTGCTTTTGCCGCAGCCATTGGGACCAATCAGGCCCACTCTTTCGCCCGCGTTGACAGAGAATGAGACGTCTTGAAGGATGGAATTGAGATCGTACGATTTGGAAATTCGGTGAGCAGTAAGCATGGTGCTCCTGTAGAAATATCCCTGCACAGACAGGGGGAACGAAACTGGGCGCGGCCCGGGATAATATCGTTTTTTTCTACAGGGTGTCGGTCATGTCACGCTCGCTTACTCTGTGGATAGCGGCAAAATTATATCACGTTGTTAGGCCGCGCATCCAGATTTCGAGACTATTGCTTTCAAACAGCCAGTGTAACGTTAAACCGGGATTGGCGCGATAACCTGCGACGAAACGAACATCCAGGTCACGATGGCGGCATTAAGCACAGCGCCCAGATAGGGCCGGCCCGTCAGTTGGAAGAACCAGGTCGAGATGGGCACAACCATGATCAGTACGCCAATGATGTGGAACAGGCTCATGGTGAAGTTGGCCAGCACACCACCCGGCCCTACGAAGGGGATCGCGCCGGTGGTGAAGAGGGGAATATACTGCACAAACATAAACAGAAACAGGGGGATGATCATCGCCAGGGTGTTGGCCTGAGACCAGTACCAAAAGGTTTTCAGCCAGCCTCCCTGCCTGGGCAGGCGCAATTGCCCGTGCAGGAAGAAGCCCATCAACACAAAGCCCAACAAAAGGAAGGGGAAATAGAGCAGCCACATTCCCAGGCGGTAAGCGGTCAGGTCGCTGGCAAAGGGAAAGATGAAGCGGTAATCGACGATGAAGATTTGCTCGAGAAAATGCTCAAGCAGATAGGCCCAGGCAAACATGATCACGGCCAGCAGCACGGTCTTGCCAATGAGACCCCAATCCAGGCGGAAGCGTTCAGGGCTGAAGCTGATGCCCAGGTCGGCCCAGGTCAGTCCGCTTTCGGCGTTTTGGCGGCGATACCAGCGCCGTAGGATGAAGAAGCCGATCACGTTGATCCACACAAACCACCAGATGGTGCCATTGACCAGCATCATCGGGAAGGCCTTATCGATCTGCACCACGTAGACGTGCAAGCCGAACAGGGCAAAGATCAGCGGCAGGTAGAGCCACATCAGGACGCCATTTATGGTGGAAAATTTTAGAAATTCCCTGGTGGTGCAGGTGTGTTTGTCCGATATTTCTCCTTGCAAGCCGGAAAAGAAAGGCGTACGCAAAAGCATCAATCCCAAGGGAAGCACAGAGGCCAGGCCCGCCAACATGGCGACCAGGGTGGCGTATTCTTTGATCTCCCAGGTTTGACGGTTTTCATCAACCCACAGGGTGGGGTCTGGATTCAGGCCATCTCGCATCCAGGTGACAGCCGCGGCGATGCCCTGACGGTTGTGAGACTCAAGGATGTGGATCACCGGGAGCAGGACTACCTTACGGGCCGAGCCATCCCCAAAATCTCCGTAGGTCACGCCAAACTCTGGGTTTGATTGGGCAATCGCAGCCTGTGTCTGGGGCGAGGTCATCCATTCAACTTCGATATGCCTTGTCCCCGTCATGCGCTCCCGGTATTCGTCATATTTACCAAAGATCATCAACATATTTGGCGGAATGGTGAAGGTTGCATCTTCCCCGTAAGCAAACCCGGACAGCACCAGGGCCTTCACGGATGGGTCCTCCAGCGCGATGGTGTAAACCATCTCGGCCCCCAAACTGTGGCCCATCAACCCTACGGATTCAACGTCTACATAAGGCAGAGTCTTGAGATACTCAAAAGAGGCTCGCCCGCCAAATGTATCATCGAAATTGGGATCAGCGATGGGCAGTGGTTCCCCCGAATTGCCGCGTCCAACGGCATCGATCTCTAAGACGATGAAGCCGCGTCTGGCCATCTCGATGGCATACGCATCGC
The DNA here is from genome assembly GCA_964629085.1 of uncultured Anaerolineales bacterium. GTDB lineage: Bacteria > Chloroflexota > Anaerolineae > Anaerolineales > UBA11858 > NIOZ-UU35. The sequence goes on from CAZVPR010000008.1 coordinate 46,450, forward strand.
TAGTTTCCCTGTTGTTCTGGTATCCATGGATATAGACCACACCGGGCATGGGGTTATTGGGCGAGGCATCGGTCGGTTTCAAAAGCTTGGCGCGCACCAAAATGCCGGTCTCATTTTCGTAGTGTACGTTGCTGACGTCAACACGGCCGAAATCGCGCTGCACCTGCCAGGCAAGGAATTGCGCGGCAATGACCAAAACCAGACAGATCAAAAAGGCCAGCCAGGCCTTGCTGCGCCGGGTTGGATCGAAGAGTTTAGAGGTGTTCATATTCGTCTCCCAGGGATACTATTGCGAGGTGCTCACCTACCACGATTATAATTGAAATGTGATCTGCTAAGCCATATCGCAGGGCATTCTTTAGGTCGAACTTGGGAACCTTTTCTACCGCAGAGGTCGCTGTGTTCGCCTAGATTTTGATTGTTTTTCTCCGCGATCTGCCCGATGGGCCACATAGTGAACGATCATCACGGTGAAATTCAGAATACGGCTCTACGTTTAGTAACCCGTGGCCGTATCGTGCATCTGGTAAACTAAAATCATGTTATCAGAGAAAGAAACCCGCCGTCTGTCAGCAGTATTCGAGAAATATCCCGATATTGCGGCGGTATACCTTTTCGGTTCGAATGTAAGCGGAAAACTACATTCGGAAAGTGATTTGGATTTAGCCGTCTACCCTAAAAATGACCGAGCGCGGCAACACAAATTAGATATTTTGGCGGATATCACTCGGGCCGGTTTTGATGATGTTGATCTCGTGTTTCTGGATACGGATGACATTGTGCTGAATTACGAAGCGGTGAAAAACAACTTGGTAATTTTCCAGGTGGATGATTTTGATCGGGGGACGGTATTTTCCAAAATTGTTCGGCAATATCTCGATTTTCAACCGTATCTCAAAGTCCAGCGGGAAGCCTACAAAAGGAGGCTTCTACGTGATGAAGAAAGAAATCATCCGAAGGCGTCTGAATAAATTGGGGAGTATCTCAAAATTCTTATTTACTGTTTCTAGCCATGCATTACTCTTCCCGCAATTGGGGATCGGCAACTTTGTGCAGGCCGCGCGAGACCAGGTAAAAACCAAGGGCAAAAAGGGAGAAGGCCAGCGCTGCTGGAAGGAGCACATGCCATTGTATTCCCAAACCGCCGATCATGCCATACAAAAAGCCATCGTAAATCAGGGTGCCCCAGTTGAGGTCGATGCGCTGCAAACCGAAGAAAGATACGAAACCATAAGCGATCACCGAGCTGCTGACGGAGATCATCATCTGCAGGGCGGCCAGGGGCAGCATATTGGGGAGGAAATGCTTGGTCATGATATGCCAGGCGCCGCCGCCTGAAATTTGGGCGGCTTCCATGAAGGGACGGGCAGCAACCTTCAAGGCGGCAGTACGCATGACGATGGCGGCGCTTCCCGCACCTGTGACCAATCCAAAAATTAACCCCAAAGTGATGGCACCCATATCACGAAAGCGCGCCCCCAGGATGATCATCAGGATCGGAGCTGGTAACAGGATCATGGCATCCATTATATTGGTAAGAATCAAATCTACCTTTCCACGGAAGTAAGCTGCGGGAATGCTCAGGCACAATGCCACTATGGCGGTAGTGATGGCAGCGGTAAAACCCAACATAAAAGTAGGCGTGGTAGCGGCCAGGAGCATGCTGAGAACATCGCGACCGAGGGAATCAGTCCCGAGCAAATGAACATTGTCTGGCAGGGCCGGGTGTGGGATCAAGGCGCTGTCGAAACCGGTATAGGGATCGAAGAGACGCCGCTCCCAGATGGTGTTCATCAGGATGGGGTGAGTAATGGACATCAGCGCAAAAATTGCGATCAACGCTAATCCCAGGAGAGCCAGGCGGTCCTGTTTGAAGGTATTCCAGCCCGTTTTGAAACGGGTCCAGGCCAGGGCGAATCGAATACGAAAACGTTGGCCTGATGTCAGGGCACTATAGGAAGGGATATCTGTCGAGGTCATTTATTCACTGGCCCTTTTGAATTCACCATCATCACTGAAACGGATGCGCGGATCAAGGTAGGCAGCCATCACGTCTAATAACAAACGCACGACCAATGCCAGCACGCCGATGATCAGCAACACGCCCATCACGGTGGGAATATCCTGCCAGTACATGGCATTGAACATCATGCCGCCCATTCCAGGCCAATTGACCGAATCTTCGATGATCACAATGCCGGCCAGCAGAAAAGGCAGCGAAATGAATAAGCGGCTGAGCACTGGCAGCAGCGCATTGCGAGCGGCATGGCGCTCTCGGATGCTCAGTTCTGTTAATCCTTTGGCCTTAGCAGTTTTGATATATTCCTCCTTGAGCACTTCGGTCATACTGGACTGCATGATGATCATCGTATCGCCAAAACTGAGCAGCACATAAACCAGTAGGGGCAGAGCTGCCGAGCTGAGTAAGTTGAAGGCATAGGGATGGATACCGTTCTTAATCCATAGCCCAAGCACTCCTGCGATGATGACCAGTGTCTGAGCCCACCAGGGGACTCGAATCCGGGTTACTCTTCGAAGGACCAATGCCAGCACAACAACAACCAAAGAAACCCACAAGGCCGTGTAGAATACCGTCAATGCGACTTCGCGGGGCCGCAATTCGGTTCCAATCCACAGCATGCGATCCAGGTTTGGGAAGGCCAGCGCATTGATGCCACCACCCTGCCCGCGCGAGACGTCCGCCTGGCGCCCGAAGAAAAAGGCCACCAACCAGGCCAGCCAGGGAGGAAAAGCGGTGAACAAGGTGATGCCCGCCAACGTTGTCGCACCAGACAACACGCCTGAGCCCCGCCAGGCGGTCCATTTCCCCAGGAAAAGACCGATGCCGAAGGCGATCAGGGTTCCCGGAATAAATACCAAAAGGGTCGGCGGCAGTACGATTTGAATAACTCGGGCCACGGGAAATCCAAAACCCGATAGACCGAGGTCGCCGCGCACGATTCCACTAATCCACTGAAAATATTGCTGGTAAAGCGGCAAATCCAACCCCAAACTGATTCGCAGGCGGTCACGTTCAGCCCCGTTCAGAAACATGGCGAACTGGTCGACAAAATCTCCCGGCATGACCCACTGGATCACGAAGAACATCAACGAGAGGAACAGAAAAAGTTTGATGATGCTGGCGGCGGCTTGTTTGATCAAGTATTTCGTCACTTGGAGAACTCCATTGGAATTACATTTCACATATTTTACCTTTCATCGTCTACCAAAAGAAACTGATTTTGGTTCAGATTTGCAATTCAAAATCAGTTAGGGCATGATACGCTTTGAAAATGAGCAATTCCAATCTTTCAAATAACCGCAGATTTATCCTGATCGTTGTGTTTGCCTTGATTAGTTGGACCTGTATTGTGCTTGGCAGCGGAGTCCTGATATCTTTTGTGATTCGCAACCTGCCATCAAAAACAACACCCTCGGCACACATAGTCGCAACCAATACCTTCACCCCAGAAATCGCTCTTCAGGCATCGTTTACGCCGCAACCTACCCAAACAAAAATACCCCTTCACATTGCGACAAGTACTTCGCCGGTTCAGCTATCGTACACCCCAGCAGGACGAATCGTGTTTACTTGCTATATCGATGGTTTCGATGAAATTTGCAGCATGCAGCCAGACGGCAGCGATCTAAAACGTCTAACCAATAATCCGGCCACTGACTTCTATGCCTCGCTGTCTCCGGATGGCAATACGATTGTGTTTTCGTCTCGCAGAGATGGGCGCTTTGAAATCTACAAAATGAACAGCGATGGCAGTAATCAACGCCGTCTGACCCAAGACATTGGCGCTGCTTTTGCGCCCCATATTTCGCCCAACGGTCGCTACATCGTTTTTGCCAACGACATCGGCCCTAACCAGACCCTTTGGATCATGGAAATCAACGGTCTTAGCCCGCGCCAACTGACCCATTCATCGGCCGATGACATCGACCCGTCCTGGTCGCCCGATGGGCTCAAAATTGCCTTCGCCTCCTCTCGGCGTGGTGCCCGCCAATTATTCGTGATGAACGCCGATGGCACCGGAATTCAACAGATCACCGATTTGCCCGATCTGGGCGGACGCCACACCTGGTCTTCGGATGGGACACAACTGGCATTCTATGCCGGTCCACGGGGCGATCATGACATTTTCATCGTCAACGTTGATGGGTCAAATTTGCGCCAACTTACAGATGGCGGTGATAACCTGGCGCCAAGTTTTTCGCCCTTTGGCAATTGGATCACCTTCACCTCCTACCGGGATGGCAACAACGAGATTTACATCATGCAAGCAGATGGCAGCAACGTTGTGCGCATCACCAACAACTCCCGCCCCGATTGGCAATCTCGCTGGGGGCCGTAAGACCTGTGCCGAGGCTTACATCTATAGTCAAATGAAAACCAGCCTGATAATTCCGACCCTAAACGAAGAAGAGAGCCTTGGTTTTGTTTTGGACAGTATTCCTGAAAACAGTGTGGACGAGATCATCATTGTGGATGGCGGCTCTACAGATGGCACCATCGAAATTGCCGAAAGCTACGCCACGCGTGTAATTCATGAGGCCCGACGTGGTTATGGTCAGGCTTGCGCTACAGGTACGGACCACGCCCAAGGCGAAATTGTCATCTACCTGGACGCGGACGGCGCGGACGACCCGGCAGGAATTCCAGCCATCATTCAGCCCATTTTGGATGGGCAGGCCGATATGGTCCTGGGTTCACGACTGGCTGGCTCGATTGCAGATGGGGCAATGCCCTGGCATCAGTATTTTGGTAACTGGCTTTCAGCACGTTTGATTCGCATTTTATACCGCCTACCTATCACCGATCTGAGCCCTTTTCGCGCGGTGCGCAAGAGCAAACTAACCGTTTTGGGAATGACCGAAATGACCTACGGTTGGCCCACCGAGATGATTGCCAAGGCCGCTCGGCAGGGGTGGAGAATTATCGAAATCCCGGTGGATTACCACCCTCGTTATGGTGGGGACTCAAAAATCAGCGGTACAATACGTGGCACAGTGTTGGCAACCTATTACATCATCACGACAATATTTCGCTATTCTTCAATGATTAAAGAGGAAACCAGGCACCCATGAAACGACCTCAGCATTCCTGGCTCCCTAACTAATCCATAATGACAAACTCTTCAAATAATTCGGTGTCTCAGCGATGAAAAATAAATCAGCGTTGATCATCATGGCCAAAGAACCCAAGGTCGGTGCTACCAAAACCCGCCTTTGCCCACCGTTGACCCATGAAGATGCTGCCAGGTTGTACGAAGCGCTGCTGCGAGATACCATCGATTCCATGGGGCGACTTGATCACATTGATTTAGCCATTGCGATCACGCCGCCTGAATCGAAACCATTTTTCGAGCGCATTTCGCCTCCCAGGACATTGCTTTTGCCTGTCACATGTCTAGATATTGGTGATTGCCTGAATCGGGTTCTAAATCAATTGCTGGAATTAGGGTATCAAAAGGCCATTGCCCTCAATGCCGATGGCCCTACGGTTCCCCTATCTTTTGTTGAAAAAGGGTTCGAACATCTTGAAAAACACGATCTTGTATTTGGTCCTTCCGAAGATGGCGGCTACTACATGGTCGGCCTGACCAGCAATCACCCTGAGATTTTCGAAGGTGTCGCCTGGAGCACGCCCAAAGTTATGGGCCAAACTATAGCAATTGCTAAAGAAACTAATTTGCGCTACACGCTGACACCCTCCTGGTATGATGTCGACACAGAAGCGGACATCGAACGGTTACGGGGCGACATGGCTTTTCTTCCGGCCGATCGTTTAATACATTGCCGGCGTTTTTTCCATGAGACCTGATCTTCATAGGTCCATTGACAAAGTTGGGGGGCTCACTTTCTTTTCTGGAATCATAATCATCAGCAGTTTCTTGGGTTTGACTCTATTGCCCAGTATGCGGGGAGCTTTCACACCGGCTTTTCTTGGCTATTTTCTGATAGCTGCAGTCGCCTACGTACTAACCATTATTCGTTTGGGCCGCAATAACATTTCAACTAAACTGATTTGGGTTTTCGCGGTACTCTTCCGAGTTATCATGCTCTTTTCAGAGCCCTCCCTTAGCGATGATGTCAATCGTTACCTCTGGGATGGGCATCTACTAAACAAAGGCATCAATCCTTATGCCTATCCAGTGGAGTCACCCCAATTAGACGCCTATAACATTCCGATTCGAGACAGTGTAAACCACGCCTGGATGGCTTCGCCCTATTTACCCGCGGCACAATTGGTCTATGCGACGGTCAATTTCATCGCCCCGCAAAACATCAAAGCCTTTCAAATCGCCGCAGTATTTTTCGATTTGTTGGCCGGCTGGCTTTTGCTTGATCTTCTCCGGAGATTGCACCTCCCAACCCGCAACGTTTTGATCTATTTGTGGAACCCGCTGGTTGTCATCGAATTTGCGCATGGCGCGCATATCGATGCGCTGATGATCTTTCTGGTGGTGCTGTCTTTCTGGTTCCTGGCAAAAGCAAATGGCGTGAATGGGTGGCGTGTTTCCGCTTCCACCATTAGTTTAGCACTGGCCTCGCTCACAAAAATCATCCCAATATTCATGGTGCCTCTATTCCTGAAACGTTGGGGATGGCGCAATCTTTTCTTGTTTATAGGATTAGTCATAGTAGTGCTGTCCCTATTTTCCATTGGTGCTGGCTGGGGTCTAATCGGTGAATTGGATGGAAGCGGGGTTTTTGGCGCCTTGCGCATTTACACAAAATGGTGGAATTTCAACGGCGGAATTTACCACTGGCTGGAAGTTTTCATTTCGGGCTTCCCCACCCCTGGGGCGGTTCCGGCAGATATTGTCGGCGAACGGCCTATATTTATCGCCAAGCTTATTTCAACTGGATTGTTGGGAATTGCAGTCCTGGCTTCTTTCTGGCGAGCACATAGGCACATAACCGATCTAACAGGTCTTCTCAGAGCGGCAGCGATTCCTTTAGGCGCATACATTTTGCTCTCGCCTACGGTTCATCCCTGGTATGCAACCATCATCATCCCATTCCTGGTGTTTGTGCCCGGGAATCAGCGCTGGCCCTGGATTTATCTTTCGTTGGCCGTGGCTTTGTCGTACATTACCTACGTTAACCCCGCCGATTTACGCGAATACACCTTTGTGCGCTGGGTTGAGTATATTCCTGTATATGCACTGTTGATTTTGGGCATCCTTGTAAGAAAACCAAAACTTATTTCATCTAGCCATTAACTTTATGGAAATTCTTATACCGCAAAGGCCTATTTGCGTGCTTTGCGGTGAAATTGCTCTCTAAAAAGGAAATCAATGACCATAGCACTCGCGATTTTTACCGGAGCCAGCCTTGGCTATGTACTGGAACGCGGCGACTTGTGTTTCCACAGCACGCTGCGGGGCATCTTCAAACGGCCTCAACAGCTTGATCTGCTCAGGGCCTACATCCTGGCGCTGTTAATCCCCACGCCCGTTATCTTTGCGTTGCGCGCCGCTGGCGTGATCGATCCCTGGATTGCACCCTTTGCCTGGCAGGCCAACATCTTTGGCGGGCTGATCTTTGGCGCAGGCATGGTCGTGGCGACTTCTTGCGTTACCGGGCTATTTTATAAACTGGGTCACGGCATGTTGGGCACATTGGTGGGCCTGGCCTTTTGGGCCTTGGGCGACATCCTGGTTTATGTTGGGCCGCTCTCAGGATTAAGAGCCGCGCTGACTGCCTCCAATTTGACCGTTACCTTCGATCAGCTCTTTGGCTCCGCGGGGTGGCTCGTCTTGCTTGGTTTGGGCGTGGCAGCCGTGTTTTGGCTTTGGCGTGCTCCCAAAGAGAATCGCATAACCCGCGACAAATTGTGGGGTTGGCTCCCTTTGGGCGTTGCCGTGTCCGTGGTAATCAGCATCAGTTGGATTTTGGCCCGCCAGGGTGGCTCCAACTATCCATACGGTACGTCCTATGTCCCCTCCGGCATCTTTCTTTCGCTGACCAACGCTAATTCAGCCGGCTCCGCACCCTGGATTCCGATTGCCCTTTTGAGCCTGATCCCCGGGGCTTTTCTTGCCGCTTTGAGGGCCAAAACTCTCTGGGTGCGCGGCGAAACTATGAAACGCTACATCCAGTTGGGCACTGGCGGTTTCCTGATGGGGATAGGCGCGGCTTTTGCCGGCGGCTGCAACCTGGGGCATTCGCTGGTGGGTGTTCCTTTGTTATCCGTTGGGAGCATCGCCACAACTCTCTCGATGCTGGTTGGGGTTTTTGCCGCCCATCAGCTTGGACGTATTATGAATGTCCAATCATAGGCTTGGAATTGGCCCATCCATAAAGGGAATGTTCTCTGGCTAATTGATAAAACTTATCTGGAATGACTGCTACGATTTCATCTTCCTGAAATTGGAAACCAGCCTTACGAGCTAGTCTAGCTACGGCGCGCCAGTTGCCTTCTCCCAATTTCAGCAAATTCTGGCGGAGTTCGTTGTCAGAACTCATCCGCTGCAAGAAGCCATTGACGGCTGCATTTTTAGACACAGTATTTCCTTCCATATCCCATAAGCTGGGATCAAAAATTCTATTGTGCGTAAATTGATCAGGCAGCCCATTGAAATTTGCTGCTATGTAGGCTTTTGCCTTTACAAGCTTTCCCAAGTGATACTGCAATTTAATATGATTAATTTTCCGAGTATGTGAGGGTTTTTTTCTATCAGTCTTTGAACTACGCGGTTGATCTGATGATTGGCCTATCCAGCCTACCAGTGAATTCCCTTTGTGACGATCACAAATACCTTTCTCAACCAAATATTGGATGATCTCCCGCCAATACTCTTGCTTTGGCATCCTTAATTCAACACCATAATCATCCCCAATGGGGTGATTTAGTCTCGTTTGAATGGTTATTTGGTCAACATTCTGCAAAACCACAGCCGGAAGTCTATCCACAATCCCAAAAAAAGTTTGCTCGGTTGAATTCGAGTTCAACATGTCTGCAACGGAAAATCTGACGCAGACCCTTGCCTCCATTTGACTTTTTGGAAATATTTCTTCGAAATCTGCAGGGAGCATAAAAACTGTCAAAAATAGGGCAGTTATTTCTCATCAGATGTTAATCAAAATTCGTTATAGTCACAGCATCAATAATGAAAGAATATATGATCGATATTTTGTTGGTAAACCCAATTTTTCTAAATCTAAACGAGGCCGAACGGGAGTTGATGAACCCATACTTTCCGTTGGGGCTGCTCTACCTGGCAGCCTTTATCCGCGAGCGCGGTTTCAGCGTTGAAATCTTTGATGGCACCTTTTCCGGCGGGGAAAAGGATTATGTCGAAGCCTTGGAGAAATTCAAACCCAGGGTTGTGGGTATAACGGCTGTTCAACCCAACCGAGAGACAGCCTTGAAGCTGGCTTCACTGGCAAAAGCTCAGGGAGCAATGGTAATCCTTGGGGGGCCGGACCCCACGTATACCCCCGCGACCTACCTGGCTGCTCCCGAAGTCGACCTGGTCGTCCACCATGAGGGTGAGTTGACCATAATTGAAATTCTCCAAAAAATAATCGCTGCCGAAGATTACCAACACATCGAAGGAATTGCCTACCTCGACGCTGACAAAGTCGTGCTAAACTCCCGCCGCGAATTTATTCTCAACCTGGATGAACTCCCGCTGCCGGCCCGCGATATGATCGATATGGACAATTACCTGGAGGTCTGGCGAGAAAACAATGGCTATGCCTCGATGACCATCTCTGTAGCGCGCGGCTGTCCTTTCGGCTGCGAGTGGTGTCAAGAGGCGGTACATGGATCGGAGTTTCGACGGCGCTCCCCCGAAAGTGTCGTTGAAGAGGTCAAGCAGTTGATGCAGTTCTATGAGATCGACCGGCTGCGGCTGGTTGATGACGTGGATGGCCTGGACCGAGAATGGATCGAGCAGTGGGCAGATGTCGCTGAAGCTGAGGGGGCGGTGATTCCTTTTGAAGCGCTCAACGATCTCGAACGTCAGAATATCCCCATGCTGGATGTGCGCGACAGCCTCTGAAGCAAACGCAATGTTTTCTTCCCCACCGTGAGTGAGGATTTGCATGCGCCACCGAAAGCCAAATAGATGACTGAATTTAACTTTTTCGACGAGGGATCGCCTTTCCTCAAACACCCCCAGTTGACCCCAGAGCGCACGGCTGCCGAAATAGATTTTGTGATACAGCAGACGGGTCTCAAGGCGGGCGCCCGGATTCTCGATGTGGGCTGCGGGTTTGGACGGCACAGCATCGAATTAGCTCGAAGGGGATTCCGGGTTGTTGGCATTGATCCCTCGTCAGAAATGATCGCCCAAGCGAAATCTCATGTCAAAGAGGCCGGTGTTAAAGTTGAATTCATACACTCTCGGGCGGAAACCTTTGAATCCGATGAGCTTTTCGATGGGGCGATTTGCTTATTCACCACCCTGGGGCAGATCGATGAGCAGGGTGACAATATCGAACTGCTCCCCAGCGTAGCAGATGTATTGAAACCCAAAGGCTGGTTCGTTGTCGAAGTCCCCCAACGCCAATGGGTAATCAACAATATCAAAGTCAGTGAGCGCCTTGGCAATGATGAACGCTACGCCGATGTAAATCGCCACTATGATGGTTTCGCCCATACGCTGACGGAAAAATTCCGGGTGGTAACACCTGAAAGCAAGCGAAACTTTTTGCTGCAGTATCGTTTGTACCGTTTCGAAGATGTGCGCTATTTACTTTCGAAAGCCGGCCTGCAAATTGTCAGGACTTTTGGGGGCTATGGTGGCAGTCTATTAAGCGATGATAGTCCTATCATCCTGACGATTGCGAAAAACTAGATTTTCTCCATTTCAACCCATAATATGAATCCACAAGTTGACAACTATTTATCGGTAGGGTGCGGACGCTGTTCTTTTGGGGGTACCCCCGACTGCAAAGTCCATCAATGGCCCGATGAAATCAAGAAATTGCGGGCGATCCTGCTGGAGTGTGGGTTATCTGAAGAAATCAAATGGGGTGTGCCCTGTTATACATACCAAAACAAGAATGTGGTTCTGGTCAGCGCATTACGAAAGTATTGTGCGTTTAGTTTTTTCAAGGGTGTCCTGTTGAAGGACGCTCACAACGTCCTTGAAAAACCAGGCAAAAATTCACAAGCCGATCGGTTGTTCAAATTTACCAGCGTTCAGCAGATCAGTGAGTTGGAAGGTGTGATCAAAGCCTATGTTATGGAAGCCATTGAAATAGAAAAAGCCGGCTTGAAGGTAGATTTCAAAAAGAACCCGGAACCCGTTCCCGATGAATTGCAGCAGAAATTCAATGAAGACGCATTCTTCAAAACTGCTTTTGAAGAACTAACCCCTGGCAGGCAGCGCGGCTACATTCTGCATTTTTCTCAACCCAAACAATCCAAGACTCGTGTTTCACGAATTGAAAAATGTGTACCCAAGATACTCAATGGTGAGGGCTTGCACGACAAATACTCATCGAAGAAAAAATAGATTTGCAATACGACGGCTTAAAAATGTACAGGGAGTTCACAGAAAAACAGGGAAACGACTACAAACCTATTCATACGAACATACAAAACTGGATTTCAAATAAGTCAAAAAGTATTGGCAACCACGGAAGCAACTATGACCCTATCAACAAAAGCTAAAAATATTTATTCCCAAATCGGGCCAGACACACCAAAACTCGGCGACTTGCGCAAGATCGCCAAGGAAATCAAGAAAGATCACCGACTGGCCCTGGAACTTTGGTCGACGGGCGAGTACTACCCGCGCCTCTTGGCCATCCTCATCATGGACAAATTGCTTCTCACGCCAAAAGTCATCGAGGAGTTTGCCGAGGATATTCAAAATCACGATTATGATCAACGCAATCAACTGGCCGATTGGCTGCTTGCAAACCAGCTTACGAAATCCAAGAAAACCATTTCCCTGCTCGAATCGTGGGAACACCATCCATATCCCATTTTACGACGGCTATTTTGGTATTACCAAGCACGTCTGCGCTGGACTGGAAAAAAGCCTCCAGAGAACACCTCCAAATTGCTCACATCTCTGCAAAAGGACATGGCAAAAGCGGAACCCGAAGTTCAATGGGCAATGAATTTTTCAGCGGCTCAAATTGGGATTCATCAACCCGAGTACCGCTCCCAGTGCATCGAACTAGGAGAAAAGTTGGGGCTTTATAAGGATGACCCTGTAGCGCCAAATTGCACCCCGAATTATCTGCCAGAGTTTATCAGAATTGAAGCTGCCAAGCTCGAGAAATAATGTCACGAATACCATCTTAAATCGCATAGGTAAATTGGTCTAAAAAGGCAGGGACAACGCAGGAGTCGTCCCTGCCTTTTTAGGCGAAATCGTTTTGACGGAAAAAGAGGGCCGAATTGGAAAAAACTGTAAGATGAATTGATTTCAAAACATCAAGGGGTACGTAATAAGTGTCAGGTAAGTTTATAGATACCCATCCATAATTTTGTATATGTCTTTCGAATGGATTACCCCTGAAATTTTCCAATTACTGCTAGAAGGCTTTCGCTTGACGTTGTGGCTGACAGCAATCACTTCAATTAGCTCGTTACTTCTTGGCATTGCTGTTGGTATCATTAAAATCTCCTCTCGTCCCTTCTCCAAATTCCTGGCCGTAGGCTTTGTTGAAATTCATCGCAATGTACCGGCATTAGTGCTCATCATCTTTTGGGCTTTTGCATTGCCGAATATATTCCCTATTGAACTCAGACAAAACCTGTTTTTTGACAACCCGCTCATTAATGCAATTGGGAGTTGGTCAGGATTATCAATTCCTTATTACACCCTTGCGGCCGGTCTCGCACTGACTTTGAATACCAGCGCCTATTTGGCAGAAATTTTCCGTGCTGGTGTTGGCACCATTCCGCAGGAAAATATCGACTCAGCCCGCACCTTAGGTGCCCACCCTAGCGCGATATTGCGGAGAATAATCATTCCCCAAGGATTGCATGCCGCATTTCCGGCCATCTCCACTCGGCTGATCCATAACATGAAAAATACGGCCTTGGCTGCTATCGTCTCAACCCCGGAGTTTTTCCACAGCGTCCAGACTGGAATTACGCGCTCATTTAGAGCCTCCGAGATGTTGACCCTGGCAAGCCTGGTTTATTTGCTGCTCTCTTTCGCGATGGCTTCACTTTTGAGCGTAATTGAAGCTCGTTTGAACCGGAAAGCAGCTTTGTTGGGGTCTAAGATATGATCGATCAACTGGCGTTCCTCTGGGAGAACTTCGCCAATCTGTTGATCGGCTTTCCCGGCCAACGACCGGGTGGATTGTTATTAAGCTTGATCTTAGCTTTTTTCGGAGTTGGGGTTGGTTTTGTCGTTGCCTTGATCGTTGGTAGTGGGCGTGGTGCGCGACTTCCGGCTGTCCGATTATTTAGCAGAATATATATTGAAATTTTTCGCGGAATTCCGCTTCTGTTGCTTTTGCTATTGGTTTATCAGGTGATTGGCAGTCAGCGCTTTGGGTTGGATCTTAGTGCCCCCATCGCCGCAGCCATCTCACTGATCCTTTACAGTAGCGCCTATCAGGCGGAGATTGTCCATAGTGGCCTGGAGGCAGTACCGGCTCAAATAACAGAATCAGCTCGTTCCGTAGGGGCATCTGCAATGCAGGGGTTTTTCTTTATCAAATTGAGATACGCATTGAGGGTCATGCTGCCCGCTTTTGTAGGACAAGGGATCAGCCTGTTCAAAGACACATCCGTGGTTGTGATCATCGCGGTTGCAGACCTCATGACTGTGGCGCGTGACTTGCTAGGCAGCGATGTGAAAAACTTGGTTTTTTGGGTGCCGTTGTATCTTTTTGTGGGCTTCATTTATTTTTGTGTGGCCTTTGGATTTTCACGCCTGGCCAATCGCTGGGAGAAGGCCACAAAAACAAAGGACTTGGTGCAATCATTGGCCAATTATTAACTCATGTTACGGAGCTTGCATCCTGGATACCGAGATGCTTCGCGAAGTGATCCCCACCGAAGGCGATTGTATCGAAGGCTTCGTCGTAATCTCAGCCGAGCGGGTCAAACTGCACCCTGAGTTGTGCGAAACAACATGCGGTAACCAAAGGCAATATCGAGGGGGGAAGTTTGACCTCGTTGTGCCTGAGTACGTAACATGAGTGAAAAACTCGTAATTTTTGCGTAAGATTTGAAGTATACAATTTATAAGTAGAAAAGGTAACCAGCATGAAACATAAAAATATTTTCACACTTAGTATCTTTATCTTGTTCGCAATATTGATAAGCGCCTGTTCCGGGGGGGCGGCCAGCGGATCATCAACCTTCGACCGTGTCAGCAGTGAAGGCTCCGTACGAGTCGGTGTCCGCTTTGACAACCCACCTTTGAGCTTTATCGAGGACGATGGTGATTGGGTTGGGTTCGATGTCGATCTGGCCAATGCCTTGGCGGAGCAAATGGGTTTGGAGATCGAGATGGTCAAAGTTGATGGCACTACCCGCATTAGCTTCCTGCAAGAGGGCAAAATCGACCTGGCGGTGGCCAGTATGAATCACACCCGCTCTCGTGACGATGCTATTGATTTCACCATCACCTATTTCTGGGATAACCAATCCTTCCTGATCCGCAAGGGCACGTATGCCTCTCTGGTTGAGATCATGGGGCAAAAAGTGGCTGCAAACGCCGGCAGCTCGACCATCGAATCATGGAGCGCCTATTCTGAAGCCATGGGTGGCCCGGTACCAGAAATCGTTGAGTTTACCGATAAATTAGCGGCGATGCAGGCTCTCCGTGATGGTGTAGTAGAAGGTTACACCGAAGATAATATCACCTTGCTGGCGCTGGCCGCTGGTGATCCTGATCTGGAGCTGATTCCCGGCGGACACAATAAAGTTCAATTTGGGATAGGCGTGCCTATTAATGATTCTGTCTGGCGAGATCAGGTCAACTATGCCCTGCAAGAATTATGGAAAAACGGCACGTATCAAGAAATCTATGAAAAATGGTTCGTTGGCCCTGAAGCTGCTGTACCTTTGCCTTTGAGCGGCGAAATGGAAATCTGGCCTTAAATCCTTGCACCAAAGGAACTGCGCTCTTCGAAGGAGCGCAGTTCCTAATATTATGACTTCACTAAGATTACAAAATCTTTCAAAAGAATATGAAACCGGAAAGCCAGTTATCGAAAATCTCGACCTCCAGGTTCGTGAGGGCGAACTCTTGGCGTTATTAGGCCCCTCCGGCTGTGGCAAAACCACCCTGCTGCGCCTGATCGCCGGGCTGTTGAAGCCCACTTTTGGGGATATTCTATTTGACGGCCAATCCATCCTGAAATTGCCCCCTGAGAAGCGCGGCGCGGTGATGGTCTTTCAAGATCACGCAGTTTTCCCCTTTATGACTGTAGCCGAAAATGTTGCATTTGGTTTGAAAATGCGCAAAATTGGCCGTGCTGAAATCAATCAGCGCGTGAAAGATGCGCTGCGGTCAGTCCATCTGAAAGGGTATGAAAACAGGTTGGCCACAGAATTATCTGGGGGCCAACAGCAACGAGTGGCCCTAGCCAGAGCATTGATCATTCGGCCCCAGGTATTGCTGCTTGACGAACCTTTGAGCAACCTGGAACTTTCTTTGCGTGAAGAGTTACGAAAAGAAATTCGCCGCCTCCAGGAAGAGATCGGCATTACATCCATATTCGTAACCCATGACCAGGACGAAGCTGTGGTTATGGCAGATCGCATTGCGCTATTGTTGGCTGGCCGCATCCACCAAGTAGGCCCGCCCCGCAGCTTCTTCGAAAACCCCAAGGATGTCGATGTGGCCCGCTTTTTTGGGGCTAGCAATATTTATGCAGGTGCCAAAAACGGCCAACGAGTGCAATCGCCTCTTGGTGAGTTAGAAATTTTGCCCTGTGGTTTACCCGATGGTCAGGTTTCAATAGCTATCCGTCCTGAAGCTGTTGAAATTGGACCCAACGGTCACAATAATATCCCCGCCCGTTTAATTTCTTATGATTACAAAGGCAGCAAGGCATATTGTCAATTTCTGGTCAGTGATCAAAAACTCTCCGTGGCCGCACAGCCCTACAAGGATTTCCAGATTGGTGATATGCTCACTTTACATTTTCCCAAAGACCGCATCTCTCTGATGCCTTAAACCGAAAATTCGAGGAAAACCGATGAATTATCAAGTTACAAATACAACCAAACTTCACTGGGTTGCTTTATTGCGCATGATGCTGGGCGTCTTGCTCCTGACGACCTGGTTCAGCAACCTTAACAAAGGCTTTTATACGCCGGATGGATTGCAGTACTTTTTCACCGATGTATTTCCCCAGAGCGCCAATCCACTGGGATGGTACGCTAATTTTATCAATGGCGTGATCCTGCCCATTCGGGGTTTCTTTGCTCCCATGCAGTTAATTGGCGAATTCCTTTTGGGCCTGTTCCTGCTGATTGGGCTGCTGACTCCCTTGACGAGCATTTTGACGGCCTTCTTTATCCTGAACACTTTCCTGGCCTCCTTCGGTCACGACTGGCCGTGGAGCTATTTCACCATTTTGGGCATCCTGTTTATCGTTTTCGTCACCCGCGCAGGGCGCAGCCTGGGCGTTGACGCCTGGCTCCTAAACAAGCGTGGTGAACCGCGCAGTTTCTTGTTTTGGTAGTTTTGAGTACTGTGTGTTTCAACTCGATTGGGTACGAATTGCACCAATGCAACGAAGTACATATTTCGTGATGAGAAGCACCTGACTCTGAAAAAAACGTGTTAATTCTCGAAATTCTTTACGTTCTTAGCGCGGCGCTGTTGGCGGTGTATGGCTACAATTCGTTGTACCTTGCATTTCTTCGCACTCGCCGACATCAGCCAATTTCATCAAAACTAGTCCCCGACGATTTTGACTGGCCGACTGTTACCGTTCAACTCCCAGTTTACAATGAACGTTATGTCGCGAAGCGGTTGATCGATTCCATTGCTGCATTAAATTATCCCAAAAACAAGCTGCATATCCAGGTTTTGGACGATTCGACCGATGACACAGTAGAGATCATTGCAGCGGCAGTTCACAAGGTGAAGGCTTTTGGAATTGATATCGAGCATGTGCGTCGACCCAAGCGTGAGGGTTTCAAAGGCGGCGCGTTGGAGTACGGTTTGGCTTTTACCAAAGGCGATCTCATCGCCATCTTTGATGCCGATTTTGTCCCGTCTAAAAATTTCCTCACTGATATGGTTCCCCATTTCGAAAATGATTCACACATAGGCTGCATGCAAGCTCGGTGGGGCCACCTCAACGAGCACACATCCTGGATGACGCGCGCCCAGGCAAAGGGCATAGATGGGCATTTCATTGTCGAACAAGGCGTGCGCAGCTCTGCGGAGTTTTTCCTGAATTTCAATGGAACAGCTGGGGTCTGGCGCAAAGCTTGCATTCAAGATGCGGGAGGCTGGCATCACGACACGCTGACCGAAGATCTCGACCTGAGTTACCGCGCGCAACTCAAAGGCTGGAAAATCCG
Organism: uncultured Anaerolineales bacterium; assembly: GCA_964629085.1. Taxonomy (GTDB): domain Bacteria; phylum Chloroflexota; class Anaerolineae; order Anaerolineales; family UBA11858; genus NIOZ-UU35. Next base: position 63,941 of record CAZVPR010000008.1, read on the forward strand.
TTTCGCGCCCAACGTCGTCGCTCCAGCAGAACTACCGGTACACATCAGTGCCTTAAAACGCCAACAATTTCGCTGGGCTAAGGGAAGCATCCAAACAGCTCGGAAATTATTGGGGAAATTGTGGCGATCAGAAAACCAGATAAAAACAAAAATTGAAGGATCAATCCATTTAACCAACTACATTGTGCACCCGCTGATTTTGCTGAACCTGATCTTGACTCTGCCATTAGTATCTTCTCAAAGTCCGCTGCTTTGGCTGACGCCGGTTTTTGCATTGGCAGCATTTGGCCCGCTGACTATGTATTGGGTAGCAATGGGCACCGAAAAAAACCCTTTTAGAGAACGGATCGCCAATCTACTATATTTAGTAATTTTGGGAATGGGCCTTTCGATCAATAATTCTAGGGCCGTCTTTGAAGCATTAATTGGAAGATCAAGTTCATTTCTGCGAACGCCAAAATTTAATTTACGTGGAACTGGAAGTAAAGTCAAAGCCAAAGATTACGTACTCCCCATCGATCCAACGGCTTGGGTTGAAATCATTTTGGCGGGTTACGCGATATTTTTGCTAGGGTATGTAATCAATCATGGGGTGTGGAGCCTGGTTGTTTGGATGCTCCTATATGTCAGTGGGTATGTCATGATCGCCAGCCAAAATTTTCGACGATTGGGTGTTGTTAATGGATAAATAAATTTTGAGTGATGCAAAATTAGATCGATAGTGGCTATGCGCATTATATTGAAGTCGAAAATATCGAGCGCTTCCAGCACTTTTCAGCTTTGATTTATCGGTATAATCAGGGGACTACGTTTTTGAGAATCATCACATATGCTAATCCCCCAGGTCATTCGCACTAAAATCACACCCCCAAAAGGATCTGCGCGCACCTTTGAAAGAAAGCGTGTCAGCAAAGCGTTTCTAGAAGTCAGCAATTATCGGCTTACTTTGCTGCAGGCCAGCGCCGGGTATGGCAAAAGCACCTCCCTAACCCATCTTGCTCGATCCAAACAGCCGATCATCTGGTACCAGGTAACCGAAGAGGATACCGACCTTTTTGTCTTCTTACTTCATCTATTTTATGCCACACAACTAGCCCTCCCCACCCTCGAGGGAATGCCCATTCCCCTTCTAGAAGGCTGGGATAACATTCAAGACCCACTTCCCATGGTGGAAATTATTCACCAATATCTCAACGCCTTGAGCAGCGGATTAGACTCGCCAACCATTCTTGTCCTGGATGATTTTCACCTCGTAATCGATGTGCCGGAGATTTCCCACGCCCTGGACCGCATCATCAGTCTTGCACCGTCAAATCTGAACATTTTGCTTTCATCACGTAAACCTGTGAAATTGCCCAACCTGTCTCGCTGGCAGTCTCATGGTGATGTGTTGACTATCGATCAAAGTGTCCTCAAATTTACTGAGGATGAAATTGGCAGGTTATTCAAAAAAACATACCAACACCGTCTCTCCAAAACCGAGATTTCTGATCTCCATCGCATGACGGAGGGCTGGGCCATAGCACTATTGCTGATTTGGCAAAGTCTGCGCAGTGGCGCGATTTCATCCGTCGCTGAAGTCATCCAACGTGGTGGTGAATCCCTTAGCCATCTATTCGATGTAATGAGTCAGGAGGTGTTACAGCAACAACCAACAGACATTCAGGAATTCTTGCGCATTACGGCATCCTTGCGGACCATGACTCCCGAGGTTTGCGATGCCTTGCGCAAAAGCAATGATAGTTCTGCTATGTTGGATTATTTGCGCCAACACGAACTCTTCGTTGTCGATGGGCAGGCAGGGATGCGGTACCATCCGATGTTTCATCGCTTCTTGCGTAAGCAATCTTCTCGAGAACAATGTCAAAAGTGGCATAAATCGGCAGCAGATTATTTCTACGAACAAGAAGACACGGATACCGCGATTTATCACCTGTTTCTGGCCAACGACCACGATCAGGCGGCCGCTTTACTGAGTCGATACGGACAGCGGCTCTTAGCGATGGGGCGATTGGACACGCTCAAAGCATATCTGGAAAACCTGGCCCCAAAGGATTTACACAAACACCCAACCTTGCTGGCCTACCACGGTGATCTTGCCCGTCTGCACAGTCGGTTTCAGGAGGCCTTGGGCTGGTACCAGCAGGCCGAAGCCCTCTGCCGGGAACGCGGCCAAATGGAAGGTGTCGGCCGAGCCTTGCGCGGCCAGGCACGCGTCTATTTGGACACTGTCGATCCCAGCCTTGCGGAAGAACTCCTCCAACAAGCATTGCGATTAAGCGATGGTACAGAAGGCCGTGAAGCCCAAGCTCGTCTCTATGAATTGTTGGCTGAAAATAAGCTCAACGCCGGGAAAGTTGAAGAGGCAGAAGAAATGCGAGAGCAGGCGGAATCTTTGCGCCTGGAAGGGCCAGCCGATTCGCAGCTTTTAATCCGGGTTTTGTTGCGAACTGGTCGCCTGGACGAAGCACGCAAAAAGTTGGAAGCCCTGGCCGAGGCTGAATCGTTAGAGCCCGTACATACGCCTCGATCCCACAGAGAGACTCAACTGCTGCTTTCGATTATTTATGCCATGCAGGGAGATGCCCAGGCTGCCCATAAATCGGCAACCGTAGGGAAAGAACGGGGCGAGAAATTTAATTCACTCTTTGTCATTGCAGTTGGACATATGCGCTTGGGACACGCATTGCTGCTTCTATCGGCAACAAAAGAATATAAGCGTGTCCGAGAGCAGTTTGAACGCGCCGTTGAAATCAGCCGCACGTTGGCGGTGCCCCGTTTGCGTGTCGAGGCTTGCTGGGGACTTTGCCGCACCTACGGCTACAAGGGTGACTTGGAACAGGCTTACCAGGCATCCCAGGAAGGCATTTTGCTGGCCAACCAAGCCGGTGACGAGTGGAATGCGTCGCTAGCCCGGGTGATCATGGGCGCCAATTTGATATTGGCTCAGGAATTCGAACAGGCTGCCGATTGGCTTGGACAGGCTGTACGTGGTTTTCGTGAATGCAGTGATCCCTTTGGGACCAATGTTGCCCGCCTCTGGTTGTGCATTGGCTGGCATCAACAAAAGGACACAGAACGACTTTCACAAACATTTCCCAATGTACTCGCCGATTGTCGTCAGCATGGGTATGATTATATTTTTATTCGACCAACTCTATTTGGCGTGCCGAATGAACGCATCGTTGTCCCCTTATTGATCATGGCGCGGGACCTGGGGTGGGAGGGCACCTATCCCCAAACATTACTCAACTCCCTCACCTTGGGCAAAACGAAACTCCACCCTGGGTATCAACTCAAGATCCAGACCTTGGGCACTTTTCAAGTTTGGCGCGGAGATGAAGAGATTCCCTACAACGGCTGGCGGCGTGAAAAAACGCGTCAACTCTTCCAGATTCTGATTACCAACCGCGGCACCCCAATGAATCGCGAACAGCTCTGTGAAAATCTCTGGCCCGGAGTCGATCCCGATGCGGCTCAACGCAATTTTAAGGTGGCCCTAAGCACCTTATACAATGTACTCGAGCCAGAGCGAACAGCGGGTAACGATTCAGCTTTCATCGTTCGTGAAGGTTCCACCTATAGCCTGCGCCCCTATGCCGACATTTGGCTGGATGTGGAAGAGTTCTCAAATATTATTCAGCAATCTGAGATCACGGCGTCAGAGTCAGCCCTCGATCTAATTCGCTCTGCGCTGGACTTATATCAGGGAGAATTTCTTCCCGATGCTCGTTACGAAACCTGGGCTGCTACCGAGCGCGAACAACTTTCCGTGCAACACTTGCGCATCGCAGATCAATTTTGTCAGCTGAATCTAGAGAATAATCTGACGGAAGAAGTTCTCAGCTTGTGCCAGAATATTCTGGCTTATGACAATTGCTGGGAGCGTGCCTATCGACACATGATGCTGGCCTATGATCAACTAGGGGACCACGGCCAGGTTGCCCGTACCTACCAGCGCTGTGTCGAAACTTTACGAGATGAATTGGATGTCCCACCAGCTCCTGAAACCGAAATCCTTTACCAAAATCTAATCTCTCATCAAACCTGATCTCGTTGTAACCATCACGTTACAAACCTTTGTTATCCTGGTAGCAACGGGAAGACAAAGGGTTTTTTATTTTAACCTCGGGAAGCCGGCTTTTGGAGGCTGACCAATGAACTATGAAACACAACCAGAGATCACATCATTTGTACTCCGTTTCGTGAGGGAAACTGTGCCTGAGGATTATCAGGAAGTGGGTTACAGAGGTGCAATCCGTCATGTTCAAAGTGATGAAGAACTCGTATTCACACAATGGAAAGATGCAGTAAACTTCATTCATCAATTTGTTCCAATCAACTCGGAAGATGAATAAAAGGAGACTTTAGGATGCGATTGAAAGACAAAGTATGTTTGATTACTGGGGGCTCGGCCGGGATTGGGAAAGCGACAGCCCAACGTTTTGCCGAAGAGGAAGCCAAAGTCGTAATCTGCGACCTGGCCGACGAGGCGGGGACAGCAGTGGCCGAGGAAATTGGCGGGGAGTATTTCCATGTCGACGTGACAGATCGGGCGGCTGTACAGGCCTGGGTTGACACGGTCGTCGAGAAATATGGGCGGGTAGATGTGCTGATCAACAACGCCGGGGTGCTGCGGGATGGCCTCTTCGTCAAAGTCAAAGAAGGAGAACTGGCCGGACAGATGTCGGAAGAGAATTTCGATCTGGTCATCAATGTCAACATGAAAGGCGTGTTCAACTGCGCTCAGGCCGTGGCACCTTATTTGATCAAACAAGGCGAAGGTGGCGCGATCCTCAATACTACCTCCATCGTGGGGTTGGACGGCAATTTCGGGCAGACAAATTATGTGGCTTCCAAAGCCGGTGTGATTGGCATGACCAAGGTTTGGGCGCGAGAGCTAGGGCGCCACAAGATTCGTGTCAACGCGATTGCCCCGGGTTTCACCCTGACCGAGATGGTCAAGCAGATGCCCGAGAAAATCTTGGAGGCCATGATCGCCAAGACTCCCATGAAGCGCATGGGCGAACCAGAGGATATTGCTAATGCATTCTTGTTCCTGGCCTCCGATGAGGCGACGTATATTTCCGGCGTCACCCTGCGCGTTGACGGCGGCATCGTTGTAGGAACGTAAAGCCTCACCGCGAAGGCGCGAAGGACGCAAAGGGACACTTTTGTGCTTTGCGACCAACAAAAATCACTTGTCGCTCTTTGCGTCTTGGCGGTAAATAAACCAAATGACTAGATACGCTCAAATATTATCTACAGGAAGTTATGTCCCCGAACGGGTGGTCACCAATGCCGAAGTCGACGAGCTGTTAGGTGAAAACACAAGCCAGTGGCTGATCGATAACGTCGGTATTCGTGAGCGGCGCTGGATGGCCGAAGATCAAACCACCTCTGACCTGATCGTTGAAGCCTGTCGTGCAGCCCTCGTCAAAGCCGGGGTCAAACCTGATCAAATTGACCTGATCATCGTTTCGACCGATACCCCCGACTATCTCTCACCCAGCACTTCGATTGTCGTACAGCACAAATTGGGCGCTTCGCAGGCCGGCTGCTATGACATCAACAGCGCCTGTGCCGGCTGGGTGACGGCCCTGGACCAGGGCGCCCGTACCTTGGCTACGGAACCAGGCTTCAGCTATGTCCTGGTTGCCGGTGGGTATGGCATGAGCCGTTATCTCGACCTGAGCGACAAGAAGACGGCCAATCTCTTCGCGGATGGCGCTGGGGCGGCTTTGCTCGGTGTCAGCGACCAACCCGGTTTCCTGGCCAGCAATTTGCTCGCCAAAGGTGAGTTCCACGACGCGTTAGGCATTTACTGCGGTGGCACGCATTTGCCAGCGACGACCGAAAATTTAGCTGCCTATGGCGGCAAACCCGTCGTGCAATTCGTCAAGAAATTTCCCAAGACCTTCAATACCGATTATTGGCCCAAACTGATCCAGGGCGCGCTGGACAAAGTCGGGATGAATTTCGATAATGTCGATTACTACTTCCTCACGCAGCTCAATTTGCGCACCATCGAAGCCATGATGGACCTGCTCGGCCAACCTATCGAAAAGACCCACTGGGTTATGGACAAGTGGGGCTATACCGGCTCGCCGTGTGTGATCATGGCCCTGGATGATGCCATTAACCAGGGGCGTGGACCCGAACCTGGCGACAAGGTCTTGTTTTGCGCCAGCGGCGGCGGCATCAGCATGGCGGCGTCCCTTTGGGAGTGGACGGTTGATAGTGGACAGTGATTAGTGTCGAGTAGCGAGTGAGGAGTGATGAGTTCAAAAGTTCCAAATTGGAGTACATATCGAAAAAAGAAGCTTCAATTGTAGAAACCCGCATCGTCGAAATCCGCAAAATGACCTACTCTCTGATTTCAAAACTACCATAAACTATCTGAATCTAACCACTAACCACCACCCACTATCCACTGTTCAATGGGCACCATTGAAACTCAGAACCTTAATATTCAATATCGCAAAGCTGGAGATGGGGCAATTCCTATCGTGTTTGTGCATGGAAACTACGCGTCTTCCCGCTGGTGGTTGCCCCAGCTTGAACGGTTACCAGACAATGCCACTGGCTACGCACCCGATTTACGGGGATGCGGCTCCCAGGAAGGGATAACGCTTCACAAGACCCAGAAAACCGGGCAACTGTCTATAAAAAATTTATCGCATGATCTGGCAGAGTTTATTCAGGCGCTAGCGTTGGAAAAGCCAATTTTGGTCGGTCACTCGCTGGGCGGAGTGATTGCTACCGATTTTGTGATCCGCTTTCCCGAGGTCGCCCGCGGTCTGGTGCTCGAAGACAGCGGACCTCCTAATGGAGTCCCCGGCGGATTTCTGGCCCAATCCATGTTGATTCCGCTGGAATTTGGCAGCAAAATTCTGATGCGCAACGCCCTGCGGCTGGCCGGGATCCCTCGAAGAGGTGATCTCGCCAAAGCCCTGGTCCAGGATGCGTTGGCCGCCTCTCCGGGGCAATATATCAACTTCACCAGCGCAGTATCACGCTGGAACGTTGAAATGAAGCTGTCGAAGATAAACATTCCGGTATTGCTCGTCTGGGGCGGCAGAGATCGCATCATGTCCAAAAAAATTGGCCGTCAATATTTGCAGCATATCCCGCAAGCTGAGCTCGTCATCGTGCCCGACGCCGGCCACTCCCCCCACCTGGAACGCCCCAACGCTTTTGCTATTTTGCTGAGAGAGTTTATCAATCAATCGACGTTATCAGAAATTGCACCCAAACCCATTCACGAACGAATTGCACGCTGGATGCGCAAAACACTTTTCAATTCGTATTCTTAGCTAGCCTCATAGTCGTTTTCAATACACCCTCGGCTCAAAAAAATCAAGATATTCAATGACACGGAGGTGTGACATGTCCGAATGGACCCAACAAACCGAAGAGATGTTCAAGGCCTGGAGCGAAGCCCAAAAATCGCTGATGGATAAATGGGCAGAAAGCGTCAAATCCTTTAGCGGAGCCCCCGACACCGAGCTGTGGAAGAATACACTCGAGACCTGGGAGCAAACGGCCAAAAATAGCATGGGCTCTCAGGCTGAATGGACCCAAAGCTGGATTGAGAATTTCAAATCCATAGAGGGCTTGCCCGACCAGGCCAACGCCTCGATTGAGAAATTCCAGGAAATGGCCGAGCGCTGGAGCACTACGCAGGAAGAATTGTGGGCCAAATGGTTCGAGATGCTCAAAAATATGGATTTTTCCCAACCTGCCGAACAAGTCAGTGAGGCTTTCCAGAATCCGATGAAGAGCTGGCAGGACGCCACCCAGAAAGTGCTCGACGCCCAGGCCGACTGGATGAAAATCTGGACCGGTTCGGGGAAAGAAGAATAAGAAAATTATCCACGACGTCGTAGGCGGGCCTCCGGCCGAACACGAAAAAGCACGAAGGTTTGTTGGTTGGTTCGATTTGTGACCTTAGTGTTCTTTGTGGATTCGTTGTTTGTTGGTATTGGAGAAATAAAGAATGTGGAAAACATGGTTCGATACAATGAACAAGACGGTGGCGGCTATCGGTCAGATGCAGCAGGCCAGCACCATCGCCGCGCTGAAAGGTATGGAACTGACGGCCAATACATACACCAGCTTGTGGGGTGCACAGCCGGAGGGGGCCGAATCGGAGGATAGCCGCTTCAGAGATGATGCCTGGCAAGAGAATCTGTCGGCAGATGTGATGAAGCAGGCCTATTTGATCACGTCGAACTGGATGGAAGATATAGCCGACAGCCTTGAGGTCGTCGATCCCGAAATCCACCACCGCACCAAGTTTTGGACCAAACAGATCGCCAACGCCTTCAGCCCTGCCAATTTCGTAGTCACCAATCCGGTTGTAATGCAGGAAGTCGTGCGCACAGGTGGGGCTAACCTGATGCAAGGCATGCAAAATTTGTTGGATGATATGCAGCGTGGACGCGTCAGCCATACCCGTACGGATGCATTCAAAGTCGGTCAAGATCTGGCTATCACGCCGGGCAAAGTCGTTTACCGCAACCCGCTCATCGAATTGATCCAATACTCGCCGACAACCAAAAAAGTCCATCAAGTGCCCGTGCTATTGATCCCCCCCTGGATCAACAAGTATTATGTCATGGATATGCGACCGGAAAATTCCCTGTACAAATATCTGGTCGATGCGGGCTTCACGGTCTTCACCATCAGTTGGAAGAACCCCGATGACAGCGTGTTGCATCTGGAATGGGATGATTACATCGATTTGGGCCCGTTGGACGCCCTGCGAGTGATCAAGGCCATTACGGGATCAGAGGTCGTTAATACGACGGGGTATTGTCTTGGCGGTATCATCCTGCAAACGGCGCTGGCTTATTTGGCCACCCAGGATGACGAATCTGTCAACACAGCGACGTACTTCACCACGCATCAGGATTTTACCAATGCTGGCGATGTGACGGTCTTCATCAACGAGCCCCAGGTGCAATTCCTGGAGTGGCTGATGGATGTCAGCGGCGGCTACCTGGACGGCAAGAATATTGCCGTGACCTTCAACATGCTGCGCGCCAATGACCTGCTTTGGAACTATGTCGTCCACAATTACATGCTGGGCAAGACCCCGCCGGATTTTGACCTGCTCTATTGGAATAGTGATAATACGCGCGTCCCGGGCAAGGTGCATTCATTCTTGGTGCGCGAATTCTTTATGGGGAACAAATTAATCAGGAAGAACGAAATTATGGTAAAGGGGGTCGGTGTTGATTTGAGTCGTATCCGCACCCCAACATATACCGTGGCCGCTTTGGGTGATCACATTGTCCCCTGGGAAGGTTCATTCTTGATGCGCCAATTACTCGGCGGCCCAGTGCGATTTGCTCTGACCACCGGTGGACACATCGCCGGGATCATCAACCATCCCGACAAAAAACGCCGCGAGTACTGGCTCAACGATGACGAGACCACGAGCCCCGAAACCTGGCTGGCCGGCGCTGAACACCACGATGGCAGTTGGTGGCGGGACTGGGTTCCCTGGCTGCAGGAACACTCCGGAAAACAAATAGCACCACCAACAATGGGCAGCGAAGAGTTTCCATCCATCATGGACGCCCCTGGGGCATATGTGGTTGAGGAGTGATCCACGAAGAACAATAAGTTAATGGCTAGAGGAGAAACCTCGATGAGTGAGGAAAAGAAACAGAAAGAAACACCATCCGATGAGAATGCCGTTGTCGAGCCATTCGCCCAGATGATCCAGTTCTACGATACCTTCGCCAAATCCTGGTCGGGCGTGATGAGCGAAGCCGTAGGCAGCAAAAGTTTTGCCGAGTCCATGGGCCAACAGATCGAAAGCAGCCTGGACTCGATGGCGCTCATGCGGCGTCAATTCGGTGATCTCATGGAGCAGTATTTACAGCAGATGAGCCTACCCACGCGCAAAGAAGTCATCAACATCGCCCAGCGCTTAACCCACGTCGAGATGGCTCTGGATGATTTGGATGCGAAATTAGACGAGATTTTGGATGTATTAAAAAGTGGAAAGTGAATAGTGGCTAGTGGTTAGTTTTATCTATCCACTGTCCACCAACCACTATCCACTGCTCAGGATGAGCAACTATGGCAGAAAAACCTCCCCCGCTCCCTTGGGATGACTTAATCTTTCAGCTAGAAGATACGTCAGCCTTTACCAGCGATGCCGCTAAGGCAGCGGAACGCACGTACCAGCGTATTGTGCAAGGCTCGAAAGCCATCGTCGATTCCTACACGGTCCCGGTCGGACTGACCCCGCGCGAGGTGGTCTGGCGCTTGAACAAATCCACGCTCTATCATTACACACCCACGCGCCCACCCGAAAAGCGTCATCCCATCCCGCTGCTGCTGGTCTATGCCCTGATCAACAAACCCTTTATCTTTGACCTGGCGCCCGGTCGCAGCTTCATTGAGTTCATGTTGGATCAGGGCTTCGACATATATTTGCTCGATTGGGGCGAACCGGGTCCCGAAGATAAAGACATCACCTTCGACGACTACATCACGGAATATCTCTTCCGGGCGGTGCGGAAAATGCGGCGCCATTCGGGCAGTGACGAGATCAGTATGCTCGGATACTGTTTGGGGGCGACCATCTCGGTCGTTTATGCGGCTGCATACCCTGAGATACCGATTCGTAACTTGATTTTATTGACAGCGCCGGTCGATTTTTCCAGCCAACCTGAGGGCTCAATGGCTGTCTGGCTGCAAGAAGGTCGCCTGGATGTTGACAAGTTGGTCAACACCTTGGGCAATGTGCCCGGCGAGTTGATCCGTCATTGGGCCAAAATGCTCAAGCCTGTAGAGAACTTCATGGGCGCTTACATCAACGTCATGAAGATGCTGGACGACCCTGCTGCGGTGCGTGGCTGGCAGGCCATCAACCGCTGGGTCGAAGACGTGATCCCCTTTTCGGGTGAAGCCTTCCGACAGTTCGTCAACACCTACCTGCGCGGCAACAAGCTGATCAAAGGCGAGCACGAGATCAATGGCAACCCGGTCGACATCGCCAATATCAAGGCCTCGCTGCTGAATATCGTCGCCAAATACGATCACCTGGTTTCGCAGTCCCAATCTGAAAGCATCATGGACCTGGTCGCAAGCGAAGACAAGGAAATGAAAGTCATCCCCTCAACCCATGTGGGAATCATGGTCAGCGGCAGCGCCCGTTATAAACTCTGGCCCGAAATCGTCAATTGGCTCGGCGAGCGTTCAACATAGTCATCGCACGCCAACGGCGGGCTTCGCATGCGGTTCAAAAATGAAAGGTGTAAATGCCCAACAACAAAGTCATCCCATCAAAATCCGGCATACTCAATGTGGAGAACGACACTCGCCAAATCTATTGGGAATACTTTGGAGATGGCGAAAAAGAAGTTGTCGTTTTCCTGAATGGCCTGGCCATGCTGACCAAATCCTGGTATCGCACGATCCAGTTCATGCACCCGGATTACGACATCCTGCTGTACGATTATTTTGGACAGGGCAATTCATCCCAGGAGGATGAACCCTACTACATCAACCGTTTCGCCGATTACTTGATCGAGGTGATGGACACGGCAGGTGTGGAAAAGATCCATCCCATTGGGGTTTCTTATGGGGGGTTCATCGCGGCTGAATTGGGCCGCCTGCATCAGGATCGCCTGCATACTCTGACACTTTCCGGCATATTGCTGACTCGCGAAACCCTTTTCCAGATGTACCAAGATATCTCTCTGCGCTTCTACCACTCAACGGATGAGGTCTTCGACATCTATACACAATTTCTATACGAAAAAACATTCGGCGAGAATATCGCCACCAAAATTTACGGCGAGGCCATGGAGCGCGGCCGTTTCAAATTCTACGACCGCTACAAAGACAAGAAACACTGTCTAATGCGCCTGACCGAGGCACAGAATCCTTTCTTTGATAACATCGACAATGACCCGGACGCCTATCGCAATGTCATGACTCCCACCTTGATTCTTACGGGTGAACAGGATCGCGCCATTCCACCCTGGCAGCAGGCCAAGATGGTTGAAATCCTGCCCAACAGCCGCCAGATCATGCTGCCGGAATGCGGGCATATGACCTTTATGGAACGCCCGGACATCGTCTGGCCGACGTTGAGGAAATTCTTTGTAGAAAAATCTACTGATTTTTCAGTGGATGGTGGATAGTGATTAGTGGAATGTAAACGACTGCCCACTCCCACTACCCACTGACCACTATCCACTGCCCACTATCCACTGCCCACTGTTTCTACACCGGAGGCTAGAATGTACATTGGCGATTACCTTGGACGTCGAGAAATCTATTCCCCAAACAAACTGGCCATTATCGATGCGGGGAAAGACCCCGAGCTGCGTTTGACCTACAAGGGATGGAACCAGCGCGTCAACCGATTGGCGAATTGGCTGCAGAGCACCGCCAAAATGAGATTTAGAGATCGGGTGGCGATCCTGGCGCGCGACGGTGTCGAACACCTGGATCTGTTCTACGCCTGCGGAAAATTGGGTGCCATTCACACAGCCCTGAACTGGCGCCTGCACTGGCGAGAGCTGGTAGCCCTTATCGAAGATACCGAGCCCAAAGTGCTGGTCTATTCGGATGACTTCATCGAGAACGTCGCTGAAATCGAAAAGGCGCTCAAAGACAGTTCCCATCAAATCGAGCATTATCTGCACATCGAAGGCGAAGGTATCCATGGCAGCTTGCACTTCGAAAGCACATTACAGGCCTCCAAAGACACACCGGTCACAACGGATGCCCTCACCAAAGAAGACACGGCCTGCTTGCTCTTTACCGGCGGCACAACCGGCTTACCCAAAGGAGCCCAGATCAGCCACCGCCAAATCTGCTGGAATGTGCTGAATACCGTCATTCATGACCTATCCCACGAAGACACCTATCTGTGCGTCTTTCCCCTTTTCCATGCCGGCGGATTGTTCGCCTATGTTTCATCCCAGGTCATCTTTGGCAACACCACCATCTTGACGCGTGAGTTCAACGCCGAGCAGGTGCTGGATTTAATCGAGAGCGAACAGGTCAGTGTCTTTGCCGGGGTGCCCACGATGTATCAGCTTCTCACGCAAGCCAAGAATTGGGAAACTGCCGACATGACCAGTTTGCGTTTCTGCACCAGCGGCGGCGCGCCGCTGCCCGTACCCCTGGTGGAAAAGTATACCCGCGAAAAAAACATCCGCTTCAAGCAGGGCTTTGGCATGACCGAATATGGGCCAGGTTTGTTTGCCTTACCCCCTGAAGACGCTATCCGCAAAGCCGGCAGCATCGGTCGGCCAAATTACTTCATCGATGTGCGCGTGGTCGATATCGATAATAGCCCCCTCGGCCCCAATCAGCCCGGCGAGTTGATCTTGAAAGGCCCATCTGGTTTTTCGGGTTATTGGAACAATCCAGAAGCCTCAGCAGATGTTTTGGATGACGATGGTTGGTTCCACACCGGAGATATCGTCGAATACGATCAGGAGTGGTATTTTTATGTGCGCGACCGGGTGAAAGACATGTTCATCTCTGGCGGCGAAAACGTCTATCCGGCCGAAATCGAGAACGCGCTCTACAAAAACGATGCCGTTCACATGTGCGCCGTGATCGGGGTGCCTGACGATGCCTGGGGCGAGGTCGGAAAAGCGTGTGTGGTCTTAAAACCTGGAGAAGCGGCAACGCCCGATGAACTGATCACCTTCCTAAAGGATCAGTTGGCCAAATACAAAGTCCCCAAGAGCGTCGAGATCATGGACGCGCTGCCGCTTTCAGGAATGGGAAAGATTCTGAAACGAGAACTAAAAGAGAAATTTGTATGATCGACATCCATACCCAATTTCAAATATCCAGTATCCAGACGAGGAGAACAAATCTATGCCCAGGAAAAAATTAAACCGCGGAGTGGCCGTCGTCGGGGCGGGGATGAGCAATTTCGGCGTCTTCCCCGGCATTTCAACCCGAGATTTATTTGTCCAAGCCTTTCAGGAAATGCGCACCTCCGTCGATAAGGATTTCGATCCAATGGATATCGAAGCCTTATACATCGGCAATTACAGCAGCGACCTGTTCGAAGGTCAGGGTCACACGGCTCCCTTCATGGCCGACTGGACCGGTCTGGCGCCGCGCCCCGCCACGCGGGTTGAAAATGCCTGTGCCAGCAGCGGTGTCGCCTTGCGCCAGGGCATCATCGCCATCGCCTCAGGCTTATATGACATCGTACTTGTCGGTGGTATCGAGAAGATGAGTGATCTGCCCACATCAGAGGTCACAGACACTCTGGCCACGGCCAGCGATATGCTCTATGAGATCCCGGCTGGATTCACGTTTCCTGGGTTCTATGCCGCCATGGCAACCGCATACATGCATCAATATGGCGCTACACCAGAGGCCTTTATGCGCGTGGGCGTGAAAAACCACGAGAATGGCGCCCTCAACGAAAAGGCCCAATTCGGCACCACCATCCGCAAAGTGATGGATGGAAAGGTCGCCAAGGCCAAGGCCAAAGGCTATCCCGAACCGACGTGGACAAACGAGATTGAATTCCTGAAGGACGACCGCGCCAATCCCGTCATCGCCTGGCCCATGCGCCTCTTCGATTGCTCCCCCATCTCGGATGGTGCCGCCGCGCTCTTGCTCGTCAGCGAAGATCTGGGGACGAAGTTCAGCGAAAACCCGCTGTATATCATCGGATCAGGTCAGGCCAGTGATGTTGCCCTCCACGACCGCACTCAGGTAACCGGCTTACGGGCAGCACAATTGGCCGCCAACGAAGCCTATGATATGGCGGATATATCTGCCGATGATATTCAGGTCGCCGAAGTCCACGACTGCTTCACCATCGCCGAGGTGATTGCCAGCGAAGATCTAGGCTTTTTCGAGCCTGGACAAGGGTATATTGCCGCCGAAGAAGGGGTTACATCCCGCCTGGGGCCAAAACCGATCAATACGTCTGGGGGCTTGAAATCCAAAGGGCATCCTGTGGGCGCCTCGGGCATAGGACAAGCTGTGGAAATCTGGAAACAGCTCAGGGGTCAGGCTAGTGAGCGCCAGGTTCCTGGAGAACCCTCCCTCGGTTTAACTCACAACGTAGGAGGAACCGGTCAAACATGCGTCGTTCACATCTACCAGAGGAGATAGCTATGAAGGATTTCAGCAATGCAGCCTTTCGTCAACATCTCACCAAACACAAATTGATGGGAGTCAAATGTCAGGATTGTGGAGCGCTTTATCTGCCCCCGCGTCCAATGTGTACCCAATGCTTTGGCGGGAATATGGAATGGACTCAACTTCCCGAGGGGGGCAAACTGTCCGCCTTCACAACCATCCACATCGCCCCTACCGCCATGATCGAGGCCGGCTATGGCCGTGACAACCCTTATGTTTCGGGCATCGTCGAACTGGAGAATGGGTTGTCAATCAGCGCGCAGATCCTCGGCCTGGACGCCACAAAACCTGAGCAGATTAAAATCGGCACGCCGCTGAAAGTCGAATTTGTCGAGCGCGGCAAAGGAGAAGAGGCCGAGACCTTCCTGGCCTTTAGAGCTGAATAAAGATATCCACGAAGGGCCACGAAGCTGCACGAAATAAAAATCTTTGTGCTCTTCGTGTTCTTCCTAGATAAATCCTTCCGAGGAGGCACTCATGTACCATTTCGACTGGATCAAACGCCATGCCGAACGCAACCCCGACAAGCTGGCCATCGTCGATGCGCATACGGGACGGCAATTCACGTATGCTCAATTCAACGAACGCGCCAATCGTTTCGCCAGCTTCTTGAAAAATGAGTTGGGCGTGAAGCAAGGAGAGCGTGTCTCGATTCTGGCTGGGAATTCCTCGGCGTATTTTGAAATCCTGTTTGCCTGCTCGAAGATGGGGGCTATCCTCAATACGATTAACTGGCGTTTGGCCCCACCTGAGCTCGAATATATCCTCAACGACTGCAATCCGCATGTGCTGATTTATGAAGCGGACTTTTCCGAGGCGGTCGAGGTTTTACGCCCTAAAATCAATTGCGAACACTATATTTGCATGTCCGATACAGCTCCCGAGGGCGAATGGACGTATGAGCAGGCGCTTGCGGCTGGCGCTTCCGGAGGCGTCGAAATGCCCGTGTTGAAATACACCGACACCTGGGCCATCCTGTATACGTCGGGCACCACCGGTCGTCCAAAAGGGGCTCAGGTCACGTATGGAAATTTCTTTTACAACGCCGTGGGGATGGGACAGGCCATCGACCTTTCTTCGCAAGATATCAACCTCAACGTGCTGCCAACCTTTCACGCTGGGGGTTTGGGTTTGTATGCCGGGCCCATTTTCCACACGGGCGGAACGCTGGTTGTGATGCGCAATTTTGATCCAAAAGATTGCCTGGAATTGTTGGTCGAATGGCGGGTTTCCGTGCTGCTGCTGGTGCCATCGATCTATTTGATGCTGGCGCAATTCCCAGACTTCAAAAAATACGATCTCTCCCAAGTGCGCAGTTGGGCCAGCGGTGGTTCCACCTTACCGCCGGCCGTGGTGCATCAATATGCCGACATGGGCATCATCATCCAGCAAGGATTTGGGATGACAGAAACTGGCCCCACTGTTTTCCTGGTCGATCTTGAAAACGCCGTAAGGAAAGCTGGTTCTGTGGGTAAACCGGTACTACACACCGAGGTTTGCATCATGGATCAGGATGGCGTCATGCTCGGTCCAGACGAGGTGGGCGAACTCTGTATCCGAGGCGGCAACGTCACGACAGGCTACTGGAATCGGCCAAAGGCAACCGCCGAAGCGCTCGTGGACGGTTGGCTGCATTCCGGCGATGCCGCCAAATATGACCGCGAGGGCTACTACTACATCGTCGACCGCTGGAAAGACATGTTCATCTCGGGTGGAGAGAATGTCTACCCCGCCGAGATCGAAAACGTGATCTACGAACACCCCGCCGTAGCCGAGGTTGCCGTAATCGGTGTGCCCCACCCCAAATGGCAGGAGGTCGGCAAGGCCATCATCGCGGTCAAGGAGGGCCAGGAATTGAGCGAAGCCGAGGTGATCGAATTCTGCCAGGGTAAGTTGGCCAAATACAAAATCCCAAAATCGGCGGCTTTCGTCGATGCTCTGCCCCGCACAGCGGCGGGTAAGGTATTGAAACGAGAATTACGCCAACAATTCACCACGTAGGGACATGGCGGCGCCATGTCCCTACCAAAAATCATTATGAACGCATTCGAAACCATCACCCAACGTCACGGCGTATTCAACTTCAAACCGGATCCCGTTGATCGAGAAACTATCAACCGGCTATTACAGGCCGCTACTTCTGCACCCAGCCCAGCTAACACGCAGCCCTGGGAATTTATCGTCATCGACGACCCGTCCCTCTCCCGCCAAGTCGCCGAGTACCTGGTCGACACCCAGGAAGAGTATGTCTTCCGGCAACTGCTCGGCACGCCAGAGTCATTCATCGAGCATCTGCTCAAACTCTATGACGAGTTTTATCACACACCCTGCTTCATCATTCTCTGCCGGCATCAACGCACAGAACTGGCCAAAACACAATTCAAAGACACCATGCGCAATTGGGATTTATGCGCCATCGGGGCTGCCATGGTCAACCTGATGAATGCCGCCACAGAGATTGGATTGGGGACGCGCTGGTTCGGCAACCCGATGATGGATTCGGCCCCGTTAAAGGATATGCTATCGGTCCCTGAGCATATTGAGATCATCGCTGTGACGCCCCTGGGTTACCACGATGAAAACCCCAAAGAACGTCCCGTACAACCCCTCGAAGCACATGCTAATTTTCAACGCGGTGACAAATATAAGCTGGCGGCGTTACTTCAGGGGAAGCTGGCGATTGAGGACATCGTTCATTTCAATTCGTTTGGAGAGTAGCTATTGGATAATAGATATTGGTACTGGATATTGGAATGTCGGAGATTTTTGTTACGATGCGGCGTCGGCCTCCGCTCACGAAGGATTTACCAGGCATTCGCTCTAGAAAAATGCCCTATACCCAATGCCTAATGCTCAATTCCTAAATCGACAAAACATGCACATCGGCCAAAAATCCACCTATACAAGAACCTTCACCCAAGAGGATTTCGACCGCTTCGCAAAATTATCAGGTGACGATAACCCCATCCACGTTGATCCCGAATTCTCGGCGCGCACCAAATTTGGCAAGACCGTCGCCCATGGCATGCTGCTGTACAGCACAATTGGACGCTGTTTGGGCACATTATCTCCAGGAACGGGAATCAGCCAGATTTCTCAAGAATTGAAGTTCCCTAATCCCTCCTTCGTCGGTCAAACCCTCCTTTTTCAGTTGGAAGTGGTGGGTCAACCCTCACCCACTACGGCAGAGATCAGCACCAGGGTTGTTCACGAGGATGGCAAGTTGGGTTGCGAAGGCAGAGCATGGGTTTGGCTGCCGGGCACGGATCCCATTTTCAATGGTTATCCCTATGCTACGGCAACCTACCAAAGTGAAGCCGAGGTGCATCGAGGCTTAGAAATTGGACAATCCTATTCACAAACTCGTCGCTTTCGCCAGGAAGAACTGGATGATTTCTGTGATTTGGTGCATGAAGAAAACAAACTTATTATAGATAGTGGCTATGCGCAAAATCTTGGTTTCAAGGATGTTCTGCTGCCTGGCGGCATGCTGGGCGGGACCGTATCCGATATTTTGGGCACGAAACTGCCCGGCTACGGCACCAATTGGCTAAAACAAAAATATCATTTTACAGCACCCGCCTACCCTAATGAAGATTTGACCACAACCGTCGAAATCATTCGCCTGCGCCCGGAGAAAGATCTGGTCAATTTGCGCACGACGATCACAAATCATGAAAATGATGTTGTCGTGGATGGTGAGGCCTTGGTTTGGGTCAGCGATCTGGATTTAACAATGTGAACGCAGAGACACCGAGATTCAAAGGCGCAGAGAGGATAGTTGAGAGCTGATTATGTCTATAGCAAACGTGAATAATGTAAATCTGTATTATGAACTCCACGGTCCGGAAGATGCCCCCGTGCTGGTGCTCAATAACGGCTTAATCATGAGTGCGGCGACAAGTTGGGTATTTCAGACAGCCACTCTCTCAAAACACTATCGCTTATTACAATACGACTGCCGCGGCCAGGGTCAGTCCGACCATCCCACAGAACCATATTCCATGGAACTGCATGCCGATGACCTATCGGCGCTGCTCGAAGAAGTAGACATAGATTCTGCCCACATTGCGGGCATTTCCTATGGTGGCGAGGTGGCACAAGCCTTTGCCCTACAATACCCCCACAAGACCCAAACCCTGATTCTGATCGACACGGTCAGTGAAGTGGGTCCCGAATTACGCCTGGTCATCGAGAGTTGGGTCGATGCGCTCAAAGTGCAGGATTCTCTGGCTTTCTTCCATGCCACCGTCCCCTGGAATTTTTCAGAAGAGTTTATCTCTAATAACTCCCCATTACTTGAAGATGCCAAAGAGCGCTACAAATCACTCGATTTCCCTGCCATCATCAACTTATGCGAAGCCTTCTTCGAAGTAAATTTCACCACCCAATTAACCCAAATCGAAGTACCCACGTGCATCATCACCGGGGAGCTGGATTTGATCAAAGGCATTCCATACGCCAGGATCCTCAAAAAGTCCATCCCGCACGCTGAACTCCATATTCTCGATGGCGCCGGGCACGCCACATGTTGGGAACGTCCGCAGGAGTTGAATTCGATCATGCTTGGGTTTCTAGCAAAATATGTGTAACTCACAGGAAACCAGACTATGCTAGGATGTTCGACAGCGATGAATAGCCAGGCTGTATGCATTTAACCGGAGGAAATATGCACGCTGCTGATCTGATGAGTCGACGAGCTGACCTGACCCCCAATCGTATTGGATTGGTGGAGCTCGAGACCGGCAGCCGGTTTACTTACCAGGAATTGAATGCGCGCGCCAATCGCCTGGCAAATTTCATGCAGAATTCACTCGGTGTTGGGAATGGTGATCGGGTGTCGATCCTGGCCAAAAACAGCATCGCCTATATTGACCTGTTTTATGGGCTACCAAAGATCGGGGCGATTTTTGCGCCTTTCAACTGGCGCCTGACCCCCAACGAGTTGATCTATGTGATCAACGACCTGAAACCGAAGGTGCTCATCGTAGAACCAGAGTTTACTGCTCTGGTAGAGGCAATGGGAAATGAAGTTAACGTTGATCACCTGGTGTCGCTGCGGGGCGCAGAATTAAGCGCCTCACAAAGCTACGAACAAGGCACCGAATCCGCCTCCCCAACCGAACCAACACAACCAGATTTAGATGCAGAAAGCCCTTACTGCATACTCTATACATCCGGCACCACCGGACACCCCAAAGGTGCCATCATCCCCCACCGGCAAATTCTCTACAATTGCCTGAACACGGTTGGAAGTTGGGGACTAACCGAACATGATATTTCTCCAGTCTATACACCCCTTTTCCACGCCGGAGGGCTGTTCGCCTTCCTGACCCCGATTCTGTATCTGGGCGGACGCATCATATTGGCGCGCGATTTCGACCCTGAGGCTTCGCTGAAATGGATCCTCGAAGAGGGCTGCACCGTCATTTTGGGCGTTCCAACGCTCTTCCAGATGTGGATGGATTCGGATTATTTCAACAAAGCCGATTTCAGCAACGTTCATTTTTTCATTAGTGGCGGGGCACCTTGCCCCCCAAAACTGATCCAGGCCTGGCGAGATCAAAAAGGCATCATCTTCCGCCAGGGATATGGCCTGACCGAAGTCGGAGCCAACTGCTTTAGTATGACAGATGAGGATTCTGTACCCAAAACCGGCTCGGTGGGCAAACCGATTTTCCACAGCAAGATGCGCATCGTTGACCCCGAATCAGGGTTAGAAGTTGAGACGGGAGATTCGGGAGAGTTGCTGATCTGGGGGCCGCATGTCTGCTCGGGCTACTGGCGCGATCCCGAGGCCACCGCTGAATCGATCAAGGACGGCTGGTTCCATACCGGCGACATGGCCCATCAAGATAAAGACGGATTTTTCTATATCAACGGCCGCTACAAAGACATGATCAAAAGCGGCGGTGAAAATATCTATGCCGCCGAGGTGGAAACCGTTTATCGCAAACACCCGGCCGTCAAAGATGCCGCACTTTTAGGTAAACCTGATAAAACATGGGGCGAGGTCGGTCTTTTGATGGTGCTGCTCGAAGAGGGCAAACAGGCAAGCGAAAGTGAGCTGAAAGAATTCGCGCTAGAAAGCCTGGCAAAATTTAAAATTCCCAAAGAAGTAGTCTTTGCCGAAACGCTACCTTATTCTGCGTATGGCAAGGTAGAAAAGGCGAAATTGCGAGAGGAATATCTGGGATAGGTAGGCAGTTGGTTGGTTGGTTGGTTGGTTGGAAAAATGAGTCTATAAAGGTATTGCAATTGTCAACCAGCCAAGAAATCTCGCACATAAAATTGATTCTCCGATAGGTTGACGCTGATGAACTGGAGCACATTCGAAGAGAAATCCCCAGAACTCGCCGCCTTTGGGCTGTCACGACTGCATGGTGAAGTTGCCTATTTGGCAACCGTGCGAAACGATGGATCACCTCGAGTACATCCCGTGACCCCGATTATTGGGCAAGGTCATCTATTTGTATTCATGGAACCGACTTCGCCCAAGGGCCATGACTTGCGTCGAGATGGACGCTACACCATGCACTGTGCGGTGAGTGATTCCAGCGGTAGCAGCGGTGAGTTCATCGTTAGTGGACGAGCGGAAATTATCGAAAATCCGGAATTGCGCAGCTTGGCCGTTGATTCGGCCCCGTATTCACCGGCTGATCGCTACATTCTATTCGAATTCAGTGTTGAAAGCGCCGCCTCGACGAAATACGAAGGTGAAGACATCATGCGCCAACGCTGGACAATGGTGAAAACCAAGTAAGGAAACCACACGAAAATATAAAGAATTACCAGAGGCATTTATGTCCATCCCTACCCTTGACGGGATTACCGCAAACACAATCACCACAAACCGCATCTCCACCCGCGTGCTTTTCTCCGGCCCCGACGATGGCATTCCGGTCCTCTTTCTGCACGGCAACGTCTCTTCGGCCACCTGGTGGGAAGAAACATTGGTTGCCCTGCCTGATGGATTTCGTGGTATTGCCCCTGACCAACGCGGTTTCGGCGAGGCCGATAGCGACGCCAAAGTCGATGCAACGCGCGGCATGGGCGATTTCGCCGATGATGCCCTGGCGCTGCTCGACCATTTAGGCTACGAACAGGCCCATATCGTGGGCAACTCCCTGGGAGGCATGGTTTTGTGGCGCTTATTAATGATCGCCCCCGAACGATTTATCACTGCCACGTTGGCTGATCCGGGCTCTCCCTTCGGGTTTGGTGCCACGCGTGATGAAACAGGAACACCCACAACTCCAGATTTCGCCGGCTCTGGAGGTGGCTTATCGAACCCCGAGTTGATCCAACGCATGAAAACTGGCGATATGTCAACCGAGAGTCAATTTTCTCCCCGTTCTGCCATTCGAACGCTGTTGGTCAAGCCTCCTTTTATCCCTGAGCGCGAGGACGAATTGGTCATGTCGTTGAATGCCACCCATCTGGGTGATCAGGATGTACCTGGGGATTCGGTGCAATCCCCCAATTGGCCGCATATGGCGCCTGGAGAGTGGGGCCCAACCAACGCCACTTCACCGAAATATGCCGGCGACGTCAACGAAATCATCAACTGCAATCCTAAGCCCGACATCTTATGGATGCGAGGCAGCCATGATTTAGTCGTCTCAGATACGGCGGCCTCTGACCCAGGGCTCTTAGGTCGGATGGAGCTGCTGCCCGGTTGGCCAGGCGAGGAGGACTATCCTCCCCAACCCATGATTGGACAAATCAGAAACGTATTAGAACAATACAAAGCAGCCGGTGGTAATTATGCCGAGGTGCTCATCGAAGATGCTGGACATTTGCCCTTCATCGAAAAACCCGCTGAATTCAATTCGGTATTTCATAAACACATACAGAAAATATAGGAAGGAGGTGGTGCCGCCCGCAAAAGTGATACAAGCATTCTATTCAACAACCTATTAAATTTCAACGGACAGAAAATTGGAGAGAAGAAAATGTCGAAACGACTACTCTATTTGGTAATTCTAATTATCTTAGTTGGCCCGATGCTTCTGGCTGTACCGGCAGCATTTGCCGCCGAAACTGGCATGTCGCATATCAACTGCGATGAACCCATCAAAGTTGGCTTAATCACCGATGCTACTGGCCCATTGGCCATTTATGGCGCGCACATCATCCGCAGCTTTATGCTGGGCATGGAATACGCTACCGGGGCCGCAGGCACCGTTGGCGATGTCTTCACCGTGGAAGACGGCAGCAACACCTTCATGCTAGAAAACTGTGAAATCGAGGTGCTGCTTGGTGATGACCAAACCAACCCCGACCTGACCACTTCGGTGGCCCGCGAATTCATCGAGGTTGACGAGGTTGACCTTTTGGTTGGGACGGTTAGCTCCGGCAACACAGCCACATTGCAGGAAATTGCTGCAGAAAATGAAATCCCCCTGATAGTCGCTCCTGCAGCTGCCAATGACATAACCGGCGTCAATTTCAACGAGTACACCTTCCGCACCAGCCGCGAAAATTATCAGGATATGATAGCTTTGTGTGAATATATCACACAGGAATTCGATACCTTTGTTCAGATCGCGCCAGATTACAGCTTCGGCTGGGGTGCTGCAGCAGCCGCTCGAGACGCCTGCACTCAGTTTGGCGGCACGTTCCCCGTTGATGATATCTTTGCCCCCTTTGATACGACCGACTTCACCCCATACATGGAGCAACTGCTCGATTCAGGCGCTGAGGCCTGGATTCCCACCTGGGCTGGCGGCGGTTTCATTGCCATCATGCAGTCCGCTGTTGATTTAGGCGTAGTCGATGAAATGGACATGGCCGCGTCCTATGTAGACAACGTGGCTCTGCCGGCCTTTTTCGGCAATTCAATTGGCTCCACGGGCTCGATCCTTTATCACTACTCAGCACCGGACAATGAAGTCAATGACTGGCTGATCGAGGAAACCCAGGCCCGCTACGGGGTCTATCCCGACCTCTTCGATGGCGATGGCGCCAATGCGGCTATCATGCTGGTTGAAGGCCTCAAGGTCACCGAGGGTGATGCCAGTGCCGCAGCCTTGATCGCGGCCTGGGAGGGCATGGAATTTGAAGGCCCCAAGGGAACAGTGTTAATCCGCGCAGAAGACCATGTTGCCATCCAGGACATGTACGTCATGAAATTGCTCAACGTGGATGATCCCGAGGCTATGTTCTTCGAGTTCATCACCACCACACGTCCTGAACCGCCCTGCTTGCTGCCCGAAGATTTGGCAGACCGCTGCGGAGATCTACCTGTAGGTAGCCTGAGCGGCGAATAAATATCTCAATCAACACCACCTTTGTGCCGGAGGCGTTTGCGCAACAACGCCTCTGGCACGTCTCATATCTAATCTGTTCCAATAAGCAATTATAATTATCAACATCATATATAAACCTACCCCACGAGTGAGGGCCCATGGAAGAGAACATCATATTTGAAACCCGATATTTGCGTAAAGAATTTGGGGCATTAGTTGCCGTAGACGATGTCAGCATAAAGGTGCAACCCAATATCATCCATTCCATCATCGGTCCAAATGGGGCTGGTAAAACCACGTTCTTCAATTTGCTGAGTGGGAATCTGCCTGTCACGGCTGGCCAAGTCTTTTACAAGGGAGAGGAGATCACGCATTTGCCACTGCATCGTACAGCCCATTTAGGGATAGGCCGTTCTTTTCAAATCACGAATATTTTCTCTAACCTGACAGTTTTGGAAAATATTCGCCTGGCCTGTCAGGCGCTCGGAAAAGGCAATTTCCGTTTCATGCGCTCGCACAAGCACTTCACAGAATTCATCGATAGGGCCTGGGATGTCATCCAACAGGTCGGGTTGGAAGCTGAAGCCCTGACACCAGCCCGAACGTTGCCTCATGGGGGCCAGCGCAAACTCGAACTGGGCATCATCCTGGCAGCAGATCCCGAAGTACTTTTGCTTGACGAACCCACTGCTGGCATGGCCGCCGAACAAGTTCCCGAACTAATTGAGTTGATCCGCAAGGTGCAGCAAGCCGGAGATAAAACCGTAATGCTGGTGGAACACAACATGAATGTAGTCATGAGCATTTCGGACTATATCACCGTGATGCACCAGGGGGCGGTTTTGGCCGAAGGGACACCCGCCGAGATCGCTGCCAACGAAGTCGTCCAAAGTGCCTATCTTGGACAACTCTACGGGGATTTGAGTCATTAGTGGCTAGTGGAGATTGGGCTGTGGAAAGTGATAGATTATTTTCCACTACTCACTTCCCGCCTCCCACTGCCAAACGGAGCCAAAATGGATAACAATCACCTCCTAAAAGTTAACGACATCCACACGTTTATCGGCCAGTTCCATATCCTGGAGGGCGTGACAGTCGAAGTGCCCAAGGGAAAAATCATCGCCCTGTTGGGGCGGAATGGTGCCGGTAAAACTACTACGCTGAAATCAATCCTTGGATTGACGCCACCCAGCCAGGGCCAAGTGATATTTGATGGCGAAAAGATTCAGGGTCGTCGCAGCTTCGAGATCGCCAACATGGGCATCGGCTTCGTCCCAGAACACCGCGCAATTTTTCGGGATTTGAGTGTACTCGAAAATCTACGCATCGCCGAACGCAAGAAGGGAGAGCTAGAGAGCAAAGAAGATTTTATCTTTTCCCTTTTCCCCGATCTGAAACGGCTCATCAAGCTGCCGGGCACCAACCTATCCGGGGGACAGCAGCAAATGCTGGCCGTGGCCCGAGCCCTGGTGCCGGACAACAAATTGCTGCTGATCGACGAACCCAGCGAGGGGCTGGCCCCGGTGATCATTGAGCAAATGATGGCCGCTATTCGGCAACTTTCGGCCGAATCTACAGTTTTACTCGTCGAGCAGAACTTCACTGTCGCCAGCCAACTGGCTGAATTCTATGTCATCATCGAGGAAGGGCAATCCGTAAAATCGGGATTGATGTCTGATCTGGTCGATGACCCCGAAACTATACGCCGCTACCTGGAAGCGGCCTGAGGCAAAGGAGAAGGATACCCTATGAATGAACTCATCAAATCCTTCCGCAGCAACCGCAATTTTTGGATTACGTTGATTGTCCTTCTGGTCTTGTTCATATTGGGTGTGCGCGGTCTAACCGACACGGATGCAGAAGGCGGCGAGCGCTACAAAAATGTCGTCATCACCATATTGCGAAGTTTTTCCACCGGTTCGATCATTTTCCTGGTGGCATCTGGCTTTTCGATCATTTTTGGGCTGATGAACGTGCTCAATATGGCTCATGGAGCTCTGTTCATGATTGGCGCCTACGTCGGC
This sequence comes from uncultured Anaerolineales bacterium, assembly GCA_964629085.1. Lineage (GTDB taxonomy): Bacteria > Chloroflexota > Anaerolineae > Anaerolineales > UBA11858 > NIOZ-UU35. Next base: position 90,375 of record CAZVPR010000008.1, read on the forward strand.
TGGACAGTCGCTGTGCGACCCGATACGGCCGTGGACGCCCTTACGCCTATTCTGCTGCTCGTAGGTGGGTTTATGCTAGTTCCCATTTGGGATCGATGGCTGGGTAAATTAACAATTTCCCCCGCGCTGAAACGCCTCTGGCCATGGTTCGGCTTGATTCTGACATTCGTGGTGCTGGTCTTGACCCTCACAAAATACCCCATCACCAGTTGGGATGTCGGTTCTTACGAACTCAGTCCGGTCAATTTTGCCTTTGCAGCCAGCCAGGGACAATTGGTCCCACCGGAACCCGAGTTGTTCACTGGAATTTCCCCACTGTTAGGATTGGGCGGCATTATTTTGGGAGGCGTATTAGCGGGCATCTCTGTCACGGGTTTCATCGTCAGCCGTCGTCCTACCACTGCCACATCCTCCGAAGAAGAGAAATTCCCCTGGCAATCACTTACCATTGCTTTGGTACTCATTTTTTTGGGTTTACTGATTTTCGCCTTCAATACACCAATTTCCATGTGGTTGTTGGGTTTAGATTCAACCTGGCTATTCTTGCTGGCAATCCTTACGGCGGTGATCACTGGCGCCTCACTGGGTGTGTTGATCGAAACAACCATGATCAGGCCGCTATACGAAGCCCACATCTACGTGCTCATGCTCACGTTAGGCGTTCAGGCCATCATTATCGAGTTGGTCCGTTCTATTTGGGGCGCGCCAGAATTCACCATGCACAGACCTTCTATTTTCAACGGCACTGGAGAGGGCTGTCCAGCCGAAAGTCTGGGAGATCTACTGCAATATCACTGCTCCACAATCCGCGTGCTGGGCGGCCGCGTGCGCACCTACAATGAGATTTTCATCCCCATTTTGGGCATCGTGGTGTTGATTACGGTCTGGATTCTGCTCCAACGCACCCGCCTGGGCATGATCGTCCGAGCCGGAGTACAGGACAGCGAAATGGTAGAAGCCCTGGGCATCAACGTACAGCGCGTCTTCACGACCGTGTTCGCCCTGGGTGTGGGTCTGGCAGCCCTGGGTGGCGTCATCGGCGCACCCTCCACGGGGCTTACAACCACACTCGGAGACAGTCTGCTGATAAATATGTTGGTAGCCCTTGCCATTGGCGGCCTGACAAGTTATCCCGGAGCAGCGGCCGGCGCGCTGATCGTTGGCCTCTTGCAGCAGTTCGTTATCAAGTATGGTCAAATTGGCATCAACATTCCCTTCATGGCTGAACCGTTCAAGCCAACGCCACCGCTGGTGCCGGCATTGACTGTGCTACTGATGGTGATCATCTTACTGGTCATGCCCCAAGGCTTGTTTGGGAGGAAGGAGTAAACCATGGAAAAATCTACTGCTGCCACAAAATCAAAATCCTTCATCCAAAGCAACCGGGGTGTGCTGATTTCCATTTTGCTTCTGGCCATCTTTCCGTTTGCCTTAGCCCTTATCGATGGGCAATCTTTCACCAGTTTGCTGGCCAATGATCCCGGGCAATCCAAGTTCTATCAGGGATTAGCGATTGAAATCTTCATCCTGGCAATTTTCGCCTTGAGCTATGACCTACTCTTTGGGATTACCGGATTACTCTCCTTTGGTCAAGCGATGTTTTTTGGGGTGGGTGCCTATTTGACGGGCATCATGTTGAAAAGTTTCGATTGGGGCCTAGTGCCCATCCTGGGTTTGGCGGTGGTTGCCGGTGTGGTGATGGCCCTGATCTTTAGCGTGGTCCTGCCAAGAGTTAAAGGCATTACATTTGCCTTGGTGACCTTGGGTATCGCCCAGGTATTCTTTATCGTTATTCAATCGCGTGAATTGGTCGATTATGCTGGGGCCGAGATCGGACTTCAAGGCGTCACACCCCCTGAATTTCTGAACCCCATCGACCAAAGGCTGCGCTTCTATTTTGTGGGACTCGCGGCCATATTTGTGGCCTACTTTATCTACAAACGCTTTGTCGATTCGCCGACCGGCCATGTCTGCGTCGCCATTCGCGAAAACGAAGATCGCGCCACCATGCTCGGTTATAACACCTTCTATTTCAAACTGGCGGCCTTGATCATCTCCGGAATCACGGCCACGCTAGCCGGGGTAATGCACGCATTGTTCAGTCCCATCATTCGGCCTGGCATTGCCAGCTCTCACTATACCATTGCCGCCCTGCTGATGATCCTAATGGGCGGTATCGGCACCCTGGACGGCGCCATAATTGGTGCGGCCACCTTCCGGTTGCTTTCCTTCTGGTTGGAGAAATGGTTTGGCGGCGCATCCCAAGTGATCATCGGATTAGTTTACATCCTGCTGGTCTTATTCCTGCCTTATGGCATCGTCGGTACCTGGCGTGCGCGAAAAGTAGAGATCAAACGCGGCTGGCAAGACTTGATGGGAAGATTTGCCAAAGATAAACCAGGTTAAATCATTTACCGATTTATCAGCTCCCGGTCTTTTGGCAATCTCAAGGTTGACTTTTCCTAAAAAGCGGTTCCGTGTTCGGAGCCGCATTTTTTTTAAGGTAGAATGGTATTCCCTAAAATTTCGGAAGGAGCACCTATGGATAAGATCGAAAATGTCATCAAGCGCAGCGGTGCAAAAGTGCCATTCACTCCCGATCGCATTACCAATGCTATCTACCGAGCAGCCGTTTCCGTGGGTGGCCGCGACCGTTCGATTGCCGAGGGCCTTAGCAAACAAGTTGTTGAGATCCTAGAAAGCAATTGTCCCCCAAGTTGTACACCACACATTGAAGAAATTCAGGATATTGTCGAAAAGGTGCTGATTGAGAATGGGCATGCCAAGGTCGCCAAGTCGTACATCCTCTATCGTAATGAACGGACCCGCCGCCGCTCCGAGGATGCCGACCGACGAGCGCACCCTTCGGGAAACATCCCTTGGGCAAAAATCTGGTATGTGTTGGATTGGGCCTCAAAGCACGAATTGAACACTATCGAAAGTTTAAATCGGCGCATTGCTAATGGCGAATTCCCAACAATTGTCAACGAATCAGAAGGGGCCTATATGGTGGATGTTCAAAACGTCATCGAAGAGATCGTTGACCGAAGCCAAGAGTTGAAGGTCGTTGTGATCACTGGGCCATCTTCATCTGGGAAGACGACCACGACGATAAAATTATCTCAGGGCCTGGAAAAACATGGTCTCAAGCTGGTCACGCTAAACGTCGATAATTATTTCTTCGATCTGGAGATGCACCCCAAAGATGAGTTTGGCGATTACGATTTCGAAACTCCACAAGCTCTAGACTTGCAGTTGATCAACGAACACATGGAAAAATTGATCGCGGGTCAAGAGGTACTCATCCCGTATTATGATTTCAAGGAAGGCAAAAGGACAAATGATTTATCGCCCATGAAAATCGCTGAGGATGAAATTATCCTGATCGATAGCTTACATGGGCTGTATCCAGAAATGACACAGGCCCTCCCTCGCGAGGTCAAGTACTTCTTGTACCTGGAACCATTCCTGCAAATGAAAGATCGCGCCGGTCGCTTCATCCGTTGGACGGATATTCGCCTGATTCGACGCATGTTACGAGATGCTGCTCACCGCGCCTATGATCCTAGAAAAACGCTGACGCACTGGCACTATGTGCGTGCCAGCGAAATGCGCAATATTATTCCTTATATCAGCACTGCCGATTATTTAATAAATACAGCCATGCCTTATGAAATGGCGTTATACAGTCACTTGCTGCGGGATGATTTTGCCCAATGGGCGGAGGAGTTTCAAGATGACCCACTGCGAGTGGACGCCTTCACTCGCGCCGAGCGGGTTCATGGTGTGCTATCAGAAATTACCCCTGTGGAAGATAATGCGCCGGTGCCAACCGATTCTGTGTTGCGCGAATTCATTGGCGGAAGTTCGTTGGAGTACTAATGATGTGATGGAAATCAAGTCACAATCAACTTTTGGAAACCTTCTTCGACTTTCTGCTGCAAAACATCTAAATCCAGTGGTTTGGTCAAATAATCATCGACTCCGGCGGCACGGCCGTTGGCTGCATCGATCGAATCCGCGAAGGCGGTTACCATAATTACAAAGGTAGATTCAGAAAAATCTGACTCCCTGATCAACAAGGTTAGTTCCAACCCATCCATTGCATCCATCCTCCAATCGGTGATCACAAGCGGAGTCGGGTCATGCTGGAACAATTCCCATGCAGAAATGCCATCATCGGCTTCGAAAACCTCGTAATCCATTGACATCAACAAACGGACTAACATCCGCCGTGAGTCTACATTATCCTCAACAACAAGTATTTTTTTCATATCTCCGTCTCCATTTTCCAGTATTGAGACGCAAAAGGTCTGGCAAACTTAGCCAGACCCATCAAGTCAGAAACAAAATACAAATAGTATCATCTTCGGCGGCCTGGCAATCATAACCAAAAATATCTGGACTTAGACCCAAAGCTTTGCGTCGCCGGTTTTCACCGGGTTTGCCTTTATCGGTATGTAGTTACTTTATTATAGAGTAACATTACCCGAGTAACATTGCAATTGCTCTCCTTACAGAATTGTAACGCTAGGATCGCAAATAAGAACGGCTTATTATTTACTCGTATATAGACAAATGAACTAGCCCTGATCTTAGGTCAGGGTGAAAA
>CAZVPR010000009.1:0-89272 GCA_964629085.1 uncultured Anaerolineales bacterium
TTCAACAACCAAACATGCCTACAATTCGTGAAGTCGCCCAAAAAGCTGGTGTTGCCCCAATTACCGTATCTCGGGTCATCAATGATTCGGGATATGTAAGTGAAGGCACGCGCCAGAAAGTGCAGGCAGCGATTGATGAATTGGGCTATGTGCCCAATATGCTGGGCCCCAGTTTGCGCTTCCAGCAGACCATGACCCTGGCAGTGGTGATTACGGATATCACCAATCCCTTCTGGACGACGGTCACCCGCGGGGTGGAAGATGTTGCTCAGGCCAATGGCTACTCTACAATTTTATGTAACACAGACGAATCAGAAGCCAAACAAGACCAATATGTCCAGATGCTAATGCGCCGTCGCATCGATGGCATTCTCCTGGTTCCGGCTTGTAGTGAGGCTGAATCAATTGATTTAATCCAAAAACAGGGCATTCCAGTAGTGGTAATGGATCGCCAGGTGCCTGGGGTGAAAGTGGATATTGTGCGTGCCGATTCGGAAGGTGGTGCCTATAAACTCACCCAACATTTACTCTCCCTGGGGCATGTGCACATTGCCATGCTGGCAGGTCCTGAAAGCGTTTCTACAGCTGCAGATCGTGTTCAGGGGTACCAGAGAGCACTAAAAGATGCCGGCTATCCGGAAAGCGCAAAGCAAGTCTATTGGGGAGAATTCACCCAAGAATCGGGCTATCGACTTGCTATCGAGGCAATTGCCCGAACGCCTCGCCCGACGGCAATTTTTTCTGCCAATAACTTCCTGGCCCTGGGCGCCATGCAATTGTTTAATACCAAAGGTATTCGTGTTCCCGAAGATATTGCTGTGGTGACCTTTGACGATATCCCCCTCAATTTGGTGGCCAACCCTTTTATGACGGCTGCCATACAACCCGCCCGCGAGATGGGCCAGCAAGCAACTCAAATCCTTCTCGAGCGCATCAAAGGTGAGAAAGATAATGGGGCTCAACATCTGGTTTTGCCCACAGAAATAATTATCCGCGCCTCAAGTGGCGAAAGACTCGCAAACTAAATATTCAAATCGTTCATTATTAAATTAAGGAGATAACAATGAGTATTGAAGCAATTTACGGAGCCGTGATGGAAGGCAATGCCCCCGAAGCTGCCAGTCAGGTTGAGGCTGCTTTGGCCGCTGGTGTTTCTCCCAGTGATGTCCTCTACCAGGGCTGTATTGCTGCCATGGACAAGGTCGGCCAACTTTTCGAAGACGGCGAATATTTCGTCCCCGAAATGCTGATCGCTGCTCGCGCTATGCAGTCGGCAATGGATGTGCTCAAACCGCATCTGGCTGAGGATGAGATCGGCGCTGCTGGCACCGCTGTGATTGGCACGGTTGCAGGCGACTTGCATGATATCGGCAAGAACCTGGTCGGCATGATGATGGGTGGAGCCGGCTTCAAGGTCATCGATCTGGGCACCGATGTGTCGCCTGAAGCTTTTGTAGAAGCTGTGCGCGAGAATGCTCCCGATTTAATTGGTATGTCGGCACTTCTGACCACCACGCTGCCCTCGATGGAAAAAACCATTCAGGCACTGCAAGAAACCGGATTGCGCGACAAGGTTAAAGTCATGATCGGTGGCGCCCCGGTGACCCAGGATTTCGCTGACCAGATTGGTGCCGACGGCTTCGCCCCCGATGCCAGCCAGGCCGCCCGCCTTGCCAAGACCCTTTTAGCCTGATCGACCAGCCCCTGAAAGGAGTTGGCCTGTGGAAATCCAAACTTCCGATTACGACAAATCGAATATCGAGCGCCTGCTGAAGGCGCTCAACCACCAGGAGCCAGACCGCTTGCCCCACATCGAACTGTGGGTCACCAGCCAGGGTGTGTACGAACATATCTTGGAGCGCAAGCTGCCCTATAAGATCGGTGATGCCGCCGAAGGCGGCCAGTCGATCACCCCGGAGGACGATGTCGAATTCGCCCAACGCCTGGGCCAGGATGCGGTTTTGTGCAATTTCAATTGGCGACCGAACAATGTCTTTAAGCTGGCCGATGATGGCACCCGCCATTATGTGGATGGTTCCATCAAGAGCAGTGCAGACCTCGAGAACCTGGAACCACCCCCAAACGTCGATGAACAGCTAAAACATCTGGAACTCTACCTCGAGGCCTCCCAAGGCACGGGCGTAGGCATCATCACCAATCTGACGTCTTTCTTCGATAGTGCCATGCTGGCCGTGGGTGTCTACGATTCATTCTTCATGTTCTATGACGATCGCCCCTTCCTCGAGAAGATCATGGATATTTTAGTAGAGCATCAATCCAAGGTCATGGAAGCCGTTATCAAAAACTTCGGCGATGATATCGCTTTTGTGATGGTCAACGATGATATCGGCTACAACTCCGGCCTGATGATCAAAGAGGATATGTTCCTGGAGATCTTCCCGCAACGCATGAAGCAGTTGATTGCCCCGGCCAAGGATGCGGGTAAGCTGTGTCTGATGCATACCGATGGCAAACTCGATAACATCCTGCCGATCCTCCACGATGTCGGCTTCAATGTCAATCACCCTGTCGAGCCCGAATCTAACGAACTGGCCGAGGTCAAGCAGAAATGGGCTGGCAAGATGGCCCTGATCGGCAACGTGCACACACCGCTGCTGGCCTATGGCACCAAGGAAGAGGTCGAAGAGAAAGTGCGTGAGTATTGTGAGACAGTAGCCCCAGGCGGTGGCTATGTCTTGGGGTCATCCACCAGCATCATGGACGGCGTCAACCCTGAAAACTTCGAGGCCATGGTTAAGGCGGTGCACAAGTACGGTCGCTATGGCTCCTTGGGTCAAGCATCGTAAGGTATTATGCAAGAGAACAAACGTAATTAGCCATGGAATCAAAAGAAAGATTGCTTACCGCTTTGCACGGAGGCAAACCAGACCGACTGCCTGTTACGGTTCACCAGTGGCAGGGCTACCACCTCGATAAATATATGGGTGGGGTTGATGCGCTCGAAGCATCGAAGATGGTTGGTATTGACGCTTCTATCCAGTATTTTGCGGATATGGGCCAGTTCTGGCTTGTCGATGCCGACTACACCAAATTTTCCACCCCCGAATGGCAAGATGACGTTGAAGTGATTGACGATGATCCTGATCACCGAGTCAACTATCATGGTATTACTACCCCAGAAGGCGTGCTTACCTACAAAACAGCCGGAGATCGTAAAACAACCTGGATTACAGAATATTTGATCAAAAAAGATGAAGATATCGAGCTGATCAAGAAATACATGCCCGTTCCAAAACTTGATCCCAAACCCGTTGAGAAGATCTATGATGAGGTCGGCGATGGCGGAATCATCCGTGGCTTCGTTTGGGGCGATCAAGCGGGTTGCTGGCAGCATGCGGCTTGCCTGATGGATATCACCGACTTGATCATGGCCACGTTCGACAAGCCAGAATGGGTCCATGAGTTGCTCGGCATCCTGCTCGATAAGAAACTTCAATTCATCGAAGGCATGAAAGGCGCCAAATTCGATGTCATCGAGACCGGTGGTGGTGCGTCTTCATCAACCGTCATTTCCCCAAAACTGCATGAAGAATTCTGCCTGCCTTACGACAAGAAGATGCATGACGCATTACACAGTGTCGGCTTCGAACTGGTTACGTACCACACTTGCGGCGGCACTCTGAAGATCGAAGACATGATCGTTGCCAATGGCTGTGATGCCTCTGAAACCTTAGCCCCTGTAAGCATGGGCAGCAATCAGGAACCCTGGGAATTCAAAGCCAAAGTCGGTAATAGAATCGCCACGATTGGTGGCGTAGATCAATACAATGTTCTCACGGACGGTTCCGAAAACAAGATTCGCGACATGGTCTTCAACCTGTTTGAAAAGGTTGGCCCCGATGGTGGTTACATCATGTCGGCTTCGGATCACTTCTTTGAAACCCCACCTGAAAAGCTAAAGATCTATGGCGATGCGGCCAAAGAGTGTGTCTACTAAGTTCAAGATAACAAGATCAGTATCCGTTTAGGAGTTTTGTCATGAGTATGACTTCCAGAGAGCGTGTCCTGACGACATTCAATTTCGAAGAGCCCGATCATGTGCCCGCCTGGATGGGGGCCTCACCCGAATTTCGCCAGTTGATGGTTGACCATTTGGGGCTGGAAGATGATGAGAGTTTGTCGCGCTGGATAGGGGATGATTTCCGGCGCGTTTTTGCTGCTTATAACGGACCCGATGAACATGCCCCAACCAGCAATTTGCAGTATGAAGGTTCGACCTATCGGACTCCCTTTGGGGTGGAGAGGCACGGTTATGGCTATGGCATGCCCCTGAACCGGCCTCTGCTTAATGCGACCACCGTTGAAGAGATTCATGATTACTCATGGCCTGATCCTGCCTGGATGGACGTTTCCCATATCCGGGCCGAGGTGGAAGCCTATAATGGTGAGTACGCCATTTTGGGCGGCGATTGGTCGCCGTTCTGGCACGATGCCCTGGATTTGCTCACGTTCAAGAACATGAGCTATTTGTTCTATGACAACCCCGAATTGATCGATGCCATCCTGGGGCATATCGTCGATTATTACTTTGGCGTCAGCCAGCGAGTCTTCGATGCCGCGGCGGATGTGATCGATATATTTTTTATCGGCAACGACTTTGGGAGCCAAACCGGGCCATTGATCAGCGAGAAGATCTTCCGGCGCTTCTTCGTGCCTCATTTGAAACGCTTGGCCGATCTGGGCCACGATTATGGTCTGAAAGTTTTGATGCACTGCTGCGGCGGATTTGTGCCGCTAATTCCAGCCATGATTGAAGTTGGGCTTGATGGCATCCAGGCCTTGCAGCCCACTTGCAAGGGCATGGACCCCAATGATCTGAAAGCTCAGTTCGGGAAGGAGATTGTCTTGATGGGCGGCGTGGACACCCAACTGCTTATCGAGGGTAATCCTGAAAAGGCCCGAGAGGAGACTCACCGCGTCATCGATATCTACAAGCCGGGCGGCGGCTTTATCTGCTCGCCCAGCCATGATTATCTATTACCAGAAACGCCCGTCGAAAACGTGGCCGCCCATTATCAGGCCATTCACGATTTTGGTAGTTATTGATATTTAAGTCATTGCGAGCCCTGCTTCGCAGGAGATTGCCACACTCGCTCCGCTCGTTCGCAATGACAGATTGAAAAAAGGAGAGCAACCATGAAACGATTTGGACAGGTAATTGGCGTTAAAGCCGAGACTTTCGATGAGTATGTTGAATACCATGCCGATGTCTGGCCTGAGATTTTGAGCATGATCCGCGAATGCAATATCACCAACTATTCCATCTTTCATAAAGACGGTCTGCTGTTTGCGTACTTCGAATATGTCGGTAATGATTTCGATGGCGATATGGCCAAGATGGCTGCCGACCCCAAGACCCAGGAATGGTGGGACATTATGATGCCCATGCAATCACCGCTGGAAACGCGCGCCGAAGGTGAGTGGTGGGCCAATATGGATGAAGTGTTCCATACTGACTAGATAGGAGTTTTTCATGGAAAGAACTGAGAACTGTCTAAAGAAATTGGAGCGGATGAACAAAGCTCTCCGTCACGAAGAGCCAGACCGCGTACCCATCAGCGATTTTTTCTGGGGTAGCTTTGTAGAACGCTGGAAAGAAGAAAAAGGCCTGCCGGCGAATACGGATATCTACAAACACTATGATTTGGATTGGATCGTAACAATCCACAACATGGATCCGCATATCAAAGACTTCGAAGTCATTAGTGAGACCGACGATGAGGTCACCGTGCGCACCGGATTCGAGGCCATCATACGCAAGAAATTTGACGACCCGATGCCGGAGTTCATCGCCTTCGAAACCGACACCATCGAAAAGGCCGAAGCCTTCGAATTCGACGATCCCATCGCGCCCAAACGTTTCTACGAAGGCGGTGATAACCAGATTGCCGGTGTTGGCGATGGTTATGCCCGCAATTCCCCACCCTGGACCGATACCATTAAGAGCCTGTACCCGGATATACCGGTCTACGGCAGCCAGTGTGAAGCCAATGAATACATGACTCGCATTGTCGGGCCGGAGAACCTGCTCCTGTGGGCTGGTCTCTACCCTGAGCGCTTTGGCAACTTTATCAAGCGCACCAACGAATGGGCCCTGGAAATGCTCAAAGGCATGATCAAAGCTGCCGATGGATTAATGGATGGCGTCGTCATTTGGGGCGATGTGGCATATCGCAAAGACCTCTTTTTCCGGCCTGAATATTGGCGCAAGTGGTATAAGCCGGGTTTAGCAGCAATGGTCGAAGTTTGTCATGATGCTGGACTGCCGGTGATCTATCATGGCTGCGGAAATGTGAATCGCATCTTCGAAGATTTCATTGAGATTGGTGTGGATGCATATAACCCTCTTGAAGCCAAAGCAGGCATGGACGTGGTTGAATTGCGCAAGAAGTATGGCCATAAGATCGGTTTCTGCGGTAATATGGACGTCATGGAATGGTCTGGTGGTACCAAGGAGGAATTGAAGGCCTCCGTGCTGCGCAAGCTCAATGCGGCCAAAGGTGGCGGGATGATCTTCCAGTCCGATCATTCGGTGCCCAGCAACGTATCGGCCGAAAATTACGAATATGTCGTCAACCTGGTGCGTGAATTCGGCCAGTATCCGCTGAATTTGGGTGAATACGATATCCCCGAGTTGAACTGAAATGCGTTTACAACACTTGTTACCCCACCAATTCCAACAGGCCATCGATGAAGGCTGGCCGCTCCTGGTGCCCACCGGGTGTATTGAGTATCATGGACCGCATATGGCCCTGGGGTTGGATACCATATTGGTGGAAGAGCTGTTGACCCGTGTGGCGGAAAAAGTTGATTGCATTGTGGCGCCGCCGTTCTGGTATGGACCGACGGGATATGCCGTTTCCGGTCCCGACCAGGGCACCATGGATGTCTCCACAGATCGCTTTGGCCGCCACGTCAAGGATGTGCTGGGCAGCTTCTGGGAAATGGGATTCAAGTGGATTGTCATCGGCGTGCACCACCAGCAAATGGATGGGCCTGAATCTTTGGCCATCCGACAGGCGGCCGCAGAAACGACCTTTGAGCGTGCCCACGCCGAACGGGGTCATGCCTGGTGGGGTAAAGCCCAATTAGAGAAGAATGATCATATCTTTGAGCGTATTCAGGTCTGGCCCTCAGTTTTGCCCGCCGCCGCGCAGGCGGGGGTGGTCATGGCCGATCACGCCGGATTCTATGAGACTTCACTACTATATGCAGCCCGACCGGAGTTGGTCGACATGGATCGTTTGGAGATGGACGCGCCCTGGTATTGTCGCACGGACGGTAGCAAGGCTCGCAAAGCAAGCATTGAAGCTGGAGAGCAAATGTGGCAGGCCATTGTGGCTGCCTGGGTTGAAAACCTTTCCGCGATGATTACACCGAAGCGTCCAGTCCCAGATGATTTGACTGTAAAAGGAATTTTCTAAACAACGGATTTTACGAAGGAGGTGCCTCTAAACAATATTGTAAACGAAGTGTACTGTTGATTATTCAAGTAGAGAAAGATATTCGAGGAGAAAAAAATGTCTGAAAACAAAAATCTATCCCGTCGTGACTTTCTGAAAGTTGTTGGTTTGGCCGGTGGTTCTGCTGCCTCTGTTGCAGCCGCTGCACCCAAGATTAGTGTTCCAGCTGTCATTGGCAAACCCTTTGATGGCAAGACCTTGCGCATGCACGCCATCAGTGGTGCCAACTACGATGAGCTGTATAAGCTAATTCCCGCCTGGGAAGAAGAAACCGGCGCTACCGTTGAGTTCGTTTTCAAGGGCAATGGTTTCGAGACCGACAAGCGCCTGGTGCAGGATTTTGCAGCTGGCACCGTAGACTATGATGTCTGCTGGGATCACAGCAGCTTCTTCTCCCAGTATGTCAAAGCCGATGGCCTCGAGCCGCTGGATGACTACTTCAGCGAGGAAGAATTGGGCGACTTCATCCCTGGCATTCTCAATGCTGCCGTGAAAGATGGTAAATTGTGGGCCATCCCGCGCCACTTCGATATCTCCTGCAACCACTTCCGCACCGATCTGGATATCGATGCTGCGCCAGAAACTTGGGATGAGTTCAAAGCCCAGGCGCTGGCAACCACCGAGAATAACCCCGGTGTCTTCGGGACCCAATTCGCGGGCAAAGAAGAAGCCCTTTCTGGGCGCTTCTACGAGGTGCTCATTGCTGAAGGTGGTGAGTTGTTGGATGATAGCTTTATGCCGGCCTTCAATAGCGCCGCCGGTGTCAAGGCTGCATCCATGTTCGCCGAGCTTTACGATGCTGGCGCCATGCCCCCCGATATGACCAACTTCCTTTGGGAAGATGTGGCTCAGCAGTGGGTCAGCGGTCTGATCGGTATGTACACCGAATGGTATGGTTGGTACGGCTACTTCCAGGATCCCAGCGCCAGCCAGGTTGCCGGGAAATTCGACATTGCTCGCCAGCCCAAGGGCGACGGCGGCATCCACAGTGGTTGGGCCGGGCATCACGCTTTCTCTATCACCAAGGCCTCCCAAGAAAAAGAGATGGCCGCTTCCCTGATCAAGCACCTGACCAGCGTTGAAGGAAATGACCTGGAAGCTGCTCTGGGTATTCTGGTTTCACGCCAGAGTGTTTGGGACCGCATCATTGCCGAAGCGGAAACATCTGAAGATCCGCTGGCCAAGAAACGCCTCGAGCTGGCCTTGCTGCAAGCGCAGGAAGACTTCCGCTCACCGCCGCTGATCGCCGAGTGGCTGCCTCTTTCCAATATCCTTTACCCGATCGTGCAGCAGATCATCCTGGGTGACGTTGAAGCCCAGGCCGGTCTGGACGAAGCCGCCGAGAAGGTCGAAGCCATGATGAAAGAAGCTGGTTACTAAAATTCGTTTGGTTTTTGGTAGGGGAAGTGTATCCTCCTTCCCCTACCACCCTCAAAAATATCCGTTTATCCACGAGTAATTCCCGAGAGTAACTATGACCGCACAAACTCACGCAGAAAAAATTCCCCGGCGAAGGCGCGGTATTCAACTCACCGAACGGCATTTGCCCCTGGCGCTATTATTTCCAAGTATTCTCATTATCCTGTTGATCGTTGGTTTCCCGATGATCTATTCATTGTATGTCAGTTTCACCAACTTCAACCTGACCTCACCGGGGAATGTCGACTTTATCGGTTTCAAGAACTACATCACCCTGTTCACGGATGATCCGCTCTTCTGGAAGTCCTTTGGACGCACCATTCTCTTTATCAGTCTGGCGGTAAACCTTGAGTTTCTCTTGGGGCTTGGCATCGCACAACTGATGGCGAAGGTCATTCGGGGGCAAGGCCTGGCGCGCACATTGATGATGACACCGATGATGTTCGCACCCATTCTGGTGGGTTTTCAGTTCAAGTGGTTCTTCAATGCTCAGGTGGGTTTGGTTAACAACATACTCTATACTCTCACCGGGGAGCCGAATTTTATCCCCTGGTTGATCGATAAACCTCTAGGATTTATTTCCATTTTGATCGCTGAGATCTGGATGAGTACGCCCTTTATGGTGATCATCCTCGAAGCGGGTATTCTTTCCTTGCCGGTAGAACCCTTTGAAGCGGCCGAAGTTGATGGAGCCTCGGGTTGGCAGAAATTCCGCCACCTGACGCTGCCGATGTTGATGCCCTTTGTTTATACAGCCATGGCCATCCGTTCCCTGGATATCGCCAGGGCCTACGATGTCGTCAGCATCATGACGGGAGGGGGGCCAGGCAACCGTACGGAATTGATCTGGACTTATGTAAACCGCCTGGCGTTCAGCAGCAAACAATTTGGTCTTGGGTCTGCGATGTCCTTTGTCACCGTGATCCTCAGTTTTACTTTTACATATATGTTCTTTAGCAATGTCCTCAAAAGCCGTTGGGCAGGAGGTAGTGACGAATGAGTGCACTTGCCACACACAAACGACGTAACCAGCGCAATCGCTGGCGAGATACCTTCAACGACATACTATTGTGGGTGATCCTGTTCATCTTTTTCGTTCCTGCGCTTTGGATTATCCTGACTTCCATTCGCATTCGTAACGAAATCAACGCTCATCCGCCTGTGTGGATTCCCAAAGGCTTTACCCTGGATTCGTACAAAATCTTGTTTGGCATGCCCACCCCGGATGGTGCGTTTGGCATGGGCGGTTCGATCCCTATCGCCGATTACGCCACGAATTCAATCGTCATCGCGTTGGTCAGCACCATATTTGCGCTGATTTTTGGAACCTTGGCCGGATATGTCTTTTCTCGATTCAATTTCAAAGGTAAGAACGGCATTTTCTTGGGGATGATGTTGGCCCGAGCTGTCCCCGGTATTGCCTTGAGTTTGCCGCTTTTCATCATGTACGCCCGGGTAAAGATTTCCGACACGATCTTTGGCATGATCATCACCTATGTGGCTCTAAATATCCCCTTCACGGCCTGGCTGATGGACGGCTTCTTCCGGGCTATTCCCAAGGAACTGGATGAGGCGGCGCGCATTGATGGCTGTTCGGCTTGGAGCGCTTTCGTCCGCATAGACCTGCCTTTGGCATTGCCTGGCGCCGCCGCGGCGGGTATCTTTGCCTTCTTGACCTCCTGGAACGAGTTTGCCTTGTCGAGCATTATTACCCGCACGCCGTCTTCGCGGACGTTCCCACCGGCGCTGTTTGAGTTCACCGGTCAATTTGTTTCCGACTGGCGCGGTATGACGGCCATGTCGGTCTTGATGCTGATCCCGGCGATAATCTTCGTGGGAGTCATCCAGCGCCAGTTGTTGGAGGGCCTGACCTCGGGCGCCACGAAAGGATAATTAAGTTTATTGCCCTCACCCCTAGCCCCTCTCACTCTGGGACGCCGACGGCGGGAAACCGTAGCGAAGCGAAGGTGGGGTGAGGGAGGATCAAAAATTGGTTGATAAAGTAATTGAGAACTGAAAAATGACTCCTCGCCAACGAGTATTAGCCGCCATAAATCACCAAGAACCCGATAAGCTGCCCGTCGATATCGGCGCCACGCCCAGTTCGGGGATTTCGGCCATCGCCTATGATCAGTTGATCCGACATCTCGATTTCAAAGATCGCCGCAATTGGGTCTATGATGTCGTGCAGCAGGTCACTCAACCCTCGGCTGAATTTCTGGATCGCTTTGGGATTGATTCTGTCGACGTGGCGCGCATGTTCAACACGCGTGACGAAGACTGGTATGACTATACTTTGGCCAACGGCAAAACTGCCCAACAGCCCAATTGGTTCCGTCCGGAACTGCAAGAAGACGGCTCCTATCTGGCTTATCTGAATCAGGAAGTGATCGCCAAGATGCCGGTTGGGGCGACATTCTACGACCAGACCGTTTTCCCATTTTTGGATGGATACCCCGAGAAATATGGCAAGAATATGGATCAGGCTATGGGACAAATCCATTGGGCGGGACTTGCGCATAGCCCCTGGGACCACGCCGGGGAGGCGGATTTTTGGGACCAACTGCGCTCGAAGGCGATCCAATTAAGGGAGACCAGCGATAGGGCTATCATGGTCGTGGCGGGGTGCAACCTCTTCGAGTGGGGCACCTTCTTGCGCCGGCTGGATAACTTCTTGATGGATTTGCTTCTTGACCAAGCCAATGTCGAACGCCTCTTGGATGCCCTGATGGAGCGCCACCTGAGAACACTGGAAAATGTTTGCAATGCCGTGGGCGATGTCGTTGATATCATCCGCTTTGGCGATGATCTGGGTATGGACACCGGGCCGTTTATGAAGCCCGAAATTTATCAGAAACTCTTCAAGCCACGCCACACGATCTTGTGTGATTATGTCAAACAGCACAGCAGTATGCACACATTCTTGCATTCATGTGGCTCGATTTATAAGTTGATCCCCGATCTGATCGAGGCGGGATTTAAAATTCTCAACCCGGTACAGATCAATTCACGGGATATGGAGCCAGAACGTCTGAAGTCTGAATTTGGCAATGAGGTTGTCTTTTGGGGCGGTGGGGTAGATACCCGCTCAATTTTAAACAGAGCCACGCCCGAGGTAGTCAAAGACCATGTGCGGAAAAACATCGAAATCTTAGCCCCAGGCGGTGGTTTTATTTTCAACACAGTCCATAACATCATGCCAGATGTGCCGCCTGAAAATATCATGGCAATGTTTGCAGCCATTGACGAATATCGCTAACAAAATCAATCGATAAGTGCCATGTTTGGCCCTTATCGAAAATTTTTTATCCAATATGGTACGGGTACCATAAGCAGAGACAAGGAGAAAACATGAGTACAGACCAAATGAAATCCAATCCACCTCGCAACCGCCTGGTTGGAGAGATGCCCAAAATTGGTATCCGACCCACCATTGACGGTCGCCGTAAAGGTGTGCGCGAATCGCTTGAAGACCAAACCATGAACATGGCCAAAAATGTGGCCGCTTTCCTGAGTGAAAACCTACGTCATGCCAATGGTACTCCCGTCGAATGCGTGATTGCCGATACCACCATTGGTGGCGTGGCTGAGGCTGCTCAATCCGCGGAGAAATTTGCCCGAGAAGGTGTGGGCGTTTCTTTAACAGTCACGCCTTGCTGGTGTTACGGCTCGGAAACTATGGATATGGACCCCCTGACTCCGAAGGCTGTCTGGGGCTTCAACGGCACCGAGCGACCCGGAGCGGTCTACCTGGCGGCCGTGATGGCGGGGCACAGTCAAAAAGGGCTTCCGGCTTTCAGCATCTATGGCCGTGATGTACAAGACAACGATGATACGAGCATCCCCGAGGATGTCCAGGAGAAGCTGCTGCGTTTTGGGCGCGCCGGTTTGGCAGTCGCCACCATGCGAGGTAAATCCTACCTCTCGATGGGCGGCGTATCCATGGGCATTGCCGGGTCGATTGTCGATCAGGACCTATTCGAAGAATTCCTGGGAATGCGTGTTGAGTCGGTCGACATGACTGAATTTACTCGTCGTTTCAATGAAGAAATATACGATCCCGAAGAATTTGAAGTGGCTCTAAAATGGGTCAAGGAAAACTGCCCCGAGGGTAAAGACTACAATCCTCCCGAAGATGAGCAAAGCCGTGAGCAAAAGGATGCCAACTGGGCGACCTCTGTCAAGATGGCGCTGATCGCCCGAGATCTGATGGTCGGCAATCCGCGCCTGACCGAGTTGGGCTATGGTGAGGAGGCCATGGGGCGCAATGCCATTGCAGGCGGCTTCCAGGGTCAACGGCAATGGACGGATCACTACCCCAACGGTGATTTCATGGAAGCGATCTTGAATACTTCCTTCGACTGGACGGGTATTCGAGAGCCCTATATTGTAGCCACCGAAAATGATGCTCTGAACGGCATTTGTATGCTGTTTGGCCAGCTGCTGACCGGCACCGCCCAGATCTTTGCCGATGTTCGCACCTACTGGAGTCCAGAAGCGGTCAAACGTGTCAGCGGCTATGACCTGGAAGGTAAGGCGGCCGGTGGAATTTTGCATCTGATCAATTCTGGCCCCGCAGCGTTAGATGGCACCGGCCAGCAAGAGATCGATGGCAAACCGGCCATGAAGCCTTATTGGGAGATCACGGCTGAGGAGGCGAAAAGCTGTCTCGAAGCCACCAGTTGGCACGCTGGAATTACAGAATATTTCCGTGGCGGCGGTTGGTCGACCAAATATAAAACCCAGGGCAGAATGCCGGTGACCATGTGCCGGATAAACCTGATCAAGGGTTTGGGACCGGCGCTGCAGATTGCCGAAGGCTATTCCGTTGAACTGCCCGAGGATGTACACTTCACCCTCGATGAGCGCACCAATCCCACCTGGCCGACAACCTGGTTTGCGCCCAACCTGACCGGCCAAGGACCCTTCCGCGATGTCTACACTGTTATGGCCAATTGGGGAGCCAATCATGGCTCGATTTCTTACGGTCATATCGGCGCCGATCTGATCACATTAGCCTCGATGCTGCGAATTCCGGTTTATATGCACAATGTGCCCGCAGAGCAAGTGTACCAACCGCATGCCTGGGCAGCCTTTGGTGCTAATGAACCCCAAAGTGCAGATTTCCGGGCTTGCGCGAGCTTTGGTGCTTTATACGCGTGATATATTCTCTCCTTGTTTTTCCTGGTAGAGGTTTTGGGGTACCTCTACCAGGAACTATTGGTCTTATAATTCTAGAAACGTCCTTTCAGGATGCTTCGGCTTTACAAATTAGAAATAATGGAATTGTGCTATGACCTCATTTGCAGCAATTGACCTGGGTGCTGAAAGCGGCCGCGTGATGCTCGGCTCGTTGAAGGGCAAAAATCTTAAACTGAAAGAACTTCATCGTTTTTCGAATGGTGGTGTCCGCCTTGGAGAAAGTTTGCAGTGGGATGTCTTGCGACTTTGGAGTGAGATCAAGAATGGCTTACAATTTGCTGGTCAAGAACCGGGGATTGATTTGAAAAGTGCCGGGCTTGATACCTGGGGCGTAGATTTCGGTCTTTTGGCCGCGGATGACTCACTGTTAGGTAATCCCTATCATTATCGTGACGGCCGCACAGATAGCATGCTGGAAGAAGTTTTTTCTCGGATTCCTCAGTGGGAAATCTATCAATGTACCGGTATCCAGTTTATGCAGCTCAACAGCCTGTATCAGCTTTTCGCAATGGCTCAGGCTAAATCGCCACAGCTTTCACTGGCCAAGCGATTTTTGAACATGCCAGACTTGCTAAACTTTTTTATGACAGGCCGAAAAGCCAATGAGTTCACTATCTCGACAACTACGCAATGTTACGATCCCATTAAGAAAGATTGGGCTTTTAATCTTCTTGAGAACCTGGACATTCCAGGAGAGATTTTTGGTGAGATCGTACCTTCTGGGACAGTATTAGGGGAATTGCGCGCCTCAATTGCTCAGGAATTAGGATTATCCCAATTATCTGTGGTAGCCAGTGCTGGCCATGATACGGCCAGCGCGGTTGCGGCGGTGCCCGCCGTTCCGGCGTCGACACAAGATTTCATTTACCTTAGCTCTGGGACCTGGTCTTTATTAGGTGTAGAACTCGACCAACCCATGATCACCCGAGAGAGCATGAATGCCCCCATGACCAATGAGGGTGGCGTTGGTGACAAGATCCGTTTCTTGAAGAATATTGTCGGGTTATGGTTGATTCAGGAGTGTCGCAGAAATTGGGGTACCCATGGAAAAAACTATAGCTACGATGATCTGAGCAGTATTGCTGCCCAGGCTGCTCCCTTTGGGTCCTTAGTAAATCCGGATGATTCCCGCTTCTTGGCTCCAGATGAGATGCCTAAGGCTATTCAAAGTTATTGCCAGGAAACCGGTCAAACCGTTCCATTAACCCATGGGGAAATCGTACGTTGCGTGCTGGAAAGTCTGGCCATGGAATACCGTTGGGTGGCTGAGCAAATCGATCAACTGACAAAAAAACATCATCCTGTGATCCATATCATTGGTGGTGGTTCGCAAAACAAGCTGCTCAATCAATTTGCAGCCAATGCCACCGGGCGGACAGTTATTGCCGGCCCAGTGGAGGCTACCGCGATTGGCAATGTCTTGGTTCAGGCAATTGCCATGGGTGAAATCGGTTCGCTGGCAGAAGGACGCGGGATTGTAAAAGGCTCGTTTGCTGTAGAGACATATCAGCCAGTTGATACTGGAGCCTGGGATGATGCTTATCAAGGTTATATAGACCTGAAAACGAGAAAGTAATTATGGTACAGAGTGAATATCGCTTGCGCCAGGAAATAGTGCGTGTGACGCGCATCGTTGCCAACCAGGGCCTGGTGCGCTCTAGTGATGGAAATATTTCCATTCGGTTGGAAGCAGATCGATTTCTGGTCACCCCGAGCGGCCTTTATAAAATGGCGATGGAACCGGATGATCCGATTATTGTGGATTCGTCTGGAACCGTATTGGTGGGTAAACCCGGTTTGCGACCGACTTCAGAAATCAACATGCATTTGGAAGCTTACCGACAAAGACCGGATATTCAGGCAGTTTTACATGCACATCCTCCCTTTGCCACGGCTTTAACAATTGCTGAACGCTCATTTCCTACCGACTATTTACCTGAGGTGTTGATTGCTTTAGGCGATGTGCCTATCGCTGGTTATGGCACCCCTGGGACGCCGCAATTAGGCGAAAGTATTCGCGAATTGATCAAAGATCATAATGTGGTTTTGCTCAGTCATCACGGCAGTCTCAATGTGGGAAAAACCCTGGAAGAGGCGCTAATTTCCCTGGAACGATTGGAGCACGCCGCTTACACATATTGCTTAGCGCACGGCCTGGGTAATCCTATCCCGCTGCCGGAAAAAGAGTTGCTGAATTTGCGAGAAATTGGGAAGAACTTGAGTCAAGGATCTTAACTATGTGAAGTTCAACTTACATATAAAGTTGAACTTCTACCTGGTAAGCAAACCTTAGACACAGGAATTACGCAGTTTGCATCCTGCCCTTACAGGATGCTTGGCGAAGTGGTCCCCGCCGAAGGCGTGCCGTTGGCAAGGGACTGTATCGAGCATGCGACTGGGAGAAAATTGCATCCTGAGTAGCCAGAGGCGTATCGAAGGGCCAATATTCTCCTGAAAAGCTCTCAACTGCGTAACGCTTAAGACAATACCAAAGAAGCAAAAATCTTGATTTGGAGAAATTTTTATGAATGGTTGGACGAAAAAATTAATACGAGTAGATTTGACTACCAGAAAAACATCGGTCGAAGAGATCGATGATCAAATCTTGCATCAATACCTGGGGGGGAGAGGTTTAGGAACTTTCCTGGTATATTCTGAAGTATCACCAGACATCGACCCCCTCGGTCCAGAGAACCTGCTGGCTTTTTGCACGGGCTCTATGACTGGTCTGCGCGTTCCCACGGGAGGGCGTTCCAGTATGAGCACGCTCTCTCCGTTGACTGGCACAGTATTTGATGCCAACTCAGGTTCACAATTTGGTGTGCGCTTGCGCTGGGCTGGATATGATGCCTTGGTAGTCAGTGGCCAAGCCAGCGAACCGGTTTGGCTGGAAATAGATTTGGAGGGTGCCAAAATTCATTCGGCTGAGGATTTGTGGGGACAGGAAATCCCCGAAACTGTCGAAAGCCTTAAATCGCAGGCCAAAACCAAGGGATCAGCCGTGGTTAGCATCGGTCCCGCGGGCGAGTACCAAGTTCTGTTTGCTGCCATCGCCGATGAAAAAGGGCGCTGCTTCGGACGTGGTGGAGTCGGCGCTGTGATGGGTTCCAAGAATCTCAAAGCGATAGTAGCCCGTGGTAAAGATAAGCCTGGGATTGCCGACACCAAAATTTTTGATTTTGTGAATTATGAAGCCAGCAAAATGGTCAACGCTTCGCCACGAACATCGCAAGGTTTGCCGGAGTTCGGCACCTCGGTGCTGGTCAATTTGATGAACTGGTATGGTGTCTTGCCCACAAATAACTTTCAGCTTGGTGAATTCGCAGGGGCAGACAAAATTTCGGGAGAGCGATTGCGTGATGAATACCTTACAAAACGCGGCGCCTGCTGGGGTTGTCCCATTGGCTGTAAGCGCAATACCAAAACCGAACGCGAAACAGGTGAAGGTCCAGAATATGAGACCATCTATGCCCTGGGGTCATCCTTGGGCATAGATGATTTTGATGCTGTCATAGAGGCTAACTACTTGTGCAATCGCCTGGGTATGGATACGATCTCTTGCGGCGCTACGATTGCCTGCGCCATGGAGCTGGCTGAACGCGGTTTGCTTGATACAGAATTGGCCTTTGGACGCGCCGATTTGCTCCTGCAGACCGTCGAAGATATCGCTCATCGTCGTGATCTGGGTGACGAACTTGCTCAAGGCTCCAAGCGACTGGCCGAAAAATACAATGCTCAGGAAACTGCAATGCAGGTCAAAGGGCTCGAATTTCCGGCGTATGATCCCCGAGGCATGCAAGGGCAGGGATTGTTATACGCCACGTCCAATCGTGGTGCCTGCCACTTGCGTGGTAACATGCTCGGGCCGGAACTGCTCGGCTCGCCAAAAATGTTGGATCGCCATGCTTCCTCTGGAAAAGCAGGCATCTTAATCGTGATGCAGCATAGTAACGCCGTGATCGATTCGATTGGTATGTGCAAATTTGTTAATTTTGCTATTGGTGATGATTTCTTTGCGCGTATGATGAGTTCTGTTACCGGTGTGGATTATGAAGTTCAAGATTTACAACTGGCCGGTGAGCGCATCTGGAATTTGGAGCGACTTTACAACCTTCGGGCGGGATTCAGCGCCTCTGACGATACCTTGCCTCCCAGGTTCCTGGAACAACCCCTCAAAGAGGGCGGCAGCGCCGGGCATGTAGTTCAACTGGAAGAGATGTTGGCAGAATATTACCGTTTCCGTGGATGGACGCCTGAAGGCGAACCAACAGACAAAAAATTATCAGCTTTGGGCCTCACTAAATTAGGCGCAAAGTATTCGGAGGCACGCAGTCATGCTTGATCAATTTCAGCGTTTTGGACACGATTTATTTATGCGCGGTCTGACCTCCTCGCATGGCGGCAATATGAGCGTGCGCATGGGCGACCGAATTTTCATTACAAGGACCGGTGCAATGCTGGCCCACATGACGGAAAAAGATATCATCGAAATTGGCCTGGATGAGGATGATAGCAATATCATGTTGGCATCCAGTGAACTGGTTGTTCATCGTGAAATCTACCAGAAGACGCCGGCCCTGGCCATTGTGCATGTGCACCCGCCGCATGCGGTGGCAATATCGATGGCCGTTGAAGATGCCATCATTCCCATCGATAGCGAAGGGTCGTATTTGTTCCGCAAAGTTCCTGTAGTACAAACTGAAAAAACCGTCGGTTCGAAAGAAGCTGCCAAAATTGCCGCCGAAATGCTGGGAGAATACAAGATCTTTATGCTGCGCGGCCATGGCTGTTTCTCGATTGGGCCTGTGCTGGAGGAAGCTTACCAGTGGTGTTCGAGTCTGGAAGAATCCTGCAAAATGTATTACCTCACCCGAACACTACAGGCAGCCGAGGCAGCCATTTCGCAAGGGGGCCTGGGCGATCTAGAATATCGTAAACACACTGGCGATTACGATACCTGGTAATCAAGAAAATTAATGAGCAAGTCAGGGATTCAGGAAAGCGGTTTTCGATTCTTAGGATCCTGGTTTCCTTATCGCCAAAAAACTCGTGTCAGAAAAATATTCTTGATAATATATGTGCGACGCACTTAGTTGCAGAGTGAGCAACCTGGCAATGACTTTGCACAAGTGCGTTGCACCTTGACCCTGTATCCTTGAAAATGTGAGTTTTATCAAGGCTGCCATAACCCTCCATACTTGGTAAAATCTAAGTTGCAAACAACGAAGTCTAAGGAGAAATGTAATATGAAGAAAGCGTTAGTATGTGGGGCGGGTGGTTTTATCGGTGGACATCTGGTAAAGAAACTGAAACGAGAAGGTTATTGGGTACGAGGGGTTGATATCAAAAAACATGAATTCGCCACAACTCAGGCGGATGATTTTCTGCTTTTGGATCTCAGAGAGGAAGATAATTGTAATGCTGCGCTGACTGTTGGTGATGGTACTTTTGACGAGGTCTATCAATTGGCGGCAGATATGGGCGGCATGGGTTTCATCCATTCAGCCGAATGTGAGATCATGCGCAACAGCGCCCTGATCAATGTTCACATGACGCATTTCGCCTCGAAAATGGGCGTACCGCGTTATTTCTTTTCATCATCGGCCTGTGTTTACCGTGACATGCAGCCCGGTGAAGAAGCCCTGACCGAAGATGAAGCTTATCCTGCTTTGCCAGACAACGAGTACGGTTGGGAAAAGCTCTATGCCGAGCGCATGGCTTACGCCTATATGCGCAACCAGGGCATGCAGGTGCGTGTGGCGCGCTTCCAGAATTGCTATGGCCCAGAAGGTACCTGGGATGGTGGGCGAGAAAAAGCCCCAGCAGCCATCAGCCGAAAGGTGGCCATGGCTGAAGATGGCGGTACCATTGATGTTTGGGGGGATGGCACTGCGATTCGCGCCTACACCTATGTCGATGATCTGGTGGATGGTATTTACATGTTGATGCAATCCGATTGCCAGGAGCCCGTCACCATTGGGACGACCGAATTTACTACCGTGGATGATCTGGTTCACCGAGTCAGTGAAGCGGCAGGCAAGCATATCGAGATCAATCATATCGATGGGCCGGTGGGTGTACAGGCTCGCATATTGAACAAGGATCGCATCCATGCATTGGGTTGGGAGGCGCAGTACACCTTCAAAGAGGGCATTGCCATCACCTATGCCTGGGTTGAAGAACAAGTAAAAAATTCCGGGAAATAAAATTCAGATTGCGAGGGTAGCAACATGAGTTTAAAAGATGAGAGTGCCAGGAAAAAAGTTATTGTCAGTGGTTGTTACGATTTGTTGCACAGCGGCCATATTGCCTTCTTTCGGGAAGCATCGACTTATGGGGATTTGCATGTTGCTCTGGGCTCCGATCAAACAGTCTATGATTTGAAGGGACGTTTGCCGGTCAACAACGAAGAGGAGCGCCTCTTCATGGTCAAATCGGTGAACTATGTCAAGGATGCCTTCGTTTCTCAGGGATCTGGCATGTTGGATTTCTTGGAGGAATTCGAGCAGCTAAAACCAGATATCATGGTTGTGAACACGGAAGGCAGTGTTTACGAAAAGCAGCAATTGTGTGAGCAATACGGCGTTGAATACATCATATTGGAGCGAGAGCCGCATGCCGGCCTGCCGCGCCGTTCGACCACGTCATTACGGACCGTAAACCAAATGCCATTTCGAATAGACATTGCCGGAGGTTGGTTGGATCAACCTTATGTGTCGGAGCACTATCCCGGTTCTGTGATCACCATTTCTCTCGAGCCGACGATCCAGTTCAACGAGCGCAGCGGTATGGCCTCCAGCACTCGCCGGGCGGCCATTGATATGTGGGGGCCAAAACTGCCACCAGGTGATCCGGAAAAAATTTCCAAGATCTTGTTCTGTTATGATAACCCGCCCGGCACCAAGGTGATTTCAGGTTCGCAAGATGCCATTGGTTTGGTGTTTCCTGGGTTGGCCAAAGCGCATTATGTCGGTGAATATTGGCCGACGCGTATCGAGCGGGTAATGGACGAAGCAACGCTGCAGTTTGTTGAGAATTCTTTTTATCTGATCACCCTCGGGCCGCGCCATGCCGAATATGATGTTTTAGATAACACCGATTTCAGCCACGAAAAGGCCAAAGCCCTGGCCGATGCTACCGATGAGTGCTGGCAAGCCATCCTGGCGCATGATATTAATTCCTTTGGCGAGGCCTTTCGAGCTTCCTTCGAAGCGCAGATTGCCATGTTCCCCAACATGATGAACCCCTCAGTTGCCGAACTAATTGAACAATATCGCGATCGGGCTTTAGGTTGGAAATTGTCTGGCGCTGGCGGAGGTGGCTATCTGATCCTGGTTTCTGATGAACCCATTGAGAATGCAACCCGGATATTAGCCCGCAGAGTAAACGGATAAGCGCATGGAATTACCTCAACGAGAATCTCCCCAAGGTAAGCCGGTTTCACTTTTTGTGACCTGTTTGGTGGATTTGTTGTTCCCCGATTCCGGGATGTCGGTTGTTCAGGTTTTGGAACATATTGGGGTGAATGTAGAATTCCCTGAGGGCCAGACCTGCTGCGGCCAACCCGCCTATAACGGGGGTTATCGAAAGGAGGCAAAAAAGGTTGCTTTACAATTCTTGCGCACCTTTCGGGACGCCCAGGTGATCGTAATCCCCTCGGGTTCTTGCGCAGCCATGATCCGCAAAGAATACTTGACTTTATTCGCGGATGATCCCGAATGGCTGCCGGTTGCACAACGATTATCGGCTATCACCTGGGAATTTACTGAATTCATCGTTGATGGTTTGGGCATCAGCGATCTCAATGCCCGTTTGCCGGAGCCGAAGACTTTTTCTTTCCACGATTCATGTCATGGTCTGCGCCATTTGGGGTTAGGCTCCCAGGCGCGGGAACTCGTGAGTCGTATTGAAAATGCCAGCATCGAGGAGATGGAAGAACATGAAACCTGCTGCGGCTTTGGGGGGTTGTTCAGCATCAAGATGCCAGAACTCAGTGGTGCCATGCTTGAGAACAAAATCAAACACATCACTGCCTCACCCGCCCAAACGGTGGTTGGTGGCGATGTCAGTTGCTTAATGCATATCAACGGCGGTCTTATTCGCCAAAAATCTGAACCAAAAGTGCAATATATCGCCGATATCCTGGCCTATGGCTTACGAGGCGAATAATGAAAATTCGCTCCAACCAATTTCAACAAGCATCTCAAACGGCTATTGCTGATGCGGACCAACGAATTGCTGTCGACCATGGAACTGGAATTGGATTCTCAAAACGTCAACTGGCCATGTACGCAGAGGGAGATGCGCATGGAGAAGCGTTACGCAAACAAGCGGCCGCCATCAAGCGTTGGGGACTTGACCACCTGCCAGAATTATTAACCCAGGCGGAAAATAACCTGCAAGCCAATGGCGTCACAGTGCTTTGGGCTGAGGATGCGGCTGAGGCCAACCGGCATGTTTTGGATATCATCCGACAGCACGGCTTGAAGAGGGCGGTCAAAAGCAAGAGCATGGTGACTGAGGAAGTAGGGTTAAACCAGGCGCTTAATGCGCAAGGTATCGAGGTAGTAGAGACGGATCTGGGGGAATATATTGTTCAAATTAGCGACGACCTTCCCAGTCATATCGTAATTCCAGTGGTGCATCGCTCTAAGGAAAGTATTCGAGATTCTTTCGTACAGCAGGTGGACATGTCTCCGGATGTTGACACACAGGAAATGGCTCAATTTGCCCGAGAGCTTTTACGAGAGAAGTTCTTACAGGCAGATCTCGGAATATCCGGGGGCAATTTCATTATCGCTGAGACAGGGGCCTTGTGCTTAGTGACCAACGAAGGCAACGCCCGCATGGTGACCAGCCTGCCAAACGTTCACGTCGCTTTAATTGGCATCGAAAAAGTGATCGGCACATTGGAAGATTTCGCTACCCTGACGCAGGTGTTGCCGCGCAGCGCTACGGGTCAGACGATTTCTGTATACACTCATATGATCCATGGCCCACGGCACGATAATGAAGTCGATGGGCCTGAATATGTTTACGTGATCTTCGTTGACAATGGCCGCAGCCGAATTTATAACTCAAATTACGCTGAGGCTTTGGCCTGCATCCGTTGCGGTGCCTGCCTGAACGCTTGCCCTGTCTATAAAATTACGGGAGGGCATGCCTATGGCTGGGTTTATCCGGGGCCGATCGGGGCTGTGATCACACCCCTTTTGAATGGTCTGGAAAATGCCAAACCTCTGCCCAACGCCAGCAGTTTATGCGGACTGTGCAAGGATGTCTGTCCGGTGGATATAGATTTGCCTGGGATGCTGCTAGATTTAAGATATGACCTTGTTGAACAGAATCACGACCCGTCATTGTGGAAGCGAGGCTTAGCGTTGTGGGCCGCTTTTTGGGCGCATCCTGCCCTTTACGAGATAACGGGTAAGGTCGGCGCTTTGGGAAGTAATCTGCTTCCAGATAAATTGCCCGGAGTTTTGGGGGGTTGGACAAATTCCCGAACATTACCAAAATTCACGAGCAAATCATTCCGCCAGCGCTGGAAGGGGCGAGTGACGCATGAGTGACAGCCGAGATAGGATTTTTGCCAGATTGGAGAAATCTTCGGGCCCAAAATTTAATATTGAGCCAATCGATGAATATCGACCCGTGGTTTCCGTCGATGATAAAAGTTCGGAAGCGCTGCGTGAGCTGTTCATTCAAAATGCCGAACGATTGGCCTGTTTGGTCTATCAGGTAGTTGATGAAAATGAGGCCATTCAAACTGTAATTGATTTGTTGAAGGATGCCGAAAAGGTTTCGACCTGGGCTCAAGAAGAAATCCCGTTACCAGGGTTGTTTGCTGAATTGGATGCCGCAGGAATCACTTTTTCGACGCAGGACAATCCTCGGGTTCGATATGGAATCACCGGAGCCAACGCGGCAATAGCCGCCATCGGTAGCCTGGTATTGGCCAGTGGCCTGGGGCGTTTTAGAGCTCCATCGATTTTGCCACCCAAGCATATCGCCATACTTGAATCCTCGAAAATTTTTGCCTCGTTGGAAAGTTGGCTGTCGGAACAGCGGAAATCAGGAATTGAAGAACTCCAAAAATCAAGTAACATTGTGTTGATTTCGGGCCCCAGCCGCACGGCTGATATTGCCATGGAGTTGGTCATGGGGATGCATGGGCCGAAGGAATTACATATTATCCTGTTGCCTTGATCTTCTCAAAATTTGGCTATAAGGAGATAAAAATGCTAGAAAAAGTTCATGAACATATAGTCAGCGAATTACAGCAAAATGCTCGCACGGATACAATTTTCGTCGTAACAGCCATTGCATTCAACCTTATCGTTTTGGGGATAAATTCTGCTGTTGCAGGAGAAGCAGCCTCAGCCAATTCAAGTTCTTCCAACGATATTATCCTGGGTGTTTTTATCATCATGTGCTTGTTGGTAAACGGCATTGCTGTAACAGCGCTGAATTCTGGAAAGCAGTCCCGTGAGACTCTTCTGCATGGTCTACTCAAGATGTATAGGGATAATGATGTGGCCCAATATTATGACTCAGCCCTGATTGCGGGATACGGAAAACGTTATATCCTTTTTATGAGCGTCATTCTTTGCCTGGCGGTTACAAGTATTGTGGTGCCTGTAATCATTCGCACTATGTAAACTTGGAATTGTAGTTACGCCAGAATATTTTTGTCGCAGACAGGGGCAATATGTTTGGTTACCCCTTCTCAATAAGGCGGGATTTGTAGGTTCTTTGATAACATAGTTTCAATTCTATTGACCAAAAATAAATAAATTGAATCATCGGTTAACTACAGTGGTTGTCAAAGTACATTGACATACCCAAATTTGTTTTTCTTTATAATTTCTCCATATTATTAATGTTAAATTGAATGATTTATTGGGACTAAATCTTGATTAGTTTTGATGGCACAAAAATCCTCGGAACTAGGGCAATGGCTGTAATGGTTATTGCTCTTTGTGCTGTCTGGATGCCTCAACAGGTTGCTTTTGCAGATGATGGGGGATCACAACCCACACCAGTTGCTGAAACACAAACCCAAGTTGAAATGGAAAGCGTGGAGGCAGTTGAACCTGAGCAGCCTGGCGGTGATGAGAACACAGCTACGGCAGAGGTTGACATTTCTCAGGATGAACAGGATGCGACTGAAAGTGTCCCGGTTGATGAAAATAAGACTCCACATGAACTGCCTGAACAATTGAACAACGTTGAGGGGGATCCTGTAGATGAGCAAGGGGCTACAATTGAAGATTCCACCGAAACCGATGAAGCACAAGATGGAAAATCGCTGCATGCTGAGGCAGGCACGGAAAACTCGGAAGAAGAAAAATCTGAATTTTCAAATGAAGAAATTGATGAGTCTAACAATGGTTCAGGCGATGACGTAGTTGAAACGCAAGATGGGAATTTGCTGGACACTGATGCCAACACAGAAAACTCGGAAGAAGATTTCCCTCATTTTTCAGATAATGCAAATGTGGAGTCAAGTGGAGCATCAGAGCTAGCGGCAGCGGAACTGGAAGAGCAGCAAAATCTTGATGAAACAGAAGCCAGCCAAATGGAGTCAATGGATGGCTCTACTGAAGAACAGGTTGATCCGATTGAGGGAGATGATTCAAATAAAACAGAAGAAACAGTTGAAGATGATGCAGTTGTCGAAACTGTCGTTCCGGACCCATACTTCTTCGTGGCTGGAGTCAAGCACAGTTATTTGCCGGAGCAAGGCAATTGTGAAGGCTTAGA
The DNA here is from genome assembly GCA_964629085.1 of uncultured Anaerolineales bacterium. Lineage (GTDB taxonomy): Bacteria > Chloroflexota > Anaerolineae > Anaerolineales > UBA11858 > NIOZ-UU35. The sequence goes on from CAZVPR010000009.1 coordinate 25,869, forward strand.
AAATTGCCATGTTTCCAGCACACCCATCCAGGATGCATTGAACGCAGTTGCCGGAGGCCTGACCCCCGATGATGGCACCCTCTACATTGAGGGCGCCATTTATACTGAAGATATCCAGATCAGCAATTTATCTGATCTGACATTGTTGGGTGCCGCGAATGGCCAGGAAACTACACTTGCTGGCAATGTATCCATTGTTGAATCACAATCCATTACACTGCAAGATTTCACAATCTTAAAAACCATCTTGTTGGAAGATGCCACGAACATCACCATCAATGGCACCAACCAGGATGACAAGATTTCAGTGACCTTGACCGGAGACAGCCAGGTTGAGGTTGAGGCTGAAGCGGGGGATGATGAGATCACAGTGCATGGCAGTCATGGAGAAGCCAATGTCAGCGGTGGTGCTGACGACGACGTGTTGGTGATTGATTTCATTTTGGATGATGAGCCCGCAGATGCTCAGATTAACTTTGATGGCGGGGATGGATTTGATAAACTGGAAACCAAAGGCGGCAAGTTTGATGTAATTGCCTATTCACCAATCAACGAACATTCAGGCGCGATATTTTACGACGGCGTGAGTGTACGTTACGCAAATATTGAACCCATCCAAGACCTTAGCCCTGCAACGAAAGCATCCTTTTTAGGGACAAGCAGTAATGATGTTATCGACATCGAAGATGGGGACATCGTAATTGAAGCTACAAATTGCCCTGGCGGCTGCCAAACAATTGAGATCAAAAGTGCTAACTTTGAGGATATCAAGATAGCCAATAAGGAAAATGTGATCTTGGATGGCGGTAAGGGGGATGACACAATAACAGTTGATTTTTCCAGTAAAGCTCAAGGTTTGAAGACATTGGTTGTGTATGGTGGGCAACAAGATCAGAATAAGCTAATTATGGAAGAAATGCCCTCTAGCGGGGTCACCATTCTTTTTGCAGTTGCTGATAAGGTAGTGATTGAAGGGACATCAAGTGGAGATACCGTCAACATTGTTGATGGTGAAAATTTCATTGGTGCAGGTTACTGTGCGTCTGGTTGCCAGACAATTAAAGTAACGAGTGATAAATTTGAAAATGTTAGCTTTACAAAGGTTACTGCTGCTACTTTAGAAAGCCGTGACGGAAATGATGTTATCAATATATCACTTTCATCGGCAGCGAAGGATTTGAAAGTTTTGGCTATTGATCCGGGCAAAGGTGATGACAAAATAACAGTGTCAAAATGTATTACACCGGGCGTTTCACTTCTTATTGATGCGAAGATCCTAGAACAAAAGAAATCATATGGAGATCCTTCATCTAGCGTTTTGTCTTTTGCAGATCGACTAAAAAGTGCATCCACGGCAACTACTCCTGGGGCACTTTCTTATGTATCGGGTGTTGTGCTCGGAGCATTTGGAAAAGGATTTGGCTTATATTACAAAACGTATGAAAGCGCTGGTGATGACACGATAACAATCAACGGAACTATTGCATTGAATGGAGGAGCGCTTCAAATAATAGGGGACAAGATAGTCGTTGCGCAAGGAGTAACCATATCTACTAGAAAAATTTCCGGGAGTAATTATGCTGATGCACATTCTACAGGGCATTCCGGATTTATTTATTTCAAGAGTATTGATATCACCCTAAATAAGAATGCAAAGCTCTATGCGCATGCAAAGACTGCTTCTTCACCATCTCCCTATATATATGGAGAAATTAAATTAGAGGCCATTGATAATAGTCTTGGGGGACTTGATGGAACTGCTCGTGAAGCATTGCAATTTATCAGCGCCTGGATGGGGACGAATGGTTTTTATAACGATGCTGCGACCATAGATATAAATAATGCCGTTTTAAAAGGTGGGAATGTCACATTATCTACAAAGGTATTTTACAGCACTGTTTATAAGTTAACAAAAAACCTTTATGATGATTTCAACATCATTAGCATTCTGAAATTGTTTACTACATTATTAACTGGGTCCGATTTTACCCCCCCGTTGGCTGTGTTTGGGAGAACTTCTGAAGCTGAAATAACTATTCGAGGTGCCAGCGAGATAGACTCAAATGGTACGGTCTGGATAAAGAGTGATGCTCAATCGGATGCATCCAATGAAGTATCGAATTCATTTTTCAGCCTCGCGTTCAGTATGGCCTATGCGGTTGCAAAGGTAACGATTTCAGACACGACGAAAATTACTGCCGAAAATGATATTCTCATCCAATCCATTGGTGCGACAACTGCCGCAGTTAGTACAGGTACGGTCATTCGTGAAAACAGGGCAAAGGGAACTGCTTCGATTGCAATCCTTTTGACCGATCTCACCGTCAATTCGACAATCGCCTCAGGAGTGACTCTGACAAGTCTCAATGGCAATGTCAATGTAATGTCGATTGGAGAGAACAACCCTGAAGGATCAGCATCCTATGTGATTTATGGGGATCAGGCGGTTCTGGGAGTCACCCTGGCCCTTGTGATTTCCAACTCAAATATAAATACGATAGTTAATGGGACGATAATCGCCAAAGGTGGCCCGGGTGCTGCGGCATTGATTGCTCCTAATGGGACTTGCTCTTATGAAGATGCAGACGGAAAATCAGTCACTGAAAAGGTTGTAAATACGACTGAAGAATCGCTGTGTATCCCCGGGCACGGATTTACCACCGGGGGCACAATCATGCAATATTGGGCCTACAACCCATTGACCATGGCAGGGTTTGGTGATTATGAACCGATTGAAGGACTTACCGATAATGGGGAATACTACTTCCTGGTATTGGATGCCAACCACGTAAAACTAGCAACGGATAAACCCATTGACATTGATAATGCCGGAGTGAATGATGGTGCCCAACACTCCTTTTTTGAATATAAAGGAACGACTTTTACTGGTGCCAACGTTGCTGCCGATACAGATACGATTACGATTTCCAATCATGGTTTCCGAACCAACCAATCTTTGACCTATGTGACCAGTGATGTGTCCAAGATTGTAGGAGGTTTAGTCCATGGTAAAGATTATTTTGTTCGTGTCATTAATGCGAATACAATTCAACTGCTATATGATGCCACTGATTCGGGTCAACCCCTAAATATTGTTGATCTGACAGGAGCAGGGGCAACTGATTCTACGGATCAATATCTGGTAGGAGCAGGCGCTGGAAAAACTTTCGATGCCAGAAAGCAAGTTAACGGTGACTGGGATTTGTTCACCATTAAAAATCATGGTTTTTCGGATGGTGATTTGCTTGTCTATCATGTAGACCCTGCGAAAACGTTTTCTCAAGGCGTTACCAGCGTTCAGACAATCAAGCCCGAAGTTGTTTACGATAGTGCAAATGTCGATCAAGACAATGTCTATGATCCTGCAACCGATATCGTAAAACTTAAAAGCCATGGGTTTACGACTAACCAAAAAGTGCTATACACCGCCAATGGTGGCACTCCAATTGGAGGGTTAGTTGATAAAACCGATTATTATGTACATGTAGTTAATGAGGATACGATCAAGCTGAAATACAACACCAGTTCAGCATTTATAAATTTGCTATCCGGCGGGACTGGTGATGGCCATTATCTCAGCTACACATCAACAATTTCTGTTGCCGATACACCCATCAAGGGACTCGAAGATGGGAAAAAATACTATGTCGTCGCTATTGATGATCATAACTTTGTATTGACAGAAAGCGCCGCTAGAGTTCCCTATATTAACCCGATCAACCTGAGTGGGGGCGCAACAGGAGATTTCCACTTCATTGATAATGGAAATTCTCAAGGTATCGGTGTGATTGCTGATCTTTCTGTAAAGTTACTGGCATCAGCTTCGGCGACATCGGGTGGAAAACAGACCATCTGGGAGAATTATTTCACTGATAAAGAATTTGCAGCTCAGAATATTGCCCAAAAGGTCAGTCCATTAGCCTCGAAAGCAAACTCTTTCATGAAAAAGCATTTGCCGGATAATGATCCATCGAGCTTTGGCCTTGCAGCAGGTTTAGGAATAGTAATTGGTGATCATGATGTTCGGGCGGAAGTTGGTAGTACGGCTGTCTTGAAGAGCGAATTAGACGTACAGATTTTGGCAACCATGCGGCAGAAATGGCAGAGCCAGGCTGAAGCTGATTCGGAAAAAACCGGCGACACCCCAACATGGACTCCTGATCAAGGGGATGGAACAACAATTGGAGCTGCATTTACATTGACTATTTTGGACAATGATGTCGATGCATTGATAGCCAGTAATGCTAAAGTTGACGCGGGAAGGGAATTGGATCTATTTGCCGAAATAGAAATTCCCTTCATGACTAAACCCGAATTTGTGAGCTATGTCAAAAATGCCACAGGTACAACCCGTAAGAAACGGAAAGCCGCCAGCGCAGATAATACAGTAGCCAGCGAAGAAAATTATATGAAGATCTCCACCTGGATGGGGTTCTTGGACGGCACATTTGGGCTTCAGGGCAACTTGTTTAATTCCTGGGCTCGCAGCACGGCCAGCGGAGAAAAGACCGGAATTGCTGGATCAGTAAATATTATCCAGATTGATAATGAGATCAGTGCCAAAATTGCGAATGGTGCTGAAATCAATCAAAATCTTGATGCTATGTATCGAACTGGTGACCAGTTTGTCAAAGTTCAAGCCTATTCCAAAATGCAATACATCAATATGGCGGGCGTTTTTAGTATGGATTTTGACTTTGCAGCTGTTGAAAAATCCAAAAACAACAAAAATGGAAAATTAGCAAGAGCAACAGAATTTTTTAACCCTGCTGGAGCTGGAGGAGAGAAGGGGGGTGTAGGTGGTGCGTTGTTTTTATTTGTCCTGGATAATGATACCCAGTCGGTTATCGAAGATGGTGTAAAGATATATACAAGTAAAACGGCTAAATATTCAGCACTCCCTGAGTTGACCTTCAAAGATCAAGCCAGTACTGGAAACGATACGATTACTCGCTCTTCTGGCAGTTGGCTTGATGATGGATTCTCACAAGGTGATACGATTACAGTAATGGGGTCCAAGGAAAATGACGGGGATTATATTGTCAAATCCGTAACAGCTACTCAACTTGTGCTAGCTAAAAATGCAAAGCTGAAAAATGAGCAAAAGACTGCAGGTATATTTGTCTCTCAAATAAATGCGGGGCTTTTAGTAGAGGCCAGCACTTTGTTTGAACATTTTGTCTTGGCACATTCAGGCGCCAGTGCCGATGAATACGCGGTTAGTGGTACGATCTCTTTATCATTGATAGATAATGAAACGAGAGCGCAGATCAAAGGGGGAGCAACTATCAAAGGCGGTGGAGTTGAAGTAGCCGCAAAAGATGAAAGCTATCACTTAGGGATTTCGGGCGGTGTTGCTGTCAGTAAGGCTAAGGGCTTTGGTGTAACCATCACGGTAAATGAGCTAAATCGAATTACAGAAGCATCAATCGGAGAAGAGACTGGGAGTACGGTTAGTGTTGATGTTGATGGCCCCATTAATGTGGAGTCTAGGAATACCGGCTATTTATATGCATTTGCATTAGCTGGGGCAGTAAAGAGTAATAAAACCCCAGTTGAAAAAGCAGAAGAAAAAGCACAAAATGTTGGTGGCAATACTTTCAAGCGTATGAATGCCCTTTCTGGTTCATCTGGTAGTGCTACTTCTGGTGCTGGTGCTGTTGCGCAGGGGGCAGGAAAATCAGGCTTCAGTGTTTCGGGGGATATCTCTTTCAATACGGTAACAGATAAAACCAAAGCTTATATCAATACCAGCAAACCAGTCAACACCACAGGATGGGTTCGAGTGAAAGCTCGCCAAGACACCGATATCGTGGCAGCATCTGGCGCCGTTACGATTTCCTTTGGGGCTCCAGATGGCTCTTCAAAATCTCACGGGTTGGCTGGTTCTTTTGGTAAAAATGAACTTGATTTCGTTACTGAAGCAAGCATCAGGAATACATCCTTAAAAGCTGGTGGTACCGTTCATATTGAAGCCATTTCTGATGGTTGGTTGTTCTCGCTAAGTGCTGGAGGATCGGGGGCGACGCGCGGTGATGGTACGAACATAGCCGGTTCTGTATCTGTGAATATCGTAGATATAGTTAATAAGGCTTATATAGATAACGCGAATTTGGATGTTGCTGGGGCATTGAACGTGCTTTCGAGCAATGAGGCCCGTATGATTGCCATTGGAGGGGCTGTGACGTTAGGAGGCTCCAGTGGTTACGGTGCTGCTATTGGGGTCAATATCATTAATAATTATACTGAAGCCAAGATCGCTGGCGACTCCCCACGTCTAACTCTGGACGTGGCCGGGAATCTGGAAATTAGATCCACCAACGAAAGTGTAATATGGGCAATTGGTGTTTCTGTTGGAGCTTCAAAATCCTCCGCCAGTGGGACTGTAACCATTAACATTATCGATAATGAAACAGAAGCTTCCTTGGCCAATATGGAGCGCAAAGCCGAGGGAGCGATGGGCGCTGTCAGTTTATTGGCGGAAGATAGCTCGACCATCTATTCATTTGCCGGCGCATTATCCATCGGATTGAAAGGCTGGGGATTTGGCGCTTCGGTTGGTTGGAATCAGATAGATAATGAATTAGACGCCTTCATTGAGAACAGTTCCTTTTCCGGAAAGAGCGCCAGTGTCAAAGCTAACTCGAAAGAGGCAACAATTTACTCTCTGTCATTTGCCGGTGCAATTTCCTTAACAAGCACCAGTATTTCTGGCTCAATATCAGTAAATGTGATCAATAATGATGTCGATGCCCATATTTCTAAAGGCAGTGTTTTGACGTTATCCGGTCCTGTTGTAGTATCTGCCAATGATGATAGCACCATCAAATCCTTTTCTGGAAATGTGGCTATCGCTTTGAAATCGGGCGCATTTGGGCTAGCCGTGGGCGTAAATGTAATTACCAATGATATCGAGGCTTACATTGACAACTCCCAGATAACTACCACGTCATCAGGAGATCTTACGGTCAAATCTAATGAAGCAGCGACCATTCATTCAATTACCGCAGGAGGATCAGGCAAAGGTGGATCCTTCTCTATCAATGTGATTACCACCGATGTTTATGCCTATGTAAAGGGATTGAAGTCATTTACAATCGATGGTAGCGCCTTGATTGCCGCTTACAACGATACCGATACCTGGACCTTGGGGGGGAATATTGCCTTTGATGGAAAAAATACTGCCATTGGTGTTGCTAATTCAACTTTGATTACCGATAATGATACGGTAGCCTACATTGGTGATAAAGTAGGTCTGGTTGCTCGTGGAAACGGCCAAGGACTAGATGTTCTTACGGGTCGCAAGAAAAATGACAAGAAAACTACTCATAAATTCAATGGCTTGGCTGTTGCCGCGATCGCTTTCCAAGATTACGATTCAATAGCCGTCAGTGGATCCGGTGCACCTGGCGGTGCCGGGATCGCTGGCTCGGCTGCGGTGAGTGTGCTTTCTGAAACCACACTAGCCTATATTCAATCTGGAGCCCAGATCAATCAGCAAAACAATGCGACCTCCAATGTCGACCAAAGCGTAATCGTTTGGGCAGCCAATGATACCTATTTGCTAGGCATCGGCGGCGGTGTAGGTTTAGGCAAGAGCGGGGGTGTCGGTGCGGGGATTGATGTAGCAGTCGTTTCGAAAACAACCAAAGCATATATTGAAGCAGGATCAAGCGTGAGCGCTCGGCGCGATGTACTCATGGATGCCATCTCCAAGGAAGAAGTAATCTCAATATCGGGTTCCATTGGGGTTGGTAAATCGCTGGGGCTTGCGGGAAGCGTGAGTGTTTCTGTTTACAATATGACCACTTCCGCCTATATCGAGGGCAAGAAGACAGTTGACACAACCGACCACGATGGTGCAATTGTCCATGCTGGGGGCAGCGTCAGAGTAGCCGCCGAGGACGATACTGAAATTGATATGATTGCTGGCTCCGTGGGGGTTGGCGTTGGCAAAGGAGCCGCGGGAATCGCGGCTGCCGTCGGCATCCCGATTGTCACCAAATCGACCACAGCCTACATTGGCAAAGGCGCGGTGGTTGATGCCTTAGCGAACCATAAGGATGGCATAACGGTAAAATCTGGCGATTTTGTGGAGACACTAATTCCGGATCCTTTGGGCGTGATCGATGATCCAGAAAAAGGTAAGGTTTCATCACTCCCGAAAGCTAAAAGCGACAGCGAAGTGGACACAAGCGATTATTCAAATAAGCGCATTGTCACCGCCGGAGAAATTGAGGGTTTCAAAGGAGTTGCTGTTAGCGCTGTCAATAAAGATGATGTGGCCGCATGGAGTGCTGGAGTTGGCATTGCGGCAGGCAAATTTAGTGCAGCAATACAATTCTCGACAACGGTCAATATAATCTCCGTGAATACTAAGGCCTACATTGATGATGAGGCCGAAGTGAACCAGGGTCCCAATGCCCATAGCGATCAGTCTGTTTTGGTGGGTGCAGGCAACGATTATGCCTTCAAAGGATTTAGCGGCGGTGTTGCGATAGCCGGCGGCAAAGGCAGCGGTGCCGTTTCTCCAGCAGTTTTTGTGGGTGTTATCAACCTAGATACTAAGGCATTCATTGGCGCGAAAGCCAAAGTATCGGCCAAAGGGGATATTGTTATCGCCGCCCATGCTTCTGAGGAAATACTTTCTTTGGCAGCCGCTATTGCAGGGTCAGGGGGCGGAGCCACATTGTCAGTTTCCGGTGCTGTGATGGTGATTGTTCTGGATTCCGAAACTCATGCCAGCATTAATCAATACGCCACGGTGATTGCAGGGGGCAATATCCGTATTTCGGCTGTTGATAACACTGAGTTGGATGTTGTGGTCGGATCCATTGCAATTGCCATTGGAGGGGTTGGTGCTGGAGCTGGACTGAGTGTTGGTGTATCGGTTCTCAATAAAGATACGCGAGCCTTCATTGCCGAAAATGCCACCGTAACCGCCTATGGCAATTCGGCAGCCAATTTGAAGCCATATAATGGGGATTTTGAAAGTAATGGCGATCTGGCCAAGAACAAGGACGTCAAAGGGTTGGTTGTTGAAGCCTATTCATCTGAAGATATCTGGGTTTTGGCAGTTGCTGGTGGGGTAGCAATTTCAGCATCAGGCGGACTTGGTTTGGCGGGTGCCATTGATGTAATTATCATTGATTCAGACACGTTGGCTTACATTGACGGGAGTACGACGATTAATGGCAGCAATCAAGGCGCTGGCAAAAATCAGGACGTGTACGTCACCGCAGTCAACGAATTAGACTTGTTTGTGATCGTTGGTGGCTTGGCGGGGGGCGGTGTTGGTATTGCTGGCGCACTTGATATATTCGTCCAACAAAATGATACGACGGCTTATATTGCAGGTGATGTGAATGTCAAACGAGACGTTCATGTCAATGCGCTGGCAACACGCGATTATGAAACCGTAGTAGTCAGTGCTGGTATTGGTGGTACAGGCATTGCTGGTTCAATTGGCGTTTATGCTACCGGTGGCAACCTTGAAAGCTCCTATTCATCCGAAGGCAAGTCGTCTAACGCCATTAACGACAAGGATGGAAATTCGGCTTCATCGGAGGCTGACGATAACGTAGCTGGTGTCAAATCGGCTACCATGTTGGATGGTTATAGCGACCCAGACCGGGACGAGGACGACAATAACAGCGCCCTGGTTCGATCAAAAACATCCGATGTGAATTCAAAAGTGTCATCATCGATATCATCAAATACTGTCAGCAATAAACTCAATGAAGATGCCATAAATGCTTCCAGGACTGTACCTAGAGGCACCAGTGCATTTATTGCAGAAAATGTCACCATCAACGCTGGCAGGCATATTGACGTTGATGCCCGCGAGCATATTGAATACGAAGCCCATATTGGTGGCATTGGCGTTGGTGGCGTTGGTATTGGATTTGGGGTTGGGATTATCAGCAATAATTCCCCCGTGACGGCTTATATTGGCCAGGGAGCCAGCCTGAGTGCTGGACTGGAAGATAAATGGGGTGCCATCAATTTGGATGCGCAAATGAAGGCAAACTATGATCTAACTTCATTTGTTGGCACGGGTGGTGGCACTGCTCTAGGTGCTGCTGTGGCAGTAATCCTTGACGAAAGCGATGTCAAAGCCTATGTTGTCGGTGATGTATTCACCCACATCAAGCAAGGGAAGGCCCTGAACATCAAGGCTGAACGTGATTTGACCATCGAAGCTCTCACGCCCAATGTGAGTGTGGGTGGGATATCTGCTGGTGCAGCCATTGTCGTCGTCGATGTTGAAGGTGATACCCTTGCATTTATCGGTGAAAACTCCCGTATCGGCCAGGCCTCAGGCGATACAATTGAGGATGTCAGTGTCATTGCCAGCGTAGATTACGATGTTGAAGTGGACGCCTGGACTGTTTCAGCAGGGTTGACGGCTGGGTTGGCAGCAAATGTTGGCGTGGTCGATATCTCCGGTAAGGTGTTTGCCCATATTGGTGAAGATGTGACTGTCATTGCCACAGGAGATATCAACATCCAGGCGCTGACCAACTCCACGGCGGATGCCTCGGTTTGGGGTGTAACTGTCTCCGCAAAAGCTGCCATGGGTGCTTCTGTTCCTGACGTAGAAGTTGAGCTGGATGTTGATGCCGGTGTGGGCAAGCGCACCAAGATCACAACCAGCGGCGGCGGTGTCAATATTGTAGCCTCCCACAACAAAAAGGGTGGCAAAGTCGAGTCCTATGCCATGGCCTCGGGAGGCGGGTTAATTCTAGGGGCCAACGGGGCTGTTGCTACAGCGACCCTAAAGGTTGAGGTTGACGCCACCTTAGATGAAGAAGTGCAAATAAATGCTGCTAAAGATGTCTCTGTAAAAGCCTATTCAAAGAGTAAGGTCGAATCGGATAGCGACAGTGTCACTGCTGGGGGAGTGGGTATCGGTGTATTGTTTGCGGAAACTGATATCGAGAGCGACACCAACGTATCTCTTGCTCACAATGTACAAATCACTGCTGGTGGAAACGTAACCCTTGAAGCGATCGCAGATCACCACGGGCACACTGAAGCGGACACCGATGGAGGTGGACTGGTTGGGGTGATGACTGCGGATGCCGAATTGGGAATCGATTATGAGACCCGGGTGCACCTTGATGTCAATGTCAAGATCATCGCCAATAAAACCCTGAGCGCATTTGCGCAGACTAAAGTCGAAGGCAAAGCCCATGCCGAGACAATTGTCGCGGGATTAGGATCCGGCGCGGAGACAGAAGCCATCTTGAAAGTTGGCGAAAAAGACGCCAAGACCGAGGTTAAAACTGGGAACCAGGTTTCACTTGCTGGGGATAAAATCCATCTAGTTGCCGAAACTCCACTGCTAAAAACAAGAGCCTACAGCAATGCCCGCAGCTACGGCGCTGCTAGTGGATCCAACAGCGACGCGGTGATGCGCATCAGCCAGGAGAAAACCAGGGTTTGGATTGGGGACGATAACACAATTATCGGTTATGCCCATACCGAGCTGCGTGCTGAACACATGCTATTGAACAATTCCGGGCACGCGGACTCGGTGGCAGGTTCCTTAGGTGCGTCAGACTCAGATGGGGAAAGCCATGTCGATACTACGGCCTATGTCTTGGTGCCAAAAACGGTCAAGATCAGAACCAGAGACCTGCAGGTGGCGGCCCGCTCAATCGTAGAGTACTATCAACGTGAGGCGTATGCATGGGCCATTTTCGATGCAGATGAGACCGAAACCGGCGATCTGGCGCCTAAGCGTAAGATTGAATTGCAGGCTGATATTGTAATATTCTCAAATCCACATTTCATTTTGTCCGGCGGCATACCTTATCGCAGCTTGTATGCCCAAAGTGTCGGTTGGTATATCGACTCCTTCGGTAAAGGATTTGTGGTCGGTGATATCAAGCTCAATGATAATACTCGTGGAAAAATTTACCTTGATATCAACCAAATTACTCATGAGGATCTTAAAGAGAATACTACTGCTGATATTGCTGGAGATAAGGCCAGTTTGCAATTTGCCTTTGAGTATGTCAAGATTGAGCATTATTATGGTGCCGGCGGCTTACCATTAACGATCAGCGATATCGATACAATTTACCGGGGCAACCAGCCACTGTTCGTTTACGAAGCGGTACCGATTGAATATGATAACGACGACTGGATCCAAATTAAGCAGCATGGCTTCAAGAACGGGCAAATCCTCACCTATATGACCAATGACTATGTGATTGCAGGTTTGTCGGTTGGGGAACCGTATTATGTGGTCGAAGCCGAAAAAGACAAATTTAAAATCTCATCTGAAGTTGGGGGGGATCCTGTTAATCTGGTTGTCAATCCTGGCGAAGAGGTAGATTTCCTTACAGGCCACTATTTCTTGCACACAGGCAACAATGCCAGCTTTACCCATGATGCAGACGATTGGATCAAGATCAAATCTCATGGCCTCGAGAATAAACAAAAAGTTGTCTACAACCACAACGGAGACCCCGAAAAAGATTCGCTGACTGGTCTTGAAGTTGGCAAAACCTACTACGTGATTGATAAGAAAGATGACAAATTCAAACTGGCTACCAAGGAAGGCGATAAAAATACCATTGTCAACCTTTCGGCTCCGCTGACCAACTCCGACATTTGGCATTATTTCACGTGGGACGACGTCGATATGACGTTCGATTATTCCTTTGAGCCGACCACCTACGCTGAGACATCGGTCGAGATCATTAAGCACACCAATGAGATTCTGGGAACAACCACATCGCCAATCAACTTGCGTGGAGAGATTCTCAATCCTTTTGGCAGCACAAAAGTCGTCAACGGCCGCGGCGATATCCTCAATGCCGACGTAAATTCTCCTCAACCGACAATCCGCACCAACGATCTCACGCTGGAAGCCAAAATGGGTAGTGTCGGCAACTCCCGTAAAGTGAATATCGAGATGGTGCAGTATCAGCTCAAGAAGAGTGATGGTAGTTATGAAGATTTAGTAGCGCCAAAATTGTCCGTCGAAGCAACCAATAACATTGAATTGGCAACCGGCGTGAGGCTCTTCAAGGATAAGTTGGTTAAATCCTCGGTCAATGTATTTGTGGACGTGACAAAATTCAAAGCCGGGGGAGAAATCGATGTCTTGCTCAATGGCAGTGCGCTTCATAAACTAGATAAAGATAATTTCATCCTCGAGGATAAGCCTGAGGCTGGCCCGGCCAGTTATTATGATTTCGAGCTCATTGAGAATGGTAAGAAGAAAGATATTATCTTCAATGCGGCTGTGCTCTACGGTTCGGGGGGGCATGAAGTGTGGATTACCGTCAATGGCGATATGAAACTTTCAGCCGGTGGTAAGTTATGGGCCCGCACCACCGGGTACATCAAACTTACCGAGTTGGCGGGTTCAATATTGTTAGGTGCGGTTTTATCCACCCGTGGTTCGGTCCATCTCAAGGCAGTTGAAGATGTCATTCTGGATGCCACCAGCAAGTTCGAAGCCGGGCATCCCAGTTCCATTTATGTCGATTATCAGGATGATGATGATTCGAGCAACAAGGTTGAATTAAACAACCTGGGAGGCATCGACGCCGAGATTGTGATCTACGGCAGCGGTAACGATGATTGGGTCTACGTAAATGATTCTGCCGACACGGCGGATGAGGAAGGTGCCCTCCAGAACACCATGATCAGCGCCTTCAATACCAACGCTTTCCTGTCGACCTTGACCGGATTGGGGATGACGAAAAAATCCAAAATTTCAATTGACCGCTTCGATCACAAGATCGAAAACCTGGACATTAAACTGGGCAGCGGAAAAACCACGCTGACTGTACGCGGCATCACCGCCGAAACCTTTATCGATATGGGCGCTGGTGCTGACACCCTGGATGTCGGCCCTGGCAAGGTCGAAGCTGCTGCTGGCATTACCGGTGATATGACGGAAAAACTAATCACCGGAATGGCTTCCGGGTCGGATGCCAAGATTAAATATAACCAGAAGGGGTTGGACGCTGAAACCGTGATCATCACCCTGGGCGCTGGGCAGGATGATTTCACCGTCAAAACAACACATACCACCTCACACAACACCGTCAAGGGTGGCGATGGCAACGATGTGCTAACCATTAAGAATACAGGGGTAAATGGCAATTTGATCGTTTACGGTGGCGCAGGCATGGATTACATCGTTTTCCAAGATCATGGTGGCACCACAGTTTTGAATGGTGATACCACTGAGGATAACGTTGTGGAATTCTTTGTGAATTACACCGGCAATGGCAGCACAAAAGCTTTCTCGGTAGCTGATATTTTTGTAAGCAACCCGACCCAGCAGGACATTGAAGTGCGAGTAAATAATGTGCTGCTGACGAATACAGATTGGTATCTGAACGGTATGACCCTCACGATCACTCAAGCTCCAGCCAGCGACGCCAGCATTAACATCAAGCGGGTTTGCGATGCCAATCAGAACCCCTGTCCAGGTGATGACCGCTTTTTCATCCAGAAGGCTGATGGCAAATTGAGCGTATTTGGTGGCATCGGTGCCGATAAATACTTTGTGGCCAGTGAGGCCAGCCGAGCCAGCTTCACTACCAACGATGTATCTGATGATACCTTATCCACCTTTGGCAACTTAAGCGGCGATCTGAGCGGTGTCACCGGCAAGCTCACGATCACCGGCAATGGCCAGGGGAATGGTGGATACAAGGACCGCTTGTACATTTTCTCTGGCTATCCCACTACGGTCGATGGTCTATTCGATGATGACATGATCACGGGTATGACTCTGGCGGATGGCGGCAGCATTCAATACGCCACGGTTGAAGAAGTGCACATTAAGCTTGGGCCTAACAGCGATGAGTTTAGTGTGTACGATGTGCCCGCTGTGGTCTCCCTGACGGTCTACGGCGGCAGTGGCTATGATGATCTCAAAGTGGGTAACCAGAACAACTTACTCAATGAAATTGACGGCACAGTAACATTCCACGGAGAAGATGGTGGAGATGTCGTTTACGCATACAACCAGGGCGATGCAACCGACTGTGCCGCCGATATCAATTCCGAATGGGCTTGCGGCCAGATGACGGCCATTGGCCTCAGCGGTTTGGGCATGGGCCTGACCGACAACTTAGCTGCGCCGCACATCATCTACGGTACCAAGGCTCAGGATGGTACTCTGCAATCAACTACTGAAGTTGCTGAAGTTTACCTGGGGAGTGGTGCAGATCGTTTCTTCGTAGATAGTGTGAAATTCACCACCTTGTATGTCCACGCCGGCGAGGGGGATGACACCGTTCGAGTGGAGGCTACGCCCTTTGGTTTGAATCCTGCCTCCTTGCGCCGGGTCGATTTCATTGCTGGTACAACGTACATCAGCGGTGGTGAGGGTGAAGATTTCGTCATCATCAATGACAGTGGAGATGATAAGGCTAACACCGGCGAATTCCGCAGTGGTTATGTCAGTGGTTTGGGCATCACCGGCAATATCGGTTTCTGGAGTTCGACTGAAAAACTGGAGATTGACCTCGGAGAACAAAATGATACCTTCCGGGTACACGGCACACCTGCTCACCTGAGGACGACTTTGAAGACGGCTGGCGGTTTCGACACCATTGAGGTTGGCAACTCCAGCAACTCCCTGGATAGCATTTTAGGCAAGCTCACCATCGAAGGCGAACTGCCTTATTCCAACGACCAGCTTTTCTTCTACGACCAGGGCGATACCAGCGATAATATTTACACAATCAACTCCGAAGTAACCGGTAGTATCCAAATCCCCAACCCCAATAAGCCGGCCGAAACCATAAACCTGGATGTCAATGAAACCACCGTCAAACGCAGCGGCAGTGCCGACATCATTTACCTGACCGTTGAGCAGGTTTCGTTGAATGCTGGTTTGGGGGCAGATAAAATCTATTTGCAGAGAACCCACCTCGAGTTGGATCCCCTGGGTGGTAATAACTCGGTCTTTGCGATCAACGCCGGCGGCGGGGCGGACGATATCTATCTTGAAAATAACAAATCGCTCGATGGTATTGATATCCGGGTGATGATCGATGGCGGCGCCGATGACGATTCAGTCCATTTTGATCATTCATCCAGCCAGGAAGCCAACACACTGACCTTTATCGCCAAAGCCTTCGAAGACCTATTCCCCGATGATCCAGACACCGCGTCAAATGAGACGGACACTTGGCTGGTGAATTTCCAGGATTTGTTGAACGACAATAACCTCAGTAAAACATCCAGCTTCGGCTCAGTCTCGATGGGCACGGTTGCCGATCCGGCTAAACAAGTCATGGATATGGACGTCAACGTGCGCAATGCTGAGTTGAGCGTATTGCTCGGCGAAAGCGATGATGTCTTCCGCTTGAGCGGCGGTCCCTTTGAGATGCCATTGCGAGTTGATGGTGCCGGTGGCAATGACACTTTCAATATATCTAATGATGTCACCGCACACGAAACGGTGACCTTGAACGGCGACGAAGGTGATGACATTATCTACGTCGATTTTAGCGAGTCTGCTCCAGACGGCAAACTGGCCAATATCAGCTTCAACGGCGGCGCACACGGTAGCGAGGGCGATACCCTGCGCATTGCCGGTGACGGTGTGGCCAGTGGATCATATACGCCCAGCAGCACGGTCTCACGAGCCGGTACCATCCTGGTCAACAACAATAAATTTACCTTCACTGGTGTGGAACCGCTGGTGGTACACGGCTTGGCTGGTTTCGAAGTGTCCATGCCCGATGCGATCAGCGACCTGGCCATCGAGACCATCGATCTGGCCGACCTGAGCCTGACCAACCTGGTTTTGCACTCGGTCACCGTGGATGGCGTGATCAGTTGGCGGCAGCAGGTCAAGCTGGCTGGGGTCACCACCCCTGAGCCGCGTAATTATGGCAGGGCGATTGCCATGAGTAAAGATGGTAACCGGCTGGCAGTCGGTGCCGATAAGAATGGCGAAAATTTCGGGGTGGTGTTTGTTTACACCCGCAGTGATGATAACTGGATCGAGCAGGCCAAACTGTATCCTGGAGACCGCCTGTCCGGTGGCGGCCGTGGGTTTGGTCGGGCTGTAGCTCTTGATGGCGATTTGTTAGCCATCGGCGCTCCGCAGGATACTAACCGAGGCTTTGATACCGGGGCCGTGTACATCTATTGGTATGAGAATGGGGCCTGGACAGAAGAATGGAAACAGCGTGGCGAAAGCGCATATGATAAATTTGGTTTCTCCCTAGATGTGGATGAGAATAACGAGCGGATTGCCGTCGGAGCTCCAGGGGAAAGCAAAGTTTATTTCTACTACTATGATGTTAGCCAATTGATCAATAAATGGCCGCAAAAATTCGTCATCAGCAAGAGTGGAGAATTTGGTGCGGCCCTCGATCTGGATCCCAGCGGTGTCTTGCTGGTTGGAGCGCCAGCCGCTAGTGGCACTGGTGAAGCATATATATATCATCGTGATGGAACTGATGCTTGGAACTTGAAAGCAACCTTGAAGTCAGTCAGCCAGCAGAGCGGAGAACGTTTTGGTGCTGCAGTAGCCTTGAAGCAGTATAGCGGCCGTGCAGTTGTCGGTTCGCCCAATTACAGTGGTGGCGAAGGCAAAGCGCAACAGGGCGCAGTTTGGGTCTTTGATGCCAATGGCAACGACTGGTACGTGGTTGCACGCCTGACTGCTGATGGTGGTTTGCCGCCGGATGAAGCTACTCATGAAGGTAATGCTGGGGATCACTTTGGCGCCAGCGTAGCCATTACAGAATGGTACGACTCTTCCGCTTCTCTCTGGCGAACTTATGTTGCAGTTGGTGCACCCGATTTTGACGGCAACAGCCTCAACCAAGGCAAAGTCTATCTCTTCTACCGCCATCAGCGCGGCTGTGGTACGGGTTGTGACTCGATTGGCTGGACTCGCTCACTCAATCTTTCCTCGAGCACACCGGCTGAGAACGAATATTTTGGTACAGCTTTGGCCATGCAAAGTAGACGGTTGGTTGTCGGCATTCCAGGGTTCAACGAATCTGATACCGATAACAATATCACTCGCGAATCGATTGGCACAATCCATACCTATACAACAAATGGTAGTGTGGATGTCAATGACATTACTAATGCCGATACCGGTTTATATCGGGCCGAAGCGTTGAGCGGAACTGGCAATTTTGGCCGTCAGGTTTTCTACGATCCGACCTACGATGAATTGATCGTCTCTGCCTATGGCGAAAGCAAAGTTTATATCTATACCAATGAGGGGCTGCATTGGCGCCTAATTCAGACGTTGGCCCAGAGTGGGAAATTCGGGTTTGATATGGATAAGTATGGAACCGGCTTGCTGATCGGCGCACCGGATGGTAATAAGGTTTATCTCTACAAGCGTGGTGCCGATGGTTGGGCACTTGCCCATACCATCACAGGACCCGATGGCGCAAAGGAATTTGGTGCCTCCGTTGCCCTTCATGATGGTGATATCCTCGTCGGCGCTCCCAAGACCGAATTGTGGTATTACCATAAGAAGCAGGGCGTGGAAGGATATAAAATCAATTTGGGCACGACGGGCGCAGCTTTTGCCTACGGCTGGAGTAATTTGAGGGAAAAATATATTGGGGTTGATTTCTTCATGCCTTGGGATAAAGATCAGATGTATTTCACCGAGAAATCCTTTGATGTCGATGGTTATACCTACGATATCGTTGGCTATGATGCTAGCTCTACCCCTTATTGGACCTCCTTCAAAGGTGAATTCACACCAGATGGCCCCTGGGCCCGCTTCTACTATGGGGATGGAGCCAGCGATTATAAGGAATACAATTTCTCAGTCGATGGCATGGTGGGTTACAGGGATATCGAGAATGAAGATAAATTAGATGACAAGATCAAGCGCATTGTTATCGGACCTTTGGCCTGTGCCGGCGTTTTAGACAAAGGTGACCCGGAAGGGTTTGTAAAATGCAATGACTCCTGGACAGAAACATTGGATGTCACGCTTCCAGATAGCATCAAGAACTCGAGCGATGGATTGTTCGTCTTCAGCGGGGTGGAAAACTATTCGCCTGAAGGCTGGTCAGGTACGAGAAAACCTGCTGTTGGGTTAAACACAAAAGATGGACCGGAAGGGCGTGTGTTGTACTTCCCCGGACCTGATCTCTACATAACATCTGATCAAAGGTATATCCTGGATGGTACCCCGTACACTGTCGATGATAATGATGACGAAGTAACGTTGTATGCATACTCTTGTGCATTATATTTCGATGATGCTGATGCAGCTGATACCTGGTATGCCTGTAGTGAAGATGGCAGCCAGGTGTTCATCGATGCGGCCAACCCTCATGGCACCGGCTATACCGGCGAAGATATCGATTATTTGGGTGTATTCACCTATACCGATGAAGTTGGGAAACTGTTTCGCACAAAATTCGCAACGTTGAAAGTCAATGTGACAGCATTACAAAATGCTTATTTTGGCAGTGCGGTTGAATTCGATAGCAATGGCTTAGTTTTCATCGGTGCACCTGGAATTACTCGACAGTACTCCAAGGGCAGTGGATACGGCAGTATCAATAACTTTTCAACACCATTTGATGATTTCCATGCTCCCTATGAGGTTGGCCCCTACCCAGTGGGTTTGTTCAGCAATGATTCCTATAAAACGGGTACTGCCAATGAAATCTACGCTGATGGCAGTTCTATTCATTGGCTCTCCGATTTTGCCAGCCTAAACTATACAGGAAATTACAAAATTGTTGGCAAGCCCGGCGAAAACAAAGCCCACCTGTATGAAAACGGTACTTTCCAATCCACTTTGCGCAGTGATCACAATGTAGATAAGTTTGGCCATGGTCTGGCCGTCGTCCACACTGGTCATTTCGTGGTGGGTACCGGCACTGCAGGCCAACTGTTCAACTTCCGCCAACGAGGTCCTGAATGGGACTATAAATCCAACACCATTCCCGAGGCCCTGCCTACTGCCAAGTTCGGCACCAGCGTGGATATTGATGGCTACACGGCCGTGGTTGGGGCGCCCGAGTACGATCATCGCGGTGCCGCATTCATCTTCGAGAAGGATCCTGGTCAGGAAACCTGGACTTTGAAATACCAGGTGGAAGGCGCCGGCACCGGAAAGGGAGATGATTTCGGTGCGGCAGTTGCTCTCGATAGCGGTCGCCTGATTGTTGGTGCGCCCAATGCCAACTCCAAGAAAGGCTCTGTATATATTTTCGATCAGGTTGGTAAAAGCTGGACGCAGGTAAATCGGCTCGCTCCGACAAACCTTTCGGGTTCTGCCCATTTCGGAAGTGCGGTCGATATCTTCAAGGAATACGCTGTGGTTGGCGCACCAGATATGAATGCCGTTTATACCTACCAGCGCCAGAACGCAGAATGGGAGCAGAAGCAGCAAATCAACGGCAGTGGTACCTTTGGTAGCAGCGTGGCCATAGATTATGGCACAATGATCGTTGGTGCCCCAACGGCCAATGGGAATGCCGGCAACGCTTTAGTTTACACATTAGGTGGCAGCACCTGGAGCTACCAGGATACGCTCACAGCGACCGATGGTGCATCAGGCGATAAATTTGGAACATCCGTAGACATAAGTATGTACACCACCGGTGGGCCCACAGCCATCGTGGGTGCGCCCGTGAAGAACAATTCGACCGGTGCAGCGTACACGTTTACTCGCAACGGAAGCACCTGGTCGCAGCAGCAGAATATCTCCTTCAACGGAACTTATTCCTATTACGCCGTTGGAGCGGGAGATAATTATGGCTTTGACGTCGCAATCGACGAGGACCTCCTGGTTGTAGGCGCCTATAAGGCGTCCGTTTCTCGTAAGACGGGTGACGATTTGTTGACCCGAGTCGATGAAGGTGCGGCTTTTGCTTTCGGTCTCAACAATGGTACCTGGCAGCTCCAGACCGTAACCAAACCGCTCTTCGGCTCCGATGCAGACAACCAGGATTATATTGGCTACTCCGTAGCCATTAGTGGATCTCTGGCCCTGGCCGGCGCGCCTCAGTTGCACGGGCGCTTCGGTAACGCTATTGACACTGACGGTGCTGGCTATGTCTATATCACCGAGCTCTCAGCTCCGATGACCGTCACATTACCGAAGGCGGTCACTACCATCATCGCTGGCGAAAAGTCCAACGTCGTCAGCGGTACTGCTGGTAACGAAGAGATCACTGAACTGCGTTTCTTCGATATCAAATCCGTCTCCTTGACCACTGGGGCCGGGAATCATGCTGACAAAGTCCGACTGGACAGCGATGGCTTGCAGGCCTTTGGCTTGCGCCAGTTCTCCGTCAGCACCGGCCCCGGAGAGGATACTTTCACAATCGAGACGGACGATCTCAGTCTGCCCACTGAAGGCGATTTCGTGCCTGGTGACCTCAGCAGTTATAACGAGGGTGACACGTTGACCGAGGAGCAGTCCAATCAACTATATACCAAGGTCAACACCAGCTTTAGTTATTCTGGTGGGGTGGACTCGAACAGTGACAAAGTTATCTTCGCATCCGACTCCGACCTGACCTTGACAGGAAATGCCCTGGTTTCTCCGATTAAAGGCATATTGTATCTATACACCGTCAAAGAAGTTGTGCTCAGCGCCGGCCCCAGCGATAATATCATTCGCGGCAGCGGTTGGACCGGAACGCTCACCATGGACGGGGCCGGCGGGGATGATCGTTTCGAACTAGATTTGAGCACCCTCTCCAACGCTTTCGTCCGCGATAGCGGCACTAACCCGGAAGAGAAGGATCAGCTTACCATTTTAGGAACCAGCTCGAACGACGTCTTCCTGGCCGAAGGCACCTTGATCAGCGTGGGTGGCAAGTTTATCGATGTGGCTGCCAGCGGAGCCGAAAGCATCCGCATAGCCGCACTGGCAGGTGACGATATTATCACGGTCAACACCATCGAGATGAGCGATATTGCTCTGGATGGCATGGCTGGCAGTGATACCTACAATCTCAATATCTGCGATTGCACCGCAGCGATCACGGTCAAAGACAGCGATGTCTGGGGCGATGACACCTTGCGCATCAACGGCAGCGAAGGTGACGAGGCTTTCACAATTAGTGAAACCGTCACCACCTGCGGCGACTCGGTTGTTATTCGCCACGACAATTCTTTTGAAACTTTCATCGTCGACGGCAAAGACGGCCAGGACAGCTTCGTTATCACCGGCAACCCTTGGAATATCTACGGCAGCTCGACAGTTTACGCCGGCGCCGGCGACGATGTTATCCGGGTCAGCGATATCAACAAATTCGGCCTGACCATCGACGGTGGCAGCGGCTCCGACAGCTATCGCATTGCCGCTTCCCTGAGTGGTCCCCTTACCGCCAACGATCCCAGCGGCACGGATTACATCTTGATCGATGGCACCAGCGGCGCCGATATAGTCGATGTCTCATCAACGCAAATTACTCTCAATGGCTCCAACTTGTACAGTTTTGCCAGCTTCAGCAACGGCGGGCTGCAGGTCACGGGCATTGAGGGCGTCAACCTGGATTTGCTGGCCGGCAACGACCAGGTTACGTTCACCAGCCTGCCCACCAATGTCGCTTTAGCGGTCAGCGGTGGTGACGGTGCCGATGCCTTCACGCTCGATAATCTGGCCTCGCTCTACCTGAGTGGCGTTCAGTATGACTTACGGATTTATGGTAATGCTGATGCAGATACTCTGGATGTGGATGCCACCGGAGTCGGCACCGGTTCATTATATGAGAATTATTTGTCTGGGTTCGGGTTGCTTCGCCCGGTTTACTTCTACGACCCCAAAGGCTTTACAGCTGCCTTAGCCCTCAGCTCTGGGGATGACACTCTTACTCGAGGCGCCAGCCTGGGTTCATGGACGGTGGATGCCGATGCGGGCACTGACACCCTGATAGCATCTGCTGAGGATCTTACCTGGCAAATCACCGAGAACGACGGTGGATACATCAACAGTCTTGACGAATTCATTTTCACTTCATTCGAAAACCTGACCGGAGGCCCTGGCACTGACGAATTCATCTTCGCCGATGGCGTCAGCCTGACAGGCGCTCTCGACGGGCGTGGCGGGGTGGATACACTCAACTTGAGCAACCTGGCTACCGCACAAACGGTGACCCTGACCGGAAATGGCAGCACAGATGGTTTCGCAGGCACCCAGGCAGTCATCGGCGGTAGTTTCGATAACCTCGATGCGCTGGTCGGCACAAGCAAGGACGATACCCTTCAGGGTGCCGACCTGGAGAATGTCTGGAAGGTCAACACGGCCAATGGTGGCAAACTCAATAATAAATTCAACTTCACGTCAATTGAGAAACTGGTTGGCAATGCGCAGAAAGACACGCTGGACTACAGCACATACGCCAGCGCCCGCAGCGTAGCGATCACCAGCACAGTTAGCCAGGATGGCTACAGTGGGACAGATAGCTCCCTGGGTGTAGGTTTTGAGAAGTTCGATGCTCTGGTGGGCAGCGGCAATAATGACACGCTGACCGGACCAAATGCAGTCAACACCTGGAAGATGACGGCTGCCAACAGCGGAAAACTCAACAATGTCTTCAGCTTCTCCTCAATTGAGAAACTGGTTGGCAATGCGCAGAAAGACACGCTGGACTACAGCACATACGCCAGCGCCCGCAGCGTAGCGATCACCAGCACAGTTAGCCAGGATGGCTACAGTGGGACAGATAGCTCCCTGGGTGTAGGTTTTGAGAAGTTCGATGCTCTGGTGGGCAGCGGCAATAATGACACGCTGACCGGACCAAATGCAGTCAACACCTGGAAGATGACGGCTGCCAACAGCGGAAAACTCAACAATGTCTTCAGCTTCTCCTCAATTGAGAAACTGGTTGGCAATGCGCAGAAAGACACGCTGGACTACAGCACATACGCCAGCGCCCGCAGCGTAGCGATCACCAGCACAGTTAGCCAGGATGGCTACAGTGGGACAGATAGCTCCCTGGGTGTGGGTTTCGAGAAGTTCGATAATCTGGTGGGCAGCGGCAATAATGACACGCTGACCGGACCCAATGCAGTCAACACATGGAAGATGACGGCTGTCAGCGCTGGCAAACTCAACGATGTCTTCAGCTTCTCATCGGTAGAAAATCTGATCGGTAACGCCAAGAGCGACACGCTGGATTACAGTGGATATGGCAGCGCTCGCAGTGTGGAAATCACCAGCCTGGTCAGCAATGATGGTTTCACGGGGACGGACGCTTCCTTGGGCGTTGACTTCGAGAAATTTGATGACCTAAAAGGCAGCGCCTTCAATGACACACTGATCGGACCCGATGCAATCAATACCTGGAAGATGACGGCTGCCAATCAGGGCAAGCTCAACGAAATCTTCAGCTTCTCTTCAGTAGAAAAACTGATCGGTAACGCCAAGAAGGACACCCTGAATTACAGCGGTTACGGCAGCGCTCGCAGCGTGGAAATCACCAGCACGGTCAGCAAGGATGGCTACACTGGGACAGATAGCTCCCTGGGTGTGGGTTTCGAGAAGTTCGATGATCTGGTGGGCAGCGGCAATAATGACACGCTGACTGGTCCCAATGCAGTCAACACCTGGAAGATGACGGCTGCAAACCAGGGCAAGCTCAACAATGTCTTCAGCTTCTCCTCAATAGAGAAGCTGGTTGGCAACAGCCAGGACGATATTTTGGACTTTAGCGCATATGGCAGCAGCCGAAATGTGATCATCGCTAGCAATGGTGGCCCAGAAGGCTGGACCGGAATCGAAAGCTCCTTGACAGTCGGTTTTGTCAACTTCGACGCAGTTGCCGGCAGCAGTAAGAATGACACCCTGACGGGCCCTAATTCGCCAAACCATTGGAAATTACTTTTTGATAATGGGGGCACACTCAACGATTTATTCGTATTCGATTCAATCGAGAAGCTGGTTGGTGGCAAAAAGGATGACATTCTCGATTTCAGTGGTTTCGGAAGTACCCGCAGAGTAGTGTTGACAGGAGCTGGCTCAAACAAGGGCTACGCCGGAACTGAAGATTCCCTCGGTGTTGGCTTCGATAATATCAACTCCATGTTTGGTAGCCGTGAAGCGGACACTCTTGTTGGCCCAAATACTATCAATGAATGGAAGGTAATGGCCAACGATGCTGGAATATTGAATGACATCTTGCTCTTTGGATCGGTGGAGAACCTCACGGGAGCTGGGCAGGCTGATGAATTTGTCTTCAGTGATGGCGTTGGTATCAGTGGGGAGGTTGATGGCGGCTCCGGGAACAGTAACACCCTGAACTACATTGCGCATAGCCATGAAAACGCTGTTGAGGTAGATCTGACAATTGGATCGGCCACGAACACAGCTGGAATCTCCAATATCCAGCACCTGATTGGCGGCAGCGGCGCTGACACCCTCACTGGCGATGCTGAGGACAATCACATCACGGGCGGCCCAGGCAACGATAACCTCAGCGGCGGCCTGGGTGATGATGGTTATTTCTTTGGCAACAACTGGGGCGATGATCTCATCAATGAGCTTGCCAATGCTGGCAGTGACACATTGAATTTTGCGGCTGTCACCAATGGCCTGACCGCCACATTCTCTGGGATCCTCACGATTGTGGATACAGCTGCCCAGCAGGTCAAACACGCTGCTGACAACATTGAAACCATCATCGGTGGCAGCGGGGCCGATTTATTCATTATCCTGGATACGATCACCTTCAGCGGCACATTGGATGGCGATGCAGGCGAAGATACCCTGGATTTGAGCCAGTACAACAGCAGCGTTTCGATGAGCCTGGGTTCACAAACCGTTACTGCCGGTGGGATCAGCCTGACGGTTGCCAATATCGAACATTTTAATGGCGGCAAGGGCGATGACTTGATCATCAGCGGCTCCGAGGATGAATTACTGGTTGGCGGCCCCGGCGACGATACCTACATCTTTACTGACAACTGGGGCCAGGATACCGTCATTGAGACCTCCGGTGGCGGCACAGATACATTTAACTTCAGCGCTGTAACCAAGAGGGTCCACATCATTCTTGGCAGTATCATTGTTGATGATGGCTTCGGCAATATGGCCAATTACACCGGCAGCAGTGTTGAGAAGATATTGGGTGGACAGGGAGACGATACCATCATTTTCAGCGTTGATGGCGTACAGTTAGCAGGCGGCAAAGGCACCATCGACGGCGGCCCAGGCCAGAATACGCTCGATTACAGCGCATATACGACCACAGTCGAGGTTGATCTTGAAGCCGGGACGGCCACAGGGACGGGCGGAATTGCAAACATTCAGCATGTTCTTGGCGGCAGCGGTGACGATGTTCTAATGGGCGACCAGGCAGAAAATAAGATCAAAGGTCAGGGAGGGACAGATACCCTCAAAGGCGCAGCAGGGAACGATTTGTTGCAGGGTGGTTCCGGCGATGATATTCTCCATGGCGGTGATGACAACGATACGTTGAGCGGTGGCGCGGGTGATGATCAGCTATTTGGGGATGCCGGAAATGATATCCTAAATGGAGATGATGATAATGATACGCTCAACGGTGGTGAGGGCAATGATATTCTCACAGACCTTTCGGGTGACAATACACTCTTAGGTGAAACAGGAAATGATCAACTCACCGCTGGCGGTGGTGTCGATATCCTGCGTGGTGGTGATGATAATGACACATTGGCCGGTGGCGCGGGGGATGATCAGCTCTTCGGTGATGGTGGCGATGACACCCTCAATGGCAATGGTGGCGATGATTTGCTCTCTGGCGGCAGCGGGCAAAATACTTATCGGTTCGATGCGAACTTTGGCCAGGATACCATCGCAGCTGCAAGCGGTTTCGACATCATTGACCTGTCAACATTTGGATTAGATTTCACTACGACATTTGGCGCCAAAGTGCTTATTGAGGATGGCAGCGGCTCAACCATCAGTGCTTCTGGATCTGAAATTGAATTGTTGAAGACCGGCAGCGGGGCTGATCATTTCAAATTTGAAGCTCAGGGCAGTCTTGTTGGAACCATAGATGCTGGAACCGGGGTTGACCGGCTTGATTTTAGCCTTTATCCCAGCCCGGTGAGTGTCGCACTTACCCAAGCAGGAACCCAGCAGGGTTGGGCGGGTACAGCCAATCTCGTAGGTGGGTTTGATAATATCGAATATGCAATTGGTGGCGCTGCTAAAGATACGCTGACCGGAATCGACACGGTTGGTTCTTGGGATGTGAGGAATGTGACCGATCATCAATACACTAACAACAGCAGGACACTTAATTTCATTGGCTTTGACAGGTTGGTTGGTGGCAGCGGATCCGACAGCTTCCAAATTGGTAACTCGCAGGCTCTCGATTTATTCGGTGGACAAGGCGCAGATAATTTCACTTTTACAGACCAGTCCTCGCTGTCGGGCACCATTGACGGTGGCGCTGACAGCGACACCATCGATTTGAGCGCTTATACTCAAGGATTTGATGTTGCGCTCAGTCAGACCGGCAGCATCGATGGATTCGTGGGTTCGATTGCCGGGCTGGTAACTCGCTTTGAAAACCTAAACAATCTTATTGGAGGTTCGGGAACCGATAGCTTGGCTGGACTAAATATCGGCAATACTTGGACCTTTGACAATACAAATAGCTATCAAAGCAGCGGCCAATCCTTGACCTTCTCCGGGTTGGATACATTGCAAAGCGGTCATGCAAATGACACCTTCCTGGTAATTGCCGACCAGGATCTCAGCCTGGATGGCGGCCCAGGGAACGATGAATTTATCTTCACCAATAGGGCAGTGCTTACAGGCAGCCTCTCTGGTGGCAGCGGTTACGACACCCTTGATTTCAGTAATTATGTTACCTCGACGGCGGGTTCAGGCTTCGAGGTTCGCCTGGACCTGGTAAGTGGGTCAGCCAACTTTGCTCTCGGCGGAGCCAGCCAGGTTGAAAAAGTCCTCGGAAGCATTGGAAAGGATTCCCTGACAGGTAGTAGCGATCCTGTGGAATTCCATGGTGATGATGGAGATGATTTGCTCACCGGTGGCCACGGTGCAGATATCCTTTTCGGTCATGAAGGAAATGACATCATTTTCGGGGGCTCCGGAAACGACAGAATTTATGGTGGGGCAGGCATAGACCGGATTGATGGCCAGGCGGGTGTTGATACGATTTACTTTGGGGACGATTGGGGTATTGACATCCTAGCAGATGACAGTGGCAATGTGACCGACATTATGGACTTCTCCGAAACGACCCGTGATCTTACTTTAGTGTTGGGTAGTGTCGTAGCAAAAACTGGAGGCAATATAGCCGCTCATGCTGGAGCAACAATTAGACAGGTTATTGGTAGCGGCGGAAATGATCACTTCATTGTTTCACCTCTCACTGGTGGTCTACCAGTAATTGCGGATGGTGGAGGAGGAATTGATCTCATTGATTACAGCCAATATAAATCCGGAGTGATTGTCAATTTTGATCAAGGGACAGCTACCGATTTGGTACAAATCAGAAATATTGAAAGCGCTTTGGGATCTGAATTCAATGATCACTTTGTCGGGAGTCTAGGATTGGACATATTCTATGGCAGTGATGGCATTGATGTCGCTGTAAATATCCAGTGTGGATATGATGTTTTGGTAGATATTGAGAACGTAAAATGTAAGGTTGAAGAATTGGTATCATCTCTCCCCGCCCTCTCTTTTGGTCCGCCAGAGGACGAGCCCAAAGAATTGATCATTGAACGAAAATCGTTGAGCTTCCTCCCGAAAATTATTGTCGTCCACTCACAATCGGGTTGGGTTGAGTTATTCGATATGGCTCCTACAATTCTGATAAATGGCATATCTACGTTATTAGATATTTCCAGTGACCAAATTCAAGCACAAGTTCAATACCTTTCCCATATTAACCATGGACCACATATTGCCCCTTGGGCAGGGGATTTGATTGAATTACCCTTGAATGTTGCGGAAGCCGGAAATATTGAGCCGTGGGATTTGCCTGATATGTCTTCCATAAATCAAAATTGGCATATGATTTTAGGGGATGATGAATTTTCTTGGAAATTGTTCGACAATAAATCTGATATTGAGTCGGGTTTGGTTGTGAAAGCGGGTCACAAAGAGTGGACAGTTAGAATTGATGATCAGGTTGAAACAGCACAAAATGTAGATTTGCAGATTGGCTCATTTATTCCTCTTGGTGATGAAATCTTTGATGAATTGAATATTGAAGTAAATACAGTCTATTCATGGCAAATCCTAAAGTCCATGAAGCTTGAGTTAAAAACACAGAGCACAGAACAAATAGTCTTGGATCAAGAGATATTGATATCCTTCGCGCTATCCGTAGATTTATTGACCAGCTACGACGCGTTAGGAATCATGTGCTACGATGCCAGCACCGGAGATTACATTCTCGTCCAGGCAGAATTGTTATATTGGGATGAATCTGCGGAAAACGGTCTTGGTGACTGGGTTGAAGAGCCACCTACTCCAGATGCTCCGGCGAGGATTTTCACTTATCAGAATTTAAGTGGCGTGTATATGTTGGTTGGATTATCTGATTGATCTGCATGGATTGTCCATTCCCTTCGAATATGCAGTTTGAATGACCGTGGCTCCTGCTTGACTTGGGGTAATGAAAAGTAACGCTGTTCCTGATATCAGAAACAGCGTTACTATGATGGTTGATTATGGCCTTCCAGGGCGACCGCCACCTGGTCGAGGCACGGAGGGCAAATCGGGGGGATTGAAATCGGGGCGTTCGGGCAAACTGAAATCGAAATCGGGCACTGCACGGATATTACCTTCCAATACGCCCAGGTTGAATATGGCGCTCTGGTTCTGGCCCAGTGCCAGGCTGTTGGTGACACTCCATATGTTTTCAGAGATGGGGTGTAAGTTTGCCCCACCGTGTTCCTGTAACCCGGCAATGGCATTAGCGCCAATTTGGGCGATGTCAAACAACTCGTTGACCGAGACGGAGTAATCGCCAAGGGCGTTGCGTACGGCATCAGCGAAGTTGACCGATTCATTTAATGCGCTTTTGAGATCGGTTGGGATGTTGTTGGGGTTGATGTCGGAAAGGCTCTGCAGCCGTTCCATGCGCTCAGTTTGAACGGCTGCAGTCCAGGATTGCCAATTATCGGAAACATTGCTGACGACATCTTGCGTAGCCTGAGCGGCATTGACGAAATTGTCCAGAGTTTCGGCGGTGATTTCAGCACCGGCCGCCAGGGTTTCAGCGGCAGCCATGGTCAATTCAGCAATTTCGACCATGGCGTAAGCCATCGCTTCAAGGTCATCTTCGACAGCTTCAAGCAGGTAAAGGGTTTCGTAGGCCAGTTCAGCGTAGAGACCATAGTAGGTGTAAATCAATTCGTCGGCAAAGTAGATCAGGTCGTCAGCATAATAAGCATAATATTCGATCTGTTCTACCTCTTCGGTGGTCAGAGTGCCATCGGAAGCGGCTTCTTCGACGTACGTGTTGGTTTGTTCGGTAGCCAGCATGGCCTCGTTGACGGCCTCCTCGATGGCCTGGTTGAATTCTTCTTCGGTCATTAGTAAGTATTCTTCTTCGAGTTCAGCGATAGCTTCGTCTACTGCTTCATCCACAGCTTCGTCGACAATGGCTTCCAACTCGGCCTGCGCGGTTGCCGTGGCGGCTATCGCAGCATCGATGGTGGCCTGGGGGTCATCGGGTTCACCGGTCAAGCCAGATACACTGCAAGCCAGTGAAGTGACAACGAGCATGATCATGGTAAGGGGTAATAGTGATTTGCGGGACATGGGTACTCTCCTTTTAATGATTGTAA
Source organism: uncultured Anaerolineales bacterium (assembly GCA_964629085.1). Classification (GTDB taxonomy): domain Bacteria; phylum Chloroflexota; class Anaerolineae; order Anaerolineales; family UBA11858; genus NIOZ-UU35. The sequence continues at coordinate 56,628 of CAZVPR010000009.1, forward strand.
ATGATTATTTTTTATATGCGATGGGAATTGTGACACCACCATTACGAGGTTGCAGGGCCAGAATGAATTGTGGCTGCATGCTGCGCCCAGGGACGGGCTGAAAATACCAGTCTTGCATAATCGTTGCGATGGTCAATACCCCGGTCATCCTGACCAGATGTTCCCCAATGCATTGACGGAGGCCGGCTCCAAAGGGGAAAAACGCCATTTTGGGGCGTTGTCCTCGCGACTCGGGTGTCCAACGTTCGGGCCGGAATCTGAATGGATGGGGGTAATACCGTGGATCATGGTGGGTGACCCACTGGCTGAGAAGCACGGTCGTGTTTGCGGGAATGGCATAGCCACCAATTTCTACTTCCTCGGTGGTCTCTCGACCGATGATCCAGGCTGGGGGATACAGGCGCAGACTCTCGGTGAAGACCATGCGGGTGTATTCCAAAGGGTTGATATCATCTGCCTGAGCGCTGCGACCACCCAAAACGGAATCCAGTTCCTTTTTCAGCGCCATAGCGACGACAGGATATTGACTTAGTAAAGAAAAAGTCCTGGCCAGTGTACTTACGCTGGTTCCGTGCCCTGCTATGAATAATGTGATCAAAAGATCGCGCAATTGCTGGCCCGTTACGCGATCGCCTTGAATTAGATTCGATAGAACATCAGATTTGATAACGCCATTCTTGCGTTCGGCAATATTTTCATCCATGAATTCGTTCAATCGAACTTTGGCTTGGCGAGTTTGCCAGTGACTGAACAGCCTAAATGATGGGGTTTTTCGGAGCAATAATGCCGGGGAGATGAAGTTTTCGACATAATCGAGCAGGGTTTTGAAATCTCGTTGAAGTTGGGCGTTTTGTTGACTCACTGATTCGTTAAACAGAAACTCTGCAATGATATCCATTGTCAGGTCGGACATTTCATTAATCAGGTCAATAGGCTGGCCAGCGGCGTTTTCTCGCCAGGACTGACTCATATCGCTGGCCAACGATACAATCACCCGGTCGAATTGGTTGTGTACTTGTTGATGGAAAATTGGCTGCAGAATGCGTCGCTGTTGCAGATGCAGTTGACCTTCATTGGTGAGCAAGCTTTCCCCTAGCAACAGGCGGGTTTGTTGAACGAAGCGTTCTTTGGTGAAAGAATGTTGCTGCTTAACGAGCACTTCGTAAATGAAGTCGGGGTGGTTGAAAAGGTAAACATGACGCCCTGCAAGCCGAAAATGAACGATATCGCCATATCGCTTCGCCAACTCCAGCATTGTGTTAGGTAAATTCGATGCAAATTTTCCCTGATGCAGCAATGGAATGCGTCCTTTTGGGCCAGGGGGGAATTTATTTTGCGATTGGCGGGTCATCGGGTTCTCCTGTACGCTTGTTCCAAGTATACGTACAAGATGACCGCTTGCCATCCTACAAAGAGAGGGATTTAGGGGCCTACTTTTGGAGGGGAGTTAATTAGGAATGAAGAATTGTGATTGGGGACGCAGTTTTTTACCGCAGAGTACGCAAAGATAGATTAAAAAAATCATATTATCTTTGTGCTCTTCGCGGACTTGGCGGTGAAATTTTTCTATTGAGGTAAGTCGGGGAGGTCGTCGGGATCGACGAGGCCGTAGCGCACGGCCAGCAGGGCAGCCTGGGTGCGGTCGCTGATATGCAGCTTGCTCAGGATGGTGCTGACATAGCCTTTGATGGTGGTATCGGCCACGACCAATTCGTCGGCGATCTCTTTATTGCTCATGCCCCGCGCAAGGCAACGCAGCACATCTTCTTCACGAGGAGTTAAATCTGCGAAAGGATCGTCAGGAGCAGGCATCTTTTTCATCAAACGGCGGGCGATCTTGGGGTGTAATTGTGGGTCTCCGCTGGCGGCGCCGCGCACGGCCTTGACCAGTTCGTCCCCGCCAATATCCTTGAGCAGATATCCGTTGGCTCCGGCTTTGAGAGCGGCAAAAAGTTCGGGATCATCCCCAAAACTACTCAACATCAGGATGGCGATATTTGGATGCGTGCTGTGGATAGCCTGAGTGGCCTGGATGCCATCGACCTCCGGCATTTTGACATCCATCAGGATTACATCCGGATTGACACTCCCCGCCAAATCGATAGCTTCTTGGCCGTTGCAACCCTCACCAACCAGTTCCAGGTCGGCTTCTGCCTGAATAGTCATGCGCAGCCCTTTGCGCACTATTTCGTGATCGTCAATAACAATTACTTTGATCATTGGATAAGGTATCAGGTGCTTGGGTGTCAGGTATCAAGGACTGTAGTTTGGGTGGCTAGCTGTTCCCGAGGGGGAAACGCGCTTCAATGGTGGTGCCTTTTCCCTGTAACGATTGAATCTCGATTGTACCATTCAAGCTGATGGCGCGCTCTCGCATGCCGCGCAAACCAAAATGACCTTGGGGAAGTTTCTTCTCCATAGAGAAACCTCTGCCCTGGTCTACAACGCGGACGATAAGCTGGGTGTTGATTTGCGTTGCAGAACAAGTGGCCTCGGTGACGCCGCTGTGTTTAGCGGCATTGATCAGCGCTTCACGGATAATGGCCGATACTTCATTGGCCAGGGTAGCAGGGATCAGAATGGAACTTGGTAATTGCAAGCTGACTCTCAACTTGTGGTTGGATTCCATTTCTTGGCATAAGGTCTCGATTCGCGCATTGAACTCCACCAGGCCTTGAACGGTGACCAGTTCCTGGGGATTCCGCAGTTGTTGTAACAAGGCGCGCATTTCCGTTGAAGCGTCCTGAGCCGACTGTTCTAACCCGATCAATTCATGACCTGCGGTTTCGATATCTTTATACAATAATCCCCGGATGACGCGGGCGTTTAGGTTGATGCCAAAGAGAGTTTGGGTAACAGAATCGTGCAACTCGCGGGCCAGGCGTTGTCGTTCTTCCAGTACCGCCAGGGCACGTTGTTGGTTGAGTACCTGATTGGTGCGTTCCTGTACACGGGTCTCCAATTGACGGTTGAGGGCATTTATTTCTTCGATGGTCTCTGCATAGGCCAAGGCCAGAGCGGCCTGTCCAACCAGGCTGATGAGTTGAGCCTGCTCGTCTTGGCTGAAGGATGGACCCGCCCTGCGAGGCCCCAACCAATAGCGCCCAAAAGAAGACCCAGCAACAATCAATTGAGCATTCCAGGAGGGTTCGCTCTCGAAATCACCTGGTACGTCGGGGGCGGGAGCCAGGGAAAGCCAGCCCCAGTCGGCCCCGATCTGTTCTGGAAAGTCCTGGGTCAATAAATTTATGATTTGCTCTCGGTCGATGACTTGAGCTAATTTTTCGTGGGACTGCTCTACCGCGGCTTGAAATATAAGCCGATCAGGATAAAGAAGTTGGTCGATCCAATGCTGCAATCGCCCTCTGAGGGGTTCAAAGGCCGCGGCAGCAGCCAGCACCCCGATCACTGCTGCCAGCCCGCGGAATTGAGGCCAGGTTTGCGCCAGGATGGCTGTCAGGGAGACGGTCAAACCCAAATAACCAGCCAGCAGAACAATCGAAAGGCTGGTGTAAGCCAGGGCCCGCCTTAGGGCTGCGTCGATATCAAAAAGATCGGTACGCAGGATGGCATAAGTAACGCCCAGGGGTAGGAAAATTTGGGGCGCCAGGGCCAGATTGTATGTTACCCGTTGATCCTGTATGGCGATCAATCCCAATCGTAAAAACAGGCCACTGTTAGCCAGCAACAGGCTGAAGATCAGCAAGCGGGCTTGTTGTGCTGCCCGGCGATGCTCTGGATTGGGGTTACGGCTGGTTTCTACCAACTGCCGCAAGGCCCAAGCGACCATAACCATTAGCCAGATCACCATCAGGCCAAAAATCCATTTCTTTATTTCGCCGGGCGGAACCAGGAAAAAGATCACCACCAGCGCAGTAGTCAACCCATACATTCCACCTATGATCCAATTTGGTTGTGAACTCCGCCGGGGAAAGAGGCTCGTCAGGTGAGCGAGCAAAGGTCCCATGGCCGCGCCATTCAGCAGCCGGAAAATCATATGTGTAGAGATATCCTCTGGTTGAGGGCCGAATTTCATGATGTCATTGAGCGGGGGCTCAAAGGGGATCAGCAAAAAGCAGGCAAAAACAGTCGCCAGGCAGCTTGCCAACAGGTGTTCGTAGCCAGGGCGCAGAAGGGCAGGCAGCAAGCCGGTGCTTAAGATTATGGCCGAGATCAGCGCAGAAAACACCGTCACGGGGGCTTTACCCAAAATCAGCGCGGCGGCTAACCCCAAGGATTCAATAATCAGCAGAATGAGTAGCGGCCAAAGAGATTTATATTTCCTCATCAGGTCTCTATTATAAGTGATTCAGTTAATGGGTTGAACTCTTGATCCTTGCGCGAATTCAGCTTTGAATGCATAATCAAGTTTCTTGGTTGGGAATTTATAGGCGTATGAGTTTTGAATTTATCAAATGATTTCTGAGAAAGCACACTGGTTGGGAAAAAGGGTCAAATTTTTTTACGGTTGGGTCATTTTGCCCATTTCAACCTTGGGAGCATTTTTCACCAGCCCGGGTCAGACCTATATGGTCTCGGTATTCAATCCCTCTCTGCGTACTGATCTTGGGCTGAGCTTGACTCAACTCACCGGGGCTTATATGCTTGGGACAGTGCTGGCCTCGTTCCCACAATCGTATATCGGGCAGTGGGCAGATCGCGTGGGTCTCCGCAAAATGCTCTTAATTATCACCAGTCTGTTTTCCCTGGCTTGTTTATTTATCGCTCAAGTCCAAAAATTGCCGATGCTCTTTGTGGCTTTCTTCTTCTTGCGTCTGCTGGGGCAGGGGGCGTTGGAACTGCTTTCGGTGAATATGCTGCCGATGTGGTTTCGTGAAAAGCTGGGATCTATTTCTGGGATCAAAAATGTTGTTGTCAATTTGATGATTGGGATTGTGCCCCTGAGTATCTTGGCGTTGATTGGACGAGTTGGCTGGCGGACGACCTATAGGCTGGCCGGGGCTACAGTGTTTTTAATTTTTATTCCGGTGGTTTATTATTTCTATATTAATCGTCCCGAAGAGATCGGACAAACATTGGATGGCAATGGGAAAACTCAAAAGGGGCCATCTTTGGCAGGTTCCCAGCCCGGAAGCGAATTCACACTCAAAGGGGCCATGCGCACGCCTGCCTACTGGATTTTGACCCTGTCCTGGTTCGCCTGGTCTGCTATCGCCACAGCGATCACGTTCAACTTGTTGCCAATTTTCACATCCAAAGGATTGACTGAACAGCAGGCCGCAGCTAGCTATACGATTTTGATGGTCGTATCGGCGGCATTCCAGATTATTGGAGGCGTGATTGCCGACCGGGTGCCGCTGCGTTGGATGGCTTTTGGCACTTTAGGATTGTATGGACTGGCCGTGCTAGCGCTGATCTACGTTCCGGTGGGCTCTGTTGTTCTGGTGTATTCCATCATTCTGGGGATGGCGCAGGGGCTGTTCGGTGGCCTGGGGAATACCGTTTGGGTGCGTTATTTTGGGCGCGAGAACCTGGGCAGGATCCGCGGCAGTGTCTGGACAGCAGCTGTGGCTGGAAGCAGCATCGGTCCTTTTCTGATGGGTCTCTCCTTTGATCGCAGTGGGGATTTCTTCACTTCGCTGATGGTTATTGCGGTATGCCTATTTTGCCTGGCGATGGCCGGAGTTTGGGCCAGACCGCCGGATTTGAAACCGGCAGGATAATGCATGAAATTGTAAAGAGGGGATTTTAAACGATTCAAACAAAGACTTCCGAAATCTGCATGATTTTGGAAGTTTTTGTGATAGACCATTCCCTCGCAAATTTAATATTTAATTTCGCAATTAATGTGCTATACTGACGTCAATAAGGGCAAATTGGCAGGAATGATGGAAGATCATTTATAACGGGAAGAAACGCATTCAAGTACGCATTTTCTCCCAACAAACCCCAAACGTCGCTGCAACCATTCTAACAGGGGCTTTTGCCATGTCATATTGGAGGTCTAAGATGGCGAAGAAAATTAAAATGTGGCGAAAACTGGGTCCCCGCCTGACACCAGCTACACCCATGGAATCTGAAGATGTGGTCGACAATCTGGTAGCAGCCACCAATGAATCCCGTGGCAGCCTCTTGAGCACGCTCTCGGAATTGGATGTGTTGCTCGAACGAGGCCTCAAATCAGGGCGTATTGTCAGGTTGCCAAATGGCACAACTTATCGACCTAGCATCAATAAAGACGGCCATATCAAAGTCAGTGTCAAACTCCCCACCAGGGTACTCAAACGAATCAACAATGAGTTCCGCGGTGAAGTCACCAATGCCGCCAATATTGGCAAGACTCAGGCTGAGATGATCGCATTGTGGAATGAATCCTATCCTGAAGACCCTATCGATGAATAGGTCTAATAATTTTAGGAGTTACGCAGATCGCATCCTGCCCTTACAGGATGCTTCGCGAAGTAGTCCCCGCCGAAGGCGTGCCGTTGGCAAGGGACTGTATCGAAGGGCGGGAATGGGAAAAAATCGACCCTTCGATACACCTTTGGCTACTCAGGATGCAATTTTCTCCTGGAAAGTTCTCAACTGCGTAACTCCTGAATTAAAAAAAATGCCTTTGATTTTTAACTAACAACGGGTTCCTTCCTTGAAATCAACTGGATATTTTTATAAATCAACCGGTTGATATCGCGAAGTTACGGGATAAGTTGAGTCAATTATCTGGTTATTTTTAAAAATCACGCCGATAAAATTCAAAAAAAAGGCGTTGATTTTTGAGAATCAAGCGGTAGATTAGATTCGATGTGTGATAGAGAGAGTATCGCCCAAGGCTATATGTCGTTTTGGAAAATATGGAGATGTTACAAGTTTGGCATCTCGCTATGTTTTCCGCCAAATAAACTACTGTCAGGCAAAAGGAGATAGAATAATGAAATAACTGACCATTTTAATTACCTTATTTGTGATTGCTGCCCTATTTGGATCGGGCTGCAGAACGGAGCCAGAGGATGCTTTGGCAGACCTCTACGGAAAATGGGTTTCTGACGTCGTCACGATAAGTGGAGTGGGTTATTTCGATGGTACAGCAACCCATAATTTTGGCGATGACGGAAGCTATCGATGGGAGATCGATTTTGCTGACCCGAATGCCGGATGTCAGATTACTCTTTACTATGCTGGTACTTTCACGGGCGATGAGACGACTTTGGAATTGACTCCAACAGAAGGAGAGGTCGAGGTTAACTCATGCGATGACGAAGCATCAAACGCTCCAAACCGAGCCTTCGGGGAAGAGGAAATCGCAGCCGCGGCTTCAAGCAGCGAATGGCTCATCGAAGATGATACGCTCAAAATTATCCACGAAGATGGCCTGGATCGGGTATACCATCGCCCATAAGCGCAACTCGGATATTCATCAAACTCAAAGATGTGTCTACGGTGCTTTGTGATGTACAAAAATAGTGAGAAGCAAAGCTGGGTGATTGAGCTGACCGGGTTTTCCATATGATTAGAGAAGACCCGGCTGCTCAAATTCAGTGCCACCGCCTCTTGTGGCTCAACCTGCCTGCGCAGGTTGAGTTTTAGTCGCCGAAAGACGACTTCGCTGGTGTCGGTGCAGTTCGGCATGCGCCCCTTTGGGGAACTGCCAAAAAAAACCGTGGCTCAAATTGAGAGATACTATTATTTTAGTAATTAATATGCTATACTGTACCAAATTAGGGTAAATTGCGAACACTTACTGAAATATTGAACTTGTTGGGTAGAAACACACTCGCATACCTTTTCCCGAACAAACCCCCAAGCATCGCAGCATACTACATTCTGATAGGGGCTTTTGCCATTGAATATTGGAGGTCTAAGATGGCGAGGATGATCAATTAGATACATGGTTGGTTCCCTGGTAGCTCCCTAACTCTCTATGAATTTTTTAAAGTGCCTAACACGAGTTAGTGAATTTCCAAGCGGATGCAAATTTGCATCCGCTGTCATACTAGGGTATTGAAAATAATATAACGTTGGAATTTCAATTCTCGTAAGGAGGAAACATGAACTGGCAAAATTACTCTACACAAAAGTTGAAGGGGTTTCTTCGTAAGGATCCCTTTTATGAGGAAGAGATCACTGAAGAATTAAAAAGACGGAAAGAAAGGGGACGTCAGGCTTGGTTTGGAATTTCCTTTGTTGTCATAAGTTTGATTTTTGTAGGGGTAATTAGTTGGCAAAAATTTGTAGAATTATATAAAGGGGATGGTAATCAAGTGCAAATATTGTTGAGTTTTATTTTGGCTGGATTTTTCCCCCTTACTGCAATCGCATATATCCTCTTTCAAAAGAAAACTACCTTGCGTCGTTTGGGTCGTGACTTTTGGATGTTAGGGATCGATTTGCGCGATGACCCTGATAAGGCTCCTTTGTCACAGACGCAAACCATGGGTTATGTAAGCAGGAAGTACGACGAATTCAACCCAACCTGGAATTTTGTGATCCAGGCAACTTTAGTAGCATTAATGGTCATATTTGGGTTGGTTTTATTTTTTTGGCCACCCACTGAAAATGAATTATTGGATATTAACACATTGCGTGCCATGAATTATGGCTTCCTGGGAGCATACCTGTTTAGCGCTCAATTAGTTTACAGGCGATACACAACTTTTGATTTACAGCCCTCTGTTTACACTTATTGTGTTATTACCTTAATTGCAGGATTAGTATTCAATTTTGTTGCATTCAAAGCCATTGATAGCCTTACATCAAGTCCAACATCCCTGGGTGAATCTCAAGGTCCAGTGGTCACAAATCCATCAATTAGTACCGACGACAGCGGAATGAATAACACTGAAGACCTGAACGGTACAGATTCCAACGATGATGCCAGTGCAATAATTGCTAACACCAATCAACAAGGCAGCGAAACCAATGCTGAAGAAGATTCTAATACTGAAGCTGCAACAGGCTTGGCCGGTGGTTTGATGGCAATATTGGCATTTTCTTTGGGGTATTTTCCATATTTGGCCCTTAGGTGGTTTAACCGTTTAGCACATACCGCTCTTCAAGTCAGGCAGCGTCGTTCGGAATTCTTGCCATTAGGGTTGATTGATGGGATTAGTGAATTTCATGAAACAAGATTGCGTGATGAGGGAATTGAAGATATTCAGAACTTGTCAGCAGCTTCATTAGATGAATTACTAATCAATACCCGTTTCAGTGCTCAACAAGTAATCGAATGGGTCGATCAAGCTGCACTTTATGTTTATCTGACTCCAGATGAAATAAACAGCTTCCGCCGGGCTGGGATTCGTACCTATACGGATCTTAAAGATCAATGGTCGCCATACTTTGTTTTAAAAATCCAAAATTTGGATCACATTTCCAATGGGCCGCCTTCGCCTGAAAACGAAAGTGTTCCGCCAAACATCCTTGCAGAAATTGGGAAGAAGATCAATGAAATTCCAGAGGATGTCACCTCCTTGAGGAGGGAGCAAGCCTTACGATTGCAGGTAATGCCCGAATATCTAGATGCTCTTTATCAATCTACCCAAGAGGGTCCTAATGTGGCTCATATAGAAACGTATTGGTCGCAAGCAAAGAAACTGCAAGACGCATTTCGGAGAGTTCACAAGGATGCAAATCTTGACCTTATCCTGGGTGAAGAAAAATATCAGGACAAGGATTCAATCACGGATGATACTTGGGATGATGATTGGGACCAGGATGCGAAATTTGTAACTTCTGAGAATTTTTTGAGCGAATCCGATACAAATAAAACTAATATCCTGGTTGGTAAAGCGTGGAATGCAAAAGAAAAGAATCAATACAAACTGGCGATTAGATATGCTGAACAAGCAAATCAACTTGATCCCGACCGAGGAGATATCTATGTTCTTCTTTCGGAACTGTATGCAATTACAGAAGAACTGGAAAAGGCAAAAGATATTTTAACAAAAATTACACCGGAAACAGATCCTGAAAATGGAGGTGATACACCTTTAATTGGGAAACTCGTCGATGTAGTGGATAATGCTATCGAACATGGAGTGATCGAGGCGGGCTCCTCCGCTATTCAAGCCTGGGCCCAATATCAAGACACCAAAAAAGATGTTGACCAAATAGATATGGTTAAAAAGATTAAGTTTGTCGAAAATGAAATTCAAGCTCAGGAAAAGAGTAAAACTTCCGATGATGAGGATGGCGCCTCAAATGAAACCGCCGGAGCCAAAGACAAAAAAATGGAAGACGACCCCATAAACAAAGATGATGATTTAAAAAATGGTGAGTAGTTTCAAAATAATTTGTGGTATTCCACGCTTGAACTAACCTATATGTGAATTGTAAAATTTGGAAATTTCAATTTGATGCAAAAATGTAGCAGTAATTCAGGGAAATTGCTGCTACATTTTTAAATGGTACTCTCGCTAAATCCAATAATTTTTTCTCCGCTTTATCCAAAAACAAACTTAACTTAGCACTCGCTGACCGACAGTTTCCATTTTGGATACGGATATATATAATCTTTTCAAAAATCCGTGATGCCGAAGGCACGCCTGTGGCGATCAGTGTCAATCCGTGTCCAAGTATTCAGGTGGCACTGGTCGAAAATGTGAGACATCTGGGTGAATTATTTGCACTCAAAGCAAGGTGGGATCGAATGAACAAAAGAATTTAGCTCCTATCGTATGCCTACAAGAATGACAGTATAATATCCAGGAGAACGTCGCACGACTCCGGGAAATTCCATTGCATAAAAAAATTGGAGACGAAAATGTTGAGTGCAGAGTTTTTGTTAACATCCCTGGTTGTGGTACTTGTCCCTGGGACGGGCGTAATTTATACCGTATCAACCGGGTTGATGCTCCGCTGGAAGGCCAGCATTGCTGCAGCAGTGGGGTGCACGTTTGGAATAATTCCGCATTTAGTAGCCAGTATTTTAGGGCTTTCGGCAATTTTGCATATGAGTGCGCAAGTGTTTCAATTTTTGAAATACGCCGGATCACTGTACCTCCTATATCTAGCATGGGGAATGTGGCGTGATAAAGGCACTCTTAAGTTCGATCAATCGGAGCGCAAAAACAATGCTCCCCAGATAATTCTCAAAGGATTTATGATCAATATTTTGAATCCTAAGTTGACGATTTTCTTTTTTGCATTTTTGCCGCAGTTCATTTCCCCAAGTTCTGGTTCGACCACAACTCAATTGATATTTCTTGGCGCAATTTTCATGCTTATGACATTGATTATTTTTGTCGTTTATGGGATTTTTGCCAGCAGTATTAGTGCCAGTCTGATTAAATCCCCCAAGATGCTGAGAAGAATTCAGCGATCCTTTGCGGCCGTTTTTACTGGACTGGCGATCAAATTAGCTTTGAGTGAGCAGTAATAGGAAATGATATGACTATAGATTTTTCCCAATGGAATTGGATCAACCCTCCCCAAAAATATTTTATTTCCGAAACAATGATTGAATTGATAACTGATCCCAGGACCGATTTTTGGCAGCGCAGTTATTATGGATTCCGCAACGATAATGCTCCGGCATTTCTGGTCGAATGTAGTGAAAATTTCACCTTTTCAGCGAAGGCAATTAATGAATATCAGCATCGATATGACCAAAGTGGACTGATCATTTATCTCGACAGCGAGAACTGGTTCAAAGCCTCGATTGAATATGAAAACGAAAAATTTTCCCGTCTTGGCAGTGTGGTTACAAACTTGGGTTATTCAGATTGGGCGACAACGGACATCGCGCTTCCGAAGGAAATCTGGTATCGACTCAGTCGTCGTGGACCGGATTTTTTGATCGAATATGCGTTAGATGGCGAAGATTTCAAGCAGATGAGGGTATTTCACATGCAAAAATTGGGTGAGACGACTCCTGAGATGGGGAAGCAAAATCCACCTTCAAAACCGGATCAGCCTATCAATATTGGGATTTATGCTTGTAGCCCGTTAGATTCATCCTTTTCCGCTAAATTTATGGAATTCAAGTTTGAACCCTGTCAGTGGCAGGCGCATGAGTAGTTGTAAATGCATAACTGAAAATGAACAAGACACAGTTGGTCGAAAAAATCGCCGAGAAAGATTTCAATGTTGACGAATTCGTGCAGTTGGCAATCACCGATGAGGATGCCCGAGATGGAATTGTCAGTCAGATGGTTTCCAATCCTGCGATCATGGTGTATTACCACTGTTACTACGTCGTTGCGAAAGCGAGCCAAAAGCAGCCAGAGCTGTTTTATGAGTACTGGGACGTAATTGCCGCGTTACTCAATCACAAAAACTCTTATCACCGCGATTTCGCTTTGACGATCATTGGTAATCTGACAATGGTCGATCAGGAAGATCGATTCTCCGAAATTGCAGAAAATTATTTTGCGATGGTGAATGACGAAAAGTTCATGACAGGCAACAGTTGTATTCAAAACCTGCAAAAGGTATATCAGCACAAACCTGAACATAGAAAAACGATCATTGAATTATTGTTAGACATTGATAACCGCTGTGACTATACTGAAAAACAAATTGCCGTGATGAAATATGATGTTCTAGAGATCTTCAATTCAATTATTGCAGAAACGGCCGCAAGGGATCGTATTGAAGATTTCATCAAGGCTGAAGTCGACTGTATCAGTCCAAAAACCAGGAAGAAAGCCAAAGCTATGATCAGAAATTTGGCATTAAATTGATAATAAGTTTGAGGAAGGAAAAATTAAGCATGGATGCATTCGAAGCTATCAAAAAAAGAAGGAGCGTTAGAGAGTATACGGGAGAATCAATTCCCCGGAGTGATCTAGAAAAAATCGTCGATGCTGGCAGACTGGCAGCAACCGGACGTAACAGGCAACCCTGGGATTTTATTGTCATAACCGAAAAGGCAATGATCGAAAACCTCAAGGTTGCCGCGATCTGGTTGGAGAAAGCCGCGGCGATCATTGCCGTTGTAATGGACTCAACCTCGCGTTGGTGGGTACATGACGGCGCTGCGGCCGTGGAAAACATGCTGATTGCCAGCACCGCCTTGGGCTATGGCTCATGTTGGCTCGAGGGGTATACCTTGCCGCGAGAAGAAGAGTTCAAAGAGCTTTTAGATGTCCCGGACGATAAACGTTTGATGACGTTGATTCCCATTGGTGTTCCCGTGGAATGGCCTGAAAAAGAGAAGAAACCACTAGAAGATGTCATTCATTGGGAGAAATATCAAAAGTAATTATCGAAATTATTTATGTTATGGTGGGTTTATTAGTTTATCGTGAAAGGTGAGACTATGCAGAGCAAAGCCAAGAATGTAGATGCATATCTAAATGAAGTTCCGAAAGAACGTCAAGATGCGTTGAATACGTTGCGGAATTTGTGCCTTGAAGTTTTGACTGGTTATGAAGAAAGTATGGAATATGGCATGCCCAGTTATAAAAAGACAGATGAAGTCGAAGTGGCATTCGCCAGCCAGAAAAGCTATATTTCGCTATATATTTTGAAACAGCCTGTAATGGATGCCCATCGAGATAAGTTCAAGGGTCTCAATGTGGGCAAAGGTTGCATCCGTTATACGAAACCGGAAAAAATAGATTTCGAACTTGTGGAAAAATTATTGATTGACAGCCTCAAATTGGATAGTGATATTTGTTGATTCTTATTCATATGCAAGAACTTCATTAATCGTCAGGCGGGCGGCGTTACGTGCGGGAACAATGCTGGCCGCCATCGAGAGTAGGATCACCACAACCAACCAAATCACCACGCCCTCGGGCGCGAAGGTCAAATCCATCGACGAGCCCATCATCGATTCGCTGATGATGTTGAGCAATAAATCGCTGATGGGGAAGGATACGCCGATTGCCAGGAACCAAGTTATCAATCCAATCACCAAGCCCTCGATTACCACAGATTTAACAACCTCCAGATCTATAGCACCGATGGCGCGCATCACACCGATTTCACGCGTGCGCTCTAATACATTCATCCCCATAGTACCTGTCAATCCAATACTCCCTACAAAGGCAGTCAACAAGGCCATGACCAATAAAAAGGCCACCAAGACATCAATCGATCTGGCATTTTCTTCTTGTATGATTAATCCAGGGTTGATGCTATTCACTTCAAAGCCGTGATCTTTTAGATATTTGTCCAAAATTTGGCTGACTTCTTTTTGTTTCTCAAGGCTGTGTTCTTCAGTCATAACCCGGTATGAAAATGCCTGATTGGGTAAGTCAAGTTTGTCAGCTATAAAATCATAATCTGCGTATGCCAGCGTATCACCAACCATGCTGACAAAGCGGAATATTCCCACAACTGTCCACTCTTCCTCCCGCTCTCCGGGAAATTTCACAATGATCTTATCGCCAGGTTCGACATCGGGATAGTACGTATAAATCGTATCCGCAGGTACGACGGCTTTCTTTTCACCTGGAAACAACCAACGTCCGGCAACGATATCGGGATCGATCATATCCGTCTCATAGGGGGGAGCCAGGATAAACATATTATCGAGTACATTGTCATCTTCATCCCAGATTTCAGCGGCAGCGCCTCCCCAGCCTTCTACGCTGACCACACCAGGGATTGACATCGCCACTTTTTCGATGCGCGTGATTGGGTAAGGTTGGCTGAAACTAATGGTGACATCCCCCATGAAGTATAGCGATACCTGGTCCATGAACGCAGTCATGGATGTGCGCACATTGAAAACCGCGATAAAAATCGCGCCAGCTACGGTCAATGTGAAAATGGTCAGCAAAAGTCGGGCCGTTTGCCGGAAAGTGTTGCGAATTGACAGCAGAATCGGGCGACCAATAAAACGCAACCGCTGTGTGAACCGGTTGATCCAGCTTGAACCGCCAATTTGATTCCTGGCGCTATGCTGAGTAATGGCGCGGCGCACATTGGTCCGGGAACCTTTGTTCACAGGGAAAAATCCGGCTCCCAAAGGGATCAGGAAAGCAATCAGTACCTGTACGATGATGGCCAAAGGAATGATGCGAAATTCTTGCAGGCTGGCATTCATGGTGTTGGCGATATATTGCGCTAAAGCATACCCTGCCATAGCACCTGTTGGCACCGCGATGACCAAAGCGATCACACCGTAAATGAAAATCAGGGTCAAGTACATGGCCAGAATTTGGTAACTGCGGCCACCAACCAGTTTCATGATTCCGATCTGGCGCAGATGTTGAGCCAGCAAGGCATTTAGCGTATTGATGATCAATGATCCGCTCAGAAATGTCGTCAACAAACCCAAGGCACCCAAAACGCCTAAAACTGCCAGGATCAGTGAGCCCAGGGGATGCTCATCGGTGACTTTGATCTCGCTGCGAAATATCTCGCGGTTGCTGCGCTCAAGTTTATATTCAACATCCTCTGCCAGGGCTTCGATCTCTGCCAGATCGCTTCCTTCGCCAGTTATGCGGACCAGAAGCCGATTGTAATACTTGGGCATTCCTAAGGCAGCCATGGTTTCCATGGTAATGTAGACTTTAGCATCGGCAGTGAAATCCCCGGCATCGGTGACTTGATCACCAACGATGCCAACCAGGGGCAGGGTGTGTTTATCGCCGTTGGGAAATTCTATCTGAACCAGATCACCAACCTGGAATCCGGACTCGGCCATCAGGTCTTCACTAACTATCATCTCGCGTCGGCCAGGGTATTGGGTTCCCGTTCGGGTGACAAGATGATTCAATTTCATGTTTTCAAAATCTGCAAAGGCAATCAAATCCAAATCTTGCCATTCTTTATCGTCAATGCTGGCCCGAATATTTATGATCTGGCGGCCTTCGGCAGCCGCAACGCCGGGGATGTGGCCGATCACATTGACAAGATCTTCATAAAATGGATCGGTCCAAATTTCCACATTGACAGGAGATGCCAGGGCATAACTGCGATCGATATCCTCGGAAATAATGGCATAAGCGCTGATGATCATTCCAATTGAAAACACCCCGACTGCGATAGCCGCAACCACCAATAGGGTGCGCATTTTATTGTCCCAAAGGTCGGCCAGCACTTTGTTCCAGCGCGGTTTTAGCAAGTTGGGTTTTACCATGGTGTTTGCAGTCACGAATCGGTCTTCCTTCTCTTTTCGTTTTCCGCGCGTCGTTTTTCAGCAACTTCTCGCAGGGCTTCGCGGGTGAGGGGCGAACCATCGATCAGCTCGAAAAATGTATTCTTCGGCAATAAAGCGACTACAGCGCCGGATTTGGTTGCACGCACGCTGGCGATGGATTGGCCTCCTTGGGTTAGTTCTACTTCCCCGAAGAATTGTCCTGGTCCCAAACAGGCCAAGCTCATTGCATCGGATTGTTCATTTTGAGCCATGATTTCGACTTCGCCCGAGACGATCATGAAAAAGTGCTCGACATATTCTCCCTGGCGCAGGATTGTTTCCAAGGGTTTGTGGGTTTGTTGTTGGGCTTGTTTTGTGGCAGCCAACATTTGTGGATGGGAGAGGAATGGCAGGGCGCGTGCCACTGACTGATCGATAATTTCGCCATCGGAGAGGATTACGGTTTGATCCGTGCGTTGTGTTATCGATGGGTCGTGAGTGACGATCAGGATGGTTTTCCCCTGGGCGGCCAAATTCTCGAATAAGTTGAGGATGATTTCCGCCGAGCGCGAATCCAGGTTGCCGGTGGGTTCATCGGCCAGGATCAGAGCTGGGTCGGTGGCCAGAGCCCGCGCGATAGCGGCACTCTGCTGCTGTCCGCTGGAAACTGAAGCCGGTAATTTGTGGGCTTGCTCTTCCAACCCGACGGATTTGAGTAATGCCATGGCCCGGTCTGGGCGTTCGTTGAAACGGTAGACCTTGCAGTAGTCCATGGGCAGCATGGTGTTCTCCAGCAAGGTCAGGGTGGGCAGCAACTGGAAGAATTGGAAAACGACGCCCATATTGCGACCGCGCCAAAGGGCGCGCTGGCTTTCAGTCATATCGTATATGCGCTGATTACCAACGATCACATCGCCAGCGGTGGGATGGTCGATGCCCGTAATCATATTGAGCAAGGTCGATTTGCCGCAGCCTGACTTACCAACAATGGAGATAAACTGACCGTAGTTCAACTGCATGTTGATGTTCTTCAGGGCGACGAATTTCCCGGCCGCATTTTCGTATATTTTGTCGACACCACGCAACACGATCGCTGGATAATCTTGTTCGGGTTGCAGGCGTTCAGGAACAGGATCAACCGAGGAAACAGGTTCTTCTTGAGGTTCTGCGACCACCACTCGAGGTAGAGGCGCAGCCGATTCTGTCTCTACAGATTGCGTGACAAGGCCAGATCCATTCTTGGGAGCATCACCTACGATCCCATCAAAAATATGCAAACGACGGGAGAAACGCGCCGCCAGGCTTTCATCGTGAGTCACCATGACAACCGTTTTGCCCTGCTTTTCCAATTTCTCAAAAATCTGAAAGATAGTTTCGGCGGTAACGCTGTCCAGGTTGCCGGTGGGCTCGTCGGCGATGATCAGCGGAGGATCGTTGACCAATGCACGGGCGATGGCCACGCGCTGTTTCTGGCCGCCTGAAATGTGCGCCGGAATTTTGTAAGCGTGTTCGAGAATATCGACCAACTCCAACAATTCCAGGGCTTTGGTCTTGGTGGAAACCGGGTGATAAGCGCCCAAGAAATCCGGTGGCAGCATCACGTTATCGACCAGGCTGAGGGAAGGCATCAACTCGAAGGATTGGTAAACGATCCCCAGATTTTTTCCCCGCCATAAAGCCAGTTTATCTTCATTCAGGGTGTGGATGGGTATCGGCGTTGGGCCAGACCCGTTACCATTGCTATAGAACAGAACCTCCCCGGAAGTCAATTCGCTGACCCCGGAAATCATGTTCAGAAGTGTGGTTTTTCCAGCCCCCGATTTGCCCGTGATGCCCAAAAATTCGCCGGGTTGGATGTCCAGGTTGACATCTTTGAGCGCCAGAAATGGGCCTTCACCGGTAGCGTAAGCTTTGGTTACATCCCGAAGTTGGATGAGGGGGTGTTCAATATTGCTCATTTGCCTGATACCTATTCACCTGATACCGGCTTACTCCAACTCAATATCGATATACGCGGTCATGCCCCAGCGCAATTCAGGATTCAGTTCACTCAATTCCAGTGTCACGGTGTAATTGACTCCAGAGCCTTCGGAGGCTTTAGGCGCTATGCTGATTACGGTACCCTGAAGGTCGAGTTCGGGCAGCGCGTCCAGTGTGATCAGGGCGATATCTCCCAGGTTGATTTGAGCGACATCAATTTCACCGAGGTCGGTGGTTTCCACTTGCAGATGGTCCAGGTCGGCAATCATCATCACTGGAATTCCAGGGGATACCCATTCGTTGGAGTTGATGTTCAGCTCTGAGATGACTCCGTCAAAAGGGGCCACTAGTTGCAGATCTTCCAGAGCAGCTTCGGCAGCGGCCAGTTGGGCTTTGGCATTGGTGATGCGCGATTCGAGCACATCCACATCGTCTGGGTCGGGTCCCTGTTTGTAGATTTCATAGTCCCGATAAGCGTTTTCGATACGTGCTTCGAGAACGGCGACATCGCCGGGTTTGGGGCCTTCTTGCACTCGTTCCCAGTCACGCTGGGTCTCAGAAAGCTGGGCCCTGGCGGTGGCCAAATCGGCATCGGCAACGGCAATATCGACATCGTCACCAGTGCTTTGCAGCGCGTTCAACCGACGGACGGCATCATCATAGGTTTGCTGCGCAGCCGATTTGCGGGCCAGGAAGTTGGCTCTGACGATATCATCTTCGTTTTTGTGCTCGTGCTCTTCGTAATCTTCGATGGCATCTTCCAAGGCATCTTCCGCCAGGATCACCTGCGCTTTTTGGGCGTCGATATCGGCCTGGTCTGCGGTGTTGATGGTGTAGTTATAGATCCGCTCTGTGTCTTCGATGGCTTTTTCGGCATCGGCAATGGCTTGGAGGGCCAGCGCTTCTTGCAGTTCGGTGTCTAATAAGTCTTCCAATGCATCTTCGGCTTCCTCTGCCGTTTGCAAAGCGTCAGCTGCCAGCATGTTGGTATTATCGTAAAGCTCTTTCAGAGAAACTTCGGCATTGGTGAGTTCGAACTGGGCCGCAGTAACGGCTGCCAATGCCTGTTCGCCGCCTTTGATCTGGATCAGCAGTTGCCCTTCGGTAACATTATCGCCCTCTTTTACGGGAACTTCGGCTACCACACCAGCCACATTGACACTGAGTGACGCAAATTGCTCCGGAACGATTTTCGCCGTAGCGCTGACCATAGGGACTCGGTTGGTGAAGGTGGTGGGAACTTCGGTTGTGGGCTCTGGAGTGCCGGGGAGGGTAGGCAATGCACAAGCTGAAAGGACCAGCATTAGTGCTGTTATCGC
This sequence comes from uncultured Anaerolineales bacterium, assembly GCA_964629085.1. GTDB lineage: Bacteria > Chloroflexota > Anaerolineae > Anaerolineales > UBA11858 > NIOZ-UU35. The sequence continues at coordinate 75,921 of CAZVPR010000009.1, forward strand.
AAGGGGTATTGCCAGGTTTTGCTTTTTCATTTGTTCTCCTAAAAATGCAGGGATATATTTTTCCGTAAAACAGGAGTGGCTAAAAACGCCACCCCTGTTCTAATACCATATTTTTGATCTCTAGTTATGGCGCATAGTATGCCATAATGCAAGTGACTTGTCAATACGAAGGAAGTAGATTATGATTAGCGTCATGGTCCAAGTTGACAAACGTATACGTCGTACGAGAAAACTTTTAGGCGACGCGCTGATTGAATTGGCGCTTGAAAAGGGATATGACGGTATCACGATTCAAGAGATTACTGAACGCGCAGATATTGGCTACCGGACTTTCTTTCGTCATTATTCTGATAAGGAAGAATTGCTCAAAGATGTCTTGAGTGCAACTTTGTTGGAATTACAAGATTTGATGACTTCTCCTCCGCTGGAGGACTTTATCGATCCCAATTTTTCCGCTACCGAATTTAAGGATATAACCGTATTATTCCAACATGTGTATGAGCATCGCGATTTATATCAGTTACTGCTCCATAGCAATCAAGATATCATTCAGACGGTGACCGAATTTGCCGAAAAAAACATCCAATCAAGATTGGAGCACGCACGTGACTTGGATATCCCCACAGATCTAATTTCCAATCATCTGGTCTCAGTTCCAATCGTAATGCTCCGGTGGTGGCTGGAAGCCGACATGCCTTATACACCCGAAGAGATGGGGGAATTTGCATTTCTGCTGATTGTGGTGCCGGTACGCGAAATGGTTATTCAAGCCCTGAAGAAATAATTTGCTCCCATGACCAAGTATTCCCTCACCCTCAAAGAATTATTGCGTCTGAGCTACTCTGGTCCTCTGACCTGGATCGCGGGAGAAGCGCAGGCTGACAATCGAGTTCAATGGGTGGCGTTAAATTTGGATGAGATACAGATTGGGGACATATTGCTGGTTGTGGGTGACGATCTGACGCCCAAGCTGATAAAAAAAGCCAGGAAGAGGGGCGGGGTGGCCGTTGTTTTAGCGGGAAAATTGCCTCCCAGCGACTCCAACTTTTCAGAAGACCTCCCAATCGTTGCTCTCGGAGATGGCACCAACCTTCGAGAGATTCACCGCTCAATTGTGACCATTCTAATCAACCAGCGGGCATACCTGATGGAACGCGGCGTACGTATTCATTCCCAACTTGCCCATTTGGCGGCGGAAGGCGAGGGATTGATCGGTCTGGCCAGGGCAATTTATGAGCTTTCAGGGCGGGGCGTTGTGGTGCAGGATAAGCGGTTGGGAATTTTGGCTGAATATGCATCTTCAACTCTGATGTACATTTGGGATGATGTCGTAGCCCAACTGGTTGAGAAAAAGAATCTTCCCGAGGAATTGCACGATCGCAAAAAAGCGGGTAAACAAGTTATCCTGAAGCGCCAGAGTTTGGCCGGCGAATTAGAGCGCATTGTTACCCCGATTTCCGTTGGAGGTGTAGCGCGCGGCTACCTCTCCCTGGTCGATGTATCGGGAATGTTGGATTCACTCGATTTTTTGGTCGCTGAACAGGGTGCTTTGGTTTGCGGCGTAGAGATGGCGCGCGCCAAAGCGGTTCGGGAGGCTGAAAAACGTCTCAAAGGCAATTTGCTCACGGCACTTTTGGAAGAGAACATCACGCCCCGCGATGCAAATCTTTGGGTGCAAAGCATGGGGTTGAACCTGGCCCAGTCCCATATTGCCATCCGCTTTGCGTGGGATGCGCCGTTCAAATCGGATACTCCCTCAATGCGGCGGTTGGAAACCTTGATCAACGGAGTAATAAGTCAGGAAAAATACAAGGCGATAATTGAAACTATGGGAACGGAAGTGGTCAGTATTTTTGAGCTGACACCCGTGAGTGGAAGGCCGCAATTGGCTTTTGATTTCATCGATGGGGTACGATCTCAGGCGCAGGAAGAATATCCAGCCGCCAAAGTACGCTGCGGTATTGGAGGGATGGCCCCTGAAATGAGCGATTGGCGAATGTCATTCCAGCAGGCTGGTCAAGCACTTGAAATGGCGCGTCGTTTGAGTGAAGACCGATCGCTTTATTTTCCAGATCTATCGGTTTACCGGCTTTTACTGCAAATAGAAGATCATCCTGAACTCGCTGCTTTCAAGTCGAAGGTGCTTGGTCCCCTGTTGGATCATGAAGGTAGCAGCGATTTACTTCGTACCCTTGAAGTTTATTTTGAGCACAAGGGAAATCTTTCCAAGGCTGCTGAAGCCCTCTTCATACATCGTAATACTATTCTTTATCGCATGGAACGCATTGCAAAGATCACCAATCTTGAGTTGGACAATGCCGATACTCGTTTAGCCGTGCAATTGGCTTTAAAGATCCATCGCATGACCGGAAATAGATCTCCAATTTGAAAAATTCCTAGCCAAACGAGAGAATCAATTTTGTACGCGGACGCCAAGGGCGCGCCCACGGCGAACACAGATTCCTTTTTATGAAAATCTGCAAAACATCCGTGAAGATCCGCCTCCCAAAATTAAATATTATCAAACTGTCTGGTAGTAGTGCTCTGTTGAGTTGAATTGTATAATCTTTCTCCCTCACTCCACCGTCGCTCCGCTTCGGATTCCCGCCTGTGGCGTCCCAGTGGGAGACGGGCCAGGGTGAGGGTAATATAAGTTGGATTTGAAAAAACCGATTTTCCAAGTATTAGCTTAACAGCGCTGTAGATAAATTCCACAATTTGGTGTTTCGTTAATTAGGCATTCTGACTGTGGACTAAAAATCATTTATGCCTTAAACTATCCAATATGTCCTGGTTATTTTCGTTCAACGAAATTTTCAAAATGAAATCATCTTTTGTTGATATGATCAGGGAGATGATGAAAATGCCTCCCATCATGGATGTTGGGCTGCCGGGATAACTCATGGCAATATTGAAAGAACCTCTAATAATTCCCAGGCTGCCCAACAGGCAGCATTTTTGATTCTCCTATTGGTAAATTATGATAAGTTCTCCAAAGGATTAGGATATGTCTCAAGATCAAACCCCTTCAAATTCAAACCAGACCTCCCTAAGTGCCGGGCACTCAACCCAGTCCGTCCATTTTGGGCGCCAGACAAACGCATACCATGCCATCACAGATCCCATTGTTCAATCCTCAACATATACGTTCGGCAATACTGCGGATTTGACAGATTTCATGGAAGCGCGCCTTTGGGGAAATACGAAAGGCCGATTTGCTTATGGTCGTTTTAGCAACCCCACAATAAAAGCTGCGGAAAAACGTTTGGCAGCTTTGGAGGGGGCCGATGACGCCATGCTGTTTGCCTCAGGCATGGCTGCAATAACAACCGTGCTATTGGCCATGTTAGCAGCCGATACCCATATCATCATCACGGATGATTGCTACCGGCATACGCGTGAATTTGTCACAATATTTCTCAAACGATATGGCATCGAATGTAGTGTTGTCCCCATGGGAGATTACGATGCCCTGGAAGCGGCGATTCAACCTAACACACGCGTGATCATATCCGAAACACCCACCAATCCCTATATTCGCCTTTTGGATTTAGAGCGTCTCGTTGAAATTGCCCAACGCCATGGTGTCAAGACAATGATCGATTCCACCTTTGCTACACCGTTCAATCTGCGACCCTTGGAGTGGGGCGTGGATCTGGTTGTGCATTCCGCTACGAAATACCTGGCGGGACATAATGACTTGCTTGCTGGGGTGGTTGCCGGCGAAGCAGGATTAATTTCTTCATTTCGCAATCCATTGGTGATCTTAGGCGGCATTTCCAATCCTCATGACGCGGCCTTGATCAATCGCGGCCTGCGAACGCTGGGTTTGCGCGTTGCACAACAAAATAAAAACGCTCAGACCCTTGCGGAATATCTAGAGAGCCATCAAGCCATCGAAAAAGTTTGGTATCCTGGATTGACGTCTCATCCTGATTATGACCTTGGAAAAAAACAATTATCGGGATTTGGCGGTGTGTTATCCTTTACAGTAAAAGGTGACCTGGGGACGACTTCCCAATTTATCGATCGCCTTAATATTCCTATTATCGCTACTTCCCTTGGCGGGACCGAAACACTGATTTCCCAGCCTTCCTTGATGGCATATTATGAATATTCCCCTGAAGAACGGGCTGAATTGGGAATTCAAGACAATTTTGTTCGCCTGGCAGTTGGCATTGAAGACACAAATGATTTGATTTTAGACATAAAACAAGCGTTGGGTTGACCGGATCTTTTCTTGGGTAATATGCCCAAATGATTAGCGTTGTTTTTTGTGTGAAATGCCGGTAGACAAATAGTACCTCCGGCCGTACACTTAGCAAAAATATTTGATATCGTTAAAATACTAATGTTCAATTTTCTATTTATTCTTGTCCTGATTAGCCTGTTGGTACTCGTCCTAATTATCGAGCACCAGCTACGCGTTTGGGCAGTCAGGCCAGTGAGAAGGAAAATCCTGAAGTAAGAAAAACTAACCTGACAAAAACTGAAAAGGCTGCCCAAACAGGCAGCCTTTTTGCTTGAAAGGGCAATTCCATCTCTCCCATTCAAGTATCCTGGTTCATGAGAACTAGGGGCAGTATCAAGATTTAGGACAGCATACCACTGAGATTACTATGCGATCAGATCAAATAAAAAAAGGTTACGAACGAGCCCCACATCGATCACTTCTAAAAGCAACTGGCGTTGTAAAAGATGAAGACTTTTCCAAGCCCTTCATTGCTATCGTCAACTCCTATGTTGATATTATTCCTGGCCATGTACATTTGCAAGAATTTGGTCGATTGATCAAAAATGCAGTTCGTGAAGCAGGTGGCGTTCCATTCGAATTCAATACTATTGGCGTGGACGATGGCATTGCCATGGGTCATTCGGGCATGAAATTCAGCTTGCCTTCCCGCGAGTTGATCGCGGATAGCGTCGAAACGATGATCCAGGCACATCAATTCGATGGCATGGTTTGCATCCCTAATTGTGACAAGATCGTCCCCGGCATGGCCATGGCCGCTCTGCGAGTGGATATTCCAGCCATATTTATTTCAGGTGGACCCATGGCAGCGGGAAAAACTCCGGATGGAGAGACCATCGATTTGGTTTCGGTTTTTGAAGGTGTAGGCGCATATCAGGCGGGCAAGATCGATGAAGCCCGTTTGAAGATATTAGAAGATTATGGTTGCCCGAGTTGTGGATCGTGCTCCGGGTTGTTCACCGCAAATTCGATGAATTGCCTCTTGGAGGTCCTGGGTTTGGCATTGCCCTACAATGGATCGGCGTTGGCGTTGAGTGAGGAACGTGAAAAGCTGGCCGTGAAGGCTGCCAAGAAAATCATGAATTTGGTTGAATCAGATTTGACTCCCCGCAAGATTGTTGATGCCCGGGCTATCGACGATGCCTTTGCATTGGACATGGCCATGGGTGGCAGCACGAACACAGTGCTTCACACGCTGGCGTTGGCCCGCGAAGCTGATATTGAATATTCCTTGGAGCGCATCAACGCCGTTGCGGACAAAGTGCCTCATTTGACCAAGGTCAGTCCTTCGGGCAAGTGGCACATGGAAGACATCCACCGGGCAGGTGGCATCCCCGCTATCTTGAATGAAATCGCTAGAGCAGGAAACACTCTAAATTTGGATCGTCCTACGGTAGCGGGGACTTCGCTCGGGGAGTCAATTTCTGGTTGCGAAGTCCAGGATCGCGATGTTGTCCGTCCACTGGAAGACCCCCACTCGTCCACTGGTGGCCTATCAATTTTGTTCGGCAATCTGGCACCGGAGGGGGGCGTGGTCAAAATCGGCGGTGTCTCCCCATCCATGCGTAAACACAGCGGCCCGGCTCGTATCTACGAAAGTCAGGATGAAGCCATGGCTGGCATCCTCAACCATGAAGTCCAACCTGGGGATGTGGTCGTAGTTCGATATGAAGGACCTCAGGGGGGGCCGGGTATGCAAGAGATGCTCTCCCCGACATCAGCGATCATGGGTATGGGCCTTGGTGAGCAGGTGGCTCTGATCACCGATGGTCGTTTCTCTGGAGGGACGCGCGGTGCCTGCATCGGGCATATCAGCCCCGAGGCCGCGGCACGAGGTCCCATCGCGGCGCTGGAAAATGGAGACATTATCGACATCGATTTGGAAGCCCGTTCCATCATTGTTCAACTCAGTGATGAGCAAATTGAAGCCCGGTTGGCAGCCTTGCCACCATTTGAATCGGAAAATAAGAGTTCCTGGCTCCGGCGCTATTCACGGATGGTTACCAGCGCCAGCCATGGTGCGGTACTGGTTTAGTTGTTGAAAATATTGATAAAAGGAATAATCGCCAAAGGAGATATTATGAAGAAAAAAGGCGCTGAAATCTTTTGGGAATGCCTAGTGCGTGAGGGTGTAGAAGTGGCTTTTGGCTATCCTGGCGGTGCAATCATGCCCATCCACGATGCCATGCTCGAGTATCCGGTGCACCACGTACTGACCCGCCACGAGCAGGGTGCAGCGCATGCTGCCGATGGGTATGCCCGGGCCTCAGGGAAAATTGGTGTTGCTCTGGCAACTTCGGGCCCAGGGGCAACGAATCTGGTAACCGGGATTGCAACAGCAATGATGGACTCCTCACCCATTGTCTGTGTCACGGGACAGGTTGCTTCTCATCTAATTGGTGGAGATGCATTCCAAGAAACTGATGTCACCGGAATAACATTGCCGATCACCAAGCATAATTATCTTGTCACGCGTGCCGAAGAGATTGCCCCGGTAGTACGAGAGGCATTTCATATCGCTCGCAGTGGTCGTCCCGGCCCGGTTTTGATTGATATTTGCAAAAACGCTCAGGTCGAAGAGATCGAATATGAATACCCGGAGGATATTTCGCTACCAGGATACCAGCCTCCCAAACACGCTCCGATGGATGACCTAAAAAGGGCGGTTGAATTGATCGAGAATTCCAAACGACCTGTAATTCTGGCAGGGCACGGTGTTTTGATGTCCGACGCAGTCGATGAGTTGCGCATGTTTGCAACCAAGACTCACACCCCCGTCTCGATGACGCTCCTGGGTTTGGGGGCAATGTCCGCTTCCCATGACTTGAGCCTGGATATGATGGGCATGCACGGTGAAGCCTATTCCAATTTGGCGATCCAAAATGCTGATTTACTGCTGGCTTTTGGAATGCGCTTCGATGATCGTGTTACCGGAAAATTGCGCACGTACGCTCCCAGGGCTCGAAAAATTCACATCGAGATCGATCCCTCTGAAGTCCACAAAAATGTTCATGTCGATGTACCCTTGGTCGGTGACCTCAAAACTGTACTGACCGATCTGATCCCATTGGTGGATGAATATGATCACGATGAATGGCTGGAACAAATTTCTGAGTGGAAGCAAGAGACCGAAGAGCGCAGCATAATGGCCTGGCCAAATGAAGAAAAATTGCATACCGCTCATGCCATTCGTGAAATTCACCAAGCAACCAAAGGCGAATCAATTGTCGTGACAGGCGTAGGCCAACACCAGATGTGGGCTGCTCAATATTATCCATTCGAAGAACCCAATCGACTGATCACCTCGGGTGGGGCTGGAACAATGGGCTTTGGTTTGCCCGCTGCCATGGGGGCCTGGTTTGCCCATAAAGACCAAAACATCTGGCTAATCGATGGAGATGGCAGCTTCCAGATGACAGCGGCAGAATTGTCCACCTTGATCCAAGAAATGGCCAACGTCAAGATCGCCATTATGAACAACTCGTTCTTGGGGATGGTGCGACAGTGGCAGGAATTTTTCTTCGACCGTCGCTACGCGGCTACCCCGATTACCAGCCCAGATTTTGTCAAATTAGCGGAGGCTCACGGTATTCCCGCCCGGCGAATTGAAGAGCACGGTGAGGCCCTCTCTGCTATTGAGTTTGCAAATCAAACACCTGGCCCAGTATTGCTCGAGTTTGTTGTTGAAAAGGAAGATTCGGTCTATCCCATGGTGCCTGCCGGAGCCGATCTGGATGCGATGCTTCGGCGTCCAATTTCACAACAAGCCAAAGCCGCAGCTCAGGATTGAAATAAGGAGGATTTGATCATGCAGCATACCTTAATTGCACTCGTGGAAAATAAACCTGGTGTACTCAACCGGGTAGCCTCACTCTTTCGCCGGCGAAATTTCAACATTGAATCTTTGAATGTCGGCCGTACCGAAAATCCTGATGTATCACGCATGACCATTGTGCTAGACAGTGAGAATGTTGATGCTCGCAAAGTAGAAGCCAATCTCTACAAACTAGTTAATGTAATCGATGTGCAGGATGTTACCAACCAGGCTGCCATCACCCGCAATTTGGCCTTGATCAAGGTGAAATGTTCTCCTGAACAGCGCGCCGAAGTTGCTAACTTGGCTTCAATTTTCAGAGCCAGGATTGTGGATGTAGCTCCCGACTCGGCTGTTGTTGAAATCACCGGGACGGATGACAAGATCGAAGGCTTGATGGAATTGTTGAGCCCAATCGGAATTCTTGAAATGGTGCGCACTGGTCAGGTGGCTATGATGCGAGGCTCAGCTGTTGGCATACGTCATACGCCCGGTACAAATGGTCACAAAAATAAACAAAAAATTGTCGTTGGTAGTGAATTTTAATCCCTGCTAAGGTACAAATTTAATTCTTGATATTAGAGGACTATATGGCAACGATTTATTATGACAAAGATGCAAATCCTGATTTGATCAAATCAAAGAAGGTAGCGGTGATTGGATACGGCTCTCAGGGTCACGCACATTCACTGAATTTGAAGGAAAGCGGAGTCGACGTTCGGGTGGGTCTGCGCACTGGAAGCAAATCTCAGCCCAAAGTAGAAGCCGATGGCTTGGAAGTCATTTCATTAGAAGAAGCTGCCAAATGGGCAGATGTGGTCATGATGCTGGCTCCAGACACTGAACAGCCAGCCATCTATGAGAAATACGTTGCACCGCACATGGGTGAGGGCAAAACCCTGATGTTTGCCCATGGCTTCAATATCCGCTATGGCACGATCACACCCCCGAAGGACGTCGATGTGAGCATGATCGCACCCAAGGCGCCCGGCCATCGCGTGCGCGAGATCTTCAAAGAAGGTGGCGGAACGCCTTCATTGCTAGCTGTCTATCAGGATGCCAGTGGGCAGGCCAAGGAAAATGCCCTTTCCTATGCCTATGGCATTGGCGGTACCCGCGCTGGTGTACTCGAAACGACCTTCGCTGAAGAAACCGAGACGGATCTCTTTGGGGAACAGGCGGTGCTTTGTGGTGGCGTGACTGCCCTGGTCAAAGCTGGATTTGAAACCCTGGTTGAAGCTGGATATCAGCCCGAATTGGCATATTTCGAAGTCTTGCACGAACTCAAGCTAATTGTCGATTTGATGTACCGCGGCGGCATGAATTATATGCGCTACTCGGTCTCGGATACCGCCGAGCATGGCGATTATCATGCCGGTGCTCAAATTGTGACCGAAGAAACCAAGTTCGTCATGAGCAAGCTGCTCAAAGAAATCCAAGACGGCACATATGCTGAGAATTGGATCGAGGAAAACAAGGAAGGTCGTCCTTGGTTCAACAAGCAGCGAGAGCTTGGTCAGGATCATTTGATCGAAAAAGTTGGTGAAGAATTACGTGGCATGATGCCATTTGTTGATCCAGTGACCATTAAGCCAGGAGAATAATGTAGAAAGATCGAAGGTAAGAAAACCATGAACCCAGAAACGATCAACCCAAACTACGTCCGAATTTTTGATACCACTCTGCGAGATGGCGAACAATCGCCTGGGGCCACCCTAACGTCAGCAGAAAAATTAGAAATTGCTCACGCTCTCGCTCGTTTGGGCGTTGATGTAATCGAGGCTGGGTTCCCGGCTGCTTCTCCCGATGATCTCGAAGCGGTGCGTCGCATTGCTGTAGAGGTGGGGAATCCAGCCGAAGGTGAGTCCGCGCTTTCTCCCGAAGTGCCAATCATCTGCGGATTGGCGCGCGCCACCAAATTGGATATTGATAAAGCCTGGGAAGCAGTTCAGCACGCCAAACGGCCGCGAATTCATACCTTCTTGGCGACCTCCCAGATCCATATGAAGTACAAACTCAAAATGGATCCCGAGGAAGTTGTCGAGCAAGTTCGTGAGATGGTCGCTTATGCCAAGCAGTATTGTGAAGATGTTCAATTCTCACCGGAAGATGCTGGCCGTAGCGATCCGGAATTTCTGTACCTGGTTTTGGGTGAGGCCATCAAGGCCGGAGCAACCACCCTCAACATCCCCGACACGGTGGGATACACCACGCCGGATGAGTTTGGCAAATTGATCGAAGGTATCATGGCCAACACGCCAGGGATTGAGAATGTCACTGTTGCTGTGCATACCCATGATGATCTGGGCTTGGCAACGGCCAATGCGCTGGCTGGGATCAAGGCCGGGGCACGTCAGGCGGAAGTGACCATCAATGGTATCGGCGAACGTGCGGGAAATACCTCCCTGGAAGAGATTGCCATGACCCTGCATACCCGCCGGGCTGTCTTTGAATTGGAGACTGGCATTGATACGACTCAAATCACCCGCCTCAGCCGCATGGTTTCGAACTATACCGGAATTACTGTTCAGGCAAATAAAGCTATTGTCGGGGCCAATGCCTTTGCCCACGAAGCCGGTATCCATCAAGACGGTTTGCTCAAGAACCAATCAACCTATGAGATCATGCGTCCCGAAACTGTTGGTTTGCATCGCTCCAAATTGGTTTTGGGCAAGCACTCCGGACGTCATGCCTTGCGGGTCCGCCTCGCTGAATTGGGTTTCGATCTGGACGACGATGAACTGAAACAGACCTTTGAGCGTTTCAAGGATTTAGCCGATAAAAAGAAAACCATCACCGATGCCGATTTGGAAGCGCTGGTATCGGACGAGATTTATCAACCGCAGGAGATCTACGGCCTGGACGGATTGCAGGTAGCCTGTGGAACCATAGGCTTGCCTACAGCGACGGTGCGTTTGAACGGACCCGATGGCGAACTGCATGTCCAAGCAGCTATTGGCACCGGCCCTGTTGACGCCGTGTATAAAGCCATCGATGAGATCATCCAGGTGCCCAACACTTTATTGGAATTTTCCATTCGAGCGATTACCGAGGGCATTGACGCGTTAGGGGAGGTGACGGTACGTGTCAAAGCCGATAACGGCTCTATACCCCGCAAGACCTCACCGCAGAGCGGGCGAGAACGCCGTCTGACTTTCGGTGGTCATGGGGCGGATACCGACATTATTGTCGCCTGTGCTAAGGCCTATTTGGCTGCCCTGAATAAAATACTGGTCGCTAGCGGTCGTTTTGGCAATTTGGATAAAGCTACTGAAATCGATTCAATTGAGTCCCTCAGTATTGAAGCATAACAAAAATAATCCTCTTTAGGAGAACAACGATGACCAATGCAATGGGGACCCCTTCAACATTTGACCTTAGTAACCATGGTTTGCGCAATTTGAACATGGTTTATTGGACGTTGAGCACACCAGCACTTATCGAGCGCGTGGTCTCTCGACGTGAAGGCGTCATCGCCCACGAGGGTGCGACAGTAGTGCGCACCGGGCATCATACGGGACGAGCGCCTAATGACAAATACATCGTGCAAAGTGCTGGCGCTGAAGACATTTGGTGGGGAGATGTTAATGTGCCTATGTCGCCGGTCAACTTCGATAGTTTGTACCTGCGCATGACGGCCTATTTTCAGGGTCGCGATATTTTTGTGCAGGATACCACCGCGGCTAATCACCCCGACTATCTGCTCCCTATCCGGGTTGTAACCGAAAATGCCTGGCACAGCCTCTTCGCCCGCAACATGTTTGTGCGGCGAAAACCTGAAGAACTCCCTGATCATAAACCGGAGTTCACTATCATACAGGCTCCTGGGTTCAGGGCCATCCCGGAAATTGATGGCACCAATTCCGACATTTTTGTCATCCTCAATCTCGACCGTAGATTGATCTTGATCGGTGGCACCAGCTATGCTGGCGAGATCAAGAAGTCGATCTTCTCAGTGTTGAATTACCAGTTGCCCTCCCAGGGTGTTTTGCCTATGCACTGCTCGGCCAACCTGGGCCCCAAAGGTGATGTGGCTCTGTTCTTCGGCCTCTCTGGCACAGGCAAGACCACGCTCTCATCGGCCCCAGATCGCACCCTGATTGGTGACGATGAACACGGTTGGGGTGATGATGGCGTCTTCAATTTTGAGGGTGGTTGTTATGCCAAGGTGATCCGACTCGACCAGGAGCTGGAACCCTTGATTTGGACGGCCACCCGTCATTTCGGCACCATCCTGGAAAACGTAAACATCAATTCGACTTCCCGTCGCGTCGATTTCGATGATGCCAGCTACACCGAAAATACTCGGGCTGCTTATCCGGTGGGATTTTTGCCCAGCTATGTAAAAGATGGGCGTGGTGATCATCCCAAGAATATATTCTTTTTGACAGCGGATGCTTTCGGCGTCTTGCCGCCCATCGCTAAACTGGATCCCGAGCAAGCCATGTATTATTTCCTTTCCGGTTATACGTCAAAATTGGCGGGTACCGAACGCGGCCTTGGCAAGGAGCCACAAGCTACATTCTCCACGGGTTTTGGTGCTCCCTTTTTGCCCCTGCATCCTAAGGTATATGCGGATTTGTTGGGCGAGAAACTGCGCAAGCACAAAGCCAATGTCTGGCTGGTCAATACCGGTTGGACTGGCGGGGCTTACGGTGACGGCCAGCGCATGTCGCTGCCCCATACCCGTGCCATGATCACAGCAGCCTTGAATGGAGAATTGGGAAAATCTTCCATGCGTACAGATCCCAATTTCGGTTTATCTGTGCCTGAAAAATGCCCTGAGGTGCCTGACAAGGTGCTTGATCCGCGCCAGACCTGGGCGGATGGCAGTGCGTATGATCAACAGGCGCAAAAGCTGGTTGCCCTTTTCAAGGAAAACTTTACCCAATATGAAAATGAAGTGTCCAAAGCCGTAATTGCTGCAGGACCTGCATAAATGCATAATATGAAAAACAAATTTGGTTCACTGATCAATCTTATTAGGAGAAGAACTATGACGGACAAAGAAGAACACAAAGAGTGGAGCCCGGAAAAATTCCCTCAGCCTCGAACTTTTCCCAAACGATGGGATTTCACTGGCTTGATGGCAGTTCATGAAGTGGAATCAACTGAGGAAGAAGATGATTGGAAGCCTGAAACCTTTCCGCAGCCCCGCACCATCCCCAAGAACTGGCATTTCGAAGATAAGAAAAAGAAACGCTAACTTACAAACTAACAAACAAACAAACTAACTAGTTTCTGGTGCGAAACGCGGTGGGTAGGCGCGTTCGTTTGAAAATCAAT
>CAZVPR010000010.1:0-86149 GCA_964629085.1 uncultured Anaerolineales bacterium
CCGCCCATGGCGTGACCACCATATGTGGCTAAACCACGGGAAATCCCATAGAGCCGGCAATTTTGAGATGTGGTGATTTTCGGGGTGTTTTGTCAGCATCCCGAGTGTGCGCAGACCCTATCGAAGGATGCTAACATTTCTATGAATTTTAAGCCCACTATTGCGACCCTCCCCAATCTTGACGACTACAAAAAAAATGGATATTATAAATTGCTGAATTTTGCAATTCTGAGAACTCAGGAGAGTAGCCATGTCAATCATCCTACAAATCCGCAGTAATGGTCAGATAACCTTACCCGCATCCATTCGCCGTCAGGCTAAATTGAGCGAGGGTGATGCCCTGGAAATTGTTGTTGGAGATGATGGCATTATCCAGTTAGTTCCTGTCGTTGTTGTGGATCGCTCGCAAGCCTACTTCTGGACAGACCGCTGGCAGGACCAGGAAAGAGAAGTCGAAGAAGATTTGCGTTCTGGCAGATACACTGATTTTGATGATATCAAAGATCTGATTGCCGAACTGGATATTGATGAACAATGATCTATCGGCGAACGGCTCGTTTCAAAAAAGCCTATCAAGCGCTACCAAAGAACACTCAACCGAAAGTGGCCTATGCCTTCCTCTTATTTCAGAAAGACCCTGGACATCCACCGTTAGGTATCAAAAAAATACAGGGCCATGAATCCATCTGGGAAGGCCGGATTGACGTACAATATCGATTTACCTTTCATCATGAAAAAGCCCCCCAAACAGGAAAAACCGTTTGTGTGTTTCGCAATGTAGACAACCATGATGAATGCTTGAAAAATCCCTGAAAAATGCAAAGAAATACATTTATTGTTGCTCAACGTTTACTGATCATATTGATTGGTAGCCTGAATACCTTCTTTTTATTGCTGCTATTTGTAATCGCTGGTTACCAAATTAATTATTCTGACAAGATTTATCCAGGGATCAAGGTCGGTTGGGTTGATCTTTCTGGAATGAAGCCAGACGAGGCGGCATTTTTAATGGCCAGCGAATACTCCTACGGTCACAACGGAAAAATTGTGCTGAGGGATAAAGACCAAACCTGGCTGGCGACACCCAATGATGTGGGATTGGTGTTCGATGCCGTCGCCAATGCGCAGGCGGCCTACAACCTGGGGCGCACGGGGTCAATGAGCGAACGCCTGGGATTTCAGTTTCAGGCCTGGTATCAGGGCCTCAACCTGCCTCTGGAAATGACCTTCGATCAGCGGGTGACATCTCAGTATCTCAAAAACATTGCTGCTCAAATCGACATCCCCACCATTGAAGCCTCCCTGGAAATCGCTGGCGTCGATGTGGTTGTGAAGCCCGGACAAATTGGCCGTCATTTGAACATTCCGGCTACGACCCTGGCTATCGAAACATTGACCAAGAATTTGTTCGATGGCGAGATTACGCTCTTTGTCGAAGAAGATCCGCCGGTGATCATGGATGTGGAAGCACAGGCGCAAATTGCACGCCGAATCCTCAGCGCGCCTCTGGTGATCCATTATCCTGGAGCTGGTGAGGATGGTCCTGGCCCCTGGGCTTTTGCCCGCGAAGATTTGGCGGGGATGCTGGTCATTGAACGCGTACCCACCCCCGAGGGTGAAGAATACCAGATCAGTCTGAGCAATCAGCGCTTGCACAATTTCCTCACCGAAGTTGCTCCTGATCTGGATAGCCAGGCCGAAAATGCCCGCTTCATCTTCAACGATGACACTCGCCAACTGGACCTGATGCAGTCAGCAGCCTACGGCCAGTCGGTCGATTTTGAAACTACCATCCAGACGATCAACCACCAGGTTCTGGCCGGTGAGCATAATGTTTCCCTGGATATCGAATATGAAGCGCCAGAGGTCGGTGACGATGCTACGGCCGAGAGTCTGGGAATCACAGAGTTGGTCAACTCGCATACAACCTATTACTATGGCTCGGATGCCTCCCGGAGACAAAACATTGCCACCGCAGCATCGCGTTTCCATGGCTTGCTGATTGCGCCGGGTGAAACCTTTTCAATGGCCAAAGCCTTGGGCGATGTCAGCCTGGATACCGGTTTCGCCGAGGCCTGGATCATTTATGGGGACCGCACGATCAAAGGTGTTGGCGGCGGTGTTTGTCAGGTCAGCACCACTCTTTTCCGCACAGTTTTCTTTGGCGGTTTTCCGGTGGCAGAACGGCATCCACACGCCTATCGGGTGACATATTACGAGCAGACGTACGGCGGCGGACGTGACAACAATTGGGCCGGACTGGACGCTACCGTCTACGTGCCGGTGGTTGATTTCAAGTTTACCAACGATACGCCCTATTGGCTCTTGATGGAAACCTATTACGGCAAATCTTATCTGACCTGGAAGTTCTACTCAACCAGCATGGGCCGCACGGTGGAATGGGATACCAGCGGCCTGCAAAACACGCAAGATGCTCCAGAACCGCGTTATGAAGTCAATGTAGAATTGGCAGAAGGGGAAATCAAACAGGTCGATTGGTCGGTGGATGGCGCAGATATCACCGTAAACCGCACGGTTTATCAGAATGGGCAAACTGTCAACAGTGATATTTTCAAAACGTACTACATGCCCTGGCGGGCGATATGTGAATACGGGCCTGGGACGGAGGGCATGCCGCCCAGCGACCCAGACCCGGATGATCCTTGCAGGCCTGATTCTTAGTTTATGAGTTAAACCGCGGGGTCAGGTTGAGCAAGAAGACTGGCAATCCCGCGTAACTGCAGCCACCATTGCTCTTTGGGGCGCTGAAACTCCAAATTAACCATACGCTCGAAATCGCGCATATCATGATGTTTCAGTTCACCGCTTTCCAGCCCAATGAACGCGCTGTGAGCAGACTCTTTTTCACATTCATCAATCGTGTATTCCAGGCACAAACGGGCCAGCCGGGTAGCCTGAATGCGGTCAAATGGAGAAGGATCACCACCCTGCTGCTGGTGGCCCAAAATGGCAGGCCGGACGTCAAAGAGATCACGCCCCTCCTCTTCAAAGAGCGCGCACATAAATCCAGTCGTGTAAATTTCGTTGGCATATTCATTACGGATCATCAAGCCCAGTTTCTTTCCCGACTGAAAACCCTGGCTCAATAATTCCACATCTGTTTGCAGATCACTCAAAGTGACGCCTTCTTCGTGCATGTACACGCGTTCAGCACCGGTAGACAGGCCGCCCAATAAAGCCAGGTAGCCGCACCAGTGGCCCATAACTTCCACAACAAAACAGCGCCGCGTGGCAACCGCCGATTGCTTGATCTTGTCCACCGCGTTGACAATGCTGTTGAGCGCCGTATCCGCCCCGATGCTCAGCTCCGACCCCGGCAGGTTGTTGTTGATCGAAGCGGGTAAACAGATGGTTGGGATTTCAAAGGCTGGGAAATTCTTGCGTTCTTCATAGAGTTTATAGGCCGCTTCATAGCCGTTCCAGCCCCCGATGACGATCAAAGCATCGATTTGATTGATCTCTATCGTCCTGGCTATGGCGTACAAATCCTTGCCCGCGGGGATGTGACGGCTGGTGCCTAATCCTGAACCACCCATCGAGGCCCAGCCTCCCATGCTCATCCAATTCAATTCCTCGACCTCGTTCTCAGCCATGCCCTCAAAACCATTATAGATACCCAACATGATATGGCCTTTATCGAGGCCCAGCCGGGTTGCGGCTCTTGAGGCAGTATTCATCCCTGGGGCAGGCGCGCCCGCGTTTAATATGCCAAACCGGAAGCGTTTTTGATCGGGATCTGGCGCGTGGGGAATGGCGCGGACCATAGTTCTCAAGGTACGGAAGGCGTCGGTAAAACTGGAGCTGCGCAAAGACATCGCTTTTTCGTAATCTTTGGCCTCGACAGCTTCGGCGACCGCGTGTGTCTTTTGAACACAGTCCATCAGAGGCAGCCTGACAATGCGATTACCCTTAAAACCGATCTGCAGTGGCTCATCTTCGGGTTTGGCCTCGATGATGGCGTTGACGGCATCATATCCCAACAGTGTGCCCAGGTTGCGGTCAAATGCGCTGGGACGTCCGCCGCGCTGGACGTGACCCAAAACCGTGACACGTACATCTTCGCCCAGGCGTTCTTCCAATGCTTTGGCAACATCTGAACTGCCAATGTAATTGCCGTGACGGTCGCGGGCTCCTTCTGCCAGGATAACGATACTATCCCGGCGCCCAGCAGAGCGTCCCGCTTTCAGGCGTTCCGCCATGACTTCCTGCCAGTTGTCCACATCGGGAGGACTTTCCGGGATCAAGACCCAATCGGCACCGCAGGCCAGGGCGCTCATCATCGCCAGATAACCACAGTTGCGCCCCATAACTTTGACCACAAAAGTACGCTGATGGCTGGCCGCCGTGCTGGTGATGGCATCGACAGCCTCGGTGATGCGGTGCAAAGCCGAATCGGTACCGATGGTCATATCGGTGCCAAAGAAATCGTTATCGATGGAGCCGACCATACCGACTATCAACAGATTGGGACAAGCTTGGGCTTCTTCCGCGCTGATTTCGCCGTTGGCAGCCAATTCCCCGACCAGGGAAGGCCATTCCTGGCGGAACAGATTAGCACCCGTTAGCGATCCATCCCCACCGATAACAACCAGGCCTTCTATGCCGCGCTTGATCAGGTTTTTGGCGGCAACTAACCGGCCGCTGCGTTCTCGGAATTCTGCACAACGGGCTGTACCAATGACAGTACCGCCGCCCTGTAAGATGCCTCCGACCGAATCCCAATTCATTTGTTGGATGCGATCGCCGCCATCTACCAGACCCTGGTAACCTTCATAAATTGCGTATGTTTCCAGCCCACGTGCCAATGCCGTACGCACAACCGAACGCACTGCGGCGTTCATTCCTTGGGCATCCCCACCACTGGTAAAGACTGCGATACGTTTGATTGTCATAATTATGGTACCTGCCTCATTTAGCAAATAATCGCCTGAATTGTACCGCGAGTTGGCTTTTGCCAAGCAAGTATAGACAACCTTTACAAAGCGTTAAACAAAAACTCACCCTGATGGAAGGGTGAGTTTTGAGACAAGATTTGCAAATAATCACATATTGTTAGCGCAGCATGGGCATCTTGATGCCGTGACGCTGCGCGGCCTGGATGGCTTTATTGTAGCCGGCGTCGGCATGGCGCACGACGCCCATGCCTGGGTCTGCGGTCAAGACACGTTCCAGGCGTTTGGCGGCTTCTGGGGTGCCGTCAGCCACAATGACCTGACCGGCATGCTGGCTGTAGCCGATACCAACGCCACCTCCATGGTGGAAGGAAACCCAGGTCGCGCCACCCACTGCATTGATCAGCGCATTGAGAATGGCCCAATCGCTGACCGCGTCGGTGCCGTCTTTCATGCCCTCGGTCTCCCGATTAGGAGAAGCCACAGAACCAGCGTCCAGGTGATCGCGGCCGATCACAATCGGAGCGCTGACAATCCCTTTGGCAACCAAATCGTTGAAGGCCAATCCGGCTCGCACTCGTTCTCCGTAACCCAACCAGCAAATGCGGGAAGGCAATCCCTGGAAGGGCACCCGTTCTTTGGCCATGCGCAGCCAACGATGCAGGTGTTCATCCTCGGGGAAGAGTTCTTTGACAACTTCGTCTGTGCGGTAGATATCCTCAGGATCACCGGAAAGGGCTACCCAGCGGAAGGGGCCTTTGCCCTCACAAAACAAGGGTCGAATATAGGCCGGTACGAATCCGGGGAAATTAAAGGCGTTGGAGACGCCATGATCGTACGCGCGCTGGCGAAGGTTGTTGCCGTAATCGAAAACTTCGGCTCCCTGGCGCTGCATTTCCAACATGGCCTCGACGTGGCGGGCCATGGCCTCCATCGAGCGGCGTTCGTATTCCTCGGAATTTGCTTCCCGCAGCATTTCTGCTTCTCTTACGCCTAACCCGGTGGGAACATAACTAAGAACGTCATGGGCCGGTGTCTGATCTGTGACCACATCGGGGATCACGCCGCGGATAACCAGTTCGGGGTAGATGTCGGCGGCATTGCCGATCAGGCCGATGGATTTCGGTTCTCCCTCTTGAACGGCTTCTTCTACCAGGGTCATGGCTTCTTCGAGGGTGTCGACCACCACATCGACATAGCCAATTTCCAGGCGTCGCCGCGCTCGATCAGGGTCAACCTCGACGATCAATCCCACACCTTCATTCATGGTAATCGCCAGGGGTTGCGCGCCGCCCATGCCTCCCAATCCCGCCGTGAGCACGAACTTTCCTTTCAACGAGCCCCAGCCTTTTTGCTGGGCCAACGACCCGAGAGTTTCGTACGTTCCCTGAAGAATCCCTTGTGTACCAATATAAATCCATGAACCAGCTGTCATTTGACCATACATGATCAGTCCTTGGGCGGCTAATTTATCGAAGTGTTCTTGCGTTGCCCAAAAGGGGACCAGGTTGGAATTTGCGATCAACACTCGCGGCGCGTCCGGATGTGTTTTGAAAACAACTACCGGTTTCCCCGATTGCACCAACAAAGTTTCGTCATCTTCTAATTCACGTAAAGTGTCCAGAATCGCATCGAAGGCCGCCCAATTGCGAGCCGCCTGCCCCCGCCCTCCATACACGACCAGATCTTCAGGGCGCTCAGCAACTTCAGGGTCCAGGTTATTTTGGATCATGCGATATGCTGCTTCTGTCAGCCATGATTTGCATGTGAGTTGGGAGCCGCGAGGAGCACGCACCGGTTGAGTTTTTGACATACCTGCCTCCTAAATAAATTGATGTTTAACGACAGACCCCTCTCAGCAATTATAAGCCAAGAGGGGCTAGCTTGAGTTGATATTTTGATTTCAGTACAATTTTGGCCAAACGTAAGGAGGATTGATTCGGAATGGGGAGCAATTCAAAACTCAAAAGCTGCACTCAACCCGAAAGGTTTCTACTCAGTTTTCTTTTCCGTTCACAAACTGAGCAAAATCCGTAGATTGGAGTCGATCCACTAAATCCTTTTGCGCATCGCACCAAATGGGCCGCATGGGGCAATCCTCATCAAAGGTACAAATGCTGTTGTCGCCAACACATTCGTTCAATTGTATGGGGCCATCGATGGCTTCAACAACATCTAATAGGCTGATATTCTCAGGTTCTTTGGCCAGGGAAACACCACCGCGAGCACCACGTGAGGTGTGAAGTAAACCAGCTACCGATAATTGTGAAACGATTTTTGCCAGAAATGAGGGGGGAATACGCTGTTCAGCAGCAATCTTGCTGGTAGCTGCCCGGTTATCGGGTCCCAGCGAAGTGAGATAATAGACTGCGCGCACAGCATAATCTGCTTGACGAGTAATTTGCATTGATTTTTTTTCTCCTTTTTCGGCCTTACCGACAATATTTATCCCCTATATTTTAGAGTGGTTTTGTCCAGTCTACAAGTGACAGAGGTCATTCCCAAAAAATGACCTTCCGCGTCCAGATTGTAGCATAATTGATCGGAGTGGCCAGGAAAAGATGATATAGAAAATTTTCACCCCTCGAAACGGCCGATAGGTACCTTTCGGGCTGCCCTGACGAGCTCAGGACACTGCTCAGGATGCTGGAAATATATCTCGTTACTATCACCACGATTCTGTCCATTCCCTATTTGTCGAATTCGTGCCAAATAC
Organism: uncultured Anaerolineales bacterium; assembly: GCA_964629085.1. GTDB lineage: Bacteria > Chloroflexota > Anaerolineae > Anaerolineales > UBA11858 > NIOZ-UU35. Next base: position 7,630 of record CAZVPR010000010.1, read on the forward strand.
TAAAGCCTATGGTAATATTGCCGGGCTATGTTGATCATCAGAGTTCCTTTTCAGATGATAATACACAGGTGGGATATGCGACAGATCGATAATAACCCCCAAACCCCTGGAGGAAGAATTCCATGAAACAAATATGTGTTGTTGGCGTCGGCTATGTTGGATTAATCACGGCCGCTGGCTTTGCCGACCTGGGCAATCGCGTGATCGCCCTGGATATTATTGAAGAAAAAATCGAGGGCCTCAAACAAGGCAAGATGCCCATTTATGAACCTGGGTTGGAAGAACTGGTCGAGCGCAACGTCAAGTCTGGACGATTGACTTTCACAACATCATACGAAGAAGCGATCAAAGGAACTGAATTTGCCTTTATTGCTGTTGGCACACCTTCTGGTGTTGACGGCGAGGCAGATTTGCAATATGTCGAAGCTGCGGCTCGCGCTATCGCTGAGGTGATGACAGATGAGTTGATCATCATCAACAAATCTACTGTGCCTGTTGGCACCGGTGATTGGGTTGCCGGAATTATCAAACGAAGTCAACCCAAACCGGTCCCTTTTTCCGTGGTGTCTTGTCCAGAATTTTTGCGTGAAGGGTCAGCAATTTTGGATTTCATGAACCCTCACCGAACTGTTTTGGGATCATTGGATCGCGACGCAGCGGATAAGGTAGCCCAACTGCACCTGCCCTTACGGGCACCAATTGTGATCACCGACCTGCGCACCGCCGAAATGATCAAATACGCTTCCAACGCATTCCTGGCCACAAAGATTTCGTACATCAATGAAATTGCCAATATATGTGAAGCTTTGGGGGCAGATGTAGCCGAGGTTGCCAATGGCATGGGTTTCGATGATCGCATTGGCCCGCATTTCCTCAATGCGGGACTGGGGTATGGGGGCTCCTGTTTCCCTAAGGATGTGCTTGCTCTCACACATATGGCTGAGGAAAAAGGCAAACATCCCCAGCTTCTGCACGCTGTAATGGAGATCAACGCAGACCGTCGACCGATGGCTATCGAACGTCTTGAAGAATTGCTCGATGGCAAATTGAAGGGACGCGTCATCGGTTTGTTGGGCCTGGCCTTCAAGCCCAATACAGACGATATGCGCGATGCCCCCTCCATTGATATAGCCAATAAGCTGATTGCCGCTGGCGCATCCGTACGGGCTTATGACCCGGTTGCCATGGAAGTCGCTGCCCAAAGTCTCCCAGCTGTGGAGATGTTCGAAGACCCATATACCATGGCAAAAGGTTGTGACGCCCTCATCGTTAATACGGAATGGAACGAGTTTATGCAATTGAACCGTCGCCAGCTTCGTGATGTCATGAAGCAGCCTGTACTCTTTGATGGGCGCAATATCTACGATCCCAAGGAAATGACTGAATTGGGATTTATATATCGCGGCGTTGGACGCGGTTACAACGGGCCCCGAACAGACGAAATCAAATAGTAGAAAATGTAATATTTTGTAGGGGCATGACGTGTCGTGTCCCTACTTTTTATAGATTATGACTGATTCACATCCCCCCATTTGTGATTACGAGGGTTCCGATTACCAGAGCAGCTTCTGGGATCAGGGCGGGCGCGCCTATGAAGATCAGACCGAGGCTGTGGCTTTGCGACGCTTGTTGCCAGTTGGCGGCAAGCTGATGCTGGAGTTGGGCGCGGGTGCCGGCCGCAATACCCCCCGCTACGAGGATTTCGAGCGTGTTGTTTTGTTGGATTACTCACTCACTCAACTACAACAAGCACGAGAACGTTTAGGGAAAAGTGAGCGCTACACCTACGTTGCCGGGGATGTGTACCGTTTGCCCTTTGTGGATGGCCTGTTCGATGCGGCAACGATGATCCGCGTGCTGCATCACCTGGCCGAAGCACCGCAAGCCCTGGCTCAGATCCGGCGCGTGCTGCAATCAGAGAGTACCTTCATTCTTGAGTTTGCCAGCAAGCAGAATCTCAAAGCGATTCTGCGCTATTTTTTGCGCCAGCAGGAGTGGAATCCCTTCACGCCCGAGCAAGTCGAATTTGTGGCGCTGAATTTCGATTTCCATCCGAAGACAGTCCGGCAATGGCTCGGCGAAGCCGATTTCAACGTCGAACGTCAATTGACCGTTTCCCATTTCCGCATTGGATTCCTGAAACGCATCATTCCAACCAAGTTGTTAGTCGCTTTGGATTCGTTGGCCCAGCTCACTGGAGATTGGTGGCAGCTAACACCCAGCGTGTTCGTTAAGAACCGGGCAGTAAGTGATTCTTCACCTGGTGCTGGTTTCTTCCAATGCCCCCAATGTGGTCAGGCTCTCGATGAAGCCCAGCCCGAGGCGTTCTTCTGCTCAGGCTGTGGCGCCAATTGGCCCATCGTAGATGGGATTTATGATTTCCGGGGGAAGTGAATCTTCTTGTGCACGGCATTTCTGTCAATGCAAAGTAGAAATGTCCTAAAAAATGCAAAATAGAGATGTCCTAAGAAAGGGGCTGAACGATTGGCGTCGAATCTCGGTATCAGCCGCAGCCAATTATATGCCCGCGCAGTGGATGCCTATATTAAACGTTTAGACAGCGAGGCAATCACGGCAAAACTAGATCAGGTGTATGAATTCGACCAATCAGGAGTTGATCCTGCGTTGATGACAATCCAACTTCAGACTTTGAAAGAGGATGGCTGGTGATCAAACAAGGGGAAATCTGGTGGTCTGAATTGCCAGAGCCGCATGGCTCGGAACCAGGTTATCGCCGCCCAGTAGTCATCGTCCAAGGGGATGCTTGTAACCGAAGCCGAATAAACACCATAATCTGCGTTGCAATCACATCAAACATGGCTTTGCAGGAAGCTCCTGGCAACGTTTTTCTTCCAGCGAGTAAATCAAACTTGCCAAAAGATTCTCTAGCCAATGTGTCGCAGATAGTCACAATGGATCGAGGGTTTCTCACTGAAAGAGTGAGTGCTTTACCCAAAAATCTCACTGATTTGATACTTGATGGAATTAATCTTACCTTGGGGAGATAGCTTGTTGAGTCTTATCCGGTATGGCCACGGGAATCTGGGGTGATTTTTTCCACTACCCAGTAATGTGACAAACCAAATACTTTGAGCGGCGTGCGTTCGAGAAATTGCAACATAGTCCGCAATACGCGCCCAAAACTACCAAAGCGGGCGATGATGTTATCGTATGCGCCAAATATGATCGTGCGGGTGATGAATCTGACAGGCAGATCATTGAACAATCGCAGCAGATCGCGGCGGGTATACACTTCCACGTGGGGAGCCAGTTTATCTCGCCAGGTTCGCGGCAGCCAGTTGACCAGAGGGATATTGCCAAATTTGTATTTCCCGCGCCAATAGATGCCATGAGTCTCGAACGGATAGCCGCGGTTGGGGCAGAAGACCACCATGCGGCCTCCGGGACGTAAGGTGCGCACCATTTCAGCAATGGCTTGCCGGTCATCCTGCACGTGCTCGATGACCTCATGGCTCAAGATCAAATCGAAATAATCATTGGGGAAAGGCAGGTTTTCTCCAGCGGCATTGGTAATTTTGGCTGAGTTCTCACGCGCTTCAACAGAGCGCTCAAAGTCGAACTCCAGGCCGATGACTTCATTGTCCTGTGCGCTCAGCTTTTCGACATACATGCCCACGCCGCAGCCATTCTCCATTACGCGACCGCGTACGCGATCTTCGGCAGCATCCAAGATCATGTGCAAGCGGCGTTCCTGACCAGCCCGCCAGACGTAAGATGGTTCTCCCCTAAGGGCAGCTTTGGTGAAGTCTCGTTGATTCATTAGATTGGCAAGCGGCGTATTCTAATTTGCCCCTCGGTGCCTGTTTCTCGTAACCAAAGCACGATTTGGAAGAAATCCCCATATCGGCCAGAAATTTCATGCGGAAACCAGATCCAATTTGCGAATGGATTCATCGGCAAACAGGGCTATATCGGAGAGCTTGTTGAATATCTTCCAGTTCAAGATATGGATATTCCTCCACGATCTCGTCAGTGGACATGCCATTAGAAATCATATTTATGATCATTGCTATCGTGATCCGCATTCCGCGGATTCAGGCTCTTCCCCCATAACATTTGGATCAAATGAAATTCGGTCAACGCCAGTCATTTTGTTATTCCTTTTCGATAACCTATCGCAATTATACCCCCGGACGTCAAAAGTCAATTTCATGTCCATTCGCGATAAAGATCATTTTCAATTCCCAACCTTGCCAGCACACGCCCAACGATGTTGTCAACAATGTCTTCCACAGATTCGGGGTTTGAATAAAATGCCGGAACCGGCGGAAATATGACTGCCCCAGCCTGGGCTGCCTGATCCATCAGGCGCAGATGACCACGATGCAGCGGGGCTTCCCGGACGACAAGGATTAGCGGGCGGCCCTCTTTGAGGGTGACATCGGCGGCACGGGAGAGCAGATTTTCAGTGTATGAGTTGGCAACCTCGGAGAGGGTCTTGATCGAACAGGGGATGATTACCATTCCAGAGGTGCCAAAAGAACCCGATGCGATGGCAGCTCCGATATCCTGGTGTTTGTGGACAACATCCGCTAGTGCCAGCACATCATCAACTTTCCAATCTGTCTCCTGGCTGATGGTCATGTGTGTAGCGGGTGAAATCACAAGATTAGTTTCAACTGTCGGATCCGATTGCAATGCTTCTAACAAGCGGATTCCCAGGATGGCCCCCGAAGCGCCGCTGATTCCCACGACTACCTTTTTCTCAATCATTTCTGCCCCCAATGGATAGCAACCACCCCAAACATGCGGCGTTGAAATCCGACAGCCTTGAAACCCGCCGCGGTCATGCGCTCCGCCAGATCCTCGGCGAGCAGAAAGTTGGTCGAGGAATCGGGCAGATAGGTGTAGGCGTCGGCCTGGCCGGTGAGTATTCGCCCTAATGCCGGGATTATGATATTCATGTGAAAACGGATGAACGGTGAAAGCAGGTTGTCACGCGGCCGGGTGGTATCGAGGGATACCATCATGCCGTTGGGTTTTAGAACGCGTAATTGCTCGCTGAGCGCCTGATCTATGTCGATAACATTGCGCAGCAAAAATCCTGAGACAACGGCGTCAAATGTTTGATCTGGAAAGGAAAGCTGCAATGCGTCTGCTGAAGACCAACTTACCTGTTGGCCTAATTTGCGCTGCTGCCCAAAATGCATCATGGCGGTTGTAAAATCGGCTGCGATGGCTGTAGTTTGGGGATTCTGTTGAAGGGATTCGAAGGCCAAATCACCGGTACCCGCCCCAAGGTCGAGCAAGAGGCTTTTGCTCTGGGGCAAGGAAGCGCGCCGGATCACCTCCCGCCGCCACCGCGCGTCTTGACCCATGGTCATGAGGCGGTTCATTAAGTCATAGCGGTGAGCAATGCGCGTGAACATGCTCTGCACGTAGCTTGATCGCTCTCTCCCGGTCAGATGAGTCATGGGGCAGAGTTTACCATATACCGTAGGGGCACAATGCATTGTGCCCCTACATGAAATTTTCGGTTTATTGGGGGAAATCAGGCGTTATGTGAGCTGAATTTTTTGACGTCGGCGATGGCTTTTTCAACATTGACGAATGGCAGCAGAATCAAACCCATCACGAAGAAGAAGATCAGGGAAAGGATGGCCGGGCGCAAGCTGCCAAATACTTGATTCATCAAGCCAAAAAGGAAGGGACCTATCCAGGAGGTGCCGCGCTCGCTAATTTCGTAAAAGGAAAAATACTCGGCTTCTTGGCCATCGGGGATCATTTGGGCAAAAAGGCTGCGGCTGATGGCCTGGCTGCCACCCATGACTATTGCGATAAAGGCGCCTAGAATCCAGAATTCAAGCACGCGTGATTCACCCTGGAGACCAGCGTAGGCATAGATCACCACGCCTGACCAGATTACCAGACTGATGATGATAGAGCGTTTTGCGCCGACCCATTTGGCCAGTCGCCCCCAGAAGAGCGCACCACCGAAAGCCACGAACTGGATCATTAAAATAACCATGGTGAGCGTGCCCTGATCGAGTTCCAAACCGCCACGGACCAGGGGCGCAGCCGCAAATGTGGCCGATACGGCGATCACAGTCTGGATACCATCATTGTAGAGGAAATAGGCCAGTAGATATTTCAGCGTTTCGGGGAAATTCTTAATTTCTTTTAGGGTTTTCCTTAATTGGGAGAAGCCAACTTTTAAGTACGTCGTCCTTTGCGGCAATTTTCGGGTTTGCTGCTGGGTACGCAATCGTGCCCAGGTGATGAAGGAGAAGCCCAGCCACCAGAGACCAGCCGAAGCCAGGTTTATTCGGATGGCCAAACCTGTGGGCACGCCCAAGCTTTCATGCAACTGATAAAAGACCAGATTGAGCACCAACAGTAAGCCGCCGCCCAGATAGCCCATCGCCCATCCAAAAGATGAAACCCGGTCGCGCTGATCTTCGCTGGCAATGTCGGGTAGATAGGCGTTGTAAAAAACAATGGCGGCACCAAAACACAAATTGGCGATGATGAAAAGGACTCCACCCAGCCACCACAGCGAATCGGTCACCAAGAAGAGGCTAACTGTTGCCAAGGCACCAGAGATGGCGAATATCTGCATCAATTGTTTGCGGCGATGGGAGTAATCTGCGATGGCTCCTAAAATGGGCAGGAAGAGCACCTGCATAGCCACCGAAAATGACACTGCATAGGGAAAAAATGAATCTGGGGCAATGGGGATGCCCAAAAAGCGCACCATACCATCGGCTGATAACGCGGCAGCCGCAGCGGCCAACGATGCCAAATAGGGTCCCAGGAAAACAGTCCCAATGGTGGTGCTGAAGGCGGAGTTGGCCCAATCGTACATGGCCCATCCAAAGATTTCACGTTTGTCATTCACTTTTGGAGCATCCGAATTTGATGTACTCATAATTTCTCCTGGTCGTTTGCCTGATTTTCAACCCCGCTGATTTTGAGAATTAATGTTGCAGGTTCATATTGTATCACTGCCAAATCATCATATCATAGATTGCACTCGATACATTGGAATATTCTACTTTAGAAAAATAAATCTCCCAGAGATTTTCGGTTTCCACTGGGAGAACTTAATTTCAGCAATATCAATTTCGAACTATGCTAATTTTATTCTTCGAGAATGTAGCCTATCTCCACGGTTACACTCTCGATACCAATCTCATCGTTGCCCCATTCAGCAATCAGCAACAGCTTATCCTGCGTAATGGGTTGCCCATCATCCCAGGTTTTTGGAATCGTGAAAATTGTGGATGTCTTGCCCTCGGCGTCGGTCTTTACGGTGGCAGCGGGATCTTTATAACCGGTTCCCGGTGAGCCCAGGAACATGCGGAAGCGCACCTCCGGGGTGAGTTCATTTGCAGAAATGTGAATCATGGCTCCTTCGGCCACTGCAATCGGTTTGGAAAGCTGCATCCCTGGCGTGATCTTTAGGGTCAGGCTTTCATAAACCTGAATCTCGGGTGGGGAGTACGCATCCGTATCGGAAGATCCACTCCCACAGGATGCAAGGATCAGGGCAAATAGCAATGGCAGTAAGAAAGTAAATTTCAATGATTTCATATTCGACCTCCAAATTAGCAACACCCATTTTACTTGTAATCTTTGTCTAAGGTTCGATTTCCTGACTTTATTCAGCCATAGCCTGCGCAGAAACAAACCAGTATAATGACCTTATGAAACTCGATCCAAATATCAACCTGCCAACGATCAGCACCAGCGCAGTTGTGCGTCCAACGGTTGTTGAGGTAAACCTTCAGCGTTTGGCAGAGAACCTCCACGCGATTCGCCACAAAGTTGGTTCAGCGAAAGTCATGCCGATTTTGAAGGCCAATGCCTATGGTCATGGCCTGGTCGAGGTAGCCCGTTTTATGGAATCGTTAGGGGTGGATTATTTGGGGGTAGCTGTGCTCGAAGAGGGCATCCTGCTTCGTGAAGAAGGCATTACCACACCGATCCTGGTATTGGGCGGGATTCTGGGCAATCAGGTGCCCTACTTCCTGGAGTATGATCTAACCATTACGGCCTCCTCGGTGGAGAAACTCTGGCATGTGGATGAAATCGCCGAACAAGTTGGCAAGCAGGCCAAAGTGCATCTCAAAATTGACACCGGAATGGAGCGCATCGGTGTGCATTATTACAGCGCAAAAAAGTTGCTGCAAGCCTCCGTGCGGTGCAAACACATGGATGTGGAGGGTATTTTTTCGCATTTTGCCAACTCGGATGCAACTGACCTGACCCATGCCCGGTTGCAGATCGAGCGTTTTGAAGAAGTACTATCCTTTTTTGAGAAGCGAGACTTAGCGCCGCCGCGGCTGCGGCATATGGCTAACTCCGGCGCCATCCTGCAGTTGCCCGAAGCCCATTATGACATGGTGCGTCCGGGAGTGATGCTCTATGGTGTCTACCCTTCTCCAGAAGTACAGCGCACTGTAAAACTCAGTCCGGCTTTAAGTTGGAAATCGCGCGTGGTTTATTTCAAAGTCATCAAACCAGGCCATCCAGTCGGTTATGGTTCTACCTGGCAGACCGATCACATGGTGCGGGCGGTGACCGTCCCCGTGGGTTATGGGGATGGTTACTTTCGTTCCATGTCGCATAAAGCTCAGGTGTTGATCCGTGGCAAACGCTACCCAGTGGTGGGACGCATTTCCATGGATCAAATTGTCGTGAATATTGAAATGGACAGCGCCTATAACGATGACGAAGTTGTGCTCATTGGCGAGATGGACGACGAATCCATTACACCCGAAGAATTGGCCGTCTGGGCGGAGACAATTCCTTACGAAATTCTGACCAATATCAACACGCGTGTGCCGCGTATTTATGTTGATCGTGACGATTGAAATTCGCTTTTCAATATTGCTTTCATGTTATACTCGCGTTTAGAGGCAAGATATGCAAGCATTGGCGTTTTGGAAGGCGGTCACATTGGACCAGGCTAACCTGCTCGAGCGATTGATTGATCTCTTGGATGAGAACGAGATCCGTTATTGCGTGATTGGTGGGCAGGGAGTCAATGCTTATATAGAACCTTTAGTAAGTCTCGATGGATTTGGTGGTAGCTGTTGATTAAATCGAGCAAAGCGAATATCTGTTGACAAAATACTTCGCGGTGCAACGATTTGCTCAAAGTAATAATATTTCGATGCCCGAATCAGACCTGAGGGTACAAATCCAAACCGATCCACGGATGCCAATGTCTGTTGCTAGTGCTCAGGATGTGCTTCAGGGTAAAATATGGGCCGCGCTTGATAAAGATTGTCGAGCCAGCAAGCGCCATAAAGACCTGGCAGATATTGCACGAATTATTGAAACATACCCTGGTTTGAAGGAAACTGTTCCCGCTGAGAATCTATCCCGGTTGTTGTAGTTGAGATGCAAGCTTCGCAAGAATTCCACCCTGAAATAATCCCTCGCAAGGGAGAACGTACGGCCTGGCTGCTGTTGGGAATAGCTGTCATATTCCTGGCGGTTTCTCTTTGGAGTGAAGATAAACTGACCTGGATGGCCGTTGTTCTGGTGGTGCTGTTGTTCATTTCGGCTGGCAGCATTACCCTGGGCAACTGGGTGGATCGCAAGACTGTTTTGAAGCTCGATGCTGAAGGCATTCATTACCAAAATGGGTTACGAACCTTGAACTTGGGGTGGAATGACATCCAGGCTGTGAAAGTAATGGCTTCGGCCTGGGGGCAGAGAGTCCAGGTTCGGGGTGCAGCCAACAGCTTCACCTTCCGTACCCTTGGTGAAGTCTGGATGCAAGGAGAACTCAAGGGTCAGATTGGTTTCGCCGAAGGCGAATCGATCTTGAAAAATATTTTGCAAAATAGCGGTCTGAAATTGACCGAGACGTCCGAAAAATCAAGCTATTATTCTCGAACGTAGGATCGGGCCGATGCCAACAACATCGGTCGCGTTCCTACGTGCGCCCTCACAGCCGAGGGCGTTTTCTTTGTGGAGGTAGATATGAGTACAAAAAAGTCAATCAATGAACAGGTTGCCCTTTTGATGCAGGGAACAGAGTATGGCGATGAGCAGCTCACTAAAGCCATGGCCGATGAATTGCGTGAGCGCCTGATCGAAGCCGAAAAAGACAGCCGCCCTTTGAAGGTGTATTGTGGGTTCGACCCGCGCACATCTGACCTGCACCTGGGGCATACCGTGCCCATGCGCAAATTACGCCAATTTCAGGAATTGGGCCATGAAGTCACCTTTGTGGTTGGAAACTACACCTCGTTGATCGGCGATCCTTCTGATAAGGATAAATTACGCCCGCAACTGACCGAGGAAGAAGTTGCTCACAACGCGCAGACCTACGCCGAGCAGGCCTTCAAAATCCTGGATCCTGAAAAGACCAAAATCGTTCATAACGCCGATTGGCTGTCAAAGTTGAGCTTTTTGGAGTTGATCCAACTGGCGTCTAACTTCACCATCCAACAGTTCATGACGCGTGAGAATTTCCGCAAACGTTGGGACAACGGTGATCCGGTCCACCTGCACGAGACTTTCTACGCCATCATGCAAGGCTATGATGCCTATGCTTTACGCACCGACGTTCAGGTGGGTGGCACCGACCAGTTATTCAATATTGTCACTGCGGCGCGCAAATTGATGACCTCCAAGGGCGTCAAACCTAACATCGGCATCATCATGGGCATTTTGCCAGGCACGGATGGCGAAATCAAGATGAGTAAATCGTTGGGCAATCACATTGCCCTGCTGCTGGAACCCGCCGATATGTACGGCAAGCTGATGTCCATCCCCGACAAGGCCATGCCCGATTTCTTCCGCTTGGTGTCGCGCCTCAATCCGGCAGAAATTGAAGAGATCGAAAAGGGGCTGTCAGAAGGAAAACTGCACCCGCGCGATGTCAAGATGCGCCTGGCGCGCGAGATCGTCAACATTTACCATGACCCTGAAACGGCCAAAGAAGCCGAAGAAGCCTTCAAACGAGTTTTCCAAAAAGGCGATGTCCCGGAAGATATGCCAGAGTATAAGCTCGTTGATGGACAGACAGTTCTGGATGTTTTGGCAGATAGCAAGATCGTGCCCAGCCGCGGTGAGGGCCGCCGTATGGTCCAGCAAGGCGGCGTCAGTTTGGACGGCGAGAAATTTGCTGACCCGCATGCTGAATTCCCGGGACCTGGTGTGTTGCGCGTGGGCAAGCGCAAATTTATGCGCGTGGTTTAGGCGAAGGCGGAAGTGTGGTGGGCGGAAGCGTGCCGCACTTATTCATTGATATGGATTTTGATCTGGTTCTAAAACTAAACTTAGGACCGAGTTACCAATCCCGTAATAATTTGGACAGGTATATATGGCAATAGAAGCAATAATTTTCGATATGGATGGCTTATTGGTCGATTCCGAGCCGTTATGGGAAGAGGCGCGTCAGGTATTTGCTGCTCGTGTTGGAAAGCCATGGAATCGACAGGATAAGGTCAATATAACCGGGGTAAGTACTGACGAATGGGCGCAATATATGATCGATCGGATGGAATTAGATGCCACATTGCAAGGAGTTCAAGAAGATATCATCGATCAAATGGCGGCTATGTATGAGCAGAAAATTCCCTTTTTACCTGGTGCTGTCGAAGCTGTTCATTGGGCGGCTGCTCGGTACCCCACAGCCCTGGCCTCAGGGTCGCCCCACCGGTTGATTGACATCGTCACTCAATCACCTGAATTGGAGGGTCGTTTTCAAGCCATCGTATCTGCCGATGAGGTGGGCATAGGTAAACCCGATCCAGCCGTTTATTTGGAAACCGCCAAAAGATTGGACATTGTTCCCGAAAAGTGCCTCTGTTTAGAGGATTCTCCCGTTGGCGTTCTCTCTGGGCGTAGAGCCAACATGTATGTGATCAACGTTCCTGACGCTGAATTGCCCTTAACTCCTGAACAGGCCAAACATGCCGATTTGGTTTTAGAATCTTTGGAAGATTATTCAGCTGAGGTGATCAAACAGCTAGAGCAAATGCGCTGATTGTGAATGAGAGATTCAAACAGCCCCATGAGTTTACTTCGTGGGGCTGTTTTGCTTAATGGAATAGATCAAGTTTAGGGTACAGCTTCTATGTCGGCAGGCGAAGCTTCAACTAGCGTTGGATCCAGCTGCTATCAATGGAGTGGATGATCACCTTCCCGCCCAAGGTAGCTGTTTCGGCGATCATAGGAAAAGTGAAAGGATCGAGCTCTCATCACATCAATCATGCTATACTCAGCGAAGATTATTTCGCCTGGCAAGCAGAATATGGTGTTGTGACTTTTTCGGAGACTCATTTGCCGAAAGTCGTCGCATATGTCCAAAACCAGAAGCAGCGCCATGCTGAAAGTTCGCTTTGGGCTGACTTGGAAAATTTTCCTAATTCAAAGCCTGGCGGTAGACCACCAAGCTCATAGCTCAAGCTCTACGGGCTAAACTGCAATAACATAGACCCAGCGAGTCTTCAGTTTACGACCGTGCGTTTCCCAAAACCAATGTCAACATCTACATCAAAACCCCCACTCGTGCGCGGAATCCTATCTCATTCAGTATTGCTGATTGCCATATTGCTCACGTTCGGACTCTGGCTGGTTCTCATTTTTCAAATTCCCTTCTTCCAAAATCTACCCTATTGGTTTTGGCCATTGCGAACCATAGAAAATCCCCAGTATGCTTGGCTCATTCCCATCCTCAGCCTCAATTTCGGCTTGCTGGCACTCCTTTGGAAATCTCCCGACAAAGTTGCTCGAAATCTGGGTTTACTGATCTTGCTTGGTTTTGCCACCCAGCAGATGTTTGCCCTAATTGAGGGCCGCGGTCTGGATGGAATGCGGGACCGTGCGGTATCCACGGGCCATGCCGATTTTGTCTATGATGCTGCCAATCCTCCTAGTATCACTCGGGTAATGCGCGATTATCGCTCGATATCCAACGATCAGGGCATCCATCGTTACCCTCATTCCACCAAACCGCCGGGACATTTTTTGGTATATATCCTTTCCAGCCGGTTAGTTCGATTTTTGCCCTGGTTTGGAACTGACCCTTTTGAGCGGTTGGTGACCTTTCTGTCATTATTTTTTCCATTTTTGACATATCTGGCCTTGATCCCGATGTTTTTCCTGGCGCGCCTTTACCTATCTCGTCAACAGGCTTTGCTCGCTTTATTGTTGTTTATTTCTGCACCTAACATCAACCTAATTAACTTGCATCTTGATCAAAGTCTTTATCCATTATTATTCGTTTTGTCGCTCACCCTGTATCTGTACGGCCGAAAATCCGGCCAGGCTTATTTCTACATACTTGCTGGCTTGACTATCGCGGCTGCTTTGCTGGTTTCATTCTCGTTGATTCCCGTCATTGCCATCATCGGGTTCATCAGTTTGTTTTCTTTATTTGGGAAAGAAGCGAGCCTTACACCCAGAATCGCCGTCGAGTTCAAATCGTTAGTTCTCGTCGGGGTCGGGTTTCTGGTATTCGAGTTGCTCCTGTTTGCTTTGTTCCGCTACAACTTCCTGAGCGATTACTTGTATATCATGGCGCAGCACCAGGCCTGGAAGATCAGCGAGTGGACCACACAATTGACCCTGTATATTGGAGCATTGGATATTCTGGAGTTCGCCATTTGGACAGGGGTGCCTTTATTTCTTTTCGCAGCGGCCTGGATGCTCAAATCCTTACGCAATTGGCAGCAAATGGATGCACAGCTGGCATTTACTATGTTGATCTGCATCCTCTTGCTGGCCTTCTTCGGCAAGACTGTTGCTGAGACCGGCCGCCTGTGGATGTTCCTGGTGCCCTGTCTGGCATTGTTTGCCACGCAAGAATTGGTAAAAAAGGATACGGATGTTTTTTATAAGATTTTCAATCTAATCTTCGCCATGCAATTGCTCACGACTTTCGTGATAAAGCTATATCAGGATTTTTACTAAAATTATCTCTCCCGGAAAAGTTTCTAGGCGCGCAACTTCTGGCTATCCATCCTTGTATTAAAGATAACTTTCGAGTACCAGGAGGCAGCATGAATACCAGAAAAATACTCCTTGGGGGTTTCGGAAAAGCTCTATTCCTAATCACATCTTTCCTATTTGCCATCACGCTGATCGCCTGGAGATGGCTCCCACAGGAAACTAATACCGACTTGGGATTCATAATCCTGGATGGAAATGCCAAAGACAGTGAGTGGTCGCCCAATGGCGAGTGGATCGCCTATCCCCGCCGCGATCCAACAGATTGGTACTACGATGTCTGGCTGATTCGTGCGGATGGCAGCCATAAGCATTGCCTGACATGCGGCAAAGACTTCCCGCAAAAACACAATGGCAATGTCACCTGGCATGCTGCGGGGAAATTGCTTGTGTTCACGGCGCAAAACGAAGACGCGGTTGGTGACCGCCTGGACAGTGTAGCCATCCCCGGTGTTGGCTTGAATTGTAACTTGTGGGCCATGACCGCCGATGGCAAACAGATCTGGCAGCTAACCGATTTGCCTACGCATGAGACCATGCCTCAGGGCGTGCTGCACCCGCAGTTTTCGCATGACGGCAGCAAGCTGTTTTGGTCGCAGGCGCTGGGCGAATACAGCCCCAAGCGCGGCGAGGAGTGGGGCAAATGGCAATTAGCCGTAGCAGATTTTGTTTTCGAAGATGGCAGCCCCTCCCTGAGAACTATTCGCTATTTCCGGCCCGGTGCCAAACCACGCTTTTATGAAAGTCATGGTTGGTCACCAGACGATACGCACGTCCTTTTTAGTGGCAATCCTGAAGAAGGTTACCATCCTCCCAATGGATTGGACATCTACAGTATGGATATTAGCAGCGGCAAAACCACTCGCCTGACCCAATCACCAAGCGATTGGGACGAACACGCCCATCTCAGCCCCGATGGCAGCACCATCTCCTGGATGTCTGGAGCGGAACTGAATATCGAATTCCCGGTGGTCAAGTATCCCGATTGGAAAGATTACATCACCACCGAACTCTGGATGATGGCTGCCGATGGCTCCAACCAACGCCGGGTGACCTATTTCAACCAGCCCGGACATCTGCACTACGAGTGGTTGTCAGATTTGACGGGAGGCACAGCGCGCGCCGTGGTTTCGGACAGTTCTTGGAGCCCCGATGGCAGCCAGCTTCTTTTCACCCTGGCCTATGAAGCCGCCGATGTCAAAGACGGCCTGGGCGTATTCCTGATATTGGTAGATGTCGATAGATTTGAATAACCCCGAATGTACAAAGCCACAGAGTTCACGCAGATTCAAGTCTAAATATTGGAATTCTATGTGCTCTCTGTGGCTATTCCCCCTTACTCCCTACTCCTTACCTCACAATACACCTGAATCGCCTCGTTAAGATACTCGGGGAACTCAGGGCTGAACTTCTCGAACGTGGCCCGAAAATCGGGGCTGTCTACGTACATTTGCCCTAAGCCGCGCAGCACTTCAATGGTCGGCTCGTAGAAGTAGCGCATGTTTTGGTGCCATTGGGCGACCAGTTCCTGCACTTTAGGGCTATCATGGCGTTGACCCAAAGTCATATTATCAAAAATTCCCTGATAAATGTCTCGGCCTTCGGCCAGGATTTCCTGCTGCTTTTCTTTCGAGTAATTTTTCCAGCGCTTCATCGATTGGTCCACGAGTTCAGGATCCCATAATTGACGGGCCTGCTCGGCATATTCTTCTTGTTGTTCTTCGCTAAAACCGGCGAAGATCTCTTCACTTTTCATTTGAATACCTCCAGTAAGATGATTGATCGTCTTATCAACGGTGCCGATCAGGCGTTGCAGACGCGCTAGGCGGTTTTGCAGCGTTTCCCGGTGCGACCGGAGTGCCAGCACCACGTCGAAATCGGGTCGTTTGAGCATTTCTATTATTTCCTTCAAACTCAATCCCATTTCCCGGTAAAATAGGATTTGCTGCAAGCGCAACATCGCATCTTCATCGTAATAACGATAGCGGTTTTCGCCGTGCGATGAAGGGTGCAGCAGTTTGATCTCATCATAGTAGTGCAGCGTGCGGGGGCTGACTCCCGCCAGATCGGCAAGTTGTTTTACGGTATATAGCATGGTCATGACCTCGAATTGGAGTATAAACTATTACGTTACGTTAATGTCAAGGGCAATGTCGGCAATTCGTTTGTCAATATTGGGTATGTTTGCATCCTTTAGCCTATTGGCATGTACTTCACCTTCAGCTACAATGAATCCCATGCAAACCCCATCCCCAATTCATATCCTTTTCTTGGGCGACTCGTACACCATTGGTACCGGAGTCGCATTTTCAGAAAACTGGCCTACTCAAATTTTAGATATTCTCAATTCAAATGGCACTTCAGTCGAAGAATATCGGATAATTGCCCAAAACGGTTGGACTACGGCCGATTTAGCTGACGCGGTTGAAAGGGCTGAGTTGGAAAACTCATACGATTTGGTGACTATGCTCATAGGTGTCAACAACCAGTTTCGCGGCTACAGCTTCGATAAATATCAGTTGGAATTTCGGGAACTGCTTGAACAGGCTGTTGCCTTTGCTGAGGGCGATCCCACAAAGGTAATCGTGATTTCAATCCCCGATTGGGGTGCGACTCCCTTCGCGGCTGGACGTGACCGGGAAGAAATTTCATCTCAGATTGACGCCTTCAACGCCATAAACCAATCCGAAGCCGATGCCGCGGGTGTGCATTACGTGGATGTCACTGCCATCTCTCGGCAGGCCGCTGACGACCCAATGCTGTTGGCGCCCGACGAATTGCATCCCTCTCCAAAGATGTACGCCCAATGGGTGGATATCATCATGCCAGTTGCTATTCAAGTTCTTTCTGGTCGATGAATGGAAAACCAATACACCACGAAGACACCAAGCCACTAAGGTCTTCTATTGAGTCTGCCCGAAGGGCCGCTGTAAGCATGTCCCTTTGTGGAGGTGATCCTGAATTATCAAAAGAAATCACACGAAGAGAAGCATCCAATGCAATTCAATACTGAAATCAAACTCGCCCGACAACTTGATGCCCAGGATGAACTGGCTTCTTTCCGTGACCGCTTTGTTATTGATGATCCCAATTTAATTTACCTGGATGGTAATTCGTTAGGGCGCTTACCCAAAGCTAGCGTCCAGCACGTACAGTCATTAATTGAGCAGCAATGGGGTCAGCGTCTGATCCGTGGCTGGAACGAGGGCTGGTTCACCGCTGCGAAAACCCTTGGAGACAAGATCGCTCAAATTGTGGGAGCCCGCCCGAGTGAGGTGTTGGTCAGCGAGGCCACGTCAACAAATTTGTTCAAACTGGCAGTGGCTGGCCTGCGCGCCCGTCCTGGTCGCACCAAAATTGTCACCGACGCTTTCAACTTCCCCTCCGATTTGTACATCTTCCAAGGCATTATCGACTTGCTCGAAGGTCAGCACCAGCTTGAAATTGTGCCTTCCCGCGACGGTATCCGTGTCCATCCCGATGATATCGCTGCCGCCATCGATAGCGATACCGCCCTGGTCAGCCTGACGCATGTGGCTTTCAAAAGTGCCTTTATGTACAATGTGCAGGCCATCACCGCGCTGGCTCACCAGGCCGGAGCGTTGACCCTGTGGGATTTATCGCACTCGGTGGGGGCCGTGCCCCTGGAATTGGACGCCTGGAGTGTAGATTTGGCGGTGGGTTGTACGTATAAATTCCTCAATGGCGGCCCCGGTTCCCCCGCATTTCTATACGTGCGCCGCGAATTGCAGGTTCAACTCATTCAGCCGATTTGGGGCTGGTTTGCGGCCGATAATCCTTTTGCTTTCGATCTCGAATTTTCCCCTGCAAAGGGGATTGCCCGGTTTCAGGTTAGCACGCCACCGATGCTCTCGATGCTGGCTCTGGAACCTGCTGTGGATTTAATGCTTGAAGCTGGGATGGTGCGCCTGCGAGCGAAAAGTATGCAGCAAACCGAATATCTGCTTCACCTGGCCCAGGTGTGGCTGCTGCCCTTGGGGTTCAGCCTTGGCTCCCCCACCGATCCCGCTGAACGCGGTTCCCATGTGTCGCTGCGCCACCCCGAGGCTTACCGCATCAACCGGGCTTTGATTTCACCACGGAGCAGAGCCGAAGGGGCAGGAGAATTGCGCGTCATCCCTGACTTCCGTGCACCAGATAATATCCGTTTGGGGATCGCGCCTCTGTACAATTCTTATGAAGATATTTACCGCGCCCTGGAACGCATGTGTGAGATTGTCGAAAACAAAGAATTTGAAAACTATTCGAAAGAGCGCTTGGCAGTAACATAGCGGATAGCAGCAAGCCGCCAACCGCGACCTGCTCCCTAAGGTATCATCGCCGCGTCCAGCATGGCCTGCCCGATTTCTTCGATAGCGGTTAGATTTTCTTCTTCGATCACGATCACCAGTGCCAGGGGTTCCTTTGCCCAGTCCGGTGAAGTGCCGCCCAGATACCAGGTCAGGTCTTCCCCTTCCGGCGAAAGGGCTAGGTGCCAGGTGGGCGTGTTGGGATCGTTCAAAGGGGTAGTTATCGAAAGGGTATCTGCAGGTCCGAATAATTGGATTGCTTCTCCCAAAGCTGGTAATAAAGCCCAATGCCCTTCAGGATCGCGATAGGATTGCGCAATTTGGGCCGCTGGTCGGATGCCTTCATTATTCAAGGATGCCGCTAATAATGCCATGTTCAACGGACTGGCAATTTCGTCTTCAGCTTGGTTTCCAATGCCAGGCAAACGCATGGCTACAGTATCATTCCATTCGGCGGGTAAGTCGCGTACGCCTAACTGCCCCCAAAGATTTCCGAGGGCGTAATGGCCCTGAATGGCGCGGTTCAAAAGGGGTGAGTTTTCATCCTCGACCAGTCTGTCCCAAATGTTGTCGAGATCATTGGGATTGTATTTCGGATAGGAACTCATCGTCAGGATTTCGCCACTCTGAGCGTTGAGCAAAACCAGCGCGCCAATTTTGTCTCTCAGCAGGTTATCAGCTTTCTCTTGTAAATCCAGGTCCAGGGTCAGGCGGACATCCAGCCCGGGTGGCGGCTGACCATAAAGCAGGTGATGCCACCAAATGGTTAGCGCATCTGGCCCTAGCAGGCCGCGTAGGTAGGGATCGAGACTCTCTTCGAGCCCAGTCTGGCCGTAAATTGGATTGTTGTAGCCGAGTACAGGGCCGAGTTGCGGAGCCAGTGTTGTGCGTGTAAATTCACCCGGTTGGCCGGTCGTGATTACCAGGGGGTTGTTGTCCCTATCGAGCAGCGCGCCGCGCTGAACGGTCAGGTCCGCAATGCTGCGCCGGGGATTGTCGGTGCGGGTGAGCAAATCAGGACCGCGCTGATAAGACCACCAGCCGTTGACCAAAGCTGCGGCGGCAAGACCGGTGATCAGCAGCGCGCTGAGGGGCAACAGGGGTGCATGGGTGGGGGGGAGGTTGGGCGCGGAATGCGGCGTGCGGCGTGCCTGCAAGTTACTTCGTACTTCGCGCCTCGCACTGATTAGAACCAGCAGTAATGCGGAAATTGAAGACACAAGTAGGGACGAGCCGCCATATGAAATGAACGGCAGGGTCACACCGGTCAGCGGCAATAGGCGCATGTTTCCGCCAATGATTAGAATACTCTGTGCCACCAGAAAGGCGGTCAGTCCCCCAGCCAGGAATCGCTGGTAAGGATCTTTGGCACGCAACGCAGCGCGGATGCCTCGTTGCAGGAATAGCCCCCAAAGTGCCAATAGGGCTAAAGCGCCGACTAAGCCGATCTCTTCAACGATGGCTGAAAAGATAAAATCTGAATGGGCCACTGGCACCACATTGGGATTCCCCAATCCAGGGCCGCGCCCGAAGATACCACCGTTGGCAATGGCGATCAATGATTGCACGATCTGGTATGAGCGTCCACTGGGGTCGAGCCAGGGATTGAGCCAGGCATCCACGCGCAACCGCACAACGTCGAACAGTACATATCCCGCAATTCCCGCCAAACCTAATCCCAGGGTACTCAAAATGGGAATCAAGCGCCAGCCGGTGGCCATAAAGATCATTGTTGAGTAGATCACAATGAAGATCGAAGCCGTGCCCAGGTCACGCTGGACGACCAACAGGAGCAGCGCCATCCCGGTCATGATTAGGGTCGGGATGAGAATTTGAAGCCGGAGTGTATTCAGCGGGTAGCGGGCAGCGGATAGCGGAGAAGCTTGCTTGGTACTTGCGACTTGTGACTTACGATTTGCAGACAGAAAAGACTGCCAGTCCGCCAGATATGCCGCCAAATAGATGACCAACAACAACTTGAGCGGCTCTGATGGTTGCAGATAGATGCCGCAGCAACCCAACCACAAACGCGGCCCATAGCCCAAAGGGTTGGTGCCGAAGATCAGCGTCAGAGCAGTGAGCAGCAGACCACTCGTAAGCCAGATATATTTGTAGCGGCGCAGGGTGCTCAGGGGTGACCTCAGCCGCAATCCGATAAAGATAACACCTAAACCCACGGCCAGCCAGATTGTTTGTCGGGTGCCAAAGCGGGTCGTCAACCGCCAGATGGTCAACAATCCCCAACCACTGAGCAGCCCAACCAGAGGCAGCAAGATGGGATCATGATCTGGGTAGCGACCTTCGCTATTGCGAATAACCACAAAATAACCAACCAGCCAGACCAAATACCCGATCCAATGGCTCCAGCCAAAATCCGCGTACGCGTGCCAGGAACGCGCCAATACCGCTGGAGAAAGACTCAGCGCCAGGGCGTAGAAACCCAAAAATATGGCTGCCACCACAAAAAGTCGTCTTTGCGTTTTGCTCATGACTCCCCTATTTTATCGGACAAAATCTCCGCTGGGAATTAGGTAGTAAGAAAAAGGGAGTATTAGAAGATTTCGCGCTGCCTACTCCTTACTCCCCGGCTAGTTTTTCGTTCACAAAGAGCAGCAGCACCAATCCTACCACCAGGAAAATGATCACGGGCAGGATGGCCACGCGCTGCCCTAATTGCTCGGCAAACGGTGCTCCATTTTCCAGTGCTTTGAACCAAAGGAACTTGGCCTTCGCCCCTTGAGCCTGGAAGCGCAAGGCGGTTTCAGCGGCGACGATGCCGTAAATGGTCGGCCCGATGAACGACGATGTGCGCCCAGCAACAGCGAAGAAACCATAAAATTCTGCGCTGCGCCCCTTTGGTGCCAGTATGCCTACCATAGCTCGGCTGACCGCCTGAACTGAGGAAAGCGCCAAACCGGCCACTCCGCCGATGATGAAGAAACCAGTCACAGAGTTATTCACAAACAGGCCGATCACGGCCCCGATCATCATCAGGATGAAGATGATCAGCGAGATTTTGCCGCTCAACCGGTCAGCGATCCAGCCGGAGACATAGGCGCCAATGGCGCTGGTAAACTGAATGATGATCATGAAAATGATAATCTGCTGCTGGTCAAGGCCGAACATCACCACACCAAAAATTGCCGCGAAATTGATCGTCATCAGGATGCCGTCATTGTAGATCAGAAAGGCGATGATATATTTGATGAATTCACGATAATCACGCACCGACTGGAATGTCTGTCGTAGGCGTTGGATGGCGATGGAAAAATAATTCTCACCATCGGGTAATTTCTGGGGTTCGGCGCGCTCACGCAAAACTGTGAAGATGGGAATGGCGAAAATCGCAAAATAAACTGCTGTCATGACCAATGAAAAGCGCACAATCCGGGTGCCCTCGAAGGCGGTGACCAAACCCAAAACTATGAACAAACAGACGATCCCGCCCATCAGTCCAATGGCCCAGCCATAGCCCGAGACGCGCCCAATCTCGTCCTGATCGGCAATTTCTGGCAGCAGTGAGTTGTAGAATACCTGTCCGCTGCGATAGCCGATCTCCGCCAGGATGAAGAAGAGCATCCCAATGAAAATATCCCCTTTTTGGACGAAGTACAGCATGGCTGTGGCGCTGCAAGCCAGAGCGGTATAAAAGAGCAGGAAACGTTTCTTGCTGCCGGCAAAGTCCGCGATCACACCCAAAAAAGGCGCTGTGATCGCCACAATTAACATGGCAATACCCACTGAAATGCCCCACAAGCGCGAACCTTCTGCACCGCCGACAACATGGCCTTTGAAATAGGCTGCATAAATTGCCAGGATGACAACGGCTGCATAGGCCGAATTGCCGATATCGTATGAATACCAGGCCCAGCGTTCTTTCCGGGTGACTTTACCATTTTCAGTCGATTGCATGCTCGATACCTCGCTTTGAAAATTCAAAATAACCTATGCCTAAGAAGAACGTTTCCCCCTGATTGTTATCGCCAAGGTTTATAACCCCAACTTTAAGAAATAGAAACGAGAAAGCCGCCAGTGTTCTACTGACGGCTTTGGGAAAATGAATCACTTTTTTTCAGGCGTCGGTTTTTATGGCCTGATCGTATTCTTCCTGGATTTCTCTGCGCAGATCGACACGACGGCGGGTGATGTATTGAGCAATTGTACTGTAAGCGGTGCTGGTATCTTCAAAATAAGTGGCTAATCGATGGCCACCATCCGCCTGGAACGTGTCCATGACTTTAGCAGGCATATCTATATCACGGTTCAAAATCTGGAATTTCAGGTGGATGCGCTTGCCCCTGGTTTGAATTTGCTCTTGAAGTTGCTCTAACTGAATTCCAAAACCAGTCAAGGAGATGTCGACAATTTTGGCCTCCATTTTAGTGTCGTCCCAACGGAGCTGAACCGGGATTGGATCTTCGGGTTCAACGCGCACCAGGGCACGATCTCCGAAACCACGGTCAGAATAGCTGAAATTGCTCAGCAATACTTGCCCAGAATTGATGTTGAAATCCATTACATCGGCTTTTATGCCGCTGAACAAACTGTTATCGAGGATATGTGTTTCTTTACTCCAGGTGAGGCAAATCGAATCAATGGATTGCAGTTCGAAGATTACTTCTTCTCCCTGGATATCTTGCAGGACTCCTTTATAGACCAGAGGCACCCCTTTATACACGTTCATGAAATCAAATTCCCTATTCTGGCCGACAAATCTCTTCAATTCGGTCAGAATTTTCTGATGATTACTCATGGGGGACCTCCGATTTGTCTCTTGTTAACTGTATGCCACTTCCCCGTTAGCAAATACCATTTCCCGGCGACGGTATGCCCAGCACATGTATGAAACAGAGACAAAGTAACTGGCTGGCAATCGATGCAGTCCTTTTATTTTGGTGCCCAAAACTGTTGTCTTACCACCAAAACCCATTGGTCCAATGTCGAGTTGGTTGGCTTCATCGGTGATGCGGTCTTCAAGCGCTGCCAATTCAGGGTCGGGGTTGGCGTCATCGAGCTGGCGTAACAAGGCTTCTTTGGATGCCAGGAAGGATGAGCCGCGATCCCCGCCGATGGCCACACCCAGGGCGCCTGGTGCACAACCTTTGCCCTGAGCCTGATTGACGGCATCCAACACGACCTTACGCACGCCCTCCAGATCACGCCCGGCGCCCAGGTTGTTGTGGGGCAGTTTGTACTGGGCACCGACGTTTTCGCAGCCGCCGCCTTTGAGCATTAGTTCGATGTTCAGGGGTTGGTCCTCGTCGATCTCTTCGAAGTGGATGGTGGGATAGTGCTCATCGCCAGTGTTGTCACCGGTATTTTTACCGGTGATGGTGTTGACTGAGTTAGGCCGCAAATAGGCTTTTTGGGTGGCCTGCACGACTGCATCCTGGATTTGTGCTTTCAGTTTGCGCGTGCTCCAGCCTTCGGGGTAATGTACGTAGAAAAGAGGGGTGCCAGTATCCTGGCATATCGGTGTGGAATTCTGCCGGGCCATTTCGACGTTTTTCAAGATGGCCTCGAATGCGCCCTTAGCGGCTGAACCTTCTTCTTCGCTCTCGAATCCCGCACGTATTCTTTCTTCGACATCAGGGGGTAGATCGGTCGCTGCCAGGCGAACCAATTCGAGAAATTCTTGGGTGAGATCAGGTTGCATGTGAACCTCCGGTTAAATAAGAAACAGTGAAGCGGAAACAGTGAACGGTAGAAGCACTCCACTGTTCACTGTTGGATGAAATTTTGTACTGAATATCATACCCCAATCGCTGGCTTCTCGTCAAAGATTCATTTGCGTTTAATCAGGGCAAACACCACCAATCCGATCAAACCTACGAGCATGACTATGCCGAAAACATCACCAACCTGAGGGTAGAGCGTGTTCACAGAACCAACTGGAACTGTCAACATTTGCTCACCGCCCCATTCACTGTCTCGGGGCTCATCGAACATATCGATGCGGTTGAGCGTGCGCCCATGGGCATCTGTGACCATCGAAACGCCGTCCCCTGTCTGGCGGAAAATGGACATACCATTTTCGACGGCCCGGAAAATAGCCATACTGTTGTGGATATCGCGCAATTCCAGCCAATCATTGGAGGGCACGAAGAGCAGATCGATTTCCTGCTGTCCGGCCTGTTTGATGGTAGTGGGGAAATCGGCATCCCAACAGATTACGGCGCTCAGCTTGCCGTAGGGGGTTTCGACGGATTGAATCTCACCGCTGCCGGTCACAGAACCTTCAAATTGGGTGCCTCCATATTTGTAGTGTTCGAGCGCGATCTCGCCGTTAGGATCGATGATGCGTACCACGTTGTGAAAAGGTGCCTCGCCAGCAGAGTCGAGGGTGGCGGTGGGCAGCACCAGGTATATGCTTTCTTCTTGGGCTAATTGTGAGGCATCTGCCAGCAAAGCATCGATTTCTTCGGCAAAGCCGACCCCGGCTGCTTCTTGCAACACAACGATTTCGGCGCCTTCCTGAGCCATGTTGCGGGTCTGCTGCAATAAATCAGCATGTTGTTGGTTGACGGCCTGTTGGAAGGCAACTTCGTCGCCCTGGCTATAGAGACTCATTATTGAGACAACGCCATTTGCGGGCAGAGAGAACCCGCCGATTTTTACTTCACTTTCTGCCGGTTGAGCAAGGGCCATGCGCCCAAAGCCAAAGCCCAACACCACGATCAGGATCACGCTAAACGTGATTACCCCTCGCTGGATACGTGACCATTGAAAATCATTCTCCCAGGCATAATTGACCACACTTCCAAACCAGGTAACGATAAAGGGGATGGCCCACAAGCCTGTCAAAGCTGCCATTTGCATCAGGGCGGTAAATCCAGCCTGTGAGTAGCCCACTGCGCCGAAAGTTCCGAAGGGGCTGCCGGATCCGGAGAAGAAATCCACCGCCGCAAAGCTGATGGGATAAACCAGCGTCGCCCAAAACGTTGACCAGCGCTGGTTGTAGATGCGGTCAATGACATAGGGGATCAGTGTGATGGGGGCCATCGCTATAAATGTAAGCGGCTCGGCCAGGGGATGGATAAAGCCCATCGCTGTGGCGCCTCGCCAGGCGATGACCGTTGGCAAGGCTGAAGCCAGCCACATCCATAAGAAGGCCTGCCAGTTTTTCTTGCTCAGGCGATAAAAGCGCAACCCAAATATGGGAGCCAGCCAGGCTGCCAGCGGGAAATTCCAACGTGCGCCGACAAACAAGCTGAGCAGAGCGAATAATGCGAGCCAAAGGTAATTGATCTTTTTTGAGTTCATGATTTTTCTCCTAATTGAATTTGCTGATTTGCACTCAGTGTAGCGCTGCTTAGGTCATGTTGATATGTGCCAGCGGTCATTTGCTGGTCATATGCTAGAATTGACGAAAATTAAAATCACAAATGAGCACGAATATTTCGAATTGCACGAATGAAGATTATTTGCTCCCCAAAGCGGCTATTCGTGATCATCCTGTTTCGATACTCTGAGAACCAGCAATTGAGCTCCATATAAGCAGAAAAATAACGAATGACGTCCGAGAAGAAAAATCCATATTTTCGTGGAGCCGCCCTGTTGGGGTTGGTTATCTTGCTGCCCAGTGTCTGGCTGCTGTATCGCGCCCTGACTGCTGATGGAGAAAGCTTGAACGCGCCCAAATGGATGGGGATAGCCTTTGCGCTGATTTTCTTCAATGCGGCCATTACGATCACGCTGTTGGACTCGGCTTTTAATATGTTCAGGGAATCGTTTTTGTTCGCCTATTTCCAGGCTGGAGTTTTGTTGTCGATCCCTTTGTTGTTCACAGCCATGTTGAATTGGGTAGCTTTTGGCCCGGGGGCGCGGGAATTTAGTAGTGGAGTTGGCATACCCTTCATTTCTATTGAATTTGGACGGGCCAATTCAATCCTTGGGAGAATTGCGTTTGCTATTCCGGCTCTGCTGTTGGATGCATTTATTGGGATCGCAATTGCGGCTGTGATCGCGAATGCCTTGGGCAAGGGGGAAGAATAGAAACCGTCGTTTGAAAAAGTATGCTTTGCCATCCATGCGCGTCAGCCTTGGGTTTTAAATAATCCCTCTTGACAAAATGATATTATTAATATATAAATAATTATATAAAGGAAATTATCTATGCTGAAATATGCTCTGCTTGGTTTTCTCAAGTACGCCCCCATGACCGGCTATGAACTTAAACAGTTCATGGATCAATCGACCGCTAATTTTTGGCACGCCAAACAGAGTCAAATCTACACCACGCTGAAACGGTTGGAAGAAGACGGCATGTTGAAATCACGTCTGGAATTCCAGGAAGGTCGTCCCGATCGGCGCGTCTACACGATATCCGCTGAAGGGCAGGCCGATTTGGCAGCTTGGTTGTCACATCCCCAGACAGAACTCGAAAACCGCAAAGAACTATTCTTGTTGAAGCTATTCTTTTCAGCGGAACTCGATAAGGAAAAACTGCTCACCCAGTTCCGGCTTTTACAGGATTTGCATCAACAGCAAAAAGATCATTATGAAAACGAAACTGAGGCCTTCATCCGTCAGATTTCTGGCAGTTTACCAGGCCTGGAAAAGGACGCCAAACTCTGGGACGCCACCCGCCGTTTTGGCGTGCTCTTTGAGCAGATGTATTTACAATGGCTGGAAGAGACCATTGAGATGATCGAGGAAAGCAATGAGTAGGTGATTGGATAAAAAGGTATCAGATATCAGGTACTAGGTGGTTTTCCTTGTACCCGATACCAAATCATCTAAAATCGGACGTCTAAATTTTTTTGCATGCCTCTATCAATATTTATATATCATTTCTTATTTATCGAAATCCGAAGGAGTACAGCTATGACTACTGAAAAATTTGACGTGATTGTAATTGGTGCTGGTTTGGGCGGCTTATCAGCGGCCGGGTATCTGGCTAAAGCGGGAAAGACAGTGCTCATCTTGGAGCATCACAGTGTACCTGGTGGATACGCTCACGAATTCCGGCGGGGTAAATATCGCTTCGAAGTTTCGCTGCACGCCCTGGATGGCGCGGGTCCTGGAGGTTGGTCGTACCCTATTCTACGGGACCTGGATATCCTGGATCAAGTTCGCTTCAACAAACTGGATCCCTTCTATGTAGTGAAATATCCTGAACATGAGATCAGCGCTCATGCCGATCCCATCGCCTACGAAGCAGAATTGCTGCGCCATTTTCCGCACGAAGAACAGGGCCTGCGCAACCTGATCGATGAGATGTTGGCTATTTATTGGCAGGTGCGCCGATTTGGGGCCGATGGTCAAGCCGGTCTGCGCCCGCCCCTGGAGCAAATCCCCAGCACTTACCCAAAAATGCTTGGGGCCATGTCGGAAAGCTGGGGGAATTTCATGGATCGTTACATACAGGATCCACAGTTGAAGACCATCCTTTCGACGTTGTGGGGGTATTACGGTCTGCCGCCCAGCCAGCTTGCCGCGGCGACCTATATTTTCCCCTGGGTGAGCTACCATCTTTTCGGTGCTTACTACCCCGAGGGGGGCAGCATGGCTATGAGCCGCGCCTTCGAGCACACCATTCAAGCGCACGGAGGAGAGATCCGTTACCGCCAGACGGTGGAAAAGATCGAAATTCAGAACGGCCGCGCGGTGGCCGTCGAAACTGCTAAAGGCTTACGTGTCGAGGCGGATGTCATCGTTAGCAACGCCAATCTGCCAGACACAATGCTCAAGTTTGTTGGTGCGCAGCACCTGCCCGAAGAGTACGTCGCCAAGATTAATAAAGATAGACCGGCCATATCCAATTTGGTGGCTTACCTCGGATTAGACCGTGATTTGAAGGCCGAAGGTTGGCCGTATCACGAGTTGTTCGTGACGGACAGCTATGATCTTGAAGGAGAATATCAGAATATTATAGAAGGCCGCTTTGAGAAGAATGGCATTTCACTGACTCATTACGACCATGTCGATCCCGACTGCGCCCCCGAGGGTGGTTCAGTGCTATCGATTTTCAGTCTCGCTCCCTGGGATTATGCGGATCAATGGGGCACGCGCGGTGAACTGGATAAGTACGGCCAGAACCCCCAATACCTGGAACTCAAGGAAGCCGCCGGCGATGAATTGATCGTCCGTGCTGAGAAGCTGATTCCAGGATTACGCGCCTCCATTAAATATAAGGAAATCGCCACCCCACTAACCAATTGGCGCTACAGCCTAAACCAGAAGGGCAGTATCTACGGCAGCGAACAGACCGTTGAGAATACCTACACCAACCGCCTGGATGCCAAAACGCCGATCCCCAATTTGTTTTTGACTGGGGCCTGGGCTTTCGCCGGCGGCATGAGCGCGGCTATGATCTCCGGGCAGGAAACAGCACGTTTTGTGCGCGGCTATCTGGATGATGATACTGTTGTGGGCATGGTTTCAATTGAATTGCCAGACTCGGTAGAGAGTGAGCATCTGACACCTGAAAATGAACGGAAGCTTACGAAAGCAAATGGTCAGTTGGCGGGGTACATGCTGCAAGCCGTTGGTTCGGAGCGTGAGATAACTTTGGGGCAAACCGGAATCCCCACTGTGCTGCTTTTCCACACCCAGGATACGGCCGAGGCAGCCGCTGAGGTTAATCGGGCCATACGCGAAATTCATCCCGAATCATCTAGCGTGATGGTCGCAAATGTCGTTAATTTGCACGCCATCCCGAAAATGTTCCGCAACATCGCTGCCCGCACCATGCGCAAGACCTATCAGGAGAACGGTGCCAATCTACCCGAGGGTTTGAAGCCAGAAGATTATGTGCTTATCTTGCCCGATTGGGACGGCAAGGTCACCCAGGCAGCAGGCTTCAAAGATGTCAATCAAACCCTTGGTGTGGCGATCTTGAGCCAAACTGGCGACCTGGAGTGGACCGGTCAGGGCAATGGCCTTATCGAAAAGACACTTTCGATTTTAGAAGCCGATGCCTGACAACAATATATAAAGTAAGCTTTTGATACTCGTTGTATCTTCGTTCGCCCCGGATATCTTCTACCGGGGCGAAATTGTCATTTTTGTCAGTATAGCGGTCTGGGGATGGAATAGGCTATAATACAGCCTGAAGGCAATCTGGCCTGGAGTCTATTGCTGACAACGCAATTGACGAATTCTGAATTTGACGCAGGTGATAAGTTCATGACAGATCAATACTTCTACCCCAATATCTGGGGTCGTAGCATCCTCACTTCTGCACAAGAAATCCTTGGGGACAAAGGTATCAACGCCTTGTTGAATCTAGTAGGGTTGTCAGAGTATATTGGCGTCCTGCCCCCCGATGATATTAAAAAAGCTTTCCCTTTCACACATGTTTCAGCCTTGCAGCAAGGTTTATATGATATGTATGGTTCTAAAGGAGCCAGGGTTTTTGCAACGCGCGGCGGGGAAGAAACCTTCCAGCACAGTTTAGATAAATACGATAAAGTCCAGAAAGCGGCTCAGGCGGCGATGAGCTTGGGTTCGATCGAAGTGCGCGTCAAAGCAGGGCTCTTGTTCTTTTCGAAGTTCTTCAACACGGTTAGCGATCAGGTTGTGCGCATCGATGAGAATGACAATAATTGGTTCTGGATCATCGAGCGCTGCCCGATGTGCTGGGAACGCAAAGCTGATGAACCGGTCTGTCATCTGGGGGTGGGTGTGTTAAATGCTGCATCCCAGTGGGCGACCGGCGGCAAGAAATTCCGCATTCAGGAGACCGGTTGTACCGTTATGGGGGATGAATATTGTGTTTACACCATCGGCAAACAGCCGGTAGAATAAACCCATAAGCTGAGTTTTTTCAAGTCCTGTTCCTTCCGAAGCAGGGCTTTGTTGTATCCCACAGTTATCCCACAATATCCCACATATTACCCACATACTTTGGGCTTCTTCAAGAAAACCGGTTTTTGCATCTAACAATCAGGCTTCTAAGTCTAGAATGGAGATAAATATGCTCCCAAAAAACCGGGATTCTCAGTTTGCATTCCTTAAAATACTGTCGATCAGAGAGATATAGAAATCAAATCGGGTCATGTGACCAGGCAAGTGACTTTTGGGACTTCTGTACGTTACCTATCTACCGATATCCTTTGGGCAATCAATCATAAAAATTGTCTGAGTGACAAAGGAGATAAAAATGAATAACAATAATCATCTGTCTGAATCGAAAGCCTTCCCTTTTGGGGGGATCCTGCTGGTAATTGCTGGCCTGTTCTTTTTGCTGCAGCAGTTCGTTGAGCTAGAAATTTCTGGTGGGTTGTTCCTGGGAGCCCTGGGTTTGTTCTTCATCCTATGGGGCGCCTACACCCGCAAAGCCGGACTGCTGGTGCCGGGCGGCATCCTGAGCGGCTTGAGTTTAGGTGTCTTCCTGGTCGAAGATATCCCCGGACTGGTCACGGAATACGCTGAAGGCGGCGTAGTCGTCTTGACTTTAGGGTTGGGATTTGCTCTGATCACAGTGCTTTCGCAAATCTTCTCCGGTGAGAAGGCCTGGTGGGCTCTGATCGTCGGCGGTATCCTTCTATTAGTAGGATCTGGCATCATGATCCTGGAAGCGCCGGACCAGAACACGCTGAAATCCATCGTCGAAGCCATTTTCAATTCTTTGAATTATCTCTGGCCTGTGGCGCTGGTAGGCCTGGGGCTTTGGACCATCTTTGGGAAGAAAGAAGAGTAATTCGTTCAAGCTCGGAAGCAGTATATTCCGCGGGAGCAGAATCACCTGCCCCGCGGTTTCATCATTTCGATTGAAAAAGGGTAAAATCTGATTATGACCTCCCAAAACACAGCCCACACAGAATCCAGATCTTCACAAATGATTGGTTACGTGACGATCCTGGCAGTTGCCATTATGGGCATTCAACTGCTTGATCCCGGTTTACCGAGGGCGCTGGCAATTGTGTTATTGATATTGTTTGGGACGCTGTATGTGCTCGCATCTAAAATTCACGGTAGACCTGTTTTGAACCAAACCTATTTTGTACTGCAAACAGCAATTGTGGCGGGTTTGTTGGCATTGCAGCCTCAGTGGGGCGCTTTCCCAATCCTGTTCTTTGTGCTCAGCGCCCAAGTGATGTTGGAGTATCCTGGGCGGGTAGGTTATATATGGGTGGGAATTTTTACGTTGGTCAGTGGAGTCGCCTTCATTTCCAGCGTGCCCTTGGGCGAAGGCTTGATGGTGTTGTTGCTTTATGGGGCCGGATATTGGTTTTTTGGAGCCTTTGCCCGGGCCATGGCTGCCGCAGATGAAGAACGCGCCAAAAGTCAGGCTTTATTACAAGAATTGCAGGTGGCTCATCGTAAGTTGCAAGATTATGCCGTCCAGGTGGAAGACCTGGCTGTGGCTGAAGAACGCAACCGGCTGGCGCGCGAGATGCACGACACACTCGGCCATCGTCTGACGGTGGCAGCCGTCCAATTGGAAGGCGCTGAACGCCTGATTCCGGATAAACCCGAGCGCGCTGCACAGATGGTGGCCACAGTTCGAGACCAGGTGCGCGAAGCCTTGGCGGAGTTGCGCGGCACAGTGGCAACGTTGCGTGAACCCTTGCAAACGGATTTGACTCTGGCCAATGCCTTGACGCGGCTGGTTGCCTCCTTCGAAGATGCCACCGATTTGAAGGTCCAATTGAATTTGCCGCAAGATGAATGTGTTTTGGCAGAAGCTAAGCGATTGACCATTTACCGGACCATCCAGGAAGCGCTGACCAACGTCCAACGGCATGCTCAGGCAAAGCAGGTCTGGGTAAATCTGATATACGGTGAAGACACGCTGTTGCTGGAAATATTAGATGATGGCATTGGGATTTCTGCGGACAATCACCCAACGGGATTTGGGCTGCGTGGCTTGCAGGAACGCGCTGCGCAGTTGAATGGAGAGTTTATAATTGAAAATCGCGCCGAGGGTGGGACTCGTCTGCGCTTGAACCTGCCCCTCAATGAGGATCGTCATGATGAGTGAAACTATCCGAATACTTTTGGTCGATGATCAGCGCCTGATGCGTGATGGTTTGCGCACAATCCTGGAACTGGAAGATGATCTGCAAGTGATCGCCGAAGCCGAGCATGGCGAAGATGGATTACAGGCCTTTGAGCAACATCAACCGGATGTTGTGCTCATGGATATTCGCATGCCGGGGATGGATGGTGTCGAGGCCACGCGTCGCATGGTTGAACGTTGGCCAGAAGCGCGGGTGATCATTCTGACGACCTTCGATGATGATGAACACATCTTCGAAGGGTTGCGCGCCGGGGCATTGGGGTATCTGCTCAAGGATGTTTCTGGCAATGAGTTGGCGCAGGCCATCCGCAAGGTAGCTGCTGGCGGCGCGCTGATCGAACCTTCAGTGGCCCGCAAAGTGTTGGCCGAATTTGCCCGTTTGGAGACCTCCTCGCGCCCGATCAATGCTGGGCTGACCGACCCGCTCTCAGCGCGCGAAATCGAAATCCTGAAGTTGCTGGCGCAAGGGTTGGCCAACAAGATCATTGCCGAGCGGCTGTATCTGGCGGAGGGGACAGTCAAGAATTATGTCAGCAATATCTTGAGTAAGCTGGGTGTTACCGACCGCACCCAGGCCGCGCTGCGAGGGCGCGAATTAGGATTGCTAGAATAGAGTCACCCTTCTCAGGATCAGAATTCCCAAAAATAACCTCACAGGTTTATGAAAGTCTAGCTATTTGAAATCATAGGGAGGAAGCAATTCAATCGATTACAAAATTAGGATGGAAACCCGTGAGGTTTAATCACACAAAATTAAACCACCACCCTTTTTTTTCGTCGAAACAGAATCCCCCCAAAGGTAATTGCAGTAATCAGAACGATGGCAATCAAGTCTGCAATGATACCGGTTTGTTCAATGCTGGTAATAATCTCCTGTTGGTGCGTACTTTCGATATCTTCACCGCACAGCTCGGGGTTAAAATTTTCCCTCAAGACGTAGGAAATTGTGAATTGAACGGTGAAGATTTGCTCATTGTATACCAGATGGAATTCTCCCCGCTGCGTGACAGGCAAAAAGATCAGGCTGGGGCGGCTGTAATCTGTGATATTCCTGGCCTCGATGTATGGAACCAGTTCAGGCAAATTTTCCACATCCAGCTGTAATGGCTCTTCTTGGATGACGATATACGTTGCCAACTCTGGCACCAGATCGATCAACATAATCTCTTCGAGCGTTTTTTCATCGGCCAATCCATCCTCTGCGATGACTGCTTCGGGCGTGACCATGACTTTCGCCCGCGCATCTTGCGGCAAGACATTTAGCGGCAAATCCGAATTGTTTGCAATGAGCAAGTATCCCTGGGCCGAATCCCGAGGTGAGAGTTCGATGTTTACATTTTCAGGGAGCAGCATGCTGCTAATGTTGTAGAGCTCATAAAACCAGTGATCAGGTTGCGGCTCGCAGGCTTGAACTTGTTGAGCGCTAGTGAGTAGAGAAATTAGAATAAAAGAAATCGCTAGAAATCGTTGGCGCATGACACTCATTTTATCGCGCAATCCTATCCAAGGTTCATTTAGAGCCTAAAAGAAATCTCTGAAAACTTGGTGTCGTACACCAGGAGATTTGCCACAGATAAATTGGGTAAGAAGATTAGATTATCTGTATTTATCTTGTTCATCTGTGAGACCACTGAAAAAACAAAACGCAGAGACGCGCAGAATACCATGAATTTGTCATCAGCATCTCTGTGTCTCTGCGTTAAATTCTTGACCTTTTATTCAGTGGAGTCATCAGTGGCCAAATTTCGTCATTAATATCGCCATATAGAGCTTCCAGCAACCAATTAAGGTGGAGAAAAAAATGAATCCTTGTCGGAAAACTCGCAGAGAAAACTAACAAATATCTCTGCGCACTCCGCGCCGCCGTAGGAGCGTAAAGTATCTGTGGTGGAAAAATAATCATGTGCCAATTTATGATAGCTGTGATGATCAATCGATCAAAAAGTATCCCACTTTGAATCGATATGGTAAACTCCCTTCGGCATTTAGAAATCATGGACGAAAAAACACTCCGAACCCTGGAATACCCAAAAATTCTCGAGCGATTGGCTGGTTACTGCAATTTCAACGCCTCCGCGGAAAAAGCGCGCACATTACGCCCGGCTGTTCGCTTGCATGAAGCGCGTCAATATCTGGCCGAAACCAGCGAAGCCCGTCAGTTGCTGGAAGAGAGTCCCTCCACGAGCATTGGCGGAGCCCGAGATATCCGTGAAGCCTTATCATTAGCGTCACGGCGCATAGTTCTCGAAGCCCACCAATTTCTGGATATCAAATATACCCTGATCGCATCCCGCAATTTACGGCGGCTCTTCGAACGCCAGGGAGATCAATATCCACATCTGGCGGAGCTTACTTTGCGATTGCCTGTTTCGACCGGGCTGGTGGATGCGATTTCGCAGACGCTCAACGATCGCGGCGAAATCCTCGACAGCGCCTCAACTAAATTGGCCACCATCCGACGCAATATTAAGGTGGAACATGACCGCTTGTTGACTCAGTTGCAGCGCATGATCAACAATCCCAATGTCAGCAAATATTTGCAGGAAGCGTTGATCACCCAGCGGGACGGTCGCTATGTCATCCCGCTGCGTGCTGATTTCAAGGGGCGCGTAGATGGCGTGGTGCACGATCAATCGGCTTCTGGTGCGACCCTGTATGTCGAACCGCTTAGCATTGTCGAAAAGAACAATAAATATCGCGAGTTGCAGTTGGCTGAACGCGATGAAGAGTATCGTATCCTTTCCGATCTGACCGTTGCTGTTGCCGAACATATACCTGCCCTGGAAGAAATGCTGAAAGCCCTGGTGGATATTGATATCGCTTTTGCTAAGGCGAAATATGCCCAAGAGCTTGAAGCATCGGAACCGAAGTTGATTCCATTGACCGGGGACCGACGACAAAAGGCTGAGAACCGTTCCCCGCCATCGGTCATCCGTCTAATTGAAGCCCGACACCCCTTGCTGGATCAGGAAATGGTCGTCCCTATCGATGTTGATCTCAACTCGGAAACCAAGGCGCTGGTGATCACCGGTCCCAATACCGGCGGCAAAACGGTTAGCTTGAAGACCATCGGCCTGCTGGCCTTAATGGCGCAGACCGGGCTGCATATCCCCGTTCATCCCGAATCGGAGATAAGTTTGTTCAAGACCATATATGCCGACATCGGTGATGAACAATCTATCGAACAATCGCTTTCGACCTTTTCAGGCCATATAACCAATATCATTCGCATTTTGGAGCAGGCCGATACCAGCTCAATGGTGATCCTGGATGAATTGGGGGCAGGAACCGATCCCCAAGAGGGCGCGGCTTTGGCAAGGTCCTTGCTGACCCATCTGGTAGCACGCGGGATCATCACGTTAGTGACCACCCACCACCCGGAGTTAAAAACCTTTGCCCATAGCACCCCAGGTGTGGTCAATGCCAGCGTCGAGTTCGATCTGGAAACGCTGCAACCAACCTATCACCTGACCATAGGCTTGCCAGGTCGCTCGAATGCCCTGGCGATAGCGGAACGCCTGGGCTTACCCGATGAAATTATCGGCGCGGCGCGGCAGGAGATCGACCCCGCTGAATTGCGCGTCGATGATTTGCTGGATGAAGTTTATCGCCAAAGAGACCTTTCCCGCGAAGCCCGTCAACGCGCCGATGAGGCTAAACGCGAATCTGAAGAGCTGCGCAGTGAGCTGGCTGAACGTTTAGCGGCCATCGAAGACGAACGCCGGGATGTGCTTGAGCAGGCTCGTCAGGATGCCGAAGATGAAGTGAAGACTGTGCGCAAAGAAATCCGCGACCTACGCAAAGAACTGCGCCGCGCTCGCCAACCTCTGGAAGTGATCCAGCATGCCGAAGAGAAGGTCGAAGCATTGGCCGAAGAAATTGAAGTGCCAGTTGAACGCCAGGAACCTGATATCGTGCCGGTGCAGGGTGCCATCCACCTGGGCTCCAAAGTGCAGGTACGCACCCTGGGCATGGAGGGGGTTGTAAAATCCCTCAGCGAAAACAAAGCCGAAGTGCAGATTGGCGGTTTACGTGTGCGGGCGAAGTTATCGGAATTGGTGCTGGTAGGTGGCAGCGAGAAGGTCACCACAGAGAGTAGTAAACCGGTAGCGGTGAGCAGGTCAAAATCTGCTGGCAGCGGGCACCCTTCGCCCGGCGTTGAACTTGATCTGCGTGGTCAGCGCGCCGATGAAGCGCTGGACATGTTGGAAAGTTATCTCGAGCGGGCTTATCTGGCGCGGCTTCCTTGGGTGCGCATCATACACGGAAAAGGCACAGGCAAACTGCGCAAAGTTGTGCGAGAGGCCTTGCAGCGCTATCCACAGGTCGCGAAGTTTGAGGGTGGAAAACACAACGAAGGTGGCGACGGGGTCACGATTGCGGAGTTGAGGAAGTAACAATCACGAATTTGAACGAATACCATTCGTGATGAAGGGATTTTATGAACCAACCTATCCAAGCCATCATGATCGGCGCTGGTCAGCGCGGCGGCGATGTTTACGGCAAATATGCGCGTGAACACCCCGATAACATTATGTTTGTGGCTGTTGCCGAACCCGATCCTACGCGCCGAAAGCGGTTTGCAGCGCAACACAGCATTCCCTCGGAATTTCAATTCGAGAGTTGGCAAGGATTGCTTGAAAAAGAACCCTTGGGTCAGGCCGCCTTTGTTTGCACGCAAGATCATCTGCACACGCAGCCGACTCTGGCCGCTTTACGCGCCGGATATGATGTCCTGCTCGAAAAACCCATGGCTCCCACCGCCGAGGAATGTCGCCAATTGGTTGCCACAGCAGAGGAAACCGGTCGCCAATTACATATCTGTCACGTTTTGCGGTTCACCCGGCATTTTGCTAAAATGCGCCAAATCGTCCAATCTGGAGAGTTGGGCGAAATTATCAGCGTATCGCACCGTGAAAATGTTTCCTGGTGGCACATGTCGCACAGCTTTGTGCGCGGCAACTGGCGGCGTAAAGAAGACAGCGTCCCGATGATCATGTCAAAGTGTTGCCATGATCTGGATATCCTTGTCTGGATGATGAATGAGAACTGCGAATATCTCAGCAGTGTAGGCAATCTGATGCACTATCGGCCAGAAAATGCGCCCGAGGGCGCGCCGCAATATTGCCTGGATGGGTGTCCGGCGAAAGATACCTGCCCGCATTACGCCCCCTTGATTTATGTGGATTTGCTGCCCTTATGGCGCAGTTATGCCGATACGGCCAAAGGTATTGAAAAATTTGCAGCACAAATGCAGCAAAGCAGCCCCGGGGTTGTCAAGGTATTCAGCAAATTGCTGCCGTCCTTAGGTCAAATGAGCGCATACCGCGGCTGGCCGACAACTGTGGTCGCGCAGGACCCTACCCCTGAAAATGTCATGTCAGCATTGAAAGATGGCCCGTATGGCCGCTGTGTGTATCATTGTGACAATGATGTCGTCGATCATCAGGTTGTAGCGATGCAGTTTGAGGGAGGTGCTTCAGTGACATTGACTTTGCACGGTCACGCCCACACCGAGGGACGCTATACTCGCATCCAG
Organism: uncultured Anaerolineales bacterium; assembly: GCA_964629085.1. Taxonomy (GTDB): domain Bacteria; phylum Chloroflexota; class Anaerolineae; order Anaerolineales; family UBA11858; genus NIOZ-UU35. The sequence goes on from CAZVPR010000010.1 coordinate 45,383, forward strand.
GGTTCGCGCGCTGAATTGATTGCCACATTTGGTTATGGCGGTTCCTGGATTGAGGTCAACCATCACCGTGACGATCACCGCCAAAGGTATGTCACCAGCGCCAGTGCTGGTTCGGGGCATGGAGGTGGGGATGAGATGCTAATGGACGCTTTTATCGCCAGTTTGCGGGGAAATGAAAATGTGGAAACTTCGTCAACGGCCCGGCAATCGTTAGAGAGTCACTTGATGGCCTTTGCTGCTGAGGATGCCCGATTGGATAAAAAAGGCATCCAAATGGCGGACTATCGTCTGTAGTTTTTATAGTCAAGAATAACTTGAACATTTTTTATCACGAATTTTCTTTTGTGGTCATTCCCCAAAGTATTCGTGGAATTCGAGCCATTCGATTCCATTCATGATTTTTTTGTCCCGTTTCGTTGTTCAAGCTTCTGTAGCCTGATACAGTTTATCGCCTATTGCCCATCTTTGATGAGATGCTCGGTGTGTACAAAACGCCGGGTTCCCGTTTTGCAGCGAAAGATAACGGACTCAGTTTCAGCGATGTTGCCGTGGTAACTGACCCCCGCCAGCATGGCCCCGCCGGTGATTCCTGTGGCGGCGAAATAGATCGAATCGCCTTTGACCAATTCATCACAGGTTAATATCTGTTGGGTGTCGAGATTGGCGTTCTTGATGCCGGCGCGTTCCTCTGCAGTTTGCGGATTCAATCGTCCCAGCATGGCGCCGCCTAACGATTTCACCGCGCAGGCCGCGATGACACCCTCAGAAACACCACCGGTACCCAAAAGAATATCTACTTTGACCTCTTTGCTGGCAGCAAGCATCGCTCCGGCGACATCGCCCTGAGCGTGTGCCATCACTCGAGCGCCGGTTGATTGAATTTCTGTAATCAGATCTTTATGGCGGGGACGGTCAAGCACAAAGACAACCAGATCGCGCACGGCTTTGTTTTTCGCTCGGGCAATCAATGCCAAGGTCCAGGCCGCTGGGGCGTCGATGCACTCAGGCACTAATGCTTCAGCCGCGTCGGCACCAACGATAATTTTTTCCATGTAGGCAGCGGGGGTAGGTGACCACATCGAGCCGCGCGGCGCGATACCTGCAACTGACATGGCTCCAGGCATTCCTTTGATTAGACGTGCTGTGCCATCGATAGGGTCCGTGACCACATCCATTTCGGGGCCATCACTATTGCCTACTTTTGCGCCACTGTCGAAGGGAGATGAAACTCCCAAACGACCCTCTTCTCCGATTACGATAGTGCCATCAATTTCCAAAGTACCGAAAGCCTGTACCATGGCATCCGCAGTCACACGATTGGCGATGACATCATTACCACGGCCCATCCAGCGCCCGGCAGCCAGGGCCGCTGCCTCGGTGACGCGCACTAGCCCTAATCCGATATTTGGAGAAATAATATTATTCATAATTAAGCTTCCGTTTCTTCGACAACTTCAAAGAGACAGGCGGATTCCCAGGCCAGCATTCCGCCTTCCAGAAATCTCAGGTTGCTGAAACCCTTTTTCGTGAGGATATAAGTTACCCTGGTGCTCCGTCTACCTCCATGGCAGACGAGTACAACTGGATGCTCAGTGGATATTTGGGTAGCATCAGACAGAAGTTGGAACAAGGGGATCGATTGTGCTTGCAGTATGTGGCTGCGTTCGAATTCGCGCGGCTCACGCACATCGATGACAACCGGGGCAATCTCTCCGTGAAGTTCTTTCCACAGCTCTGAGGGGGAAATACTGGCTACTTCCCCGATTGGGATTTGTGTGGTGATCCTGGATTCCAGGGGATGGTCGATCCGTTTAGGGAGATTTTGGCATTCCATGAATACGCGCGCTTCGCATTCATAGATGCAAATGGCCGGATCAAGAACATGATGATAAATGTGTGTAATGGTCTGATCGTAACTCAAGCAGTGGTTTGGTTTCAGGTATTCGTAAAAGCCAGTGGATTTCATTAGCTCCAACACAGGAGGCTGGACGCGCATGAAATATACATCCCCACCCTTCTCTCTCATAAACTCTACAATGCTTTCCAGGGCGTGAATCCCGCTGATATCACATTGATGCACACTGATCATCCGCAATAATAAGAATCGTTGAGACGGATTTTCCAAAAGGTACTGACGCAAAATTTCTTCCACGTGGTGGACGGCCCCAAAATAGAGATCGCCCATGATGTCAAAAATTGCTAGTTGAGGGCAAGGCGCTTTATCTGGCTGGTAAGTGAAATGGCGGAAATTCTTGGCCGGCAACACAGGGATGACCTTGGGTACGCTGGTACGCAAAATATAGATTGCCAGGGAAGTAATGATGCCAATCAAAACGGCAAATTGCAGCTGCAGGAACAAAGTAGCCAGGAAAGTGGCTACCATGATAAAGGCATCTTCTCGCGAACCCTGCCAGATGCGACGGATTTCTTTGCGGTCGACCATATAATAAGCGGTCAACAGCAAGACGCCGGCCAGAGCGGTGCGGGGCACATAGGTTCCCAGCGGCCCTAGCGCCACCATAACGACCAACACGAATATGCCAGAAAAAACACTGGCCATAGGCGTATATCCACCGGCTTCATAATTAACTGCAGAACGGGTGAACGAACCCGAGGTCGTATACCCAGAGAATAAGCCGCAGACAATATTTGCCAAACCCTGCCCGAAAAATTCTTGGTTGCTGTCCAGGCGCTGACCGGATTGGCTGGAGATCGAGCGGGCAATGGCCATGGCTTCGACTAACCCAATAGCCCCAACTGCTAATACGCCAACGGATAAGTCGGAGAGCAGTTGCCAATCCCATGTGAAATTCGATAATGGAGGCAGGGTGCGAGGCAACTCTCCGATTACACTGACCCCTTGTTGGTCCAGATCAAAAAAGGCCACCAGCCCTCCACCGACGACCATTCCAATGAGTGGGGCTGGTGATTTTTTGATGAAATTTTTCAACAGAATAATAATCAGGATTACGATCAATCCCAGCGCCAGACTGATGAGATGGGTATCTTGAATATTGAGCGTAATTGCCTGGATTGTGGTAATTAATGACGGGTAGCTGGGGATGTTCAAACGTAAAAGGTGCCGCAGTTGGTTGGCGCTGATCAGTACGCCCGCCCCGGCGGTGAAGCCGATAATCACCGAATCAGAAACAAAATTGACCAGCAGACCCATACGAGCCATTCCCAGCACCAGGCGAAAAATGCCTACCATAATGGCCATAATGCCAGCCGCGGCCAGAAATTCAGGCGTGCCCGGTTCCGCAATTGGGAGCAGGATGGTCAGGACGAGCAGGGAAGCCGCATTGGTTGGACCGGTGTGCAAATGGTTCGATGATCCCCATAATGCGCCAATGATAGCGGCAATAATGGCTGAAAAGAGCCCCACCTGCGGGGGTAATTCTGCGATCATTGCGTAGGCAATGGCTTGCGGCAACAAAACGATAGCCACCGTCAACCCGGCCATGAGGTCTGGTCGGATATTGCTGCGTTGGTAGCTACTAATGATCTCAATTGGGCGAGTGAAATAGCCTGGGGTTTTCGATAAAACTTTCCTAAACATTCTTGCTTACCTGTAAATGAACTTCTGTAACGGACTACCTCCGGATGATGAACCCGATGCCCAAAATAACCAAAACCATGCCAACCAGCATTCCGGAAGTCGTTTGCTCACCAAGCAGAAGCGCGCCACTGATGACGGCGACAACTGGTATGACAAAGGTTACCAATGCGGATATGGTCGCGCCGAAATTTACGATGTTCGAAAAGTCCAGCATCATGGCGAAGAATGTGCCCGCAATGGCAGCATAAAACACAACTGCCCAGCCAGTGCTGTTGACCTGTGAAACGTCGAAACGATATAGCCAGAATGCCAGGGGAATAACTACCAACGCTGCAACGATCATGCGAATCGTGGCCACCTCAACGGTGTTGTATTCTTGCATGTTTTTGCGCATGTAAATGCCCATAATGCTGGCACTGAGAATCCCGGTGAAAACTAAAACATAGCCGATGGGGTTGGCCTGAGCCATATTGGCCAGGCCGCTTTCGCCGCGCAGCGTCAGGAGCAGTGCCCCGATAAATGCCAGGATCACGCCAAACCCTTTTCTGAAGGTCAGTTTTTCATCGGGAAGTAAAAAATGAGCCAAGAGCACAGTAAATGCTGGTGAGGTAGTCAACAAAACAGAAGTGACTCCACTGGAAAGGTATTGCAATGAACCCACAAACGACATCATCGGCAGGGCGGTTCCAAAGATACCCAGAATGGTGCTGCGCTGCCAGATCATCCGGCCGCGCGGCCATTTGACTTTGCTATTCGGCAATAAATAAATGACCAGGAATCCAGCCGCTGCTAAACTGAAGCGTAAACCAACATAGGTCAAGGGGGCCATTTGCCCAACACTGAAGCGTGATGCGACTAGAGTCGTTCCAAAAAGGGTTCCCAAAAGAATAATATTTGGGGCGGGGTGTGATTTCAAAATGATGCTCCATTAATATTTGCCCATGATTCGAAGTGGTCTGGAATTACATGTGTTGCTTCAGGGGCAATTCCTCGTATCGGATGATGAGCATCGTATGACCACCGATCATAACGCGATACGCCTGGCTGGTAAAGGAAAATCATGAAAATGCAATCCATTGAACCCATGCAGGAGCAGACAGGTAATATATGCGGCTGAAGCCCTATCTGAGGTTTAGAATTCTCCCTCTAAACCAAATCCCGGAGATTGCGCGTGACTCGATTCATCTTGCGTAGAGTAATTCGAGGTGGTATTGCCATCATCATATTTCAATCCTTTCTGTTCTTTTTGATCCAGGCATTACCCTATGATTTCACCGCGTTTTTAGTTTTGGGACCTGCAAATCAACAGTTTGCCCAATCTGACCTGGGGTTAGATTTGCCCTTGTGGAGGCAGTATCTTAGTTGGACTTGGGGTTTCTTCCAGTTTGATCTCGGACGATCCTTTTTAGCCTGGCCGACTCCGGTGAGTGAGTTGTTGGCCGCCCGGGCTCCGCGCACGTTAATCTTGTTTCTGACCGCGGCTGTGCTCTCCTATTTATTGGGAATTTGGCTGGGGAAGATCATTGCCTGGCACCGCGGCGGGCTTCTGGAGTTTGGCGTGACTCTGGTGGGTGTAGCCAGTTTTACCTCCTTTGCCCCTTTTCTCGGTTTTGTGTTGATTGCCATTTTTGGCTGGAACCTGAATTGGCTTCCCTTTCAGCAATTGGTCGATCCCAATATCTGGTATAAGGCCAAAGTAAGCGTTGACTATGTCTTATTGCGTATGGTCATTACAGCCGTATTGCTGTTTATTGGATTTGCTGTTATTGGCTGGATAGTGCGCCAAATCTGGAATAAAAAAAACCGCCTGAACGTCCGGCTTATTGGAAGTAGCTTGATCTTGGTGAGTACCGCTATTTGGTGGTATCGGAGTGGATTAGATTACCTGGCATTGGATGTGCTGGAGCATGTCGCCTTACCGTTGCTCGCCGTAATATTGCTTTCCTTTGGTGAGACCATGCTGCTGATGCGCACCACCATGCTGGAAACTATTGGGGATGAATATGTGCTCACGGCGCGCGCCAAAGGGTTGCCGGAGAATGTCATCCGGGATCAGCATGTCGCTCGAAATGCATTTTTGCCGGTGTTGACGCGTCTGCTGCTCAACTTTCCGCTGGTTCTGACAGGCAGTCTGGCCATCGAATTGGTATTTCAATGGCGCGCTATGGGCGAATTGATCTTCCTGGCTATCGATTTTCAGGATATCCCCTTGTTGTTGGGGATTCTATCCGTGGTTGGGATTCTTACATTGGCAGGCCACGTCATTTTAGATATCTTGCATGTTTATCTCGATCCGCGACTGCGCTATGAGGCCAGGTATTAATATGACAGCGCAAACACCACAAGAATCACCCTTTGGCGTCTGGGATTTGTATTGGCGCGGTTTTCGGGCCCGCTGGAAACAAATAAAGTCGGCGTGGCATGAATTTCGTCGCAATCCCTTGGGGGTTATCGGTCTGACCCTGATTTTTCTATTTTCATTGATGGTTTTCGTTCATCCCATCTTGTTGAATACGGTCTGGCGGGCGAATATCTATGACCCCTATTTAGGTTTCGACACAACAATATTGACCCACCCTTCGTCGGCATCGCCTGATCATTTATTTGGTACTGATGGTATGGGACGCGATGTTTTCAGCCAATTGATGTATGGTGCCAGGATGTCCTTCAGCGTAGGGATTGCCGCCGCGATTGTAGCTGTGACACTATCAACTCTCTTGGGAAGTTTGGCAGCCTATTTCGGTGGAATGGCTGACTTGATCATGATGGGGGTCTCTGATGTGTTTGTGCTGTTACCTGCTTTAGTACTGATGTTGATCATTGGTCTACTAGTACGCCTGGATTGGTTCTTGATAGGGGTGATCTTTGGCGTGCTGACCGGTTTAGGGAGTCAGGCGGTGGTGGTCAAATCTCATTCTCTGGCCATTTGCTCGAAACCCTTCATTGAAGCGGCGCGCACAGCTGGTGGCGGCCATTGGCACATTTTGCGCAAGCATATCTGGCCGGGGCTGATGCCTTTGGCGTTGGTGCACGCGGTGATGACTGTGGTCGGCGCGGTGCTGACCGAGTCGCTGCTGTCCTTCTTTAGCCGCACCCATGACTATATGACCTGGGGCTCGATGATCTGGTTAGGGCAGCGGACCTTCCGTTGGTTTGGGGGCGGCAGCCAATGGAATGTGTTGATCCCTCCGGCGATCGCCATCATGCTCTTTTGCAGCGCTTTTTATCTTGTCGGCCGCGCCCTGGATGATATCGTCAACCCGCGTTTGCGCACTCGGTAATATCCTTGGTTTTCGTCAGACGCTTGCAACTTTGTTGGGAGAGTAAACATACCCCCAAATCCCATTATTCTGTGCTAAGATTAGCGGAATGAGCATCCTGGTAATCTCCGATATTCATGCCAATCTTAACGCATTGGAAGCTGTCCTTGACGAAGCGGGTGATGTGGATGCTGTCTGGTTTTTGGGGGATTTGGTGGGCTATGGGCCGGATCCCAATGAGTGTATCGAGAAACTGCGTTCATTGCCAAACCTTGTTGCTTTAACGGGCAATCATGATGCTGCCACTCTGAAAAAATTGAGCACGGATTCTTTCAACAACGAGGCCCGGCGGGCCGTACGTTGGACGCAGCGGCAAATCTCGAAGGATAATTTAGCCTATCTCGGAGAGTTGCCCGCCAAAGTCCAGGTAACCGATGAGGTGACATTGGCACATGGCAGTCCTCGCCAACCGATCTGGGAATACATTCTAAATGCCCGCTCAGCAAAAGAGAATTTCTATTTCTTTGAGACGGCTTTTTGTTTTGTAGGACATACCCATTTGCCAAGCATTTTCAAATCATCCAATGGCGATTCCGATGCCGAATTATTTGTGCCCTTTGAGAATGCGCCTGTTGGTTTAACTGACCGAATGATCATCAATCCTGGTTCTGTGGGCCAACCCCGTGATCGCGATCCCAGGGCCGCCTACGCGAAATTTGATCCCGATAAGAAGGAAATTAAATTTTATCGAGTGTCATACGAGGTGAATCTGGTGCAAGAGCGCATGCGGGAGGCCGAGTTGCCTGATCGCCACATTGATCGACTTGAGTTGGGCTGGTGAGGGAACCTTCGCCTTTAGTTTAGCGTCTTAGGGGTATTCTAAATAACGAAAAACTGGAGAAAATCTCATGAAGAAACGAATGGTAATTGTATTGGTCATTTCCGCCTTGCTCTTTTCGGCATGTGGTGCAGCCCAATATGCATCTGAACCCATGGTGGCAAGCGATGATTATGGGGGTGGTTTTGTCGCTGAGGATGCAGCTTTCGAAATGGAAGCAGCTCCTGGGGCTCCTGAGCAGAGTTTTCAGTCAGGTGCTGACACAGTGACGGTCCAGCGTATGGTCATCAAAAATGCCCAGTTATCCATTGTAGTGATCGAGCCGGCTGTGGCGATGGATGAGATTATGACCATGGCTGAGGCTATGGGCGGATTTGTGGTTAGCTCGAATTTGTGGCAGACCGCTCTGGGCAGTGGTGTGACTGTGGATCAGGCCTCGATCACCATCCGAGTTCCGGCGGAACAGCTGGATGAAGCTCTGGCACAGATCAAAGCAGGGGCTGGGGAAGTGCGCTCAGAAAATATCTCCGGCGAGGATGTCACCAGCCAGTATACCGATCTGCAATCCCGCCTGCGCAACCTGGAAGCCGCGGAAACCCAACTGGCCGAGATCATGGAAGAAGCCAAAAAGACCGAAGACGTATTGCAGGTTTACAACAACCTGGTCAGCGTCCGTGAGCAGATCGAAGTTATCAAAGGTCAGATGCAATACTACGAACAGGCCGCCGCGCTCTCATCAATCAGCATCGACATTATTGCTGATGAGGCCGACCAACCCATTCAAATTGGCGGCTGGCAGCCGGTGGGAGTTGCCAAAGATGCGGTTGAGGCACTGATCAATTTCCTGCAAGGGTTTGTGAACTTCTTGATCTGGGCGGTGATCTTCCTGCTGCCTGTTGTTATCGTAATTGGTGTTCCACTCACTTTCCTCTGGCGGGGCTTCCGTAACTGGCGCCGCAAGCGCAAGGCAAGGAAACAGGCCCAATCTCCGCAGGCTGGGAAAGAGTAATCTGTAGAGCCTCCTAAAAGTCGATCAACAATGAGAGATGTGAGCTAAGTGCGTCAAACTCGCATCTCTTTTTTGATTTCTGAAACAGTCAGGACAGGCTTGAGCATTTCTTGCGAATTACACTAAAACACGAATTTTCTGCTGTGATCAATCAAGAAATATTCGTGGAATTCGAGCCCATTCGTGATTTTTCTTGTCCCATCAGTTGTTCAAGTTTCTATCGCCTAAACCATTCTTTTTTGCTTTATTTCGGTATAATCCTGATTATGCAGCAGCTCTCTCAAGAATTCGAAGCTCTCGTGGGAATGACCCTGAATTCTACGCAAATTGACGCATTGGAAGTTTATGCTCAAGAATTGGTGGAATGGAATAAGAGCTACAGCCTGACGGCTATCAACGAACCCGAGAAAGTGCGTGTCAAACATTTTCTTGATTCGCTCAGCGCTTTTCTGGCCATGCGCAACACTTCCGTCAAACGCGTGATCGATGTGGGTACAGGGGCTGGATTTCCTGGTTTGCCTCTGAAAATCTTATTTCCGCGGATCAAATTGACGCTGGTCGAGTCGGTTACAAAAAAGGCCGAGTTTTGCCAGCATTTGGTGAAGGAACTTGCACTTGAAGATGTAGAGATTATCTGTGAGCGGGCCGAAGTAGTCGGCTCGGATGATACTTTTCGTGAGCGGTATGACTGGGCTTTAGCGCGGGCCGTGGCGCTGATGCCCATTTTGATGGAGTATCTGCTCCCTTTAGTGCGCGTGGGTGGACGCGTGCTGGCCATGAAGGGAGAAAGTGCTCCCGCCGAAGCGCATTCTGCTGAGGCTGCCATGAGTATATTGGGAGGACATTTACAACGCCTGATCCCAGTCACTTTGCCAGGGGTAGCGGATCAACGCTATTTAGTAGTTGTGGATAAAATAGCTGCAACTCCGGAGAAATATCCCCGCCGGGTTGGGGTGCCCACCAAACGTCCGTTGTAGCGGTAAGTGTAATCCGTTTCTATTAAGGTAAAAGCGTTTCTCTTCAAAACTGACCTTCGGACAGAAGATCGGACAAATCCCAGAAAACACCAAATTTATCTGTCATTGTAAGCGCGCCAGAGGCGTGCCTTCGGCAAGCATGGCAATCTCATCCTAAGTTTTCGATTGCTTCACCCGCAGGGATTCGCCGCTAATGTCCAAACTTGAGTTCAAAACGATTGACAAACCCACATCGTGTAGCTATAGTGTACTTACATGAAGGGGCGTGATTATGCTTGTGTACAATACGAAAATCGGAAAAAATAGGGTATTCTGGCGGCATTCGCATTCCTAAGATGTTGCTTGATCAGCTCGGTTTGGGTGAAGATGTTGAGTTGGTCGCTGATAATGATCAATTGATCATTCGAACTGCCAAAAGCGCACGTGAAGATTGGGACGCTGCTTTTGCTCAGAAGTCCCAACATGGAGATGACGAACTTCTGATTGCAGATGTTATCGACCATGATTGGGATGATGAACAATGGGAATGGCAATGGAAGCCAAAGGAATCACACTGCAATGGTTGAGAACGACATTACAACAAGGGAGAACTAATCTCGAAAACAGCCCCATAGGACATCAGCCCTCAGCCTGTTTTATTTTTGGGAAAAACTGTTGCTGTACGGTCAATCAAAGGTTACCCTTTGGATTATGAAAAGGTTGCCAGGTGACTGTCATCTCCGAGAGGGTACCCTCTTTATGAAGGACTAGCGCTCTGAGTTCAAACGGCCATCCTTGAAATACCAGGTAGCCGCTTTTTGTACGAATTCAGGCGCGAATAGATCCAGGTCTGTGGTAGTGAGCAACGTCTGTTCGATGCGCTGCAATCGCTTGATCAGATCATTGCGGCGCTGCGGGTCCAATTCTGCCAGAACTTCATCGAGCAAGAGCACCGGCCAATAGCCAGTTTTCTCTTTCATCCAATTGACTTCGGCAATTTTTAGCGCCAACAGGGCGGTGCGTATCTGGCCGCGTGAGCCGTAAGTCCCCAAATCTATAGCGTTGGCCAAGAAGTGCAAATCATCGCGGTGAGGGCCGATTGTAGTCATGCCGCGCAAGATTTCCTCATTTTGATTTGATTGGAGCGCTTCCCTGAAACTTTGCGCGATATCATCTTTGCTGAAGCCGTCGCGTTCGATGGGCGCATCCAGGGGCAAGGCCATTTGGTTGGAAGGCGCTTCATGAGGGTCGAAGGCCGGGCGGTAGATCATACGCAATCGCTCCGTGCCTCGCGTGAGTTCATGATGAACGATGGCAGCCAGGTCTTCCATTTCTTGAACTGCATGGACGCGCCCTTTGATCAGATAGGCGCCGGTTTGGACGATTTGCTCATCCCAATAGGCCAGTTGGCTGCTGTCTCCGCCGCGTTCTTTGAGCAATTTGAGCAGGGCGTTGCGCTGGCCGAGGGCTTTGGTATAGGCTGAAAGCGAGGCCGTGTAGTGCGGGTCCGTTTGTGATATTGCCAGATCAAGATATTGACGCCGTTCGGCGGGTGCGCCATCGATGATGCTCAACATGCGCGGCAGAAAGAGCACAGCGTTGAAATGTCCAATGGTCTGATTAATTTTTTGCTTAGCGCCATCCAGGAGCACTTCTCGGCGAACACGGGCATTGTTGAAGCCCCTATTTTGCTCTTGAATCAGCCGAATTTCCAGGCGGTGAGATCTGTCTCCACGCCTGTAATCGGCGGTGATGCGTCCCACAGCCAGCGGTTCTCTTCCGGCTATGAAGTTGATCAATTGGCGATTCTGGCTGGCTTGAAATGATGTAAAAGTAGCCAGATAATACATTGCTTCCAGTAGACTGGTTTTCCCCTGGGCGTTATCCCCAACCAAAATTGTCACCCCGCCTGGAATATCTGCGTCCAGGCGGGTGAAGTTGCGGAAATTGGTCAGAGATAATTGTGTTAGATACATGCTGAATCGTACGGATGCCACGGATTTTCCGTGGCATGTGGATCATTCATTCTTGTCTGATCGAGACTTCATTCTGTTGAATCTAGCTGCTCAACTTCAGTTTCAGCAGTTGCCTCAGCTTCGGCAAGTGCCTCAGCTTCAGGGTCCCAGACTCTCAGAGCATGGTCGGTGAACAAGACACCGTCAAGGTGGTCGATCTCATGTTGGAAAATGCGCGCCAACCACCCTTTGGCCTCAATGGAGATTGGGCCGCCATTGCGGTCGAAGCCCTCGACTTTGGCCTCGATGGGCCGCACAACCTCACCGACAAGACCCGGAATCGAGAGACAACCCTCAACGCCCAGGTTGGTTTCTGCTGATGTCTTGACAATTTTGGGGTTGACGATGGCATAGGTTTGTACGGGGGCCTCTTCATCGTTTTCATCGCCAAATTCAGCAACGAACAACCTCAAGGGGGTATTTACTTGCGGAGCCGCCAGACCAACTCCCGGTGCCTGGCGCATGGTTTCGATCATGTCATCAATGAGTGTGTGCAGTTCCTGATCGAAATTGGTGACTTTCTTGGCTTTGCCGCGCAAAGTGGGATGGGGTTTTGTGATGATATTACGTAATGCCATAATGTGTATGCTTTCTAAATTGAATTCCCACCTATTTTACTCGATAACCCTGTGAGTTGCGATTAGTAGATATCTGGCTCGTGATCTACGGTTCGGCTGCCCTCGACTTGTTCATGATAGATTTTGATCCACTCTACCATACGCACGCGTTCGCGTTCAGCTTCCTCGGCTTCCAATTTTTGCTTACGAGTGTGATAGCGCTGGAAAACTTCTTGCTGAACCAAAGAGGGGCTGACAACGCCGTCAAAGGTGAATTTTGCCTCACCAACGTTAATGATGACATTGCCGTAATTCAACAAGCGCTGCCAAAAATTCTGTTCGACGGAAGTATTGAGAATTCGCTCTAAGGGAGCTGATTTGCGGGTATCTTCACCAAAAGGTTTGCGGTCGATGTCAAAAATTTGCCGGTCAGTTACCTGGTAGATATCATTGGACCAATCGACAAAATGGTAAATGAAGATGAAAGTGGCAATGATATTCGTCAAAGCGAGGAACGCTATGAACATGAGTGAATAACTGTTTGGTCTGTAATAAAACCAGACGATTCCAGCTGTTGATAACAAAAGAAATAAAACTACTCTCCAACTTCGACGTAATAAAAGGAACCAATGCTTACGATACGTGACCACACCATTTTCTTCGAAACGCGTTTTCAGGAAGTTGAACAATCTTTGCAAAGCGCCGGGTTTTGTTCTTTGGAGCAGGGGCTGCCTTACTCGTTCTTCTTCCTCTTTCGTGTCGATGCCGATGGTTTCCCGGATCATTTGCACACGGGCTTCCTGTTCCATCTCCGAGGCTTTATCTTGGGCACGGTGCCAATATTCCTTGATCACATCGATAAGATGTTCGGGACGGTCGACATTCTCCATTACAATCCTGCCCGTATAGGTGTTGATGAGAACGTTGCCCGACCCCCAAAGCCGTTGAATGAAATCCGTGCGCAGGTTTACCGATAACACCGCGTCCAGAGGCGCCTCGTGGCGACTCTCATACATTAAAACGATTCTTTCTTGCCAAACTGCACGTTTATCGGTCACAACATAAAAGTCGTTGCCCCAATCGATCCAAACCCAAACTGTCCATAGGATGGCGAAACCTGTAAGCAGCGCTCCCGGAATCGAGAGCATTAGATTCCCCAAAATATTTCCCCCCGAATTGATCAAGCTGATCAGTAGAATAAATACCCCGGCAATGCCCAAGATGGCACTAAACACCAATGATTTCAACAAAACTAAATAGTGCTTCTTCGCTACGGCATGAATCACTTCCCCCTGAACGAGCCAGTTGAAATCTTTTCTACGAGCGATCTGATAACTTCTGGCTAAATTTTCAAGTTCAGCTTTCGTTTCGGGATGTTCACTTAATAATTGGGTGAGCTTATCCTTTTTGAGCACTAAAAGCGAAGTCGTACCGACAGCCACTGCAGAGGCAGCGCGCTCCCTGTCTTTGAGATAGGATTCCTCACCGAAGAATTCGCCTCTAGACAAATCACCAATTTCAACGCGATTACGATCATCACCCCGCGCTAGATGGATTTTGCCGGATGTGATAATATAGAAGTCCCCCCCCGGATCACCTTCAGAAAAGAGTACTTCTCCATCAGACAAGGAACGTTCTTTGAAAAGTGGCGCGAGATCATAAAGATGATCTTCTTCAAAATACCTGAAAAGGCGAACCGTGGTGAGGAATTCAACAATTTCTATGGAATCCATAGGCTCATTTTAGCATGAAGTTATCAATAGATTCTAAGCGAAATTCAACAATATTGACATCAACGAAAAATAGGAGCAAGAGTCATGCCCATTCATTTTGGAACCGACGGTTGGCGAGCCGTCATCTCGGACACTTTCACTTTCCATAATCTGCGATTAGTAACCCAAGCCATTGCAGATGCCATCAATTCTGGCGATTGGCAAATAAATAAGGGTTCGGGGCGTAGTGTAGACCCCCACAAGATGGTTGTGGGATTCGATACGCGCTTTCTCTCTGATCGTTACGCTGCAGATGTAGCCCGGGTGTTAGCAGCCAATGGATACACGGTCTTTTTGGCCCAGGCTGACGCCCCTACGCCGGCGATTTCTTATGCTGTGCATCATCTGGGTGCCGTCGCAGGGGCGGTGATTACAGCTTCGCACAACGCGCCCCGCTACAACGGGATTAAATTGAAGGCTTCTTACGGGGGGGCGGCATTACCCGAGCAATCACGTCGAGTGGAAGTCTATCTGAATGATAACGAGGAGCGCGGCCGTGGGCCAAACATGATGGATTGGGAACAGGCCCGCAAGAAGGGCATGATCGAACGCTTCAATCCGATCCCCGCGTATTATGATCATTTACGAACATTGATCGATTTTGACATCATTTCAGAACGACCCCCGCGCGTGGTCGTTGATTCCATGCATGGTTCTGGTCGTGAAGTGATCAAAGGCATCCTCAAGGGGACTGGTTGTGAAGTTTATGAAGTGCGTGGAGAGATGAATCCTGGTTTTGGGGGCACACACCCTGAGCCGATTGCTCGCAATCTGGGTGCTTTAGCAGGCGCGATTGGTACCGGTTTTGGTGATTTGGGCTTGGCTACAGATGGTGATGCTGATCGCATCGGCGCCATGGATGGGCGTGGACAATTCATTGATCCTCACAAGATCATGGCCCTGGCATTGAAGTACCTGGTCGAGAAGCGTGGCTTGGATGGCCCGGCGGTGCGCACCGTTTCCACGACGCGCATGATTGATCGTCTGGCGGACAAATACAATTTGCCAGTTTATGAAACCCCAGTTGGATTTAATCACATCGCCGATTACATGCTCAAAGAGGATGTTCTCATCGGTGGTGAAGAATCCGGCGGTATTTCCTTCAAGGGGAATATCCCCGAAGGTGATGGCATCTTGATGGGGTTGCTCTTGGTTGAAATGGTGGCAGCCTATGGTGCTCCCTTACACGAATTAATTGAGGATCTCCTAAATGAAGTTGGTCCGGCATACTATAAGCGCAAAGATATGCGTTTGAGCCGCCCGGTTGCCAAAGACAAGATGTCGCTCAAATTGCTCAATGAAGCGCCCGATTCGATTGGTGGCGAGAAGGTACAAGATGTGTTGACCATCGATGGTGTGAAATACATCATGTCAGATGACTCGTGGCTGCTCATCCGTCCGTCAGGAACTGAGCCTGTGCTGCGGGTTTATGCCGAAGGGCGTACCCCTGAAATGGTGGCTGCCTTATTAAGATTTGGGGAGGAGGTCGCGGCCAGCGTGACTTAAAATATTCATTTCAAATTAAAGGTATTGTAATAATTGAAAAGGAGATGGCATTGGTGGCCATCTCCTTTTTTGTGCATAGTTTTCAGAGTTGCTTACTGTCGCGCGGTTCTCAATCGTCTGGTGAGGAAAATGATAATAATCAAAGCCGCGGCTAAGGTAATTAAACCGGGGATGCCGACATCGTCTGCAAAGCCGGTCTCCGGCAATTCCGTGGTTATTGGCGTTACGGTCAATAAGTTGGAGGCCTGTTGAGTGAATAAAGCCGCCATTGTCGATGTCAGTTGTGCTTCACGTTCTTCATCCTGTGCAATGGCTGCTGCGGGCGTATCTGTGGGAGCGATTACAGGCGTCGATGTGGCTGTAGCGGTTATAGGTAGGGGCGTATTCGTGATGGTTGGTGTGGCAGTCCACGATTGCGCTTCGGCTGTCAAAGCACTGGCCAGGGCAACTTCTGTGTTTTGGGCGTTGATTTCGGCTACCTGTGTATTTTGAGCGGCGCGTCGGTTTGGCACTACAACCATGGCATAAACCGCCATGAGGATCAATGACAGGATTAATATCGCGCCCAAGATACCGGCAACCAACAAAAACGTGCGATTGCTGGCTTCTTCAGGTGGTGGGGTATCTTCAATATCCAGATCATCAAAGTCAAAATCATCCATCATTGTCATTTTGCTTTCTCCTCATCTTCTCCGATTTTTGCCCCGGAGGTGATAATCTATACTACCTTTTCTAGATTTGCTAGAGGGACGGTAGTACGTTCATCATTTTCTAAAACGACTTCAGCGCCATTGGCCCGAATGCCGCTGGGAAATGTTATTGATTTACGCGGCAGGGCAGCTATTGTTCCAATTTTGCCTGTATATGGTGCCCTTGATATGCGAACAGTGTTACCCAGATCAAATTCGTCTATTGACGACGGGGCATCATCAGGTTCACGGGAAACATCTAATGGAATGACAATCTCTGGGCGGAGGCCCTTGTTGATATCCAATTGCTCTGCGTTGAGCGATATTTCCTTGCCACTGTTGGTTGTCAATACATTATAGCCTATCCCGCTCATTGGGTGGTAACCAAATCCTTCCAAAACAAGAAGGGGATAAGGCATTTCCTCTGCCAGGGGGATCAGCGCAGAATCCATGCTGGCAAAAATTAAGCCTCGCAGAGGAATGTCAGCGGCTTTCTGGAGAACCTCCGAATCGGCACAGTAACCAGCCAGGATGATTGCTCCCCGTAAGCTGACATCCAATTGATCGACTGTAAAGCGCTCATCCGGTGCGGCCAGTTTGGCTTGCATCAAGCCAAATTCCGTATGCCCATTTCCCCAGATGCCCTGCACCAAAGCTCCATTCGTTTCGATAACAGCTCCCTGATCAGGGATGAGGTCGGTAACTGTGCCTGGCATTCCGGCAATTAATTCGAAGGGCTTGCTATCGACCTGCATGAGAACCAGTCCATCTCCGGCGACAACAATTCGGCCAGACCGAGGCGCACGGACCACCCGCTGTGTAATTCCTGCGGGACCGGCGATTAGATCATCCTTATTTATGGTTTCTCCTGCGGTACGTTGAATTAGATCGTCAGCAGTCTCTTGATGAACTCTCAAGCTTCGGGCGATGTTCAGCATGATATGCTCAGGGGCAATAATGGCTTCTGCTATGACATCACGAGCTTCAACTTTCTGCCCTTGACGAACGACAACTTTACCAGGGATTGGCAGCTTACGTTGTCGTCTTATCTTTGTGGTAGGAGAAATCTGTATAATTGGTGCTAACATAGCTCAATTCTTGGTATCGTGCAAGTTCAATGCCAGTTACTGTTCAAGTATAGTTATCCACTTTTTGATCATTTCTTGCCTGGATGCAGGATCAGATGGAAGCCGAAGTGGACGACCACGCGCATCGATCACAACCCCCAGTTCACCGCCAACAACGCGCACTCCACCACCTTTTCCAGGACCACCCATGCCGATATCGAACCGATGAAGCGGTTGTAAACGCAATTCGGCGGGTTGACCCGGTGGAATGGGAATTTTCTCGACGGATCCAAATTTCACTTCTAAGTTGCTTTCGCTACCATCGCTAAGTGTAGTGTGGATTCGCATTATGGGTGTATCCGGGCGTGCTTTCCCTACGGGTGCGATGACAGTGCCCAAATTCATCAGCGCGTGTGATTCAAGAATCTGCACGGCAATTAACGGATTGATTTCCGCAGTTGCTCCCAATGTAGCGACCAGATCATTGTAGTCGAGGATAAACGTTGTTATGCCGGTGGGTTGTAGTCCATCGAGAAGCATCAACAAGCTTTGCCCTGGCGAGGGCGCATGGTTCAAAATGCCACCAGAGGCGAGAACACGCTCTAGCCATGGCGTAAGCTCTGGTGCAGCGGTACTTTTTTCATACGGTTGGCTTGCCAGAGTTTGTTTAACCCCAGCCCTGATAATTTGCCGGGCGATGGCTTGCTCAATTGCCAAATCTTCGAGAGTAACTGGCAAACTCTCTGGATGAACTGCTTTGTTGTGAATATAGTCCCGGATGTCGGATTTGGACACATTTTCCGAAAGCCAGTATGAAATACTTTCCAACGGAATGTGCTGATCTAAGTTATCAAGCTTTGGTCCAAGCCCAAGGTCCGGGAGAACTTTGAGATTTAGTTCACCCTGAATGGCGGATGCTACGGTAGTGGAAGAAGCACCAATATCAATACCAAAAACGCCCTTATTGGCATCATGTAAATAGCTTAGAAAACGTACAATGCGCCCGAAACAAGCTGCACTTGGATTGACGCGACCTTCTGCCCATTTCTCAAGATCGGAGAAACCATAGATTTGCTCGGAGCGAACCTTTTTAAAAATCTTGGATAACTCGTCTTGGGCAGGTGAAAGTTGCTCAGAACGAATTGAGGGACGGATATTGGGGGCAATGTGAATATCTGTAATAGGGGAAATTGTTTCTTTTACATTTTCCTGGATGCTATTGTTTCCGGCATACAATATCTTGGGCCGTTGGGCCTTGGGAATGAGATAACAGGCTAATCCCACGGCTTCGAGCAGTGTGCTCACCGATCGGGATGCGCCATCATCTACGCCACCCGCAACAATGATCAATTCGGGACGTACCCGAAGGATGGCATCGATGCGCGCATCTTGTTGACGACGGTCATTGAGACTGATAGCTTCAGTAATTTCGGCGTATGTTTGTGAGGCTAAGTTGCGGGCACTTTCGAGTGAAACTTCTTCCAACAACCCGACGGCTACGACGTTGATCTCTGGCCCAGCTGAAAGAGTGGCCGTCAGAATATCTACACCGGTTCCATCAGGATGGCTGGGAATAAGAAAATCCCCATCGGTTCCGAGTAACACGCGTCCGGTAGTATGTTGAAGTTGGTTTACGGCTTCTCTGACTCCAATGATAATGTTATTGAAAGGGGGGACAATCGTTGTTCTGGCGCGTCCCATTGCGATAAAACGATACCGATCACCGACGACATCAAAGAGAGATGCGCGCGTGGTGATGGTGCCAATATCGATTGCAAGAATTGAATCTGATGAAACTACGGATGAAGTCATGAGGCCGTTTTGCTAGAAGATGAAAGGGATTACCAGATCTTTTATGACGTATATAAGGAATGAGAATCGTTCGATCAAGGCTGAAATGGCTGCAATATAAATTCCGGCAAACAGGGCTGCAAATGTCACCGCGATAAATCCTTTGCCAAACCAGCCTATGAATTTGGATATGCTCACAATTGAGCCACTTTGCTTGGTGTTTCGGCGTGAATTAAATTGAAAATACAGTAATGTGGTCAGAGTTCCAATCAGCAGAATGGTCCCATCGAACAGATTGTGTGATGAGTAAGAGTTTGTGGAGGCGGTAATTTGTGGAAAGATGGTTCCAAAAGTAGCCCCACCAATAGCCGCCGCGGCACCAATGCCGACCAATATTGCAATTGCCGGATTGCCAATCTTGCTCAAACGGGGCGAGAGCTTGAACAATATGAGAATAGATGGCACGATGAGACTGATTGCCAGGAATTTTTCTCCGCTGGTTCCCTCCAGGAAGGGGAAAATTAATTGAGGTAATATGACATTGTAGAGGGTAATGATTGAAGCATACCCGGCAGCTACGCCGACAAAAATATGCGTTGCCAGACGAAACAGGACATTGTCTCCGATAACATAACTGAGAATGAAGATTGTCAAGGTAAATCCGAGCAGGGGGCCAGCTAAATCACTCAGGTTCATCGCAGCAAAGTTCATTCTGCTACCTCCCGCGGTTTCTTTCGGAATAGAATAGAGACAATATTGGCGATACCCCCTAAGAATATTGCGCCGATAGCCGTGAGCAAGGCGTAGTTCAGAGCATCCCAATATTCGCGAGCCAATTTCGGTCTCCCCGTGATTTGTTCATAAGCCGCACCGTCGATGATGCTCCCAATCAGGCCTTGTATCTGAGGGTTATCTCCGTCAGCGTAGGGTTTCAAGATGGGTTCTGCCTGGGCGCTTGCAACAGCAATCAGGGGTGTTTCCAGTAGTCTGGGTTGAACCTGTTCGATCCACATGCGGGCCGAGTCGGGATTATCTGTTAAGACAAGTACTAATTTATAATCAGAAAGAGTATTGATTCCCATGAGTGGCGCGGTTGCCCAGGCATCCATACCATCAAAGGACAGCGGTGTTATGCGCTGTGGCATTTGCACAAACCCAAGTAATCCGGCAGCTCCACCTGGAATATATCCCAGATTGATATATTGGTTTCCACTGACGTAATTATGTTCACTTTGGACGTTGGCGATGAACCGCTCGGCCAACGCAGGGCCTGTTGGTGAAGTAGAGATCAGCGTCAAGTAAGCCCCTTTGATCATCAAGTGGTCGACAACCGCGGCCGCGGCCGCTTCCATTTCCCCGGCCATTCCAGGTTCATAATCAAATGAGACCAGCACCGCGTCTCGAGATGTTACTGAGTTGATCAATTTGCTGGTGTCGATGAGTGCGTCGGTTGGTGGGATTGGGGAGACAGTCTGACTCTCGCTGAAGACCACAATTCCCACGACAAAAATGAGAATAAAGGCATATAACCATCGAAACACGCTGCGCGAAGTAATTTCAGCCCTTTGATGTATGGGGATTGGCTTCCCTTCGATTTCGATAATATCGCGCAATAGTTTGACCTGATTTTGTTGAAATTCTGAGACCTGTAGTTTGCTGGTGTGGGCTGTGGATTTTTTGAGCCGCGCAATTTCAGGTTCCGCGTTGAGAACCCCGCTTAGTCCGGCCAATGGGCCAGTTTTGACCTTAGCCCCCTTTCGCTCTTCTTTGAGACCCTCCGCAGTATCAACAGGGCGCATGGCTTCCAGCCAGCCCGGCAAATCCGCTGGCGCCAGATCATCGGAAGTCTCAGCTCCGCTTTCAGTCAGTTGTTCATCGTCTTCATCATTGAATAGATCCGAAAGCCCCTCGATTCCAAATAATTCCTCATCCTCATCTTCGGCAAGAAGTTCGGTGTCGAAAGCATCGTCACTGGGTGAAAAATCAGGTAGTTCAGGGATCTGATCCCCAGGCAGGTTATCCAGCCAATCGGGTTCGATCTCACCACCAGGGGGGGATGAATCCTTTTCGGGAGGCCAACTAAGCTCAGCAGCATCTTCCCCGGAAATCCATTCAGGGGTCTCAGGTTCTGGGTCGGGCAAAATGATGGGAATTTCGATGTCATCATCTTCAATGCCGGATAACCAATCAGGGATACCATCGGAGTCAGACGGGTCTTCCGGTATTTCTGCTGATGCTTCAACTTTGGGTGTTTCGAGCCAATCGGGGAGCTCAGCTTCTGATTCGGGGGATAGCTCTGATAGATCAGCAGAAATGTCTGGAATTTCGGGGGGTTCATCAATCTCCAGGGTTTCCATCCAATCTGGTAGATCGTCATCCGCATCAATGGGCAAACCCGTCATGCCTGGTGATGTTTCTTCGGTTTTGGGCGCTGCAACCCAGTCGGGGAGTTCAGCCTCCGTTTCGGGGGAGAGCTCTGATGGATCAGCAGAAACGTCTGGGGTTTTGGGGGATTCATCCATCCAATCGGGAAGATCGTCTTCCGTTTCCCCAGATAAATCCGTCAAGTCAGCGGACGTTTTTGCAGATTCTGGAGCAGTTTCAGTTTTGGGTGCCTCAAACCAGTCAGGAAGATCAGATTCTAATTCAGACTTGGAATCCGAATCCTCCGCAGATATTTCTGAAACCTGGGGAGATTCTGCTGCTAGGGATTGAAGCCAATCCAATTGACCGGGTTCCCCATCTTCAGACGAGTCATCCTGTTTTTCGTCAGCAATTCGGTCGAAAAGGTTATCATCCACAGGTTCGGTTGCTGGGAGCTCTGACTTCGGGCTCTCGGCATCTGTAGCGTGCCAGTCAGGAAGAGCGATCTCTTCTTCTGCAGGTTCATCGGAAAAATCAAAGGTTGGTTCTTGGGGGGATTTTAGCCATTCTGGGATGCCATCATCCGCAGCTGGAGATGCGTCAGTTGTTGGAGGTCGTTTTTCTTCTGCTTGTTCTTCTGCCATCCAGTCAGGAATTTCTCCGTCAAAAAGCACTGCAGATGCATCTTCCTGTTCTTCCTGTGTGTCATCGTCTGTGCTCTGATCACGAAGACGCCGAAGCCACTGGTCTCCCTCGGGTTCAGCCGTTGCATCCGAATCAATTTCAGGGGGAGGCTCATCTTGATTGTCAGAATCACCCTCGATGTTAAGTCTAGCAAGAAGGTCAGTGCCTCTTTCTTGATCTTCAAAAGGAGATTCAGCTTCATTTTCAGGTGCTTGCCAATCGGGTAGTTCTGGCTTAGACCCCTCAGGCGATTCTGAAGGCGAAATCGTGAGCGGTTTCAAACGGGCCTGACAGTGCTGGCAGACTTCCAGATTGTCAGGGTTCGATTTACCACACATTGGGCAGCGAATTTCGGCCATAGATTATTCTCCGTATGGACGGTCGCTGCCGATTAGTACACGCAAACCGGTTGCTATGGTTCCCAGAGCGACACCAAGAAGAATGCCGCGTGCACCACCAACAGTGGGGACTGCCAAAATCCAATTGCGAATGTCTGTGAGCATCGGTGCCTGAATCGCAATCATCGGAACGGCTCCAATGAGCAACATCAGCAGAACGCCAACGAAAACAACGGAGAGCAAATTTAATCGTCGCGCCAGCAGTCGTGTTGCCGCATATGTCAGGCTGATTGCCAGCACAGCCATTAGGCTGGTTTCAATTGGAAATTGGATATTTTCGAACATCCAGGTAATGCGTTGGAAGTTTAGTTCTTGAGCCATATGCGTTTGAATGATGTCATAGAGTCCAACGCCCACCGTAACGATCAATGAAAGTAGCAAAACGAAACTATATACGCCCTGCTGGTTGTTCTGAATTTTCTGAATGTGTACAGAGGCCAGGTTGAAAATCCCGACGAACATGGCCACAGCAGCCCAAACAATGGCTCCTTGCAGAAAGAACTCACGCAAGAATCCCACGGTTGTTACTTGGCCGCTGGTGCTGCTGCCAAAGAAATAACCCATGAGTACGATAATGCCAACGCCTATGGCAATTGCAGATGAAATGGGCGATTTTAGTTTGAGTCTCACAGCAGTCCCCCAAATAAACCCATGATCAATGTATCCAAACCGAGAAATTTCAGCACTACCCCAACCACAATGAAGATAATCAAGCCCCAGCGAAATATGTCTTGGGCTCGCAAACTGGCGATGTGCATCGGTTTGGACAAGATATAAGCCCCACTGGCGTATACTTCCTCACCGATGAGTGGTTCTTCTGCAGTCGCATAGAGCAGGGCTTGTGTCGATATATTGTCTGTGCCTGCCAGCATAAGATCACCATTTCGTTCGCTGGCATCAGTAAGTAAGGCGGCCTCATTTCCGAAATTGCCGATCAAGAAATGAGTGGTTGTTTTCTCATTGTCGATAACCGATAAGGTGCCCGCGGCATAGGAAAACGGTGTGAAGCCCGTGAGCTGTCCAGAAGTGGACTCATATTGATCGCCAATGCCGATGTCCTGATATGTGCTCCGCAGGGTATCTTGCAGAATGATGGCCATGGAAGCGTCACCTGTTGTGGCGATGGGCGGGTTATCTCCCGTTGAGGCGGACCGGATGATGCCTTCCAATGTGCTGAGCCCCGCGAAAGCTACGGCGCTTTCGGTTCCAGTGAGTTTGCCACGCCCAATGCTTACATGAAGCCTGGATCCAGATTCGACAGAAAGGCCGATAGCACGTTTCAGCCGGGAGAAAGCCGGTATCCTGCGCAAATTCCTTTCGGGATGCTCGCGTTTCGCCACTCTGAACAAGATTGTAAGGCCGAAAAAGATCAAAATGAAGACTAGGCCTATGATCCCCGTTGGATTCACGGCAAATTACCTCCGTATGGCAGCGTTGATTTCATGATAGGGTATCCACTTGATCGACCTTGCGCAAATAAGAGACAAATTCTCTGGTTTGGTTGGAATCCTCTAACATGCCAGCCAGGGCATTGATATCAGAATTAGGGAAGAAGGATTCCAGTAGGGGTTGTCCTAGATAAACGAACTGCGCACCCAGCAAATTGAGCGGCACAAGCGCATCCAAGAGCACGATTGTTACATCCATTAACCCCCAGCGATGGAGGCTATCAGCCCAAATTTGCCAGATGTGCTGGTTGCTATTCACACGATAAGTATAGCATAAATCCTAATTAGCCGGCATTTGTAAAAAGTTGGTGAAGCCTGACAGAAATGAAAACATCCCCGGGGGAAAATCGGGGATGTGGAAAATATGCGGCAGCTTCGCTGAAATTTATTCTTTAAAGGGATCGTAATTTGGATTGGTTCCTGCCCAAACGCAGCTAGCCCGGCCATCCAAATTGCAGGCTGTAGCCTCAGAACAACGGTGTCCCACAACGCGGGGAGGTTGGTCAGGCAGCCACTCAGCCGGATGAACGACCTGTGTTTCAAGTCCAACTTCTTGTTTGATGTGATGGCAATACTGAACTTTCGTCACTTCCCATGCTTTTTCTGACATAATGCTACCTCCAATGTTTTGGCGCTTCCTATGGCATAAGTATATCGAACAGTCCATATTATGCAATAGTGTCGAGCATCACACAGCGAATATGACAATAATCTGGGTAGGATTTATCCAAAACTTGATTGATGGGGCGCGGTGGTAAAATCTCGACTATGAAACGATGGCATTTTTGGCTTGGTGTTTTGATCAGTGTGGTTTTGATGTATCTGGCGTTGCGTGGTCTGCAACTGAAGGAAATGTGGTCCGCGCTAAAAGGAGCCAGGTATTGGTGGCTAATTCCTGGGGTGGCGGTCTATTTTCTGGGGGTTTGGGTGCGAGCCTGGCGTTGGCACTATTTATTGCGCCCGGTCAAGACGGTCTCGACAAAAACTATGTTTCCCATCGTAGCCATTGGTTACATGGGGAATAATATTTATCCGGCGCGAGCGGGAGAACTGTTGCGTGCTATCGTGTTAAAACGGCGGCAAGAAGTGCCCATTTCGGCCTCCCTGGCGACGGTCATCGTCGAGCGCGTTTATGATGGCGTAATCATGTTGGCTTTTGTTTTTCTCAATTTGCCAGAGTTGGCCCGTCTGACGGTTGATTCTGGCTTTGTCGGTAATATCCAAACGCTGGCATTGTGGGGGGCAGGCGCGTTCATTGGGGTGCTGGTAATCTTTTTGCTGGCTGCGATGTTTCCCCAGGTCTCTGAGAAAGCCGTTCGTTGGGGAATAAGCACTTTTATTCCAGAACGATGGCGCGAAAAATTATTGGATTTCGCCTTGCGTTTCTTGGGCGGGTTGGAATCCCTGCGGTCGCCGCGCGAAGCCTTGATGGTATTTGTGACCTCGGTGGTGATCTGGCTTTTCGAGACCGGCAAATATTGGTTTGTGATGCAGGCCTTTGATTTCGATGTCAGCTTCTTCGCCCTGATGCTGATGAACGGTATTGTCAATTTGGCTACCACCATTCCATCAGCTCCTGGTTATGTGGGCACTTTCGATGCCCCAGGAATCGCCGTGTTGAAGGCTTATGGTGTTGGTGGTGCCATTGCCACCGGGTACACATTGGTGCTGCATGTGGCCTTATGGCTGCCAATCACCTTGTTGGGAGCCTATTACCTGGCGCGCGAGGGCATTAAATGGGGTGATAACTTTGAATCCATTCAGCAGGAGTGAACCGAAATGCGTAAACTGTTGATCGTATTATTATTTATCCTTTTGGCTGCATGTCAGCAAGTCCCCGACCAACCAACCGCAACAGCTGTTGTTTTGACAGCAACTGAAATCGCACCAACCGAAACGCCATTGCTAACGGATCCCAAGGCGCTGATCAGCGAGGTCTTGGCGGGTGCGCCGGGCAACAACAATTACGATTTCATCGAGCTGCATAACCCGGGAACGGCTGCGCCTTTTGATTTGCGAGGCGCATCGCTTTGGTATCAGCTTGTGGATGATAATGAAGAGACGCTGGTTTATGAGTGGGATACTCACGCCTTGATCCCGCCCCAAGGGCACTATTTGTTGGCTCGCAGCGGAGAAGATTTTGGCATTATCCCAGATGGTTGGATTGATGAGCCAATGGTGCCGCAGCGGGGCAGTTTACAAATCCGGTCTGAGGCGGGCGAAGTGTTAGATAGTTTAACCTGGGGTAATGGTTCGCAGACTTATGCTGAGGGGGAAGCAGCGGTCGCCATGCAAAATGGATTCTCCCTCGAGCGTGCTCCTGGCGGTGAAGCAGGCAATGCCTCCGATGTGAATCAAAATAAAACTGATTTCGCCCTCAATGAGAGTCCCAACCCTCAGAACAGCGGCAGCCCAACGACGCCACTCCAGGAAGGTGGTCAACTGACAGTCGAGATCGAAGCCCCCGCCTCCGTAGAGCCAGGGCAGACCTTCGAGATTTTGATCTCGGTCAGCAATCCGACGGAATGGGATGTTCATAATGTGCTCGTACAGGTGCCGCTCCCCTTGGATTTTGAAGTCCAGGCGCTGGCTGAAAATATGGAAATCAGCGACCAGCCCACGTATTGGGCGTTGCCGCAAATCCGAGAGACGCACCAGGTTTTGGTCTGGTCAATTAAGCAGTTACAGGCTGGCGTGACTCAGGCGGCTGACTTGCAAGTCAAAGCTCCCTGGACGTATGCAACCACGCTGATCCACAATTACTACGTGCTGGCAAAAGATTGGCCGCAGGTCGGTTTTGGCGGTCCGGTATTTACGCTTGTCGAGGGCGGCGCGGTGCCCATTGGCATTGCGCGCGGTTTTGCCAATGAAGAGATCGTTGTAGAAGGCATTGCGACCATGTACACCGGTGGCTATTACGCCGGCAGCGGCAACACCAAGTTCTATATCGAAGATGAGACAGGCGGTATCCAGGTTTGGGTCGATGATGGCGAGGGGGATGTCAACGTCGCATTGGGCGATCGCGTGCGCGTGCAGGGCATTTTGCTGGTTTACCGCGGGGCTATGGAGTTGGCACCCACACCCGAGGGTGTTGAAATCCTTGAAAAGGGAGATGAGTCTGCGCGTTGGCCTGCAACCCAGGTGATCCTCGAGCAGGCGGCCACAGATATGCAGAATATGCCTGGGAGGCTGGTTCAGGCTCTGGGTACAGTAGCCCGCGTGGAGGAGTTTACCTATAGTTATGAAATCGATCTGGTAGACGAAGCCGGTCATGTCCTGAATGTCTACATCGATAAATTGACAAATATTAATATAGAAACGGTTGAGAGCGGTGAGCAGTACCAAATTACCGGTGTGATGGAGGTGCGAGATACCAACCAGTTGATGTACCCGCGTATTCAGGGCGATTTGCACAAGGTTTTTGCCCCTGGACTGTATTTAGATGTCAAATCGCCGGTTATGATCGGGGCGGGCGAATCGATCGGCGTGCAGTTGACAGCGACCAATCACACCCTTGAAACGATGACCAATGTTGTCATCACGGCGCCAATTCCAAAGTTCGATTTGAGCGTTGAGAGCATTTCCCATGATGGTGTCGAGGCTGACGATGTTATCACCTGGGCGATTCCGGAGTTGGTAGGTGAGGGAGGCTCTGTTACGGTTGAGTATCAGGCCGTATCTACGGCGGCTGGAGAATCCATTCGTTTAGAGGCCGCTTCAGCATCTTTTGAAGATGGGGAAGAGACGGCGAAGAGTCTGGCTCAATATATATTCCTGCAGGGCAGCGTGCCGATTTGGGCAATCCAGGGCGAGGGTGAGCGTTCACCATACTTAACGGAAGTGGCCAATACAGAAGGAATTGTCACCGGCGTATTCCCTGAGTTGGGTGGGTTCTGGCTGCAATCGCTGGATGAAGATGATGATGCTGCCACTTCAGAAGGCTTGTTTATAAATACAGGTGATCAAGAAATTCCTGTAATTGCTGGCGATCAGGTGCAGGTCAGCGGCGTGGTCCAGGAGACCTTTCGGCAGACGCAGATTCGAGTCGAAAGCGTTGATGACATTCAAGTTGTGAGCTCAGGCAATAGTTTGCCCATCCCCGTGGAGTTGGATCCGCCTGTGAGCGAAGCCGAGGCAGCCGCTTATTTTGAATCGTTGGAAGGCATGTTTGTTCAGGTAACCGAGCCGGCTATCGCCGTGGCGCCAACCAACCGATATGGAGAGTTTGCTTTGGTGCTTGAATCCCATGGCGTGGAGCGCTTGTGGCAAGGGGACCAGAATGGCATGGCGATCATCGTCGATGATGGCAGTTCAGAAACGCATAGTGACCGGTCAGCATTGGAATTTGCCGTCAACTCCGGCGATCAGGTCGGCGGATTGGCGGGACCCTTGGCCTATACCTTTGGGCAGTATAAGGTCGAATCGGTTACAGTTCCCAGCATTGTTACGCACGACGTTGATATTTCTGGTTTAGAGCCCTTGGCCGAAGATGAATTCAGTTTGATGACCTGGAATGTGGAGAATCTCTTCGATTTCCAAGCCCCACACCCCTCCAGCCCGGCAATGCCTGACATTGGCGAATATAAATTGAGCATTGCCAAAGTTGCCAATACCATTCTGGCCGCCGGAGGCCCTACGGTCGTTGGATTACAAGAGGTCGAGAATATCGGCGTTTTGGAGGATATTGCCGCCCACGAGGTTTTGTCAGAATTCGGCTATCAGTCTGTTTTGATAGAAGGAACCGACAGCCGCGGTATCGATGTCGGCTACCTGGTGCGTGGCGATCAGGCCGATGTGAATGAAGTGCAACAGTTTGTGGCCCCCGAGGGGCTGACCAGCCGCCCGCCGTTGATGATCGCAATCGATATTCAAGGTGTAACAGTCTTTGTGCTCAACAACCATTTCACCTCCATGAGCGGCGGCGAGGCGGCCACCGAGCCCCGGCGCAATGCCCAGGCTGCCTGGAATGTGACCGTGATGCAAGAAATCCTGGCCGAGCAACCAAATGCATTGCTGGCCGTGATCGGCGATTTGAATTCGTATTACGATGCCAAGCCAATCGATACATTGCGTGAAGCCGGGCTGCAGCATGTTTTTGAAATGCTGCCCGTTGATGAACGTTATACCTACATCTACCAGGGCGCTTCCCAGGTGTTGGATCATATTTTGGTAACGCCGGAGTTGATGGATATTCTGCTCCGGGTGGATGTCTTGCATGTCAACGCTGACTATGCACCTGCCGAACCCGGCGACGAGTCTCCGATCCGTAAATCCGACCATGATCCTGTTGTGGCAGTGTTTTCTTTGAGTCCCTGATCTTCGGTTATACTAGTTTTAGGAATGACCCAGGAAAGCACGGTCCCGCAAGAAAAATTGCGCGTGTTGCTCGCTGATGATGTGCAGGCGACACGCCGTAACACGCGCTTGATGCTGGCCGAGCATACTCTGGTGGAAGTAGTGGCCATTGCCAGCAATGGGGAAGATGCGGTTTTGTTGGCCGAAACGCATAAGCCAGATGTCGCTGTGCTTGATGTCAACATGCCGCGCATGGATGGCCTGACGGCATTTCGAAATATGAGCGAGTTTCTGCCGGATTTAGCCTGTGTCATTATTTCAGCCGAAAGGGATGAGGATACTTTCCGGGAGGCCATGGCAGTTGGGGCGCGGGAATACCTGGTCAAGCCCTTCACCTTCGATGAATTAATGATGGCCATTGACAAGGTTGGGCAAATTGTTTTTGAAAAGCGCCGACATTCTGCTCAACAAGTTCAAATTCGGGAAGAACGTGAGGCTTATCTGAAACAATTGGCTCATGAGTATGCCAAGTCACGCCGCACTGATGATCAGGCTGTGCAAGTATTTGAGCAGTTGGCCGCCAGCCCGGACTGTGAGTTGCATTGGTTGATGAATCTGGCTTTGATCTATCTCATTCGCAAGAACTGGGGAAAGCTAAAAGGCCTGGCTGCGCGCCTGGAAAATCAGACGCAAACCAAACAAGACAGTGAATCAAAATCCTGATTTCTGAATGGAGTCAATATGAAAATTGCAATTGTTGGTGCGGGCATCGCAGGAATGTCGGCGGCATATGACCTTGCTCGCGACGGACATCAGGTTCAAATCTATGAAGCCAGCCATCAGGTTGGCGGCCTGGCTTCAGGCTTCAAAGAGCCCCATTGGGACTGGTCCGTGGAAAATTATTATCATCACTGGTTTGCTTCCGATGAGCACATGCTGGGTTTGATCGAGGAATTGGGTTTGTCAGAAAAGGTTCTTTTCCCGAGACCGTTTACGGTTGTTTCTCATAATGACCAGTGGTATCCCTTCGATTCGATTCTGCAAGCTTTATTGTTTCCCGGCTTAGGCTGGGGGATCAATAAGCTTCGTTTTGGGTTGTCCGGTTTGTACTTACGCTTGACCAATAACTGGCAAGCCCTGGAAATGGTTACCGCCCATGAATGGATGCTGAAATATGTGGGGAAGAAAGTTTATCAGGATATGTGGGAACCTCTGTTGATTGGCAAGTTCGGACCTCATTATCAAGACGTGCCCATGGCCTGGTTCTGGGCGCGCATCCATGCTCGTACAACTCAGTTGGGTACTTACCAGGGAGGTTTCCAGGCTTTTTGTGATGAGTTTGCGCAAATTTTGCGGGGGATGGGTGTTGAAATTCATCTCGATTCGCAGGTCGTTGGCATTTCGATGAGCGAGCACAGCTTAGCCCTTTCATTACCCACTGGAACTGAGCATGGATTTGAACGCGTACTGTCGACTACATCGCCGGGTTTGATGGCAAAACTGACCCCGGACTTACCCAATGAATATTTGCAGGGGCTGTTGAGCCTCAAGCATATGGGCGCGGTGGTAATGACACTTTCACTGAAACACCAGTTGTCGGAACAGGGTTATTACTGGTTCAACCTGCCCAAGAACGCTGGTTATCCCTTCCTGGCCCTGGTCGAGCACACCAATTATGTCTCCGATGAAAACTTTGCTGGAGAGCATATTGTCTATTGCGGCGACTATTTGGAAACTGATCATGAATATTTTGACCTTAACCAGGATCAGCTCTTAGAGCGATTCAAACCTGCTTTGAGTCGCATCAACCCCAAATTCCAGGATGATTGGATTCTGAACACGTGGCTGCATCGCACCAAATATGCGCAGCCTGTTCCCGAGCTTAATCACTCCAAAAACATCCCCGACATTGAAACGCCCATCGAAGGTCTCTATTTTGCCAGCATGAGCCAGGTCTACCCGTGGGATCGCGGCACCAATTTTGCCGTAGAGATTGGCCGCCGGGCTGCGCGCTCAATGACCAAAAATTAATTGACCATTCCTGCTATAATGGAACAAATCACTATTCGCATAAAAGATAAGCACAAAGCTCAATGGCTGCGCGAATTGTTGAAGTCGTTGGATTTTGTAGATTTGGTTGACGAAAGGAATTCAGAGCTACAAGCTGATAACACAGATTTCTTTGCCATGGCTGGAATTTGGCAAGGGCGCGATATTTCATTAGATTCAATTCGTCAGAAAGCTTGGCCGCGCCAAAAATGATTCTTTGCGACACACATTTTTTGAGAGATTTTCAGTACATTTCCGAATTGTCCCTTTACCAGAACATTTCATGAACTATTGATTTAGACTACGAAAACGATTTTCGAGAATGCAAACGCGGAATGTGCTAATTTGCGTGGGAGTGGAATTGAGGCCAGATATATGTACGATGATATTACCGAAATTTATGACCAGATCTTTCCTTTGAACCGGGCTTTTCTGGAACTTATTCCTGATTATCTTGGATCAGTGGGGAACAAAGTTTTGGACCTGGGTTGTGGCCCTGGTGATTATGTCGATCATCTCACTCGAGCGGGATACGCTGCGACCGGCATTGACAGCAGCGTTGAGATGATTAGGCAGGCAAAGGAACAAAAGCAGGGCAGCTTTTTCCCCTATTCCTTTTCAGAAATAAGCCAACTACAGGATACTTTTGATTGCATATACTCAATGGGCAATAGCCTTTCCTATCTTTCGAACGATATTTTGGATTCGTTTCTCCATGATGTTTCGGGACTGCTGAAAACCAAAGGTTATTTCGTTTTCCAGATGGTCAATTGGGATAAATATGAACACACCGGGACAATGGATTTTGACGTCAAGACTTTGCTGGATGGAAGTACATTCCATCGCCGCTACCAGCCAACTCCAGAAGGAAGTGTGATGTTCCACACCGAGTTAAGAAGAGATGGGCAAATAAAAAACTCCTGGTTAGATCATCTATACCCCAAGCTGGCGTCCGATGTGACTTCTGTGCTTGGTTTCGCCGATTTTGAAAAAATTGAAGTATTCGGGGATTTTCAACGAAATCCTTTTGCCCCCTTGATCAGTCCGGCGCTGATTCTGGTCGCTCAAAAAATATAGGTCAATAAATAGAAAAGTAAATTCATGAACAACAAAAAACACCCCCTGATTCGTCTGTGGGGCTATGCCCGCCAGCACCGGCGGACGATAGTCTTTGCCTCTCTCACCGCAGTGCTCAACCGCATCGTTGACTTGGCCCCACCGGCATTGATCGGCGCGGCGGTGGATGTCGTCGTATCTCAGGAAGACTCCATCCTGGCTGGTTTTGGTTTCCCGGAAGTGCGCATGCAACTGTTGATCCTGGCTGGAGGCACTGTGGTCGTCTTTGCCTTTGAATCAATGTTTCAATATGCTTACCAGGTGCTCTGGAGGAATCTGGCTCAGACGATCCAGCATGAGCTGCGTATTGATGCTTATGACCACGTTCAAAAGCTCGAATTGGCTTATTTTGAAGATCAATCGACGGGCGGGTTGATGTCCGTACTCAACGACGATATCAACCAGTTAGAACGCTTTCTCAATGGGGGTGCGGCAGATATCTTGCGCCTGCTCACTTCAATTGTTGTAATAATGGGCATATTCTTTTATACGGCTCCCTCCGTAGCCTGGATGGCTGCGATACCGATGCCTTTCATCGTATGGGGATCCGTATACTTTCAGCGCCGCCTGGCTCCTCGTTATGTCCGGGTGCGCGAGCTGGTGGGGATACTCAACGGGCAGCTTTCCAATAATCTGGGTGGAATTGCCACCATCAAAAGCTATACAACAGAGCAATATGAGGTGGCTCGAATCCAAACCGAAAGTGATTTGTACCGGGACGCCAATCGTGATGCCATTCGGCTGAGTTCGGCCTTTGTGCCTTTTATTCGGATGGTGATTGTGGGGGGGTTCTCAGCCATCATGATTTTTGGGGGCTTGTTGGTTTTGGAAGGGGATTTGAATGTTGGGGCGTATTCTGTGTTGGTGTTCATAACCCAAAGATTACTGTGGCCCCTGACGATGCTGGGCGACACCTTGGATATGTATCAACGGTCCCTGGCGTCTACCGAACGCGTTCTGGATTTGCTCGATACCGACCATATCATTCCAACAGGTGACTTTGGCCTGCTGACAGAAAAAGTGCGAGGCGAGATTAAACTCGACAATGTGTCTTTCGAATATCAATCGTCTCTAGATGCGAGGCATGCCTCGCATCTAGAAGATCGTAAAAACCTCCCGGTCATTCGCGAACTCTCCTTGCAGATGACTGCTGGGGAAACCATCGGCATTGTCGGTTCGACCGGAGCGGGCAAAAGTACCTTGGTGAAACTGCTTCTGCGCTTTTACGATGTGCAATCCGGTGCTATAAAGTTGGATGGGAATGATCTGCGCGACCTGAACATATATGACCTGCGACGTTCGATTGGTTTTGTTAGCCAGGATGTTTATCTGTTTCACGGCAGTGTCAAAGAAAATATTGCCTATGGCAGTTTTGCTGCTTCAGATGAAGAGATTATTGAAGCTGCAAAAATCGCCGAAGCCCATGACTTTATTTTGCAGTTGCCCCAAGGCTACGATACGATAGTTGGGGAGCGTGGTCAAAAACTATCTGGTGGACAACGCCAGCGGGTGTCGATTGCGCGAGCAGTGCTCAAAGACCCCCCAGTATTGATATTAGATGAAGCTACCTCATCAGTAGATAATGAAACGGAAGCGCTGATCCAGCGCTCTCTGGAACGTATTGCCGTGGGCCGCACGACGATCATCATTGCTCACCGACTATCAACTGTGCGCAACGCAGATTGCATCTTCGTACTGGATCGTGGACAGCTGCGTGAGAGCGGTACCCATGATGAGTTGGTCGCTTATGGTGGAATTTATGCCGGATTGTGGGGAGTGCAAACGGGAGTCCGTGAATTAGATTTTTCTGAATAGAAAATTGCTAAAGGCTTAATCCTTGAAGCGCCGGTGTTCAACCATAATGCAGTAATCCATGACCACTTCGAGTCCGGCATCCTGCGCTTTTTGAGCTGCTTCTTCGTTGATGATGCCCAATTGCATCCAAACAGCCTTGGCCCCAATCTGAATGGCCTGTTCAACGAAGGGCGGCACGGCCTCTGGACGCCGGAATATCAAGACTAAGTCAACCGGGTCGGAAATTTCGGTCAGTTCGTCATAGGCCTTTTCGCCTAACGCATCTTCCAAATAGGGGTTGACCGGTTTAATGCGATATCCATGTGCTTGCATATAGGCCGGCACATAATACCCAGCTTTGTCAGGATGTGATGAGAGCCCGACGACGGCGATGGTTTTGGTGTTCGTCAGGATTTTTTGAATGACGACGTTTCTCTCCATGGCGCTAATTTGGAAATGTCTGTAGAGACTCCCCTCGGGGCGTTGCTACTTTTTAGAATCTGATTGTAAAAAAGGGTACCAACATTTCCTGAGGAGTCAACCCTCCGTGGCGCCCACGCAAGAAGTTGTCGTTTTCTCCCCACCAAAGGTAGGCATCCTCATGAGGGATAACTATCAAGTCTCCAAGACGTTCTCGCAATTTCGGATGTTCTTCTCCAGGTCCAAATAGATTGCTTTCGATGACTTCATCCGAGTTGATAAGCGTGAATTTCTCTGGCCAGGTATCTTTAAAATATTGTTTTACAGCCTCAATCATTCCTGGGCGAACATAAAGGAAGATCAGTCTGTTTTCCCCCGTGGGCTTCATGTGCAGCATCTGGTTGAGTTCTGGATGGTTTTGGAGAACATATTTTGGATCATCCTGTGTTGGTATTTGTCCGTGGTCGGCTGTCAGGATGAGTAAGGTATCCTTGCGCGTAGATCTATTGGAAGGCTTGAAGAAGAACTCCTCAAAGGCGTAGCTGAAACTGCGAAACTCAGCCAAAATGCGTTCATCGTCTGGGTGAAAGTGGTGTGAGAGTCCATCAACATGGCCCCAGTAAACCCAGTTATACATCCTTTGGTGAGGATTGTTTTCAACCAACTGGCGCAGGTTGACCCATAAATCTGTAGGCGTCCCAAACGGCATGATTTCTACGTTGTGCATGAACATCTGAGAGAGGCCTGAGTGGGCAATACTGAAATGTTGGAATCCATAAGGATGGATGCCATGTTTAGCGAGGTGAGTTCCCAGCGTAGGCAGGTTCATGAACTCTTCGGGCTTGAAGCCGGCATTTTCAAGGCTGCCAACATTGCCCGATTGATAAGCCATCGGCGAGTGCAGGATCATGTTTGCGACAATGCCGTATTCTTTGAGAAACATTTCGTATCCAACAATGCCATGAACTGCTGGGCTTTGGCCGGTCCATAATGTGGTGATGGCTGCACAAGTGGTGCTGGGTGTGATCGATGTCAGGGGCGCCAATTGCCCATCTTGAAGTAGATCACACCAAAAAGGAAGGTCGCCGTTCTCGAGCCAGCCCTGGAAGCGGTGCAAGGCCAGGGCATCCATCAGGATCAGGATCACCTTTTTGATTCCTTCACCTGGAGACAAGTGAATCTCTGGGCGCAGCGGGCCCGCCCCAAAGTCGGGGGTATCCAGCCATTGGCAAATACTGGAAGGAATATTGAGAATGGATTGATCGCCATATTTTGGATGGATAAATTCCCCATCAAGATTCAAGCCGTTAAATTGATGATTTTTTATATCTAGCAGTAAATCTTGTGTTATAGTAGACACGAAAATCCCTTCATGGGTTGCGTGGTACAATGAAATTTTCTTCGACGCCCAAACACGGAGGATGAGTATGCAGGATCGTTTTTTTACTAGGCGGCGGATTAAAGTATGGCGGGAGTATCTTACCGCATATTTAATGATTGCGCCTGCAACAATCCTGATTTTTACTTTTGGGATTTTCCCTGTCGGATTTGCAGTTTTTGTCAGCTTACATAAATGGCGTCTCAAGCGGGGCGGATTTTTGGGGATGGACAACTTTGTGCGGGCTCTTGATAATTTGGCTTATATTTTGTTCTTTGGGTTGGCCATTGGGCTGCTGGTATATGCCTTCTTTAGCATTAAAAAGATGGTCCAGCAGACTCTGGAACATGATGATCGTCCTTGGTGGTTGGTGCTGCCAGCGTTGGTTTATTCGGCGATGGCCATTGGGTTTATTTATTGGTTTTTTCTTCTTTTGCCCGAAGTACTGGATATTGCCGACAAGATCATCGGAGTTGAAAAAACGCGCGAATTATTTGTTCAATTGCTAGGAGATGCTTTTCGATCAGAACTGGCTTTTGCTGCCTGGGGTGACTTTACCAGGCTGCTGATGGCTTCTATCATTTTGGGGGTAATCCTTTTCCTTGTGCGCGTTTTCCAAAATGCACGCAACTTAGGTTATTTGTTGAACTTTGTTTTTATCGAATTGGCGCTCTTTATTGGCGCTTGGCTCATTTGGGCGACATACCGTGCGGTGCAAGAAGTTTACGCCGTGGCTGTGGAAACTGGCACTGATCCTGGCATCTGGCCGCAAGTGATCACAATTAGCAGCGGGGTCATATTGATCATAATTTCCTGGCGAACCTGGCAGAGTGCATTAAATCGGACGAGCAATCGTGCTTTTGTATTTTATATTTTGGCGGCAATGACCCTGCTAGTTGGCGGGGTCTTATTAATTACCGAATTGCCTACCGTGATGGCAGCCGGTGATAAAGATATTTGGACGGGGCTGAAAGTAACGGCTTTCTATTCACTGGGGACGGTGCCCTTCCAATTGACATTCTCGTTGTTCCTGGCGATCTTGCTTTTCCAGCGGTTGATGGGCTCGGAATTGTTTCGAATATTATATTTCTTGCCGTACGTTACACCGACAGTGGCCAGCGCAGCAATTTTTCGGCAGTTTTTCTCGAATCGCTATCAGGCACCTATCAACCAACTTTTAATTTTTTTAGGTTTTGAGCCTTTGCAATGGGTGCGTGAGCCGAGCGGCATTTTTACTATGTTGGCGGAGAGTTTGAACTTCAATCTGCCTGAGTGGGCTGCGGGCCCCAGCCTGGCTTTGGTCGTGATCATGATCTATTCGATCTGGACTTTTGTGGGCTACAATACCGTGATCTATTTGGCCGGCTTGGGAAATATTTCCATGGAATTAATGGAAGCTGCGAAGATTGATGGAGCAGGTCGTTGGGCCATATTTCGTCATATCACTCTGCCATTGCTTTCGCCGACAACCTATTTTCTCTCGATGTTATCGATCATTGGTACATTCAAAGCTTTCAATCATATTTGGGTCATGCGAGGGGGTGGAGTTGGTGCAGGATCCGCACTAGGGACGACAGACACGTTCAGTATCGTCATCTTTATTGAATTTTTTGAGAAACTTCGTTTTGGCTACGCCTCTGCGATGGCCTTTGTGCTCTTTGCTGTCATCCTCAGCCTGACTTACATCAATAACAAAATTCAGGGTTCGCGAGTGTTCTATGGCTAATTCAATCTCTGTTTTCAACTCTAAACGGAAGAATGAACGTTTTTGGCAAATTCTGCGTACTGTATTAAGCAAAACATCGATTTACATTTTTCTCATTCTTGGTGTTGTGATCTCGATCACGCCTTTTGTTTGGATGATTATGACGTCGCTGATGTCCCTGGGTGAAGCCCAAGGTATTCGCTGGATTCCATCAGAACTCCACTTTGAGAACTATACTGAAGCCTGGAAAGAAGCTGCTTTTTCTGAGTATTTCACCAACAGTTTCATCCTCACATTTATTACGCTCTCTGGTGAATTGACGTTCAGTATTTTGGCCGCCTATGCTTTTGCTCGCATAAAATTTCCCGGACGAGATGCTATCTTTGGGTTATTACTGAGCACCATCATGATCCCCGCAATGGTCAATATCATCCCCAACTTCCTGACCGTCACCTGGTTGGGCCGCATTGGCCCAATCAAGTGGATCAATAATTGGCCAGCGCAGACCGTACCGTTTATGGGAAGCATTTTCGCCATATTCCTTTTGCGTCAATTTTTTGCGCAAATACCCAATGAACTCTATGATGCGGCGCGCATCGATGGTGCCGGGCATTTGCGTTTTTTGTGGTCAGTAGTATTGCCGCTCTCAAAAGCACCGCTGATGGTCATCATCGTGCTTTCATTCATCGGTTCCTGGAATTCACTGGCCTGGCCCATGCTGGTGACCAATTCTCCCGAATGGCGTCCCATCGCCCTGGGTTTGGTTCAATTTGTCGAGGAGGCCGGCCAGCGTTTGAACCTGATGATGGCTGGGGCTTTCATCACCATTATCCCTATACTGCTGATTTACTTCTTCACCCAGAAACAATTTACCGAAAGCATTGCTCGCAGCGGTTTAAAAGGATAATTAAATATTTGTTAACCCTTCGTTATCTCATCAATTGATGTGATACACTGAATGTATCACATCAATTGCCATGTCAGTGGTTCCTCATTTTTGCTACCTTCGGGGTGAGTGCCATCTACGAGTGGGGACTCGCTCCGCTGGAGTCTCGGGAATTTCAGACCCGAGGGAAGTCCAATACCCTTTTATTCACCTTAGTAAAGGAGAGAAGAAATGACTCGTAAATTCCTATCCGTTTTATTGCTGTTAGTTTTCATGTTCTCCGTAGTGGCTGGAGCAGCTGCTCAGGAGGGAGACGAAGCGATGGGTGTCAAGCTCTCTGACTTGGCTGGCACCACGATTTCCTTCTGGCATGTTTGGGGCACCGGTACGCCCAGTGAAGGCATGCTGGCGGTTATCGAGGAGTTCAATGCCACCAATGAATATGGCATCACTGTCGAAGCTGTCGATCAGGGTCGCTACGGCGATGTTGAAGATGCCATGAACGCTGCCATCCAATCGGGTGACGTTCCTAACGCCATTGTTGGGTACACCAACGCTGTTGCAGGTTGGTATGATGTTGGCATGATTGTCGATTTGCAGCCCTATGTAGATGATCCGGTGGTTGGCTTCACGGAGGATGAAGTTGCCGATTTCTATGCCGGTGCTTATAATGGTGGTGTAATGGCCGATGGTACTCGCATTGCGCTGCCCATCAGCCAATCCGCCAATGTCGTGTTCTACAACGTATCCTGGGCACAGGAACTGGGTTTTGAACCACCAACGACGGCTGCTGAGTTCAAGGACCAGGCTTGTGCTGCATCGGCTGCCAATGCGGGCGATGATGATCCTGATAATGATGGCACTGGTGGTTTGGTGCTCTATGCCGGCGCTACCAACTTTTTGTCTTTCCTCTTCGCTTTTGGTGATGATGGCTTGACTGAAGATGGTTCCGCCTATGATTTTGCTTCCCCCGAGGCTGAGGCCGTAGCTACCTATTGGAAGGAAATGTGGGACGAAGGCTGTGCCTTCCCCACCGAGAGCTACCCCAACCCCGAATTTGCCACCCGCAAGGCGCTCTTCACCATGAGCTCCACTGCTGGTTTGCCCTATCAGTTAGCCGCCTTCGAGGAAGCTGGCTCTGAAGATGAGTGGACCTTCGCTCCCTTTGTCGGCCCTGATGGTAATATGGCTGTGGATGCCTTTGGTCAGTTCGTGGCGGTAGTTGAAGGGACTCCGGAACAGAAACTGGCCACCTGGCTCTTCCTGAAGTACTTTACTTCTCCCGAAGCCCAGGCCGCCTGGATCAACGCTAGCGCGTACTACCCCGTGCGCATCAGCGCCAATGATCTGCTCAAAGATTATGCGGCCGAGAATCCTCTCTGGTTGACCGGTCTGGATCTGCTAGAATACGGCATGACCGAACCCACCCGATCTTCCTGGACTTCCGTGCGCCGCGCTGTTGGTGATACTGGCGAAATCATCATCAATGGCAGTATGGATGAGATCATGACCTACCTGGAGGAATTGAACACTACCGCAGCCGAACTGTTGGCTGAAATTGAAGGATAGTGTTCCTCTTTCCGCAATAGAAGAAAGGCTGAAGCCAACGGCTTCAGCCTTTTTGCTTGTACAATCTGGAGTGATAAAATCATCGATATGTCGAAACTTCCACATGTCACAATATATACCGACGGCGCCTGCCATGGCAACCCTGGTCCGGGAGGTTGGGCCGCCTTGCTGAAATTTGGCAACAAAGAAAAAGAATTGACAGGCTCAGAACCCGACACCACCAACAACCGCATGGAATTGACCGCCGCCTTGGAAGCGCTCAACGCATTAAAAGAGCCTTGTCAAATCGATTTCTTTACTGACTCGAATTATCTCAAAAAGGGGATTACCGAATGGATGGCAAACTGGAAACGCAAAGGTTGGAAGACTGCTGCAAAAAAGCCGGTCAAAAACCAGGATCTTTGGAAAGCATTAGATAAAGCCGTAATACGGCATCAGATTAATTGGCATTGGCTGCGCGGTCATGCAGGGCATCGTGAAAATGAACGCGTGGATAAATTGGCTCGCAAGGCAATTTTTTAATATCCCATTCATCCCCATTTATCCCTGGTAATAAAGAAGAGACAAGCGCGATGCTCGTCTCTTTTTGAGGCGACGACCGGATTCGAACCGGTGATAAAGGTTTTGCAGACCTCTGCCTTA
>CAZVPR010000011.1:0-78536 GCA_964629085.1 uncultured Anaerolineales bacterium
TGCCTCCAAATGAAAATATACCGCAGAGATACAATGAGAGATTGTTTTGGGGAGTTTGATCGTGTTATCTGTGACTCGGCGGTTTGACTCAAGTTAGTTTAACATGCTTCAAAGGTGAATCCAAGTGACAAAGCGCGGGGCTGGGTGAAATGGTATACTGGTCTCAGGTATCTGGTGCCAGCCTTAGAAATTACCTAATATTGAATATCTAGTTTATCAATTCGTTTCTTTTATTATCTAAAACCCTATGCTTGAAATCATAAACTTTACCCTCGGACCTGCCTTGACCAACGCTTACCTTATCGCTGATTCTGAAACCAAGGAGGCTGCTGTTATCGACCCAGCCTGGGATGGTCACATCATCCTGGCTGAGGCCCAAAAACGAAACTGGCGTATCGCCCATCTCTGGTATACCCACGCCCATTTCGACCATTTCGGAGGCGCGGGAGCGATTGCAGATGGCTGCGATCCACTGCCTATCGTCGCCCTGCACCCTGAAGATTATCCTCTTTGGCGGGCGCAGGGTGGTGCACAATACTTTGGCGTAAAGTTGGATGATCCTGGCCCCGAACCGACCGTTGATCTAAGTCATGGTCAGACCCT
Source organism: uncultured Anaerolineales bacterium (assembly GCA_964629085.1). GTDB lineage: Bacteria > Chloroflexota > Anaerolineae > Anaerolineales > UBA11858 > NIOZ-UU35. The sequence continues at coordinate 604 of CAZVPR010000011.1, forward strand.
GACTCTGGGCAGCAACCAGTTCGAGGTACGTTTTTCGCCAGGACACAGCCTTGGCCATGTGATGTTCTATTGTGAGGCAGAGAAAGTGCTATTTAGTGGAGATGTTATCTTCAAGCAAAGCATCGGCCGCACCGACCTGCCTGGCGGCAGCTATGACCAGCTATTGCAAAGCATCCGCGAGCAGGTGATGACCCTGCCGGATGAAGTGCGCATTCTTTCGGGGCATATGGATGAAACATCGGTGGGGGATGAGCGTAAGAATAATCCGTTTTTACGGTATGAGTAGGGGATGCCGCAATCAAACATTGCTCATTCAAGCTGAGTAGCTTTCTCAGCGTTCCTGAGTAAGCTACTCCGTCACTGGACATAGCCTACTCACGCGCCGGTGTTAAGCCATGTTTAACTCGGAATCAGCCTCAACCTTTAAAATTGCCAAGCAAGGGCTAAGTCCCCCGGATAATGGCTGGCTGACGTGAGATCCAATTGCAATTAGATGGAAGGCTTGCTCTTGCCAAAACAAACCGGCAACTTAGAATGAATTCCAGTCCATTTCCCCGAAATTAATAACCCCTCTCGCCAATTTGGGCCAGAGGGGGTTTGTTTCCTGATACGTGTCCCCTAATTACCTGATACCTCAATCCTACTTCGCGTAATCAACCGCCCTCGTTTCGCGGATCACCGTCACCTTGATCTGCCCGGGATACTGCATGGTTTCCTCAATCTGCTTGGAAATGTCTCGGGCCAGGTTGATGGAAGCCAGGTCGTCGATGTCTTCGGGTTTGACGAAGATGCGCACTTCGCGGCCAGCCTGGAGGGCGTAGGTCTCTTTGACGCCTTCATAGGTGTTGGCGATCTCTTCCAGGGCGCGGACGCGCTTGAGGTACTGTTCCAGGCTCTCGCGACGAGCGCCGGGACGGGCACCGGAGATGGCGTCGGCGGCTTCAACGATGACGGCCTCGACGGTTTCTTGCTCGACTTCGTGGTGATGGGAAGCGATGGCGTTGAGAACTTTGCCCTTGACGCCGTAACGCTTGGCAAAATCGGCGCCGATCTGAGCGTGGGTGCCTTCGACATTGTGGTCCATAGCCTTGCCTAAGTCGTGCAGCAGGGCACCAGCCTTAGCGACTTCAATGTCGGCATCCAGTTCGGCAGCGATGACGGAGGCCAGCTTGGCGGTCTCGACGGCGTGGTTCAGTTGGTTCTGGCCATAGGATGTGCGGAATTTGAGCCGACCCAATTTCTTAAGAATTTCCTTATGCAGGCCAGGCACGCCGGCTTCGAAAGCGGCTTCCTCACCAGCATCGCGGATGACGCGGTCGACTTCCTTTTTCTCTTTCTTGATGATCTTTTCGATGTGTGCGGGATGGATACGCCCGTCCAAGACCAGCTTTTCCATCGAACGGCGGGCGACTTCACGGCGCACCGGGTCGAAACTGGAAATGGTGATGGCTTCAGGAGTGTCGTCAACGATAACATCGACTCCGGCGGCGCGCTCGAAGGCGTGGATGTTGCGGCCGTTGCGGCCGATGATGCGGCCTTTCATGTCGTCGGATGGCAAAGTCACGGATGATGATGTCACCTCAGAGACATGCTCGGATGCCACACGCTGGATGGCGTCAGCGACGATTTTGCGGGCCCGGCGTTCGCCTTCTTCCTGGGCTTCCCCTTCGACCTGGCGGATGATGCGCGCCATGTCGTCGCGCGATTCCTTCTCGACATCTTTGAGCAAGAATTCCCGGGCTTCATCGGTGTTCATGCGGGCGATCTGTTCGAGTTTCTCTCTAGCTTCCAATTCCATTTTTCCGATCTCATTACTCTGGCGATCCATCGAGCTTTGACGTTTATTTAGTGATTGCTCACGACGTTCCAGGCGTTCTGAGCGGGTGTCCATTTGATCTTGCCGTCGTTGCAAGCGATCCTCGGAGCGTGATATTTCTGCTCTGCGCCGTGAAATCTCTTCTTCAGCCTCCTGGCGGGTTCTGAGCATCTCGTCTTTAGCTTGGAGTTCGATCTCACGAGCTTTCTCGTTAGCCTCGGCGGTGACTCGGGCCTTCATTTCTTGTAAATCTTGATTGGCCTGTTTGATCTGGAAACTCTTCAGGAAATAACCAATGGCGGCTGCTATCAATGCAACCACAATAGGGATCAATATTTCACCATACATAAGTTTGCCTCGTTTTCAATTTTATTAGACCCAGGGCTGACCCATTAATTAGCCAACGTTTTGGGTGATTCAGTACCCTAGGCGTTATTTTGTTCCTCGGCCCAAACTCGTTCGACAGCAGGGGCGGCATCGGCATAATTGAAGCCGCGACGGGCCAGGAATCCCAGTAATTTCTTGCGAAAATCGGGCCACTCAAGTTGCCGATACTTGCGGGCGTTCTTGTGAGCAGCCTGGTAAGCGAGAGCTTCATCATCAATGCTTTGAAGTACCTCGTCGATAATTTCTTGTTCAACGCCTTTCTGGCGTAATTCACTTGTTAAGGCTCGCCGGCCGCGCGGCCGAAATTCAGAGCGGTTATCGACCCAGGTTTGGGCAAAGTCTAAATCATTAACCAGATGATTACGGCGCAGCCGTTCGAGTACATTTTCGATAACTTCATCCGGCGTTTCGTGTTTATTCAAGTTGCGCCGGATTTCGACCTCGGTGCGGACGCGGTAGCTGAGGAAGTTCAGAGCCCGTTGATAGGCTTTTTCTCCGGCCTCAGCCTCTTGAAGCTGGCGAATCTTTTGCTCATCGAGCTGCTGGCCCACTTGAAGCCAGGCCGCCACCACGCGGTAAAGCCCAAAAGCATAGTCATTTTCCAGAAACACACTCACGCGATCCGGATTGTTCTTTTGCGCTTTGAGAGCGGTAATTGTCTTCGCCATATATCCAAATAACAACAGCCGTGACTTATCTCTAAGCCACGGCTGCGCGCCTCAATAAACCTGATCTCAGTGTGATGTATGTGCGCTTTTTGCGGTCAGTCGATTAAATTACAACCTATACTGATTTTTGCAGTAAGCTACCCTGTGGTATCCAATTTGCTCAAGAGGGTTCTGTCTCAACTTGAGGGCCAGAATCCATACGTTATTACAATACTGAGATCTAATTTCAAAGCCATGGCCGCGCGCGAAAAATTTTTATAAAGAATCGCGCGGCGATAAGTGTTCGAATGAGTTCCAGAGGATATTTGGAATGAACTCATTCTATGCTGAACCCACAGGTCCAGCGATCCAGGTGTCAATGTTCGAGCGGCATCAGCGGAGGCGGGAGCAGTTCACCACGAATGGTGGCTTCGATCTCTTCGACCAGGTCCCAATTTTGGCGGAGAAACTCTTTAGCGTTCTCTCGGCCCTGGGCAATATTTTTGTCCCGATACGAATAATACGAGCCCCGTTTGCTGATGATCTCCATATCGGTGGCGATATCAAGAATATCGCCAACTCTGGAGATTCCTTCATTATACATGATATCAAATTCAGCAGCACGGAAGGGTGGGGCGACTTTGTTCTTGACGACCCGCACGCGAGTGCGGTTTCCAACCACCTCCGAACCAATTTTGATATTTTGGACCCGGCGGACATCCAAGCGTACGGATGCATAGAACTTGAGCGCTTGTCCACCGGTGGTGGTCTCCGGGTTGCCGTAGACAACTCCGATCTTCTGGCGAAGCTGGTTGGTGAAGATAACAGCAGTGTTGGTCTGTTTGATCGCGCCGGAAAGTTTGCGCAAAGCCTGCGACATCAAACGAGCCATCAACCCCATATGGGAGTCGCCCATATCCCCTTCTAACTCCGCACGGGGTACCAAAGCTGCCACCGAATCGATCACAACGACGTCGACTGCTCCCGAGCGTACCAAAGCATCGGTGATCTCCAAGGCTTGTTCGCCCATATCGGGCTGGGAGATGAGCAGATTCTCGACATCTACACCGCATGCTCCAGCATAGACTGGGTCGAGGGCATGCTCCATATCAATAAAAGCTGCCGTACCGCCCAGTCTTTGGGTTTCAGCAACGATGTGCTGCGTGATCGTCGTTTTGCCAGAAGATTCAGGGCCATAAATTTCCGTCACGCGGCCCCGGGGTATGCCACCCACACTGAGAGCGATATCTAGGGAAAGGGACCCTGTGGGAATGACGTCGACACTCAAATGACGCGCATCGCCCAACTTCATGATCATCCCCTCGCCAAACCTTTTGGTGATATCACCTAGAGCATTATCGAGGGCAGCCCGCTTCTCTTCGCTCACGGTGTTGTCTTCTCCTTAAATTCTTAAAGTGTTTACAGTTTAACATGGTTGGGTTAATAATGGAAGGTATAGACAATTTGAAAAGCAGATGGAGATATTACCTGGTTTTTAATGAAGAAAAGCTAATAATTGAAGCAGGAGCAGTAACGAATCTCTGGTTCAGTGTTATAGTTCAGTATTGGAAAAGTTTTATTGGTTTTGATTTTTTTCCTGTTTCGAAGGAGATGAAAATGAGCAAAATAACTCGTGATGATGCCCTGGAATACCATCGTTTAGACGGCAAACCTGGCAAAATCGCTATCTTACCGACTAAACCTTTAGAGACCCAGCGTGATCTCTCTCTGGCTTATTCACCCGGCGTGGCGATTCCAGTCATGGAGATTGCAGGAGACTCCAACCTGGCCTATGAATATACCTCCCGAGGCAATCTGGTGGCTGTAATTTCCAATGGAACCGCCATCCTTGGTCTGGGGGATCAGGGAGCTTTGGCTTCCAAGCCGGTCATGGAAGGCAAAGGCGTGCTGTTCAAAGCCTTCTCGGATATTGATGTTTTCGACATCGAGGTGGACACTCACGATCCCGATGAATTGATCCGCGTTGTGGCAGCGATAGCGCCCACCTTTGGCGGTATCAACCTGGAAGACATCAAAGCGCCGGAGTGTTTCTATATCGAAGAAACACTGAAGGAAATGTTGGACATCCCCGTTTTCCACGATGACCAACACGGAACGGCGATCATTTCTTCGGCTGGGTTGCTGAACTCCCTGGAAGTTGTGGGCAAGGATATCGGCGTGATCAAAATTGCCATTTCGGGGGCTGGTGCTTCGGCGATTTCCTGCGCAGATTTGGCCGTGCAACTGGGTGTCAAACGGGACAATATCTTGATGGTTGACAGCCGAGGCGTGATTTACAAGGGCCGTGAAGATGGAATGAACAAATACAAAGAGCGCTTTGCCCCGGAGACTGATGCTCGCACGCTTGCAGACGCAGTCCGAGGAGCCGACGTTTTTTACGGCCTCTCAGTGGCGGACGTACTGACACCTGAGATGGTCAAGACCATGGCTGACCAGCCGATCATCTTTGCGATGGCCAATCCCGACCCGGAGATCAAATACGATTTGGCCAAAGAAGTCCGCCCGGATGCGATTGTGGCAACAGGGCGTTCGGATTACCCCAATCAGGTCAATAACGTTTTGGGTTTCCCCTTCATTTTCCGCGGGGCTTTGGACGTGCGTGCCAGCGCGATTAATGACGAAATGAAACTGGCCGCAGCGCATGCTCTTGCGGCCCTGACCAAAGAAGACGTTCCAGATAGCGTATTGCGGGCGTATGGCGTTGAAAGTATGAAATTGGGGCCCGAATATATTATCCCCAAGCCTCTCGATCCGCGTGTGTTGATCTGGGAAGCCCCAGCCGTTGCTAAAGCAGCCATGGAGTCAGGGGTGGCTCGGCAAGAAATCGATCTGGATGAGTATCGTGAACAACTGGTCTACCGACAAGGTATGGGCCAGCGCGTGCGCCGTTACATTATGAATAAGGCCAAGATGGCGTCTCCTAAGAAACGTGTGGTTTTCGCAGAAGGCGAACAGGATAAGATCATTCGAGCCGCCGCACAGGTTGAAGAGGAAGGAATTGGTGAACCAATTCTGATAGGTAATCCTGAATACATCAACCAACGGGTTGAAGCCCTTGGGTTGCGATGTTGCCCCAACAATGTTGACCCCGATACTTTCGACAAGATCGACGAATATGCCCAGGCTTATTATGAACTACGGCAGCGCAAGGGCATCACCATCCAGGAAGCTCAAGAATTGGTCAAAGAGCCCAATGTATTAGGCCCCATGATGGTCAAATTGGGTGATGCGGAAGCCTTTGTGTCTGGTCTCACGTATCAATACCCGGAGGTATTGCGCCCCGCTCTCCAAATTCACCATACTCGCCCTGGTGCAGATCGCGCCGCCGCAGCCTATATTATGGTGGTAAATCACCGGGTATATATCTTTGCCGATGCTACGGTGAACATCGATCCATCGGCTGAGGACCTGGCCGAAATTGCAGTTTTGGCGTCTGACTTCGCCAAACAACTTGAAATCGAGCCGCGGGTAGCTTTGCTCTCTTTTTCAAATTTCGGCAGTACCAAGCACCCCCATTCGGAGAAGGTGCAAAAAACGTTGCGTTTGATCCGCGAAAAAAACCCCGATCTGGTTGTGGATGGTGAGATGCAGGCCGATACGGCGGTGGTACCCGAGATTATCGACCAGCGCTTCCCTTTTAGTCAGGTAAAGGATGCCAATGTGCTTATCTTCCCCTCTTTGGAAGCAGCGAATATTGCTTACAAGCTGCTCGCTCGGTTGGGTGGGGCGCGGGCGATCGGCCCAATCCTTTTAGGTGTTGGTGCACCGGTGCACGTCTTGCAAACAGGCGATGATGTCAGTGATATCGTTAATATTGCCGGTGTGGCGGTGATGGATGCCGTCAGCCGTGATGGGTAGATTTTAAAATATTTTCCGAATTAGAAGTTCAACTTTTCCAAGAAGTTGAACTTCTCGGCTTATTTCTTGCTGGATGTTGCTTAGATTCCATAGATCAAAAAGACAGCCGATAGCGAAAGCCGTCGGCTGTCTTTTTATGGTAGGATTGGGGGGAATTTTCAGAAATTTATTAGTATGGAGGTTCGATTTGACAGAACCAACTCGAATTTGTTTTGTCTGTTTGGGGAATATCGTACGCAGCCCCCTGGCTGAAAGTATGTTCCGGCATCTGGCCGAGCAGGCTGGCCTGTCCCAAAAGTATGCTGTTGATTCAGCGGGTACATCTGGCTGGCATGTGGGAGAACAGCCCGACCGGCGTATGCGACGGGTCGCTGCAGGACATGGTTTCCAGTACGATGGCAGCGCGCGCCAGTTCAAACAAAGGGACTTCGATAGTTTTGATTTCGTGATCGCAATGGATTCAAGCAACCGCTCTGATTTGCAAAGAACGGCCAGAGATGAAGCGCATGTTGCCAAAATTCATCAGATGCGCGAATTTGATCCCGAAGGCAGCCCCAATGCTCCTGTTCCTGACCCATATTATGGTGGCATCGATGGTTTCGAAGATGTTTTTCAGATTGTCAAGCGATCCTGTCAGGGTTTATTGGATGCTTTGGAAGAGGGTAGATTGGAAGATTAGCAAGAATACTTGTCTACTTGCACCAGAGTATGATTCCTCAAGCTGTTCATAACTGGCTGAAAGATAATAACTTCGGCACGATCACATCAAAACGCGCCGTTGGGGGTGGTTGCATTAATAATGGTATGATCCTGCAAGCCGAGGCGGGTTCTAGTTTCTTCTTGAAGACCAATCAATCTGCCCCAGTCGATATGTTTGCCAGGGAGGCAGAAGGTTTAACGGCCTTGCGGGTTAGTGATGGTCCAATTGTTCCCAAGCCTTTCCTGTTTGGTAAGAATTTCATTCTGATGCAGGATTTGGCCCCTGCAAATCGTAGAAAGGATTTCTGGCCAGAGCTGGGACGGCGCCTGGCGGCACTGCATAACTACCCCAATGATCAATTTGGCTTTTCTCATGACAATTACATTGGCAGCACATCCCAGCCAAATCCCTGGACCGATGATGGATATGTATTCTTTGGGGAACAGCGACTTTTGTATATTGCCAATCTTGCCCAGCAACGGAATTTATTAGGCGCCTCTGATTACAAAAAAGTAGAAGCCTTGGTTTCTCGTTTGCCTGAATTGGTGCCTGTTCAGCCGGCTGCGCTCATTCATGGTGATTTATGGAGTGGCAATATCTCGACCGATGCAAATGGGGATCCAGCAATCATTGACCCGGCCACGCATTTTGGCTGGGCTGAGGCTGAACTGGCCATGATGACGCTCTTCGGCTCGTTCCCGGAAGAGTTTATCAACGCATATCAGGAAGTCCGCCCGCTGGAGCCAGGTTATCGACCCCGCTTCCCGATTTACAATCTCTACCATTTATTGAATCATCTGTACATATTTGGGCGCAGCTATTTGGGTCAGGTGCAATCCATCCTGCACATATTAAACTAAAACAGTTATGACGGAAAACGATATTCGCTTTGAACATATTAAAGTTAAAGATTTGCACGATTTTGCTGAACGTGTTTTAAGCGATTCACAACCTGGGCAGTTCGTGCCCATCACTATGCAGCGAGCGATTGCCCATGCTAATAATCCCTATGCCGCCAAAGAAGATGTCGGGTTGTTGGTTGCCATCGATGGAGATGATGAAGTGGTGGGATATTTCGGCATTTTACCGCTGCTTCTCCGCAACGGGGAGGAGTTCTCCAAGGTGAATTGGTTTACCACCTGGTCCGTTTCGTCGAAGGTGCGCGGTCGCGGGGTGGGGGCGCAGTTGATGGCTGAAGCCTTATGCCTCGATCAGGATTATTTGATCGTGGGCAGCGTACACGCTCGAAAAGTGTGCCGGAAATATGGATTCTGGGAGCGCCCGCCGCTAATTTATTACTGGTTGGATTCAACAGGCATGGGCAACCTCAACCCGCTGATCTGGCTGCGCAGAGCTTATCGAAAAGTATTGCATTTGCTGCCCATCGATAAGACCATCAAAATCGAGACAGATCTAACCAAGCGAATTGATGGATTATTTCAAAAACCCTTGAAGCGCCTTTTTTATAACTTGCTGATTGGCCCTCAAAGGAAAGTTTTAGCAGGAGCCCAAGTTCGGGATGTGGAGCGAATCTCCAAAGAGCCGACCACCCCTGCCCTGCGTCCGAACGTTGAACTTTATCGCGGTATTGATGCAGTCAACTGGATGATTGAATATCCCTGGGTGATCGAAACTGGTCAATCTGTAACCGAAGAAATGGATTATTTCTTCAGTGATACTCGTCCCATGTATCGCTTCCTGACACACGAAATCTACTCCCTGGATGATGAATACCTTGGATTTGTGGTTTATTCCATTTCGCAAAAAGGGGATATGGTTGTACTGAGAACCCTGGATTATTGTTTTACGATTAAGTCTGATCAGCGCTATTTACTGGCATTGGCCATTGAGCATGGCAAGCAATATCAGGCTGACACAATAGAATTGCCTCAAGAAGCCGTAAATAAATTAAATAGGAGTATTTTAGGAAAGATCCTGTTAAACAGAAAAGAGCGCATTTATCAATGTATGCCCAAGAAAGAACCAAGTCCACTAGCTCAGGCTTGGGAACATATTGCACTTCGTTTAGTGGACGGCGACATGTCTTTTTCCTAACCCAAAAAGGGAATGTTATGACCAATATCATTACGAAGCTACTTGAGTTTTTCGCTAGCCTTATCCCCCAGCGTGTATACCCATGGCTGCTACGACGAAATAATATCGATTTCTTTTATCATGCTGTTTCCAGTGAATTCATGGAGCATGCCAGGCATTTGTATCCCATAGTGCCCGTGGATGATTTTGAAGGGGCATTGGATTATCTTCAAGAGCACTTTCAGTTTGTATCTTATTCCCAAATCCATGCCAGCCGAACCGGGCAAGATGAATTGCCTCCGAGGGCCATTCATCTCTCATTTGATGATGGATTTGTAGAATGTTTTTCAGTGGTTCGGCCGCTATTATTAGATCGGTCTATACCGTGTACTTTTTTTGTTGCAACAGACTGGATCGATAATCAGGCCATGTTTTATCGGAATAAAGTTTCATTGTGTATCGACCATCTGCGCGTCCATCCAGAAGATATTTCAAAACTGGATGGAATTGCTCCAAAAGTGGCTTCACTAGATGAAGTTGTGCCATGGCTCAAAGAATTGCGCTTGCCCGATGAGATTGTAATTGATGATGTTTGCCAGCGAATAGGAGTCGATTGGCAGACATTTCTTGATGAAAAGAAGCCTTATTTATCGACTGCTCAAATCCAACAAATGCACGCTGAGGGCTTTACTTTTGGCGCGCATACCAAATCGCATCGTAAATTGATCGATTTGTCCGAAGCTGAGATCGAAGAGGAAATTGTCGAATCTTGTCGAAAGGTGCAAGAGATTACCGGTCAAGAAATTGTGCCTTTTTCCTTCCCGAATTCGGCCTTTGGAGTGGATCGTGGACTGCTATTTTCAATCAGAATTCAGAAACCATTTATCGGTCTTTTGTTTGACACCAAGGGTGTTCGCAAAGATGAGAATTTCATAGTCAATCGTGTTTGGGCTGAGCGGCCATTGACACTTGAACGGCGATTGCACCCATTGCCCGAAGTGCTGCGGTATGCTTATCAGGAGGCTTGGGTGGATGGCGTTATGGATACGATGCGCAAATTGAAACCTAGATAAGCGGGAAAAGCAGGGTATAAAGGCCCCTATTGGGACCATATAAGTCCAAATATGTGAAAAATTTCCTTATCAAGACTTAACTCAAAACTACAAAAAACTACATATCCTTGAACATATTGATTCGGTAGAATGCAATCATTATTGGTATTCCGGAGCGCATTCCGCAGATGCAGAATAAAGGTACAGGACAAACTATTTCCCCTCCATCTCATGGCGTTTTATTAATAAATACCGGCACCCCGGATGTTCCCACACACTGGGCGGTACGTCGATTCCTGGCACAATTTTTAATGGATCGGCGTGTGATTGATTATCCACGTTGGATATGGATGCCTTTGTTATACGGGATAATTCTCAACGTGCGTCCTCGGCGTTCGGCGAAGCTTTATCGGCGCATTTGGTCTGAGGATGGATCTCCGATCATCACAATTTCTCAACATTTGAAACAAAAGCTCCAGGAAGAATTAGCAGGACGAATTCTGGGGTCTGTTCAAGTTGAAATCGGCATGCGGTATGGCAACCCTTCAATTGCTGCAGCACTGGCTCAGTTACGGAAATTGAGCGTGAGCCGGATTATCGTATTGCCCTTATTTCCACAATATTCGGGTACAACAACCGGCACAATTTTAGAAGCTGTTTTTGCCGAATTAAGGGCCTTGCGTTGGTTTCCGTCTATTCAAGTCATTAGTGATTATCATGATCATCCAGCCTATGTCGATGCTTTGGCAGAGAGCATACGCCCTTTGGTGTGTGAGAACGAAAAGTTACTGTTTTCGTTCCATGGAATACCGCACCGATATGTCCGAAATGGTGATCCCTATGAAGAACACTGCAAAAAAACGGTTGACCTGGTAACTGAACATCTGAACATGGAACCGGAGCGTTGGTCATTGGCTTACCAGTCTCGTTTTGGCCCCGAGGCCTGGCTCCAGCCTTATACCGATCAGGTTTTGGAATCGTGGGGTCGAGAAGGACTTGGAAATATTTGCGTAGTTTGCCCAGGGTTTGCTGTGGATTGTCTGGAAACTTTGGAAGAAATCAAAAACGAGGGACGGCATCTGTTCTTGGAATCGGGTGGCAGGACTTTTAAATATGTCCCTGCTCTAAATGATCGCCAGGAACATGTGAAAGCTTTGGCAAAAATTATCTCCGAATCAGATATTATTTTATGATGGACAAAAAAAACGTTGTTATCGTAGGTGGTGGCATCACAGGGCTGAGTGCAGCCTGGGAGTTGCAGAAACACGCCCGAGGTAGAGTTAGTTTTTCTCTATTAGAGCGGGAAAATTATTGGGGTGGTAAGGTCGTTACAAAAAGAATCACCACAAAAGAAGGAGATGCAATCATCATCGATGGTGGTCCTGAATCCTTTGTGACGCGCAAGCCTGATGTGTGGGAATTAGCTCAAGAAGTTGGGGTACAGGATAAAGTGGTGGATCCTGGCAGCGAGACTAGTCACATGTTTGTGCTCGATAATGGTCAACCTGTTGCTGTGCCCCTTAGTCCTGTGGCCTTCATTCGATCCCCGTTGATGAGCGCCCGTGGAAAGCTGCGCATGTTGGCTGAACCCTTAGTCAAACCAAAGCGTGATGATGAAGATGAGTCCCTGGCTGAGTTTGCCAGCCGGCGATTGGGCGTTGAAGCCATGGAAAAGTTCATTGGGCCCATCCTGGCTGGAATCTACAACACGGATCCTCATCGGCAAAGTATCCTGACAACCTCTCCAATCATGCGCGAGATGGAGGCCGAATATGGCGGTCTGTTCAAAGGGGCATTGGGGCGCATGCGAGAGGCAAAAAGCCAAAATAGTGTAGAAAAACCACCCCGTTTTATCGCTTTTGAAAACGGTGCCCAAGATTTGGTTACTGCCATTGCAGATAATTTGAATGGTGATTTACGCTTGAGTGCAGAAGTGCAACTGATTGAAGCTACCAAAAGTGGATATTGTGTTCAGACCGAAAATGGAGAGATTCCAGCCGATGCATTGATCATAGCGTCCCCGGCCAATTCAGCGGCGCAAATGCTGGCTAACGCCAGTGTCGAAGTGGCAGGATTGATGTCTCGTATTCGCCATGAAAACATCGGTACGATTTCGTTGGTTTTTCGGGTGCACGATATTTCTATGTCACAGCGCATTCATGGCATGATGGTGCCTCGCCGGGAAAATCGGCAGATTGATGCTGTAACCTTTACTTCATTGAAAATGCCAACGCGGGCGCCAGAAGGATACATGGTTGTGCGGGTGTTTATAGGTGGTGGTGCACCTGAGATTGTCGATTGGAATGATGCTGAGCTTATAAAAATTGTACGACAAGAATTGGCTGACTTGCTAGAAATTCGGGCTGAACCCATCGACACGGTGATTTTCCGTTGGCCCAGATCGTTTCCTCAGGCAGATGTTGGTCATCTCGACCTTGTCGCCGAAATTGAAAAGAAATTACTTCCTGGGATTTTTCTGGCGGGAAGTTCGTATCGTGGTATTGGTGTTCCTGATTGCATTCGCCAGGGACAAGAAGCAGCCAGAAATGTGTTGAATCATCTCGAAACCCTTTGAGATGTTTTTGTAAAAATTCACTTTTATGAGAGGAAGAAATTATGAAAACTGTAGGACGTATTCTTAATAATATCCGGCTGGCTTTCTTTCCGATTGCCTATGGCCTCAGCGGTGCTTTGATCGGTGGTACTTTGAACCGCGTCATGATCGCTGATATGGGCCTTCCCGCCTCCTTGGTCGGGCTATTCTTTGCCGTGCCATTGCTGGTATCGCCTGTGCGAGTCTGGTTAGGATACCGTTCGGATGGATTCCCCATTTTCGGTCGCCGCCGGGAGCCTTACATTGTCCTGGGTGCTCTGATAATTGGACTGGGTATAATTTCGGCAACGATGTTATCGGTCAAAATAGCACAAGCATCCGCGGTACTGATCGTGGGTGGCTTGGTAGCCTTCATTATATATGGGATTGGTCGCAATTTGGGGCACAATACTTTCCAGGCTTTGTTGTCCGACCGTTTTAGCGGGGATCAAAAAGCTCGCGCTATCACCCTTTATGAAGTAGCTACCTTGCTGGGTTTGGTGATGGGTGCAGGCGGTCTGGGTTCTGCTTTTGAAGAATACGATCCAGCTCGCTTGGTAAGCGTTGCTATTGGGGTTGCTATAATCGTGTTGATTTTAGCGACCTTTGCTGCTCTCTGGCAGGAGCCGCGCGACGAGAAATTGCAAGCCGCGGCCGAAAAAGCGAAAGAGATTCCTTTCAGCCGGGTTCTCAAGGATTATGTTATTGTTGATCCCCAGGTTCGAACCTTTTTTGTATTGGTTTTCTTTACTTTTGTGGGGACTCTGGCTCAAGATGTGCTTCTGGAGCCCTATGGCGCTCTCGTGTTAGATATGTCCGTTGGTGATACTACCCGTTTGACAGCCTTTTGGGGGGTGGGTGTGATGATTTCAATGCTGCTTTCCGGGGCAATTCTGATCAAAGTGTTGGGTTACATGCGCCTGATGCGGATAGGAATGATTTCCAGCATTGCTGTTTTCATTGGATTGATTGTGACAGGGGTGATGGGAAGTCCTGGTATTTTTAGAGCATTGGTCTTTGTTATGGGACTCGGAACAGGGCTGGCTGGAGCTGGAATGCTTACAGGGGTTATTTCCTTCACTACCGCCATCCGAGCGGGTATGTTGATGGGCGTATGGGGTGTGGCTAATATGGTAGGGCATGCCTTCGGCAGCTTGATGGGTGGTGGAATTGTCGATTTGGTGCGCGGCGTAACGGGAGGCAATGCTTTTGCAGCCTATGCGACCGTGTTTGCCTTAGAAATTGCTATGCTGGTGATCGCATTATATCTCTCTACGAAGCTGGAGGTAAAAGAGTCTCAGGCCTATGTGGAGGAGCAAACCCTGGTTGGTAGCGAGGCCGCAGCAAACTAAGAAGATTCTTTTTCAAACAATCGATATTAACGGATGGCTATTTGCGATGAAATCGTGAATAGCCATTTTAATTTGACCGTTTTTTATCCAAAATAGGCATAATTAAACACGAATTTGTAAAAGAACTGCAAGGAAAAATGCGGGGGAATTCGGACAATTTCACTTGCATTTAAGGGATATTTCGTATATACTGTGTGTGATTGTGGGGAGAAGTGGTATGAAGTGGCGCGCCGGGAAACCGGCGTGCGGTTGTTAATGGAGTTTTAGAACAAATGTTTTTGGGTCAGTACCGTCATTCGCTCGATGATAAAGGAAGATTGACAATTCCCGCGAAATACCGGGAAGAGTTGTCGAATGGCGCCTATTTAACTCAGGGTTTTGACCAAAATTTACGATTGTTGACCGAGTTGGCATTTCGTTCTGTTTATGACAAGCTTAGTCAGATGAATACTACCGATCCCGCGGCACGCGAACTGCGAAGATTGGTTTTTGCTTCTGCGAGCCAGGTTGCATTGGATAGCGTCGGCCGAATTCTGATTCCTCAATTTTTGCGGGATGTGGCTGAATTGGCTAACGAGGTGGTAATAGTTGGTGTGGGAGAGGCGATTGAAATTTGGTCGCCCGAAGCTTGGGGTAGTCAGGTTACTCTATTGGGCAACGTAGATGCTAACTCCCTGCGGTTTGTTGACTTAGACCTGTAAGGCGTGTTTTTGCTGGGTAGTTGGATAGTTTGGACAGAATCTCTCTCCAGCTATTAAGGCCACTAACAATATAAGATACGATGCATGAACCAGTACTTTACCAAGAAATTATACACGCATTGCGGCCTCGCGATGGAGGATTCTATGTGGATGGTACAGTCGGTGCGGGTGGGCATGCAAGAGGATTATTAGAAAGTAGCTCACCAACAGGGCAGCTATTGGGCTTGGATCTTGACCCCCAGGCATTAGATTTGGCACAAAAAAATCTGACGCCGTTCGGGAGTCGAGTTTCTCTGATCAATGCCTCGTACCTTACATTAAAACAGCAACTTGGGCGGCTCAATTGGAAAGAAGTTGATGGTATTGTTCTGGATTTGGGGTTGTCCTCAATGCAGTTGGATACCCCAGAACGAGGATTTTCATTTCGTTTTGATGGCCCTTTGGACATGAGGTTTAACCCGGAAAGTGATGTTCATGCGGCAGATATAGTCAATTCTTTGGATGAAAATGACCTTGCTGACTTAATTTATCGCTATGGAGAGGAACGGCGTTCTCGCAGGATCGCCAGGGCGATTGTTAAATCTCGACCAATAGAATCTACTCACCAGTTGGCCGAGATAATTACTAAAGTTATGCCCAAAAGTAAATCGCGGCTTCATCCGGCAACTCGCACTTTCCAAGCGCTTAGAATTGCGACGAACGATGAGCTTGATTCTGTGCGAAAGATTCTTCCTACAGCCGTGTCAGCATTAGCCCCGAAGGGCCGGCTTGCTGTAATATCATTCCATTCTTTGGAGGATCGGTTAGTGAAACAGTTTTTTCGAAAGGAAAGTCAGGACTGCATCTGCCCACCTGAGAGACCAGTGTGTACTTGTGAACACCGTGCGAGTATCCTGAGAATCACTCGTAAGCCCATTTTTCCTTATCAGGATGAGATTCTTAAAAACCCTCGGGCGCGTAGTGCTCGATTACGAGTGGTAGAGAAATTGTGACGTGAAACGGGCATGAGACTTGCATGCCATCTGTTGATGGAATTTTACTGGATGCTTACCCAAGCAAAGAAGTGATTCGAAAATATGGACCATCTTCGAAATTTCACGCAAGCCTATTCACAAGCTCCCTGGCGAAAACAGCTCCAGATAATTGGTGCTTTTTTATCAATTCTGGTGGTTTTCTTGGTAGCGGCCAGTATTTTTATTAGCGTTACTTCACAAACCGCGGCTGTTGGGAAAGAAATACAACGAAATAGATTGCGGGCTGAAGCCTTGGAATTGGAAATTGCCAATATGCGATCGCGGATTGCAACGTTGACTTCGGTGGCGACGATGAAGCAAAGAGCAATCGACATGGGTTTCCGGCCAGCAACCAAGGAAGATATCATTTATGTTGAAGTTCCTGGTTATGCCGGGAATACAGTAATGGACTTGTTGCCTGCCAGTCAGGCCGTAAATGTAGGCAGGCCTGAGCTTTCTCCTGCATTTACGGAGACCTGGGTAGATTGGTTTTCTAAGCAATTTCGGAGACCAATAGTATCTTTGGAAAATTCACTGCCATGAATCCTAACCTCGGATTTCGCTTTTTGAGTACAGGAATTGCTTTTGCCTTTGTTGGTTTGGCAATTATTGCGCGTCTGGTTCAGATTCAAGTGGGCCCGCCCAATGAAGTGATTTCGGAAGTTGAAGAGGATGATGGCATTGAGTTGCTTACACTTGTCCCAGAACGCGGGGATATCTTTGATCGCAAGGGTCGTCTATTGGCAGCCAGCCAACTTATTTATGAAGTGGCGATTGACTTGAACAATGTCAGGAATCCGGAAACAATAGCTCTGGCTACCAGCGTTGAGCTTGGGTTGGAATATCAAGATGTACTTGAAAAAGCCAGTAGAAATCCGGCAGAAGAAGATCAAAAACACATAACCCTGTACTACTTTGTTCCCTATGAGGATGCCCAAAGTCTCCTGGCATTAAAGGAGCATATATCTGATAAACCCGAAGAAGCTGGTGTTAGTACCAGTGGTTGGCAGCACAGTTTGAGTGGATTAGTAATAACCCCCCGATTAGATCGAAGCTACCCTGAAGGTGATCTTGGCTCAAATTTCCTGGGTTTCGTAAACAAGGAAGGGGTCAGTATTCATGGGGTGGAAGAGGAATTACACTGGCTGCTATCTGGCGTAAAAAAGCAAGAGCGAATTCCCACCGATCCTTACCGAGCATTAGAACTACCCAATATTCCAGATGGAGCCGATCTGGTTCTTACCATTGATCGCGAAATCCAGGATAGCATGGAAGACCTTCTCGATACACACATTGAGAAGAGCGGGGCTTTCTCTGGAACGATTATTGTCATGCATCCAAAAACCGGCGAAATCCTTGCAATGGCATCAAACCCGAGGATGGATCTTTTTGGTGATTGGCAGATTGAAAATACATTCCAGGAAGGTCATGTTTTCAATATGGCATTGGATATCTATGAGCCAGGATCTGTGTTCAAAATCATCACAATGTCGGCTGCTCTGGATGCTGGTGTAGCCACTCCAGAAACAGGATTTGTTGATGAAGGTGGCTTTCCTATTGATGGATTTGTTATTCGCAATTGGAATAGTGGTGCATGGGGGCCGCAAACTATGACGACCTGTATGGAGCATTCGTTGAATGTTTGTCTGGCTCATGTCGCTGTAGATTTGTTAGGCCCTACTCGTTTCTATAATTATGTTAAGGCGTTCCAATTTGGCCAACCAACTGGAATTGAGTTGGCCAGAGAATATTCAGGGCTGTTTCGAACTCCAGGTGATTCCGATTGGCGAGAAATTGATCTTGCGACAAATTCTTACGGACAGGGTATTAATGTTACCCCCTTGCAGATGTTGAGAGCTGTTTCGGCTGTTGCTAACGAAGGGAATATGGTAACGCCTCATATTCTAAAAGCGGTCATCAATCAGGGTCATCATTATACGATTGATCCAGAAATTGCTGGCTCCCCCATCTCAGCTGAAACAGCTCGTACAATGTCGGAAATGCTGGCAACAATTGTTGAAAGCGAATCCTATACAGAAATGAGTAATGATTATGGAGTTGCTGGAAAGACTGGCACCGGTACGATTTATGATACTCATCTTACGAACACATCATTTATTGGATGGGCACCGGTTGATGACCCTCAATTTATGGTTTACATCTGGTTGAATAAGCCTACTGTATCCCCATGGGCTTCCCTTGTGACAGGACCAATTTTCCGAGATGCAGTGGATCAATTGGTAGTTTTATTAGATATTCCTCCTGATGTAGTGCGTTTGAGCATGGCTGCGGAATAGATTAGTACTATGCTTACTTTGGTAGATATTCTTTGTGCTCTGGTCGATAAAAGGCCACCTTGGGCAAATCAGGTAATAACTGATGCTGTTATTGACTCGCGGCAAGTAATTCCTGGTGCACTATTTGTAGCCATGCCCGGAGAAAAAGTTGATGGCCATGATTTTGTGGGTGCTGCCTTTGATCAGGGAGCCAGTATTGCATTAGTACAGCGAGATTTGCCAGAAGAGATTTCCGTCCTGGATTTACGCACAGGTCAGAATTCATCATTTGATTCGCCGCATGATGTTCCATTCGCTTTGCGAGTAGAAGACACGCTCAAAGCATTGCAACAAATTGCTGGATTCTGGCGGGATCAGTATGATATCCGGGTTATAGGAATTACTGGCAGTGTGGGCAAATCGACGACCAAGGAATTGGTCGCAACAGTATTAGAGCAGCGCTTCAGTACGCTAAAGAATGCAGGCAATCTAAACAACGAAATTGGATTGCCATTGACATTGTTGCGATTGAGTCCAGGACACCGCCGAGCCGTGTTGGAAATGGGGTTATATGTACCTGGAGAAATTGCCCTCCTTTGTGATCTGGCTAAACCTCAGGTTGGTGTAATTACAAATGTGGGCACCGTACATGCTGAACGAGCTGGCTCACAGGAGGCCATAGCCAAAGGAAAGGCTGAACTGGTCGAGGCCTTGCCTTCATCCCCAGATGGAGTGGCCATTTTGAATTTGGATGATCCCTGGGTAAAAGAAATGGCCGAGAAAACCCAGGCCAAGGTTTTCTATTATGGTCTAGACCCACAGGCTGATCTTTGGGCCGACCAAGTAGAAGGTTTGGGTTTAGATGGAATTCGATTTCGATTGCACTACCGCAGCGAGGTTCTCCATTTGCGTGTGCCATTAATCGGACGCCATTCCGTTCACACCGCTTTGCGAGCCACAGCTGTTGGGCTTGTGGAGGGAATGACCTGGCAAGAAATCATCAATGGTTTGCGTTCGGGTCATACACAGTTGCGTCTCGTAGCTGTGCGGTCTGACAGTGGGGCATTATTGTTGGACGATACCTATAACGCGTCCCCCCAATCAACATTGGCAGCACTAAACATGCTTTCTGAAATGAAGGGCCGAAAAGTTGCTGTGTTAGGTGATATGCTGGAATTGGGGCCTTATGAATACAGCGGACACTGGAAAGTTGGTATTCGGGCTGCATCCGTTGCCGATGTATTGATCACCATTGGGGAGAGAAGCCAAACAATTTCCGAAGCTGCTCGTCAGACTGGCTTTCCTCTGAAAAAATTGAATGAGTTTGAAAATGCTCAACAAGCGGTTGATCATCTGCGCGATATCTTGCGTGATGATGATATCGTCCTGGTCAAAGGGTCGCGAGGCATGCACATGGATCGAATTGTGGCTAATTTGGAGGCGCGCCAATGAACTCAACCACCGTTTCACTGGCGCTGGCAGGGTTCAGTTTTTTGCTGACTGTCATTTGGGGAAGTCCGTTGTTGCGCATATTAAGGAATTTCAAGGTGGGCGAAACAATTCGCATGGATGGACCCGAGAGACATTTCTCCAAGATTGGGACCCCAACGATGGGCGGCGTCATGGTGGTCTTGCCTGTTGCTTTGATCACAATTTTGCTCAATGCGGCTTCTTTGATCGGCCCTACAGAATTCTTAGGAAATTCTGTCTTACTGCCATTAGGCGTAATGATTTCATATGCCATTCTCGGCGCTGTGGATGATTGGGCAGGATTACGTGGGAAACGGCGTGGTGAGGGGATGCGTGCACGAACAAAATTCATTGTCCAGGTTTTGATTTCATTTTGGGCTTCTTACGCTTTGTATCAGCTTTTGGATGCGCCGCATCTTTATTTACCTGGTTTCCATATTGAATTCAAGGTAGGCCTTTGGTATATCCCCATCGCTATGTTCATCATTGTGGGATTTTCTAACGCTGTGAATTTGACGGATGGCCTGGATGGGTTGTCTGGATTGATTGCTGCAACAGCTTTCGTTGCCTATGGTGGCATAGCCATCTTGCAAGGACAGATCTTTGTAGCAAGATTCTGCTTTACGCTGGTCGGAGCCCTTTTTGGATTTCTTTGGTTCAATGTTCATCCGGCTGAATTGTTCATGGGTGATACCGGCTCGCTTAGCCTTGGTGCTACGCTAGCCGTGGTGGCTTTGATGACAGGTCAATGGGCGGTATTGCCAATCATCGCCATTATTCCTGTCAGCATAACGTTGAGTTCGATGATCCAGGTTGGATATTTCAAGCTTACGAAACGACTGTTTGGGGAAGGGCGACGATTTTTCAAAATGGCTCCTTTGCACCACCATTTCGAGTTGTCTGGTTGGAGCGAGACTCAGGTGGTTCAACGTTTTTGGTTGATTAGCTTAATTGCTGCAATGATAGGCGTGGCTTTGGCGGTGGCATAAGGTATGATGGATTGGAAAGGTAGACGGGTGCTGATTGTTGGCGTTGCACGCCAGGGGACAGCTTTAGCGCGCTACCTGATGAATCAGGGTGCTACTGTTGTGCTCAACGATCTGCGAACTTCCGATGAGCTTTCCGAAATCAAGCAACAGTTGAAAGACCTGGCCGTGGAATGGGTATTGGGTGACCATCCTTTGGATATATTGAATGGTATGGATCTGGTCTGTATTTCGGGTGGTGTGCCCATTACTCTACCTTTGGTGGTGGCAGCACAATCTCGAGAGATACCCATCTCCAATGATTCGCAAATTTTTATGGAAGTCGTTCCGTGCCCTGTGATTGGCATCACCGGTTCTGCGGGGAAGACGACCACAACATCGCTGATAGGCAAAATGGCTGCCGTAGCGGCCGATGAATCTAGAGAGATGACCCGTGTTTGGGTTGGCGGCAATATCGGCAATCCCTTAATATCGCATGTTGATGAGATGGGCGCCAATGACCTGGTTGTCATGGAATTGTCAAGTTTTCAGTTGGAACAAATGACGCTGTCTCCTCAAATAGCCGCAGTCCTGAACATTACTCCAAACCATCTCGATCGGCATGGCACAATGGATGCTTATACAGCAGCAAAAACGCGCATTCTTGATTTTCAGGCTTATGCCGATACGGCTGTTTTAGATCGGGATGATCCTGGGGCCTGGAGCTTGGTGGAATCTGTTCGAGGTGAATTGATTTCCTTTGGAATGTCGCGCCCCCCCGAAGGTCAGCGTGGAATTTTCCTGGAAGATGGCTGGATCAAGCTCTGGGATCGATCATCAGCTCAAGAAATTCTTCATCAAGATGGTATAAATTTGCGAGGCGAGCACAACCAGAAAAATGTTTTGGCAGCTTGTGCGATTGCTGCAGCGGCCTCTTTTTCTATCGAATCAATGCAAAAGGGGGTTGAAGAATTTCATGGAGTCCCTCATCGGTTGGAATTGGTCCGCTCTTGGAAAGGGATCGATTGGTACAACGATTCTATTGCTACTGCACCTGAACGTGCTGTAGCCGCGATCAGGTCATTCGATGAGCCGTTAGTGCTATTAGTTGGTGGTCGTGATAAGAACCTGCCCTGGGAAGAATTGGCTGCGTTGGTTGTACAGCGTGTTGATCATCTGGTTATCTTCGGTGAAGCGACAGACTTGATTGAACGAGCAATTAAGGGTGCGAATCCTGCTGGACGACCCTATTCTATGGCGGTTTGTCGAGGTTTACGAGAAGCTGTAGGTAAAGCGGCCGAAGTGGCCGAGCCAGGGAGTATAGTATTACTTGCCCCGGGCGGAACAAGTTTTGACGAGTTTGTAGATTTTGCCGAACGAGGAGAATGGTTTCGAAAATGGGTCAACGAACTAAGCTGACCAAACGAAAATCACGGGGCAGTCGGTCATCCCGTATGAGCTTCGATGTAATCTTGATCCTAGTGACGATTACCTTGATTGGTTTTGGATTGGTGATGATGCATTCGGCCAGTTGGGATGCCTCGCTTGAATTGACTGAAGCGGATGAAAATTTGGAACGCTCGCCAACCTATTTGTTTTATCGGCAATTACGATGGTTGGGGTTGGGATTTGTTGCGTTGGTTTTTTGTGCCTTTATGGATTATCACAGATGGCATATCCTTTCGATTCTGGCGATGGTCTTTTCGATAGGTATGTTGCTGGCCGTATTGATCATTGGTGAAGAATTTGAAGGGGTTACGCGCAGCTTCTTGAACGGGTCCGTCCAGCCCTCGGAGTTAGCAAAATTTGTCGTTGTTGTATATCTTGCGGTCTGGTTGTATGCCAAGCGAGATCAGTTGGGAAACATTGGATTTGGATTGATTCCCTTAGGTGCTATCGTTGGAATTATGGGTGGTCTTATTTTACGACAGCCAGATTTGAGTGCTGCGGGAATGGTTTTTATTCTGGGCGGATTGATGTATTACTTGGCCGGAAGCGACGCTATCGAGACGGCGATTTTATTCGTTATCGCTGGTGTGTTGGGTTTCATCATCCTGCGCTTCAATCCGATCGATAATGATCGAGTGAAGTTTTTTATCGAGGGCTGGAATGATATTTTGGCTTCATCAGATCATGTTATGCATTCGCTCGTCGCCTTTGTGAGAGGAAGTTGGCTGGGCGCAGGCGTTGGTCGTGGGATCACGAAACTGACCACGCTGCCATTTGCTCATACAGACAGTGTTTTTGCGGTCGTTGGCGAAGAGACAGGTGTTTTTGGTGCTTCAATATTAGTTATCTTATATGCAGCTTTGTTCTGGCGTGGATTGGTAATTGCCAGGCAAGCGCCAGATGGTCTTGGAGCGCTTTTAGCGGCCGGGTTGACCATGTGGATCACATTGGAAGCCTATATGAATATGGCTTCGTTGTTGGGGTTGATGCCTTTTGCTGGAAATACGCTGCCATTTTTTAGTATTGGTGGATCCAGCCTGCTAATGTCAATGGCTGCCCTCGGTATTGTGTTGAATGTATCTAGAATGTCGGAAACCAAGCAAGTAGAAGAATCACGGAGGTCTTTCGGTGCGATTGTTAGTTTGCGCAGGCGGGACTGGCGGAGGCGTGTACCCCGCTCTCGCCGCTCTCGAACAGCTACTCGTTGATCAATCAGATGTCGAGATTTTGTGGGTTGGTGGAGAAGGTGGCATGGAAACAGGTTTGATTTCCCAGGCTGGTCTGGAATTCAAGGCTATTCCGGCTGCTGGTGTTCATGGTGTTAGTTTGCGCGCATTGCCGGGTAATTTGATCAAGTTGCTGCAAGGGTTTTTCGCCGCTAGAAATATCCTTCGCCAGTTTCGACCTGATGTGATGTTTTTTACTGGCGGCTATGTATCTGTCCCTGTGGCATTAGCTGGTATGAAGATTCCTGTCGCTCTTTTCGTGCCGGATATTGAACCTGGGTTAGCCTTAAAAACATTGACTCACTTCGCGGATCGTATAACGGTGAGTGCGAAAGACTCACTGGCATTCTATTCAAGGCAGCGCAATGTGGTTGTGACAGGCTACCCCACTCGAAAGGAGCTCCAGAATTGGGATCGTACGCAAGCGCAAAAAGCTCTTGGTTTAGATCCGGAATTAGTGACATTGTTGGTTTTTGGTGGCAGTAAAGGGGCTCGTTCTATCAACAGGGCCTTATTCTCCGCTTTGCCTCAATTGTTGCCCGAGATGCAAATAGTACATGTAACTGGAGAATTAAATTGGCCTGAAGTTGAACCAGTGCATAAGAGTTTAGCTGGTGAAGTGGCAGAGCGTTACTATCCATATCCATATCTTCACGCAGAAATGGGTGCGGCTTTCAAGGTTGCGGACCTGGTGTTATCTAGAGCAGGTGCATCATGCCTGGGTGAATTTCCACTTTTTGGCTTGCCAGCCATATTGGTTCCATATCCGCATGCCTGGCGATATCAGAAAGTAAATGCTGATTACATGATCCGTCAAAATGCAGCTGTTCTTTTGCAGGATGCTGATCTTACGGGCAAATTTAGCAAAGTTGTGTTGGATTTAGTGCGCGATGAAAAAAGAAGAGCAACGATGAGCGCTGCTATGGCATCGTTAGCGCGCCCCGAAGCCGCTTCATCCATAGCTAACATTCTGATTGATTTGGCAAATAATGGCAGTGAACAAGGAAAATCTTCATGATTAGTCTGGCCGTTGTATTCTATATTTTCATCTTTTTCTTTGCACTCATTGGTGGTTTACGGGGTTGGGCCAAAGAATTGATTGTCGTATTTAGCGTTGTGCTTTCTCTATTTGTAATTTGGGTATTGGAATCCTATATCGGGGTTGTTGCAACACCATATATTGAATTAGATAAAAAATATGGCTATGTTGCCCAAGAAGAACAGGCCGATATCATTGTAATTGAGCCGGAGAACTTGGTGAAATTCAACGGCCTCCCTAATGATCAAGCCCGGAGCGAATATCGCACGCAGTTTTGGCTGCGAACGACCATCTTAATCATTGTCGTCTTTTTTGGCTATCAAACCCCAATTGTTTTAGCACGGTTAGGAAGGTCTGCCGGAAGGGAGAAGATTCAGGATTTTCTCCTGGGTTTGGTGCTAGGGGGTGTGAATGGATATCTCATCATGGGTACCTTATGGTCATATATGCATTCATCCCATTATTTGTTTGAACCTTTCATTATTGCTCCTACGGGTGAAGATCCCTTGGTTGAAGCAGCGAAGTCGGTAATCTCGCTATTGCCGCCTGCCTGGCTGAGCACAACGCCGATTATCTTTATCGCAATTTGTTTGGCATTTCTATTTGTATTGGTGGTGTTTATCTAATGAAAAACGTGCACTTCATTGGCATTGGTGGTACTGGTCTATCGGCTATTGCTCGCGTGCTGCTCGAAAGCGGCTACGCAGTCACTGGTTCCGATCTGAAACTCTCACCCCTGGCGCTTGATATACAGGCTGCAGGGGCTGAAGTATTTGAAGGCCATCATGCCAATAATGTACGCAACCCAGAAATTGTCATTCGTTCTTCGGCAATCCCGGAAGATAACCCGGAAATTGTGGCAGCCAAAGCAAAGGGCATCCCAGTGCTGAAACGTGCAGATTTCTTGGGTCAATTGTTGGAAAACCGAGTTGGGATCGCAGTGGCGGGATCTCATGGCAAAACAACCACTACGGCAATGTTAGCCTGGGTGTTAACAGCCCTCGGTCGAGATCCCTCTTTCATTGTTGGAGGTGTGGTCACAAATCTGGGTGTGAACGCTAGCGCTGGCCTGGGTGACGCATTCGTTATCGAGGCAGATGAGTACGATTACATGTTTTTGGGATTAAAACCCAAAATTGCCGTGATCACGAACGTGGAACATGACCATCCCGACATTTTCCCGACCCAGGAAATTTTCCGCAAAGCTTTTCAGGATTTTGTGGGGAATCTGCCACCTCAAGGTGCGCTTTTGGTTTGTGGTGATGACCCAGGAGTAATAGATACAATTACTGATTTGTCTCTGGATGAAATCATCCTTAGAAAATATGGGATTAGCTCAAATGCATTTGACTATTATGCCAGCAGCCTCATGGCCAATGACGTTGGTGGTGCAAGTTTCGATTTCTATGCTCATGGTCAATTGATGTCTCATGTGAGTTTGCAGCTTCCGGGTGAGCAC
The DNA here is from genome assembly GCA_964629085.1 of uncultured Anaerolineales bacterium. GTDB lineage: Bacteria > Chloroflexota > Anaerolineae > Anaerolineales > UBA11858 > NIOZ-UU35. The sequence continues at coordinate 26,662 of CAZVPR010000011.1, forward strand.
AATGTTCAAAATGCTTTGGCGGTTATGGCAGTAATTGAGTGGATGGAATTATCGGTTGTAGAAGCCTCCCAGGCTCTTGGCGAATTCACTGGCACGGGGCGAAGATTTCAACTTTCAGGCGAAGTTGCCGGAGTAACGGTCATCGATGATTATGCCCACCACCCCACCGAAATTCGCGCTACCCTGGCTGCTGCCCGCTCTCGATATTCTGAACATCGCATATGGGCCATCTGGCAACCACACACGTACTCCCGTACGAAATTGTTCTTTAACGAGTTCGCAATAGCATTTAATGATGCTGATCGTGTTTTGGTAACAGAAGTTTATCGTTCACGGGAACCTTTAGATGCAGATTTCTCATCCAGCCAGCTTGTTGATGCTATGCAGCACCAACAAGCGAAGTATACTGGTTCACTAGAAAACACCGTCGACACATTTTTGGCTGAAGTTCAGCAGGGCGATATTGTGTTAGTTTTGTCCGCCGGTGATGCAACCTGGATAAGTGAACGTGTAATGGAAGAATTAACCAAAGTAGAGATCAAGACGGAGTGATTGTATGGATAACCAGAAGCGGATTTTTGAATCTGAGAGCTTAGTTATGCCTTCATTTTCTCTCCGATCAACACAAACGTTGGAAGAAAAACTTGATGCCGAGGATGTGCAAAAAGCTGAGAAGGTGTTCAACATTCTTTCTGAAGAATTAATTGCAGAAATTATTGAACGGATTAAATCACTGTAGAAGTATGAGTATGATGGTCGCTGAAACTTCAATTCCCTATCTGCGCTCCGTTTTTGGAGGAAAGCTAAAAACGGATGTTTCGCTGGCACGTTACACGGCATCTCGTGTTGGTGGCTTGGCGCGGGCAATGGTAGTTGTAGATTCAGTAGATGATTTGGCAATTGCAGCCGATGAGTTATGGGCATCAGATACGCCTTTCGTGGTACTTGGAGGCGGCTCAAATATTTTAGTGAGCGATGCCGGTGTACTCGAGGTTGTTGTGCTGAATCGGGCACGAGATATTCAATTTTCCGAAGACATGCAGTCACCTTCGGTTTGGGCGGGTTCAGGCGCCAATTTTGGCAGTATTGCCCGTAGAGCAGCCTCTCATGGGCTGTCTGGTTTGGAATGGGCTGCAGGCATTCCCGGGACGATTGGGGGCGCAGTTTTTGGCAATGCCGGTGCTCATGGAGACGATGTGGCCGGATGTTTACAAATGGCAGATATCTTGCACCGAGATGGACGCAGGCTGCAATACTCGGCTCCAGAATTACAATTTTCCTATCGGTCAAGCCTGTTGAAGCGGGAGAAAATTGATGCGATAGTTTTATCTGCTTCTTTCGGTTTGGCTTCTGCGTCTCCCCAGAGCGTGCAGCAAAAAATGGATGAATTTACAGAATTCCGCCGTCGAACCCAGCCGCCAGGCGCTAGTATGGGCTCGATGTTCAAGAACCCCCCTGATGATTTTGCTGGACGTTTGATCGAGCAGGCGGGATTGAAAGGAACTCAAGTCGGTGACGCTCAAATTAGCGATTTGCACGCGAATTTCTTTATTAATAGAGGTAATGCCACGGCAGACGACATTCTCTATTTGATTGAGTTAGCTCAGAGAACGGTAAAAACGAAGTTTGGCGTGATACTGGATTTAGAGATTGAACTAGTTGGAGACTGGTCAAATGTCTAATGACAAACTAAAAGTTGGCGTAATTTTTGGTGGCCGATCTGGCGAACATGAGGTTTCTTTAATGTCGGCGCGTTCGGTCTTGAACGCCATGGATCGTCAGAAATACGACGTCACTGAGATTGGTATCACACATGATGGAGTCTGGTTGGTTGGTGAAAACGTACTTGAGAGTTTCTTGAATGGTGATTTGTCTCGTTTAGTGCCGGCCACTTTGTTGCCAGACCCAACCCGACCTGGACTGTATGAAATCTCAGATTCAAAAAATGACTCAACCTTCGCTTATCGGCAGGAATTTGATGTTCTGGTTCCGATTTTACACGGCACTTTCGGGGAAGACGGAACACTTCAAGGCTTGTTTGAAATGGCAAATATTGCCTACGTCGGTGCGGGTGTCTTGGGAGCGTCCGTGGGGATGGATAAAGGCGTTTTCAAGTCTGTCATGATTGCCAATGACATTCCGGTTGTCGAAGGAGTCATTATTTTGCGCAGTGATATGGCAGAAGATATGGATGCCCCGTTGGATCATATTGAGGCTATGACGAATTATCCAGTATTTGTGAAACCAGCTAATATGGGCTCCTCAGTAGGCGTAAGTAAGTGCTACAACCGTTCCGATTTATTGGAAGGATTGATGGAGGCAGCACGCTTTGATCGCCGAGTGTTGGTTGAGAAAGGTGTAAATGCCCGAGAAATCGAAATCAGCGTTTTGGGTAACGATAACCCCCAAGCCTCTGTAGCTGGCGAAATTCGCCCGGTGGCTGATTTCTATTCCTACGAGGCAAAATACCACGATGACCGGTCAGAAGCTTTTATTCCGGCAGATATACCAGAAATTACATCCAAAGAAATGAGAGAAATGGCGGTTCGTGCGTATAAAGCCATCGATTGTGCGGGAATGGCCAGAGTTGATTTCTTGCTGGATAAAGATACTGGTAATTTCTTTATTAATGAGGTCAACACGATTCCTGGTTTCACCAACATTAGTATGTATCCGAAGCTTTGGGAAGCCAGTGGTTTGCCCTATCCACAATTAGTAGATAAGCTCATTGATTTGGCAATTGAGCGCCGTGCCCAGCGAGATCGCACGGAGTGGCGATATAGTAGAGATGACTAAATAAGATTAAAAAGTTAAATGACACAAAAGCAGAACGCTCCCTCTCGGGCTGAGAAAATCCGAGAAAGACGCCAAAAAAGCCATCAGAATCCAAGGCGAAGTAAACGTGCCAAGCAAAGCCTTTCGCTATCGGATAGTGCTCCTGTTATGGTGCGGAGATCACCACGCTCAGATGCAAAAAATAATCGGCGCAAAAAACGTATCAAGCGCCGGTATGATATCTCGTTGCCATCCCCTGGTGTGGAAATGAGGCTGCCATCCGTACCCTCGTTGAAAATTGGTTGGCGGTTATTCTCTCTCCTGCTTTTGATTGGGTTGTCATACGCTCTTTACTTTATTTGGAGTTCTCCAGCATTTTTGGTTCAAGATGTACAGGTAGAAGGCACGGTTCAATATACACCAGATCATATTACTCGTAGTCTGCTTGTCTATCAAAAGCCAGTATTTCTCCTTGAACCAGAAAAAGTTGAGCAGCAATTAATTGATCAAATCCCGGGATTGAAGGCAGCCAATGTGAAGGTGGAATTTCCGGCAACTGTGTCGATCATGGTAGAAGAAAGGATTCCCCTGATTTTATGGGAGCAGGGCGACATTAGTCTATGGGTTGATTCCCAGGGAATTGCTTTCGAACCGCCAGGACTAGCTTTAGGGGTAGTCCATGTTCAGGCATCAATCGACCCTCCAGCGCCAATATCCTCTGATTTTGAATTGCCTGATGAAAACGAATCTCCTCTGAATTCCGAATTAGTAAATGCCGCAAAGGTGTTTATGACCCCCGCGATGGTCTCGGCAATTCTTTCTTTAGGAAATCATCTGCCGGAAGGGGCGGCGTTACTTTATGATGGAGAACATGGATTTGGTTGGCGCGATCCCAGCGGATGGGATGTATATTTTGGATTGAGTGATGAAGATATGACCATGAAACTGAAGGTCTATGCTTCAGTTATCAATAAGTTACAGGCGGATGGAATTCATCCTGCGATTGTCAGTGTTGAATTTCTACACGCCCCATTTTATCGAACGGAACGCTAAATTCTATGGATGCGCCGGTTATTGTTGGAATAGATGTAGGAACGACGAAAGTGTGCACACTGGTTGCGCGCATTGAGGCTGACAAGAAGTTGCGCATCCTCGGTGTTGGCATCGAGCCATCAAAAGGTATGCAGAAAGGCTCGGTGGTGGATATGAACGCGGCAAGTCAGGCTATCGCTCGTTCAATAGAAAAAGCAGAGCGCACTTCTGGACTTGAGATCGAGTCGGCCTTAGTAAGTATGGCTGGATCGCATGTTTCATCTGAAAACAGTAGAGGTGTTGTTGGTGTGACTGGGAAAACAATCGACGATGATGATGTTTACCGGGCTGTGGAAGCGGCGCGTGCGATCACTATTCCTCATAATCGTGAATTGATCCACGTAATTCAACGGGGTTTCATTGTTGATGGTCAAGGCGGCATTCGCATGCCTGTTGGAATGCATGGATATCGTCTGGAGGTTGAGACGCATGTGATAACAGCCGCTGCTGCGACAGTTGAAAACCTTAGGCAAGCCGTTGAATCAGCAGGAACGCGCGCCTCACAATTTGTTCTCAATCCATTGGCTTCTGCAGAAGTTGTTTTATCGGAAACTGAACGTGAAATGGGTGTTGTAGTTTGTGATATTGGTGGCGGCACCACAGATATGGCAATTTATATCGATGGCGATGTCTGGCATACGATGGTTTTAGGTATTGGCGGTAATCATATTACCTCAGATATTGCCCATGGTTTGCATTTGCCGGTTTCGAAAGCCGAAGAGATCAAGCTTCAACATGGACATGCTTTGCAAATGGAAGTAGATCCCGAAGAGGCATTTTATATCCACCCCTTTGGTGAGGAAAACCCTGTAACTATAAACCGGCAGGAGTTAAGCCTTATTATCGAGGCCCGTGTGGAAGAAATTTTCAGCCTTGTTCTCCAGGAAATAAAACGATCCGGATACGATGGATTATTGCCCGCCGGAATGGTATTGACAGGTGGAGCTAGCGCATTATCAGGAATTCGAAGATTGGCAAAACGAGTCTTGAATATGCCTGTCCAGGTAGCCCAACCCGATGGCTTGTTAGGGATGATTGATCAGCTAGACTCCCCGGCATATTCCACAAGTGTGGGTTTATTGCGTTGGGCGATATTGATGAGTGAATATATTGGAGCCTATCCTGTTCCAAATCGCCGACCCAAGCGGTCAGCGGAGCCAGTTGATTGGAGCAAGATGAAAGGTATCTTAAGGAGATTATTGCCTTAACTAATTTTAAGGTAATTGGTAACAGAAATTGGACGACCTTTGGTAAAATCAATGAATCCTTCAAAAATGAACCTTAATGACATTGATGTGCAAAATAAAAACCGGGAGTCCATTTTTGATGGATCCAACGAGGAGGAATTCAAAATGCAAACATTGAATCAACCCGAATCATTTGCAAGAATAAAAGTGGTTGGTGTTGGCGGCGGTGGTTGTAATGCTGTTGACCGCATGATCGACGAGGGTCTGCAAGGTGTTGAGTTTATTGCCGTCAACACAGACGCGCAGGCTTTGGCACTTTCGCGCGCCACTACACGGGTAAGGATAGGTGATAAGCTAACGCGTGGCCTTGGATCAGGTGGCGATCCTGAAGTAGGACGCAAAGCTGCTGAAGAATCTGCTGAAGAACTTTACAATGTTCTGAAGGGCTCTGATATGGTATTTGTAACCGCCGGCATTGGAGGTGGTACAGGCACCGGAGCATCTCCGGTGATTGCACAAATTTCAAAAGAAATCGGTGCTCTTACCATCGGTGTTGTCACCCGACCATTCACCTTCGAAGGTGCACGCCGAATTAAATCTGCCGAAGCCGGGATTTCCGGCCTCAAAGAACAGGCAGATACATTGATCGTAATTCCCAATGATCGCCTGCTTCAAATTGTGGACAAACGATCTTCATTACAAGAAGCCTTCAAGGTTGCCGATGATGTGCTGCGCCAGGGCATCCAGGGTATTTCAGAACTGATAACCATTCCTGGTTTGATCAATCTTGACTTTGCGGATGTCAGGACGATTATGTCCGAAGGTGGCGCAGCTTTGATGGCAGTTGGGATGGCGACGGGCGATGATCGCGCTCGAGATGCTGCTGAACAGGCAATTTCGAGCCAACTATTAGATATCACTATCGACGGTGCTCGGGGCATTCTATTCAATGTTACTGGTGGGCCTGGGCTGACCCTCTTCGAAGTCAACCAGGCTGCAGCCATAATCAAAGAAACTGCCCATCCAGATGTCAACTTAATCTTTGGAGCGGTAATTGACCCTGATATGGGAGAAAACCTGCGCATTACAGTTATTGCAACAGGATTTGAAACCTCTGGTATCCCTCGGAGCATAATGGAACGAGCTGCTCGTCATCGCGAGCCAGTGGAATTGCAACCAGAAAAAGAAGAATTCAAACCGCGCACATTGAATACTGAAGATTTGGATATTCCCACATTTTTGCGGAATCGTGTGCGATCTTAATGGTGCAAGCCTAATCGGGAAAGAGACACTCTAGCAAATAGAAGAGAACTGGCCCTCCTCCCAGTATATCTCTTTAGTCTGTTTACCCCTGACTCCCCGCCGATGCTTTCGGGCGGGGAGTTTGGGTTAAAGCCAGATTCCCTAACCTTAAAAAACTGTTTATTTTAAGGTAAATAGTACTGGGAACGGTTGATATTGTAGCTCAAACGTGCTAGAATGTCTCCTGTTCAACCATTATATGTGCTGCTAATTTCGATGTTTCCCCCTATATGTGGGGGTATCTTTAGGGTGCTCTTTATGTTATGTCCATATTGCCAGAATGGCCGATCACATGTTGTTGACACAACCAAGGATAAACGCGGCGGTGTTCGTCGGCGTCGTGAATGCCTGGGTTGCGGCCAGCGTTTTAGTACCTATGAACGCCCCATTTTGGCAACTCCTTTACTTGTAAAAGAAGATGGTACTAGAGAGGAATTTGATCGGGAAAAATTAATTCGTGGAATTCGAATTTCATGTGCAAAGCGCCCTGTTACCGCATCCGATTTACAGCGTCTCACCGGAGAAATTGAGGCTTCATTACAAGCAATGGGTAAAGCTGAGGTTTCCTCGCGTGTGGTCGGTGATATGGTTATCTCGGGGCTAAAAGAGTTAGATCATATTGCTTACGTACGTTATGCAATTGTCTATTTGGGGTTAGACGATTTGGAATCTATTCGAACAGAGATCGACCGTTTACTGGAAACAAACTAGTCGATCGAAATACTCAGGGGAATGTCACTCTATGTGATTCATTATTGTTAGAGGAGCGATGAATGAATTTGAAAGCTGTTGATTCACAAGTTTACGAAAACACCGGGATTGAGACCCCGCCCTTTCCTGATGAATTACGTCAGGTCAATTTGTCAGATAATGCATATCAGGTATTTAAGCGACGATACATGCGTCGTGATGAGAGTGGGGAACCCGTTGAAAATGTAGAGGGGACTTTTTGGCGAGTAGCCTATCAGATTGCATCCGTCGAATCACAGTGGGGAGGAGATACCTCTCAGGTGGCGCGACAGTTTTATGATTTGCTTGCCGAAAAGCGATTTCTGCCAAATTCGCCAACCTTTACGGGTGCTGGTACGCCCTTAGGTCAATTGGCCGCCTGTTTTGTACTCCCTTTGAGTGATGATATGGGCCGTTGGCATGATGGAATCTTTCAAACCTTACGAAACGCGGCCTTGATTCAACAAACTGGTGGCGGAAATGGTTTTTCATTTTCGCGGCTTCGACCAGCCGGTTCGTTAATCAAAACTTCATCTGGACAGGCAACAGGCCCCGTTGGATTCTTGAGTGTCTATGACAAAGCGTTTGGTGAAATTGCGCAGGGCGGAACACGGCGAGGTGCTAATATGGCAGTTCTGCGCGTAGACCACCCGGATATCGAAGATTTCATCACTTGCAAGATTGACGAAAACGCGATCACCAATTTCAACATCTCTGTTGGGATCACAGATGCTTTCATGCAAGCGGTTGAGAACGATGATATGTGGTCATTGCGGTTTCCTGACGTTGATCATCCCGATTACCGAAAGTTTTCTGGTTCTTTGGATCAAGCTGAAGCAAATGGAATTCCCATCAAAACGTACAAACAGGTGCGCGCTCGCGATCTTTTTGAAAAGATTGTGAACCATGCTCACCACAATGGAGAGCCTGGAGTACTCTTTTTAGATGCTGCTAATCGTGGAAACCCTGTGCCACACCTCTATGAACTTGAAGCAACAAATCCTTGCGGAGAACAATTTTTGGGCCCGTATGAAAATTGTTGTTTGGGATCCATTAATCTTGCCCAACATTTAGGGATGGATTGTGGGGTCGATTGGGATAAACTTCAGCAATCCGTTGAAGTTGCCACGCGGTTTTTAGATAATGTTGTTGATGTCAATGCCTACGTGCCTTCTGTTCCGGAGCTGAGGGAAGCGGCGCTCCGCGCCCGCCGAATTGGACTTGGGATCATGGGGTTGGCGGACTTGATGTACCACGTTGGTGTCAGATACGGTTCACCTGAAGGCCAAAAATTTGCGGCTCAAGTGATGGAATTTGTTCGTTACTATTCTATGCAGACAAGTATTGACTTGGCTAAAGAAAAAGGCCCATTCTCGGCCATCAAGGGAAGCATTTATGATCCTGATAATCTTGAGTGGGAACCTCCCAGCGAAAGCAAGCACGATGTTTCTTCTTGGAATAGACCGAATATCGAGTGGAAAAACATCGTTAGGGGCATTAAAAAACATGGAATTCGCAATGCAGCTCAAACAACAATCGCACCGACGGGAACAATTGCAACTGTTGCTGGGTGTGAAGGTTATGGTTGTGAGCCAGTTTTTGCTTTGGCTTATATCCGACATGTTAACGACAATGGCAAGGATTTGCAATTGTCCTATACCAGCCCATTTTTTGAAAAAGCTCTGATAGATGAAGGTTTAGAAGAAGATGTTCGTCAGAGCATAATTGAAGCGGTGATGCAAGCAGGTTCATGCCAGCATATTGAGGAATTGCCTGAACAATTGCGAGAAATTTTTGTTGTCTCACAGGATATTACTGCGACTGAACATGTATTGATGCAATCTGCTTTGCAAGCATATGTTGATAATAGCCTTTCCAAAACGATCAATTTTCCCGCGGATGCGTTAGAAGAGGATGTTGCTACGGCATATCAACTAGCTTGGGAGGCTGGCTGCAAGGGAATAACTGTATATGTAACAGGATCACGCCAAAAGGTGGTTCTTGAGACTCAAAAAACAGCAGAACAAAAATCTGAAGGTCAAGTATCAAAGGAATTAACGCAAAGTGACCGTTTGACGATCTGGCATAAAACTAAGAAACCACGCCCTCGCCGTTTACGAGGGTTTACCTATAATGTAAATACTCCCCTAGGGAAGGCATTCATTACCGTCAATGAGAATGGTGGTGAACAACCTTTCGAGGTCTTTATTAATACTGCAAAAGCTGGATCAGATACCGCAGCAGTATCTGAAGCTATCGGGCGATTGTTATCCTATACGCTAAGGATAGCCTCGCCGATTGAGCCGCGAGAACGTCTCCATGAAATCGTTCATCAACTTTCGGGGATCGGAGGGGGACGTTCGTTAGGATTTGGCCCTAATCGAGTTCGTTCTCTTCCTGATGGAATATCGCAGGCATTGCGTGAATACTTGCAATATTCACTTGATGAATTTGCCTGGCGCGAAGTTGATCGGGACAATGGCCACGATGCGGGCGAAACAACGAGGCTGATCAACACTTTATCCGATGATGACCGATCATCACCTCCCAAAATTGGCGACCTTTGTCCAGATTGCGGTCAGGCTGCCTTGGTGAACGAAGAAGGATGTCGAAAATGTTATGCTTGTGGGTATAGTGAATGTTAGCAAAATAATTGCAGCAATAATTCACTATCAGCAAAAAAATAAGGTATTGAAGTGCACAAATGGGTGAGATTGCCTCACCCATTTTCCTTTGATTGCAGGTAACTATTTTAGCACTGAGAAGGTTCCTGATGTACTTGAATGAAAGTAGATTTTTGTAATCCCTGGTAGAATTAAGTAAGGAATATTTTATTTTTAGAATGAAATTATAATATTCATGTCTATTTATGGCAGAAAATTAATTGCTATTCAACTGGAAATTATCAGAGTTTTGTGCCTGCGGTGTGGAATTGATGAATAAGGTTGAAATAGCATTTTTTGCGCCGATAGCATTATCATTGGCATTATCTTTGGGGGTTTGGTTATATTCATGGAAACGAAGGGCCGTAATTGGTGCTAGTGCATTTTCATGGTTTGTGTTGACGCAGATTATTTATACATCTACTTATATTCTTGAATTACTCACCCAATCCAATGATGGAAAGGTATTTTGGGGAAATGTCAAGTATTTTGTTGTCGCGTTTGGCCCGTTTTCAATCTTATACTTTTCATTAAAATTTACTCGACGACATTTCAAAAATCCGTTAAGAACATGGACGTTGCTCATGATTTTGCCGACCATGTTCATGGTGCTATTATTGACGGATGGATATCATCATTTGATTCGAGAAAATATTCAGCTTACTCCACTAGGTCCTTTCTTTATTGTGGGAAATGGACTATCAAATATTTATTGGTTGATAAGTTATTATAGTTTTGGTGTAGCGCTTTTTGGGATTTCATTGATAGTAGCGAGGTATTTCGACGCGCAACCCTTATTCCGTCCCCAGATTCTTTCAGTTTTAATAGGCATTATCTTTCCTTTGGCAGGAGTGGTTTTTTCATTAGTGGGCAGTCACCTAATTTATGATATTGACCTTGCCCATATCGCTTCGTCAATTGGGAATCTGGTAATTGCGTGGAGTCTTTTCCAATATAGGTTGTTTGATATTGTGCCGGTAGCAAGGGATCGATTGGTTGAGTACTTGCAGGATACAGTGATTATTCTGGATAAACAAGATCGAATAGTGGATGTAAATCACGCGTCAATAGAGTTTATCGATCAACCCGCGAATTCGATTAGCGGAAAAAAAGCATTTGATGTAATTCCATTTTGGAATGAGCTCATTAAGCAAATTCAAGATACGAAAGATCAGCCTGTTGAAATGGTATTTGGTGATGGAGAAAATGAAAAGATACTGTCATTCCATTTCTCTGAGTTACAAACATCCGTTGGAGATGCAGGGGGGAGAATGATAATCGTTCATGACATTACTGAATTGAAAAAAGCTGAAAGGGAAATTAAGGAAAAAAATCGTAAACTTGAGATTTTGAATGATGATCTTGCTGAAGCCAACGAACAACATAAAAAGTTGGGGGAGGTAAAGGATAAGTTTGTAGCAAATGTGTCGCATGAATTACGGACGCCCCTAACCAATATCAAACTTTATCATGAGTTGGCTAACCTACAGCCAGATAGAATAAGTGAATTTCTGGTGATTTTATCAAGGGAGACCGACCGCTTGACCGACCTCATTGAAGATTTGCTGGCGTTGTCACGTTTTGATCAAGGAGTTGTGCGTTTAAACAAATCATCGTTTGACTTGAATGAGTTGATTAGTGAATTAGGAGAAGACCGAGAAAGTCTGGCCGTATCAAAAGGATTATTACTGAAAATAAATCCAAAGGAAGGTATTCCACTCGTTTTTGCGGATCGAAATTTAATTGGTCAGATTTTGAGCATTTTACTCACAAATGCTTTTAACTATACTCCAGAAAAAGGAACTGTAAGTGTTAGTACTTGCGAAAGAGAGCAGGATAATCGCAAATGGGTAGGATTTGTCGTGCGAGATACAGGCATGGGAATAGACCCGGAAGAATTGAAAACACTATTTACACGGTTCTACAGGGGTAAAGTTGGGAGAAAATCTGGCGTGTCTGGAACCGGATTAGGGTTATCAATTGCCAAGGAAATTGTTGAACGTCATCAAGGGGAAATCGAGGTTGAAAGCAATGGTGTGCCAGGGGAAGGAACTACTTTCAAAGTTTGGTTTGTTGTTGAAAACTAATACTATCTAATACAATTCCTAACTAAAATGTAACGAAGATTATAGTGGCAAATGGGAGTTTGTAGGTAAACTAAGATTACTCTATAAAAAATTTGACACGGAGGATTTTAGCAATGATTCAAGAAACATATTTGTCCGTAGAGATGCTCCAAAGGGGCGGAGGATTACCCACTTGGGTTTGGCTCTTAATTTTATTAGTCATTATTCTGATCGTAGTATTTGCTTTGAATTGGAATACACGTAAAAGTGGCGAAGATGTTGCTGCCCATCATGAACCAGCTGCTGATGCAGAGCCCGATGATCTGACAATGATTGAAGGTATTGGTCCTAAGATCGCCAGTGTATTTCAAAGTGCAGGTATATCGACCTTTGCTAAACTTGCCGAATCAGAGGTCAGTGAACTACAGAAAGCGTTGGATGATGCCAGCATTCGATTAGGTAATCCTGAAACTTGGCCGCAGCAGGCTAAACTGGCAGCTGCCGGCGAATGGGAAGCACTAGAAAAACTGCAGGATGAGCTTCAAGGAGGGCGCGCCGCCTGAGAATTTCCATAAAGTGAAGATAAGAAGACCGGTTTTCATTGAGCCGGTCTTTTTTGTTTGCGCGCGAGGGTATAATGCTCTTGTTAGCGAAAAAACTTAGGAGGCAATATGACTAATTCAACCATTCAGCTTATCCACGAGCATCGTTCAGTCCGAAATTATAAGCCAGATCTGGTGCCCAAGAAAATGATCGAGACCATTGTTGCCGCGGGGCAACGCGCTTCTACTTCATCAAATTTACAAATGTTTAGTGTAGTAGTTGCCACGGATGAAACTCAGCGGGCCCAATTAATGGAATTGTGTGGGTCTCAAAACCACATCCGACAAGCACCCGTGTTTATGGCCTGGTGTGCTGATCTAAGCCGCCTGGATCGAGTCTGTAAAATGCAGGGATATAAACAAGAAGCTGGAAACATGGAAAACTTATTGCTGGCGGTAGTAGATGCGGCTATTGCCATGCAGAATGCTGCCCTGGCTGCCGAATCTTTGGGATTGGGCATGTGTTATATCGGCGGGATTCGCAATAATCCTCAAGAAGTCATTGATCTGTTTCAATTACCCAAATTGGTTTTTCCAGTTAGCGGCATGACCTTGGGTTGGCCGGAGAAAACTCAACGCATAAAGCCGAGACTTGATTTGAAATCTGTCCTTCATTGGGATAGCTATACTGAAGATGATGAAGTGTATTTACGTGCATACGATACTGAAATGATCGCGTCTGGAATCTATTCTGGGCGACAAGTATTAGGTCGAGATGAAATCTCTGAGCACGATTATGGTTGGATGGAACATTCCGCACGGAGAGTTGCGCAGTCTCAACGCCCTCATTTACGCCAGGCATTGTTGAATGCTGGGTTTGAAATGAAATAATGAATCCCGAAATCATCCGCCTTATTGAAGAAGCCTCATTGAATGCCTGGCCTTCGTTGCAGCAACATCTCTATGATGGCTGGGTCTTACGCTTTTCCAATGGTTATACCAAACGCGCCAATTCAATCAATCCATTGTATGAGGGGAAACTGGATTTGGAGAAAAAAATTGAGCATTGTGAAGACATTTATGGCCTTCGATCTTTGCCGCCTATTTTTCGTCTGACAACTCCTTTTGCTCCGCACACGTTAGATACAATTTTGACACAACGCGGTTATCAGAAAATCGATCCCACCTGGGTGATGGTCATGGATTTGGCGACGTGGCAGCCCGGATTTTCTTCAGTTTCTATCGAGCGGTTGGATATCGATGATTGGATGGATCTCTTCATAACTTTCAGTGGATACAACCCCGAGAAGCAATCCATTCACCAGAAGATGTTAGGGCAGATTCAAAACCCCGTTTTTGCAGTATCACGCCTAACTACAGGTGAACCGGTTTCTTGTGGTTTGGGAGTTTTGCAGGGGAGATTGTTTGGTATGTTTGATATTGTTACCAACTCAAATCACCGAAACCGCGGCTATGGTCAAAAGTTGGTTGCCGGGTTGCTGCGCGAGGCTCAAAATCAAGGGGCAGATATCTCCTATCTTCAAGTTATGGAAATAAATTCACCGGCGCGTTACCTTTATTCGAAAATAGGCTATCAAGATGTTTATCATTATTGGTATCGGGTGCCGAGAGAAGGAAAAAAAGGTTTGGCAATTTGAGATGCTATAATCTTGCTTGATCAAATTGTTTATCATTGAAAACAGATTCCAGGAGCAAAAAAATGTCAAAACGATTGATTCTAGTTGCCGGGAATATTGGCGCTGGCAAAACATCCCTGACAGAACGAATTGGTGAACGCCTGGGTTGGCGCACGGCCTTCGAGTCGGTTTCAGATAACCCATATCTGTCAGATTTTTATGGCGATATGCAGAAATGGTCCTTCCATTTGCAAGTGTTCTTCCTCGGACATCGCGCCGAACAGCATCTGGAATTGGCCAACAGCCCTCAATCTGCCATTGCCGACCGCAGCATCTATGAAGACGCTTATATTTTCGCCAGAGCGTTGCACCATCTCGGAAACCTCACTGAGAGGGATTACCTGGCATATCGGCGTGTCTTCGAATTTACTACCAAAGGGCTGCCTTCTCCGGACCTGTTGATCTATTTGAAAGCTCCCGTTTCTGTTTTGTTGCAGCGGATCAATCGGCGCGGTAGAGAGATGGAAAGTGGTATTACGGATGATTATCTTTCTTTGTTGGAGTCATTTTATGATGATTGGATCAACAGCTTCGATATTTGTCCGGTTTTGACGATCAGTTCTGGCGATTTGGATTTTGTCCACAAGAAAGGTCATTTGGATATAGTAGTACAGCGTATCCAGGATAAATTGGCTGGCAAAGAAGAAATTGTTTTTCCAGCTAATGGTGAGTAATCTGTAGTTTGGCCTGCTGCACATATTGAAGAACCTCCCGCACCCACGGGAGGTTTTTACTTAGATTTTACACCCCGTTTTACCTTCGATGATCTTGGGCGCTTATCCTATAGGCGTACAAACGATATGGAGGTTTACCATGATTACCAAAACAATTTTTCCTTTCTCTCTTGCCCTGATTTGTTTTCTCATTTTTAACGGAGTGGCGCTGGCGGGTGAAGGTTCACCTCAAAGAGATGCCCAGGCTGTTTATGGCGAGATTGTCGCTATGGGCATTGGAGATTTTACGGTACAAAACTCCGAGGGTGAGCAGATTGTTTACCTGGTTGACGATAGCACTCGTTTTCGTTCCGTCACTCTCGAAGCTCCAGGTTTCGATGATTTACAAGAGGAATCAAAAGTAGCCATTTTTACTCGGCAAGGTGATGGAACCAATTTGATCGCCAGAATGGTCATATTGCTCCCCGATGAATTTGATCCTGACCAATGGGCCTCAATCCGTGTTCGGGGCGAGATCACAAATGTAGACACCGTTGCAAGTAGTTTTTCGGTGCAAACCCAGGATGGCGAAGAAACCACATTTTTTGCTGACGAGCATACACGCTTCTTAGGACAGGTTTCAAATTTGAGTGATCTTCAAATGGGTTGGAAAGTTGCGGTAGGTGGTACAGAGAATGATGATGGAAGCTTTTTGGCGAAGCTGGTTGGAAGAGCTGAGCTTGAAAACAACGACTCGAAAGCAGGCACCATTAGTGAAGTGAATCTTACTCAAGGGACCTTTTCGTTGAGTACCCGTCAGGATGAAGATGTGAATGTCACCGTGGATGAAAATACCAAATTCCGCAGTCGGGACCAACAAATCCAGGGCCTCGTTGATATTGAGCCAAATATGGTAGCCGTTGTGATTGGTGAATACCAGGAAGACGGTTCATTCCTTGCCACTCAGGTCGCTGCTGGGAACGAAGATGACTTGCCCAATTTCGATGTCAAAATTGGTGGCACAGTTGACACTATTGCCGGCGATTCACTTACAATACAATCCCGCTCTGGCGAAGAAATCACTTTTTTGATTGATGATGAGACAAAATTCCAGGGTCGGGGTGGAGTATCCAGTCTAGAAGACTTGGAATCCGGGATGACAGTGCTGGTGGGCGGATTTGAAAACGAAGATGGATTACCTCTGGCTAAACTTGTTTTTTGCTGGAAAGAATAAAGATTGAGTCCGCCCCCATTGTATAAAACACAACTGATCAAAAATCCCAGGTGTAGTTAAAATAGCCTGGGATTTTTACTTTATGTAATTTAAAATCAATTAGAGCACAAAATTCTTCAATATCGTATCCACGATCAAACCCAACAAAAACCAGCCCCCAAAACGACGGTTGTGTTGAAAAGCGGCAGCCACGAAATAATTCGGCCACACATCGGGATAATTTTCTGGTTTTTCATCGGGCTTGGGGGTCTGGAACATGGGCCAGATTTGGCGGAAAACAGGAAGGGCCAGAATGACAATGAGCAGAACCGGGGTGAAAAATCCAGTAATGATCAGGAATAGCGTGAAAAAATACTGCAGAATTAACATGCCAATTACTGTGTACCGCGAAAGTTTTTCACCCAGGAGTACTGGCAACGTGTAAATTTTCTTGGCTTTGTCGACCTCGAATTTGTCGATGTGTTTTCCAAAGATCACGCCCGTCACGCCTAAAGCATAGGGCAAGCTAGCGATGACCACATTCCAATCCCAAAAACCAGTTATTTCGTAGAAGCCTCCACCGATTATCAGGGGGCCCCAGACGATCAGCACGGCAATTTCACCCAGAGCAATGTATTTCAGCGGCCAGGTGTAAAACAAAACGAAGAAGGCTCCCAAGACCATCAAAGTAAGCGTGAAACCTCCTCGCATGAAAACTAGAGCGATCCCTCAAGCGGCTGCCAAAAACCCGGTAACAATAGCATAGGTGAGCATTTGCCGTTTATTCAGCAGGCCATGAACCAGGGGTTGAGGGCCATATTGTGAACGATAATAATTGTCCTGATCTACTCCGCGGGAATAATCGGTGTAATCATTGAGCAGGTTATTGGTGGCATGCGCCAGAATCAACCCCAAGGTAACCAGAATCCAGGAGAGCCAGTCGAAACTTCCAGCTCTAAAAGCAAAGATTCCAGCCAGCGCGGCAGAGAGAAAGGTCATTACCAAAACCGCTGCGCGGGTTGCTATCAACCATTTTGAGATGATATCCAGGACATCCCATTCATCTTTACTTATGCGTGGAATGACTTGTAAGGCTTTTCGCCACATGGCGACGTTCATTATATTTCCTCCAATAAATCGGATATTTCAAGTCAAATTATAATAATGAACCCGCCTCGAGTCATGAAGCGGGTTCCTCAGAATTATTCTAGGATTATTGGCAATCTTGGAGCACTTTCTTTAGGGAATTTGCCACGATCTCTACCTGTTCCTCGGTCATGACGCCCGAAAATGGGATTGCCAAACCGCGCTTTCCTAAATCTTCCGTGATTGGGTAATCTCCCTCTTTATACCCAAATCGTTCGACCATATAGGGTTGCAGGTGGATAGGAATAAAATAGGGTCGGTTGGGAATTCCGCAGGCTGTAAGCTCTCTAGCAACCACATCTCGATCGATATGTGGTTTGAATCGAATCACGTAAACAAACCAGCTCATGCGAGTAGTTTCGGACAAAATGGTTGGAATTTCGATTCCAGGGATTTCTGTTAACCTGTCCTGATACCAATCGGCAACTTGCTGACGCTTGGAGAGTAACTCTTCCAGGCGTTCCATTTGCACCCGACCGACTGCCGCACTCATCTCATTCATGCGATAGTTATATCCCAAAAAAGTATGTTGCAGCCAGGTATCTCCCGGGGAACGGCCTTGGTTGCGCATGGCGCAGATCATATCTGCGGCCTGGTCGTTGTCAGTGATGATTACTGCCCCCTCTCCGGTTGTGATTTGTTTGTTGGGATAAAATGCGAAAACGCCAAAGTCTCCCAATGTGCCAGCATGACGGTTCTTATATTTTGCACCCAGTGCTTCACAAGAATCTTCGATTACGGGCAGTTGGAATTGATACGCGGTTTTTTGGATAGCATCCATGTCCGCTGGTTGACCGAAAACGTCCACGGGGAGGATTCCCTTCAAGGGAGCATGGTTTTCAACACCCTTGCGTGGCAGCCATTTTTTAGCTGCTGCTCCGCCCTGGGTTAAATCTTCGGCTGCTTGTTGGACTTTCACAGGATCGATATTTCCGGTCAGTGGATCGATATCTACAAATATTGGTACAGCCCGTTCAAAAAGCAGCACGTTGGAAGATGCCACGAAGGAGAATGGTGTAGTAATAACCAGATCTCCATCACTGATCCCGGTGGCCCTTACACATAGATGTAAACCGGATGTCCCGGAACTGACCGCAATGGCATGGTTGCTGCCTGAATATTCGACGATCGTCTCTTCAAATGCAGTAATTTCAGGTCCCATGCTGAGCCATTTCGTCTCCAATACCCTGGCAACGGCGTCTCTTTCGGTCGCGCTAATATCGGGGGAAGACATGGGAACTAGGGGCTTCGATGATTTCGTATTTGTGTTGTTCAATGTTACACCTGGTAATGTTTTTATTTGCGCAAACCAAAATCATTTTCCAGACTCAATTTGCGGAAATGAATCTTACCATACCTGTCTCTATGATAAAATCACGCCATGTTCTTTCCCCAAGGTATACCGATTTCCAAACGGATTTTTGACCTAGTGTTGACCATTCCGGGGCTGATTCTGATATCACCGATTTTGCTAATCGTCATGGTCTTGGTGCGAATATTTCACGGCAGCCCAATATTGTTTAGCCAGGTTCGGCCAGGATATCGGGGGGACCTGTTTACTGTCTATAAGTTTCGCACGATGACGGATCAGCGTGATGCTTCAGGTAATTTGCTGCCTGATGAAAAGCGCCTGACAGGCTTAGGACGTTTCCTGCGCGCAACCAGCCTGGATGAATTGCCCGAACTCTTGCTAGTTATGCGCGGTCAGATGAGCCTGGTAGGGCCGCGACCGCTGCTGGTTCAATATCTTGAGCGCTACTCGAGCGAGCAGGCCCGTCGTCACGATGTCTTGCCTGGCATAACCGGTTGGGCTCAGATCAATGGGCGCAATGCTCTTACCTGGGAGGATAAATTTCATTTGGATGTATGGTATGTGGATACCTGGTCGCTTTGGCTGGACATCAAAATCCTGGTGCTAACCCTTTGGAAGGTGATCAAGCGCGAGGGCATCAGCCAGCCAGGCCATGCTACAGCTGAAGAGTTTATGGGAAATCAGGCAGCTGACAACTAACAAACTGGATATTTCGAATCAATGAACTATACTGGCGAGATTGCCGCGCTGGCCACATCGGTGGCCTTTTCTTTTGGGTCGACGTTTTTGACCATTGCCGGGCGACGCGTCGGCTCAATGGTGCTCAATCGCACCCGTTTAGTGCTTTCAATCGTATTTTTGGTTTTCACACATTGGATCGTGTTGGGAATCCCATTCCCTTTCCAGGCGGGTTCAGATCGCTGGCTTTGGTTAGGGTTATCGGGAATTGTAGGTTTGGTGATCGGTGATTTCTTTCTCTTTCAGGCGTTTGTCTGGATAGGGCCGCGATTGTCGATGTTGATGATGAGCCTGGCCCCGGTGATCGCTGCTTTTCAGGCTTGGATTTTCCTCGAGGAGACCATTTCATTAATGCAAATGGGAGCAATTCTGCTAACCTTGGGCGGGGTAGCCTGGGTCGTGATGGGGCGCAACCCCAGTGGAAACAACACGGACCGAAATTATGCCCGGGGTATTCTCTTTGGTCTGGTAGGCGCTATAGGTCAGGCAACTGGTTTGGTATTAGCAAAAAATGGCTTGGGCGGTGATTTCTCCCCAATTTCAGCAAACCTGATCCGCATGGTTGCTGCAGCGATCGTGCTGTGGCTAATTACATTCATACAAGGGGAAGCCAAAGCCACCGTTCAAGCTCTTATCGAAAACCGGCGCGGGGTGTTATTCGTCTTGCTAGGGACCTTTACCGGCCCATTTCTGGGGGTATCATTTTCGCTTTTGGCCATTCAGCACGCCGAAGTTGGCATTGCCAGCACATTGATGGCCCTTCCGCCTGTATTATTGTTGCCGATAAGCTTTGTTGTATTTAAAGAGCGATATAGTTGGGGTGCAGTTGTTGGAACCCTCCTTGCCATTGCTGGAGTTGCGCTCTTATTCCTGGTTTGATTTCAATAACTGGTAGAATAAACTGAATACTGTGCATTGATTGGAGGGAATCATGCCTGGAACAAAAATCACCGTTTTGATTAGCCTGTTTCTGGTGGGGATTTTGGCCTGCAATTTGCCCGGACGATCGGATACGATAGACGAATCCGAAGTTCAAGTTTTACCCCAAGGAGGCGTGGAACAACCTCAGGAGAATCAGCAGCCCGCCCAAACTGAGTCAGATGTTTCTCCATCGAGCGTGCCGCCATCATTGGGGGCAGTCATCATGCCAGAAGATTTGGAGTACCTGGGGGCTTTCCGTCTGCCCGATGATCCTAACTGGGAATACAGTGGCCACGGGTTGACCTACTATCCCGAAGGCGATCTTAATGGCTCGGATGATGGTTATCCCGGCTCCCTTTTCGGTGTGGGACACGATCAGACATTATTGGTCTCGGAGATTAGTATTCCTCAGCCGGTAGTTTCAAAAAACCTAGATGATCTCAATACTGCCCAAGCCCTGCAACCGTTTGCCGATATCACGGGGGGAGCCATTACGGAAGACTTGGCTCTGCCACGGCTTGGTATCGCTTATGAAAGCACGACAGACAAGCTGCATTTTGCTTGGGGTCAGCACATTCAAGATTTTGAGCCGTCGCATGGCTGGGCTTCATTGGATCTCTCGAACCCACAGACGGCCGGGACGTGGATTTTTGACGGCTACAGCAATTACATTACTAATGATTACCTGTTTGAAATCCCACGTAGTTGGGCCGATGTTTATACTCCGGGTCAATACCTGGCTACTGGACGCACCCGTGAAGGCCCCTGGAGTGGAACTGGGCCAGCCCTGTTTGCGTACGGACCGTGGAACGATGGCAACCCACCAGCTTCCGGTGCAACCCTGACCAGCCTGACCACATTGCTGCTCTACGGTTCGCAGGAGCCCGGTGTATCGGAAATTGTGCGTGATGAAAGTATGGCGGTCAACGGCCGCTTGAATGCTGACCATTGGTGGGGCGCAGAATGGCTGACATCTGGCGATCGAGGCGCAGTGATCTTTGTCGGTACTAAGGCATCGGGGAATGATTGGTATGGCTATGCCAATGGGGTAGTATCGCCACAGGGTTGTGCAGAAACCAATACCTGCCCGGATGTGCCTGAATGGCCTTATGATGACCGCGGTTTTTGGGCCGATGAATTCCAATCCCAGATCATATTTTATGATCCCGCCGATCTGGCTGCCGTGGCGCGCGGCGAGATGGAAACCTGGCAGCCGCAGCCTTACGCCAGCCTGAATTTGGATGAAAATCTCTTTGATCCCAATCTACACGTTGAGGATTACAAGCGTGATCTGGTCGGGGCGGCGGCCTTTGACCGGGAGCATGGATACTTGTTCATTTTCGAGCGCCTGGCCGATGATTACAGGTCAGTGATCCATGTTTGGCGAGTTGTTGCAGGAGAATCGTCTTCGAGGCAAAGTGCCCCCAAGGCGGCTTCTTTGGCGGCTGAACCGGTGGATAAGTGGTCACTATGGACCAACGGAACACAGCTGCGCGGCGCCAATGTGCACCAGTGGCGCGTGTATCCGGAGTTGGTCGGCACCGAGGTAATCGGCCCTGGCCCGGTGGGGCCACCCCTTACCCAGGCCGATTTCGATCAAATGGCGGCCATGGGGGCCAATTATGTCAACCTCTCCATTCCGGGCATCTACACTATCAAACCGCCGTTTGAACTTGACCAGGGGGTTTTGGACAATATGGATCATGTGCTCGAAATGGTTGCCAATGCCCACATGTACGCGGTGATCAGCTACCGCACTGGCCCGGGCCGCACAGAGTTTACCTTCTTCTGGGACGAAGTCGACGATTGGTTTGGGCGCGAATATCTTAATGATACGATCTGGTGCGATCAGGCCGCTCAGGATGCCTGGGTGGCCATGTGGCGTGATACCGCTGAGCATTACCAAGACCATCCGATCATCGTCGGGTACGATCTGATGGTGGAGCCCAACGCCAATGAAGTGGGTTGTGATGCCCTGAAAGATAACCTGGATATGTGGGAGCCCGACGAATTTCTGGCTGAGTACGGGGGCTCGCTCTATGATTGGGGTCAGTTGTATCCCAGGATCTCTGCTGCCATCCGTGAGGTGGATTCTGAGACGCCGATCATCATTGGGGGGATGGGTTACAGCGCGGTGGATTGGCTGCCTTATTTGGTACCGACTGGTGATCCGCGCACGGTCTATGCGGCGCACCAATATATGCCCTATGTCTACACCCATCAAAATCCTGACGATCCCCAGGATTACCCCGGAGTTTACGACCTTGGTTGGGATGGTGAAGAAGACCAATTCAATCGTGTCTGGCTGGATGACTGGCTATCAACAGTGGATGTGTATCGAGATGAATACGGAGTGCCAGTGGTGATCAATGAGTTTGGCGGCACGCGCTACAACCCCAATCTGGCTCAATTCATGGATGACCAGATGAGCCTGTTCGAAGAGCGGGGCCTAAACTATGCTTTTTGGGAATGGCCTTCGTCTTGGGAACCCTTCGTTTCTGATGTGAATGCTTTCAACTTTTTGTTTGGTCCCGACCCGGGAAACAACCAACCCGCTGAGACCAGCGAACTCATCGAGGTGATCCGCAAGTATTGGGGGAGAAATACGCTCAGGCCTTGATGTTTTTCGAGAAACTCGGATTTTGTCAAAACCGAGTTTCAAGTCTGAAAATGATTATTCCTGGTGCTGTTGCGAAACACATATTTGGGAAATCCCGAAAATCTATCAAGAAATGCACGAGCAAGAATCAACGCCTTGTTTTGCAAAAACAAACCAGTTCATTTTAAAAGTCAACCGGTTGAGTCGCGCGACTCAACCGGTTGACTTGTTTGACTCAAGGGGTCTATTTTAAAAATCAACCTCTTGAGTTTGAAAATGAAGTAGTGGGTGATTGGTTAATGACAACACATACATTCTGTCACCCTGAGATTCCACAGGCGAAGCGTTTATTCAACTCCGAATATGTCTTTCGTTTATACACTAGGCAGGTACAGCAACGCCAGATATAGTTTTCTTGGCTGCTTTATTGAGCCGTCCACGTTCGTGGGCTGAAAGCACGCGCTTGCGAATACGGAAATTAAGCGGGGTAACTTCAAGGAGTTCATCATCGGACAGATATTCGATGGCTTCATCGAGGCTCATACGCCTGGGCGGAGTTAGGCGGACTTCGATGTCGGCGCTAGCGGCGCGCATATTGGTGAGGTGTTTCTTTTTACAAACATTGACATCTAAATCGCCTGAGCGTTGATGTTCGCCGACTACCATCCCGGCATATACTTCCCGGCCCGGCTCACAGAATAAAGCGCCGCGTTCCTCGGCATTCTTCAAGCCAAATGTAGTCGTAACGCCAGTTTCCCAGGAGACTAAAGACCCTGATGAACGTCCGTGGATTTCGCCCGCCATTGGCCGGTAGCCATGGAACAGGGTATGCATCACACCCGCACCGCGCGTGGCGGTCAAGAAATGGGCGCGAAATCCAAGCAAACCACGCGTGGGCACCAGGAATTCCAGACGAACGCTATTCTCCTGTGTGTTAATCATGTTCTGCATAATGCCGCGCCGCGAGCCTAACATTTCAACGACTGCACCAACCGTATCCGGATTGGTTTCGATAAAAACATCTTCAAAGGGCTCCAGGATTTTCCCTTGATCATCTTGCTTCAGGATCACATCGGGTCGGGATACCTGAAATTCATAGCCTTCGCGGCGCATGGTCTCGATCAGGATTGCCAGATGCAACTCTCCACGACCGGAGACGTGAAAGGTATCTGGACTATTCGTTTCAGTCACCCGCAGGGCGACATTGGCGCGTAATTCGTCAAAGAGACGCTCACGCAGTTTCCGAGAAGTGCTCCAGCGGCCCTCGCGTCCGGCAAATGGGGATGTGTTAACCCCAAAGGTCATGTGAACGGTGGGTTCCTCGACCTGGATAGTAGGTAGAGCGTAGGGATGTTCTGGATCCGACAGGGTTTCGCCAATTGTGATGCCTTCTAGGCCAGCCAATGCAATGATCTCTCCTGCCTGAGCAGCCTCGACCTCGATTTGTTCTAACCCTTTGTGGATGTATAAATAGCGGGCGCGTTCAGGTAATATTTGGCCATCCGTACAGATGCGCGCCAAATCCTGCCCAACTTCAATTTGCCCAGAGAATATGCGGCCTATGGCCATAATGCCGCGGTATTCATCATATCCCAAAGTTGTGACTAGCATTTGTAAGGGCGCGTTGGGATCAACGTGGGGCGCGGGAATATGTTCCAAAATGGTATCGAAGAGTGGTTGCAGATCAGGACCCAAGATCGGGCTGAGGCCGGCCTGGGCGGTAACTGCATTGGCATAGATGACGGGAAATTCTGCCTGTTCATCGCTGGCACCCAACTCGATGAATAAATCGAAAGTCTGGTTGAGAACTCGCTCTGGGTCAGCACCAGTGCGATCTACCTTGTTGATCACTACGATGGCGCGGTGTCCCATCTCGAGGGCTTTTTTGAGCACAAAGCGGGTTTGCGGCATAGGCCCTTCAGCGGCATCCACCAAGAGCAGCACACCGTCGACCATATTCATGACTCGTTCTACCTCGCCGCCGAAATCGGCATGGCCGGGCGTATCGACGATATTGATTTTTACCAGCTCATTTGTGGCCTGATTCTCAATCTCGATGGCTGTGTTTTTGGCGAGGATGGTAATGCCGCGCTCACGTTCTAAATCATTTGAATCCATAACTCGCTCGGCGACCTGTTGGTTCTTACGAAAAACACGGGCTTGTTTCAATAGACCGTCTACCAGCGTAGTTTTGCCGTGGTCCACGTGGGCGATAATGGCGATATTGCGAAGATCTGTTCGTTCTGTAAACATACGTATAAAATCCAATCAATTCGATGGTTGTTGATGCATACAAAAACCCCGGCCAATCAGGCCGGGGTCGTCCTGCAAGCGCTCAATCATATCAATAAGTGTTGGATTTGAAAAGAGACAGTTTGATTGATGAATTCAAAGACAGAATTATCCTCAATGTCGGAAGTGGCGCACTCCGGTGAAGACCATTGCCATGCCGTGTTTGTTGCAGGCTTCAATGGATAAATCATCGCGAAGCGAACCGCCAGGCTGGATGATGGCTGAAATGCCGTGGGAAGCAGCGGCCTCGACGGCGTCTGGGAAGGGGAAGAAGGCATCCGAGGCCATCGTAGCGCCTTTAGATTTTTCTCCGGCGCGCTGGGCGGCAATGGCCACACAATCGACGCGGTTGGGTTGCCCTCCACCGATCCCAACCGTGGCTTCACCCTTTGCAAAAACAATCGCATTTGATTTGACGTGCTGGCAGGCTCTCCAGCCGAATTCCAAGGCCTTCACCTCTAGCTCGGCAGGTTGACGTTCAGTGACGACTTTCCATTCGGCGCCTTTGGGGTCACCGATATCTAGTGATTGACGCAGCATCCCTCCAACGACCGATCGAAATTCGAACAATGGATCAATGTTGGTGTGGGGCATGTCCAGCAAACGCAAATTGCTTTTCTTAGACAGAATGTCCATGGCTTCTGGGGTGAAGCCGGGCGCGGAGATGCATTCCACGAAAAGATCACCCAGTTCTGTCGCAATACCCTCATCGAAGGGCTGGTTGACAGCGATCACGCTGCCAAAGGCCGAGACGGGATCGCTGTCAAGGGCCGGGGTGTAGGCTTCTGCCAGTGAATCAGCCGAGGCCACACCACAAGGTGAAAGGTGTTTTACGATAACAACTGTGGGGCGCTGATAGGAAACCGCCGCCCGCCAGGCGGCATCCAGATCGAGCATGTTGTTGTAGGAGACGGGTTTGCCCTGCAAGAGTTCTCCCCCCATAGGGCCTGCTCCAGGGGAATAGCTGTACAGGCTGGCTTCCTGATGCCAGTTTTCGCCATAGCGCAAAGTTTGGATGGGGTGTAGATTGATGTTGAGCTTACCTTCAGGACTCAAGTAGGCTGCGATGGCGGTGTCATAATCACGGGTATGAGCGAAGGCTTTTTCGGCCAGATACCGACGGGTTTGGATGGATGTGCTGCCCTGTTCCTGGAGTTCTTTGATGATTCGATTGTAATCGGCGATATCCGTCAGCACGGTTACCCGTTTGAAATTCTTTGCGGCCGCCCGGATCAACGTCACTCCGCCAATGTCGATATTCTCGATTGCATCTTCCATTTCGATATCCGGCTTGGTGATGGTTTCCTGGAAAGGGTACAAATTGCAAGCTACCAGGTCGATGGCTTGAGCGTTGATCTGCTCTAGGTCGGCGGCATCCGCTTGCGTGTCGCGCGCCAGCAAACCGCCAGCCACAGCCGGGTGAAGGGTTTTTACTCTTCCCTCCAAAATTTCGGGAGAATTGGTATATTGGGCAACGTCGGTCACTGGGATGTCAGCATCTCTAAGGGCACGCGCGGTGCCTCCACTGGCTAAGAAATCCCAGCCCATGCTTTCGAGCTGGCGGGCAAAATCTATCAGATGGGTTTTGTCAGAGAGAGAGAATAAGGCTTTGGGCATAGTACACTTTTCTAGAACTGGATCACCTGATCCTGAGTCATCGCCAATTCTATCAGGTCCCGCAATTTCATAATATGATCCAATATAAAAATCGAGTAAGAAATCTATAACGTTAATACTCTAAATAGAAAAGAATATTTTTTACTGGAGTTTACTGGTATGTTCAAATCCCCTCGAACGCTAAAAACAATTATCGAACCCCAAATGGTGATCGAAGGCGCAGGTGTCCGTTTGCTGCGTTCATTTGGCCCCAACCGAACCAATCTATACGACCCATTCCTGCTCTTTGACCACTTTGCCTTCAATGATCCTGTTGAAGGGCCACCGGTTGGTTTCCCCACTCATCCTCACCGTGGTATCGAAACCGTGACCTATATGCTGGAAGGCAATGTTCGTCATCGGGACAGCCTGGGTAATATGGGTATCATCGGCCCTGGAGATGTGCAGTGGATGACCAGTGGAGGTGGTATTATGCATGAAGAGATGCCCCAGCGCGGCCCCAGCGGTGTGATTGATGGTTTTCAACTATGGGTCAACCTGCCGGCCGCAGAGAAAATGAGCCGCCCGCGTTATCAAGAGGTGGTTGCAGACACGATCCCGCGTGTAGAAAAGAATAATGTCCACGTGCGGGTGGTGGCCGGTGAGTACGAAGGGGTTTGTGGCCCCGTGACCGAAATTGCGGCCCAGCCTTTATATATGGATGTGACCCTAAACCCGGAAGCGGGTTTTACGTTGGCCATTCCAAAAGGACACTCGGCAGTGGCTTATGTGTTCGAAGGCGAAGGATATTTTGGCCTGGATGATGACGGGCAAGGGGAGTTGATCCAGGCCCTGAAAATGCTGGTGTTTGAGGATGGCGACCATCTCAGCGTGCAAACTCCAACGGAAACAGGGGTCCGATTCATGTTGATGGCTGGTGCACTCTTCAATGAACCGATTGTGCCCTATGGCCCGTTTGTAATGAATACCCAGGAAGAGATCCAGCAGGCCTTTGAGGATTTGCGCAACGGTACGTTTGTGCGGGAGTAATCCTGAACACAATATTCTCCGTTTTCCATTTTGACTCACTGGTAATTAGTTTTTAGTAGAGACGCATCGGCGATGCGTCTCTACTTTTCATATATCCATCATATTGGGTTGAGGATATAAAATTGGCGAAAAATTGCGGTATGATCATTTTACAGGTTTGTAAGTCGTCACAAGTAAGAACTCCTTAGGGCCTAGAATCAAAAACAACACAAGTGTGATGATGTGTTTATTATTTGGTAAGAAATTTCTGGTAATGTTAATTGAAGATCTGTTGTACCTCTCTGCGAAGCAAATCCGGCGATAGATTTTTGAGTGAGCATCCCATGAATACTGAAAAATCCGTAATCCGTCTCATCAAACCCCGAAATTGGTCGCTGACCATGCGCACCAAATTGATCACCACTTTTGTGCTGGTAGCGCTGATCCCCATGGCGATTCTGGCAATTTTGAATGGGCGCAATGCCCAAAACGCGCTGATCGAAGATGCCAACCAGGCGCTCTTCGCGGTTGCATCTCAGACCGCAGCCAGTATGGATACGTTCATCGACACCAACTTGAAGGGCATTGCCACCGAAGCACAGTTGCCTGTGCTGGTGGATTATTTGATCCTGCAGCACGACGATCGAGAGGGCAGCATGCCTGAAGAGGGGGTATTGTCTTTGTTGAGGGCAATCAAGAACAAAGACCCATATATCTCATCGTATGCCATCATCAACGCGGATGGCAAAGTGGTCATTGATACACTGATGGGGGATATGGGGGTCTATAAGTCGGACCGGGAATATTTTCGCGTCTTCGATGATGGCCCTACCATCTCTAATGCCTATGTCTCGCCGGTGATTTTTCACCCGGATAGCGGGGAGCCATATATTTATTTTAGCAGCCCAATCCTCTCTGAGCAGGGTGAATTCCTGGGTGTATTACGGGTGCGTTATCAAGCTGATGTTTTGCAGAATCTAATCGAAGACAAGAACGATCTGGCAGGCTCAGGCTCGTTTGGCGTTCTCTTTGACGAGAATCATCTTCACTTGGCGCATGGTACTGCCTCGGATGTAAATTTTATCCCTATCATCGAATTGTCAGTTGATAAAGTGGAGCAACTCCGAGCAGTGAATCGCCTGCCGCATTTGACGGAAGATGAGTTATTCATTATGCAATTGGACGATCTAGAAGAGCATCTATCTAACCCCGAGACTCAGCGCTTCTTCGAGGCCGAAGATGTCGCCACGGGAGCGCTGGTCAATCAGGTGGCCATCGCCCAATTAAAAACCCAACCTTGGTTGGTGACCTTTTTCCAACCACAGGAAATATTTTTGGCCCCTGTAGAAGCTCAGACCCGCACAACACTTTTCGTGGCAGCTTTCATTTCGGCCGGAGCCATTCTGGCCGCATTTGTGGTTGGTCAGGCCTTGGGGCGCCCAATTTTGCGTCTGACCAATACGGTGACCCGATTCACAGGCGGAGATTTGGATGCGCGTACACGCATCGATTCTAAAGATGAAATCGGAATCCTGGCATCCAGTTTCAACATATTGGCACAACAGGTTGGTACACTTTTGCGTGGGTTGGAAGAGCGAACTGCCGAATTGGAGGTAGAAGTTTTAGAACGTAGACGAGCTGAGGATGCGGCCAAAGCCAGCGAAGCCCAGTTTCGGGGCGTATTGGCAACTGCGCCGAATGCGATTGTAATTTCTGATCATGAGGGGAGAATATTGCTGGTCAATGAGCAGGTTGAGGAAGTTTTCGGTTATTCTCGGGAAGAGTTGATCGGACAACCTGTGGAGATACTACTCCCAGAGAGTCTCACGGGATTACATGCCAGTCATCGTGCCCAATATCTGGCGAAACCCTATACCCGGGCCATGGGTTACGGCCAGGATTTGCAGGGAAAACGCAAAGATGGCAGCACCTTCCCAGTGGATATCAGTCTTAGCCCAATGGAAACCAGCGATGGAACTTTGGTTACTAGCATTATTCGTGATATCACCGAGTATAAAAAATTTGAGGAAGCGCTGCAAGAAAGTGAGGAGCGCTATCGTTCGACTTCAGAATTGACATCAGATTATATTTACAGTGTGAATTTCTCTCCAGAAGGGGCCAGTGAACTCGATTGGGCTACCGAAGCATTTATCCCACTGACAGGTTTTTCCCCGGAAGAATTGGCCCAAAGAGGGGGATGGCCCAGCATTGTACACCCCGAAGATGTTAATAAGTATCATCAACAACGGGATTTATTGATAAACACGGGCGGTTCAGATGTTGCAATTTATCGCATCGTTACCAAAGAGGGTGAGATCCGCTGGCTAGAAGATCACCGCAGCGTCGCCTGTGATGAAAAGACTGGTCACATTCACCGAATGTTGGGAGCTGCCAAAGATATCACCGAGCGCGTAACCTCGGAACAGGCCTTACAACAAGCAAAAGATGAGGCCGAGGCAGCAAATCGTGCCAAAAGTGCCTTTCTGGCGAATATGAGTCACGAATTGCGCACTCCCTTGAATGCGATTTTAGGCTTTACCCAGTTGATGAACCGTGATCAGTCTCTGAACGCAAAACAGCGAGACCAAATCGATATTATCAGCCGCAGTGGAGAACACTTGCTGGCTTTGATCAATGATGTCCTTGCAATGTCGAAGATTGAAGCGGGGCGCATGATTTTGGAAGAATACAGCTTTGACTTACATGCACTTTTGGATGATTTGGTTGACATGCTGGCACTTCGAGCAACCGATAAACGAATTACCATCAAAGTGGAAATGTCTGAAAACCTGCCAAAATTTGTCCATGCGGATGAAGGCAAACTGCGGCAAGTGTTGATCAATTTGCTGAGTAACGCGGTCAAGTTCACGGATCGGGGTGGGATTGTTCTGCGGGTTAGTCAGCCTCTTCGGGCTTCCCAGAATCATCTGCGGTTCGAGGTTCAGGACTCAGGCCGGGGAATTCCTCCTGACAAGCTGGATTCGATATTCGATGCTTTTGTGCAGGTTGTTTTAGGCCAACAAGCCACCGAGGGGACCGGTTTAGGATTGGCTCTAAGCCGACAATTTGTCAATCTGATGGGCGGCGATATCCACGTAACCAGTGACCTCAACGTAGGCTCGGTTTTTAGTTTTGAAATCCCGGTGATTTTTTCTGCTGAGAGTGAAATAGACTTTGATTTTTCTAAGCGACGTATTGTGGGCATCAACAGCGACCACGATTATCGCATTTTGATCGCCGAAGATCATCAAGAGAGCCGACAGTTGTTGGTTGAGTTATTGAAACCCAATGATTTTCAAATTCGAGAAGCATCAAATGGCCTCGAAGCTATTGACCAGTGGAAATCCTGGCAGCCTGACCTGATTTTGATGGATATGCAAATGCCTGTGATGGATGGATATGCGGCTATTCGCCACATTAAAAGATCACCGGGAGGAGAAAAAACGGTCATAATCGCCATCACAGCCAGCGCTTTCGAGGAAGACCGTGAGCATATTTTTGTCGAAGGAGCTGATGATTTTGTGCGTAAGCCATTTCGGGATGAGACCATATACGAAAAACTGGCAGACCATTTGAATGTCGATTTGCTATATGAGTCCGTTGAGCCTGATTCTGTTTCTCAACCATCAGCCAATCTCGATGGATTGCTCGCTCCTACTTTTTTGAATGAAATCCCGGAGCATTTGTTGCTGGATTTGAAACGGGCCGCCATTCTGGCCGATATGATCAAAGTAGAGACACTGATCGAAGAGATTAGATTGCATAATGATGAGATTGCCGCTGCATTAGGCAAGTACGCTGAGGATTTCAAATATAATAAGATAATCGAGGTTATCCAATCTTCGGGAGTTACACAATGAGCGTTACAACGACAAAAGGCGAGATCTTGATTGTTGATGATACCCCGGCGAATCTGCGATTGTTAGCAGGAATGCTCTCTGAGCAGCATTTTCGTGTGCGCCCTGTCTCGGATGGGGAATCGGCATTGAAGGCTGTGCAAGCCTCGGCGCCAGATTTAATTTTATTAGATATCAGCATGCCGGGGATGAACGGGTATGAGATTGCGCAACAATTGAAATCTGACAAAACTACCCGTGACATCCCAATTATTTTTATCAGTGCACTAAACGAAGTATTGGATAAAGTCAAAGCCTTCGAAGTCGGTGGTGTTGATTACATCACGAAACCGTTCCACTTCGAAGAAGTATTGGCACGGGTAGAAACACATCTAACGTTGCGAGAATTGCAACGCCAGTTGGAAGATGCCAACGCGATGCTTGATGCTCGTGTTCAAGAACGTACCCAGGACTTAGTCGATCTCAATCGATCAGCATATCGATTTGTCCCGCACGTTTTGCTGGAGCATCTAAACAAAGATAGCCTTGTCGATGTTGAATTAGGAGATCAGGTGCAAGGAGAGATGTCCGTCATGTTCGCGGATATTCGCGGCTTTACTGCTCTTGCTGAGCCCTTGACGCCGCAAGAGAGTTTCGGCTATCTTAACAATTATCTTGGAAAGGTTGGGCCTATCATTCGAGAAAATCGTGGTTTTGTGGATAAATATTTAGGCGATGGATTGATGGCTGTATTCCCTAAAGGACCTGATGATGCCGTCAAGGCTTCCGTGGCAATTCAATCAACATTAGAGGTATATAACAGGCGTTTGAGCGAGCAAAATTTGAATCCAATACAGGTGGGAATTGGCATCAACACGGGCAAGGTCATGCTGGGAATCCTTGGTGAGCAAGAACGTCTACAGGGAACCGTAATCTCAGATGCCGTCAATGTTGCTTCACGCTTGGAAGGCCTGACCAAACTATACGATATTAAAATCGCCGTTTGCCAAGGAACGATGAAAGCAATCCAAAATTCCGCGAATCATAATTTTCGTTTCATGGATCGGGTGCAAGCCCAAGGCCGTTTGGGAACAATGAATGTGTATGAATTGTTTGATAGCGATCCGTTAGAAATTCGGGAATTAAAAACGAATACAAAACCGGAATTCGAATGTGGTCTGGAATTGTATTATCAAGGACAATTTGCGGAGGCGGGGGTTGAGCTTGGCAAAGTATTGAAGTTGAATCCCGATGATAAAGTAGCTCAAATTCACATGAAAAGAGCAGGACATTACATGGCCAGCGGTGTCCCTGACAATTGGACAGGAGTCGAACCTTTAGAATTTAAATAGTTTCTTTATGCTTTTTCCCAAACCTGATATAAACCAAGATTCCCTTCCTGGCCATCGGAATAAAATGATTTTGTAATAATGAAATTTGACTCTTGGGCTAGTGTGTTTAATTCATCCTCGCTGAAATGATGGACATAGCGCAGTCCATAACCGCCGCGTCGCCAATCCAAAAGATAATCACCCGAATCAACTTGATCAACGATTAGTCCAATTTTTTCCCATGGTTGGATTCTGGTTTTCAATCGCGGGCTGTTGAGAAATTGCCAGTTTGAGTGAATAAAGCGACCCGCTGGAGTTAACACCGTATGGATATTTCGGAGAGTTTTTAGATGCAGCTCACGGCTGGGCAAATGATGTAAAGCAGCAAAGGCCAGGATAATGTCGAATTGTGATTTTTGGATTGTAAATGGTGAAATCCAATCGGGAATTGAGAGATCTGCCCTAACGAAGGAGACGTTCGGGGAGTTTGCGCTTCCTGCGTTGGCTACCTCCAGCAGTTCGGCGCTGAAGTCAACGCCGATATACTGCCCTTCGTGGTCGCGCTCCACAAGGTTTTGGGATAGTTCTCCGTTGCCGCAGCCTAAATCCAGGATGTTTGCCTTGGGTGGGATGCTCTCTAAAACTTGCGCTACCCCAGGTTGCAGACGTTCACGCGTCGCTGAAAATTGTAAAGCGAAGGTCTGGTAAAATTGCTGGTTGAGTTCGATCAATTTTTTAACAATTTCCAAATGCATGGGAGCATTATAGCAGTCTAGTGATGTGATGAGTAGAGAAGAACAAGCCTGGCTAGAGGCCCGTGAAATAACTCCCCAAAAACGTGATCTGGCTCGGCGCGCCTTGGAGGATATTCGAGGTGGGCGCGAAGTTTTCGCTTCCTTGCGCCGTAATCCCTTGCCGGGTGGAGAGGGATTTTTGAATAAGGCCACGTTGGTGGCAGTTTATCGCGAGTTGGTTGCTGAGGGCATATGGGAAGAAGATCAGGCTTTGATGAACAAAATCCGGCTCAAACCCACCCGCACACTTTCAGGGGTTACAACTGTTACGGTATTGACAAAACCCTATCCTTGTCCGGGAAAGTGTATATTTTGCCCCACAGATGTGCGCATGCCCAAGAGCTATTTACCAGATGAGCCTGGGGCCATGCGGGCTTTACATCATGAGTTCGACCCCTTTGCGCAGGTAGAAGCGCGCATTGATGCGTTACATGCGGTTGGACACCCAACAGATAAGGTCGAGTTGTTGGTGCTTGGGGGAACCTGGAGCGCATACCGCAAGGATTACCAGGAGTGGTTTTTGAAGCGTTGTTTCGATGCCATGAATGGCGTTGAATTAAAAACTTTGGCTGAAGCCCAAACATATAATGAAAAAGCAGCTCATCGCAATGTGGGCTTGGTGGTTGAAACCCGGCCAGATCATGTCAATCAGCAGGAAATTGCTTGGATGAGAAAGCTGGGGGTTACCAAAGTTCAAATTGGTGCTCAAAGTCTGGATGATCGTATTTTAGAATTAAATAAGCGCGGCCACACGGTTGATGATCTTCGTGCTGCACTGGCATTGTTGCGTGCTGCTGGTTTCAAGGTGGTTTTGCACTGGATGCCTAATCTGCTTGGCGCGAGTTTGGAGTCTGACCGTGAGGATTTTGGACGCCTATGGCAGGGCCTGGCTCCTGACGAGCTGAAAATATACCCAACCCAACTATTGGCCAATGCTGATTTATATGCTTATTGGGCGAGAGGGGAATATCAACCCTATGAGACCGATGAATTAGTACAGTTGATTGCTGATATCAAAACTACCATACCACGCTATTGCCGAGTCAATCGGGTTATTCGAGATATTCCATCAACGAACGTTGTCGAAGGGAATAAACGCACCAGTTTACGACAAGATGTACATCTGGAACTGGCCCAACGTGGGCAGCGTTGCCAGTGTATTCGCTGCCGTGAGGTACGTGGTCAAGAACTCAAGTCAGAGTTACTAGTGTTCGATGATTTAGTATACAATGCAGATTTTGCAGAAGAGCATTTTCTATCCTATGGCACCCCGGATGACAAATTAGCTGGATTTTTGCGTTTATCATTACCTCAGCCAGAAGCGCCTGAAACTGGTTTAGCCGATATTGATCAGGCTGCCATAATTCGTGAAGTGCATGTTTACGGGCAATCCTTAGGGGTGGGACAGGAGAGTGATGGAGCAGCACAACACTCGGGGTTGGGAACTAAATTGCTCCACCAAGCCGCTGAGATATCTCGAGAGCGAGGATTTAAAAAACTAGTGGTTATCTCTGCTGTGGGAACACGTGAATATTATTTAGAGCGTGGGTTTGAACGCGGGTTATTGTATTTGATCCAGGAATTGTGAACTTCGAAGTATTTGTGATAATGACCCAGGAATCAAGACAGTAATCGGTGAGGAAAAATAGAAATGAATTGTTATTTGGTTGGGAAATTCTGACGAACGGATTTCCCAGGCTGGAACCATATCACTAAGAATGGTCCCAAAATCGGAAGTACTAGCGCAAATAACCCCCAGGCAGTGAAAGCCAAAAGGGAGAGTTCCCTGCGGCGAAGATAAAATGCCGCCAGCAAATTCATGCTAAGTGCACACCCAAAGAGCAATATTTGCATTAGGTCTGGCGCGATTGGCATAAAGGTTTAGAGTCCCTGAAATTCGGCTTGGTTGACAGACTTAATTTTATTAGATATTTGAAATTAGCGCAACTGTTCTAAATATAAAAGTGACGCAGAAAACCAGGCGTCGCTTCCTTTTTCGAATTTGATGATCTCCCTTTTTTAAAGCCAACCCCTCAATTCCATAGCTTTGACAACCTTTTCGATGGCTACCATGTAAGCCGCATCGCGCATATAAACATCTTCGCGTTCAGACATTTCTAGCACATCATGAAAGGCTTTGGTCATCTTGTCATCCAGTCGATTCAGTACTTCCTCGTGGCTCCAATAAAAATTCATATCGTTCTGAACGCCCTCGAAGTAAGATACGGTGACTCCACCAGCATTGCACAAAAAATCAGGAATGTTGAACACGCCTTTTTTAATTAAAACCGCGTCTGCCTCCGGCGTCGTCGGGCCATTGGCTCCCTCGGCAACGATCTTCACACGCGGACTTAAATTCTGCACGGTCTCTGCATTTATCTGTCCTTCGAGCGCAGAGGGAATCAGGATATCGGCTTCCTTGGTGATCCAAACTTCATCATCTTCGATAACGTATCCTGAATCGCGGGCTTTATCTTTATCAATAGTACCGTAGACGTCAGTAATCGATTGCAGGAAAAGAGGATCGATACCCTCATCTCGGCTCACAGTGTAGGGTTTTTGATCATCTCGGTCCCAATAGGATACACAGATGACACTACCCCCCATGTCGACGAACTCCATGGCTGCATATTGGGCCACGTTGCCAAAACCCTGAATGGCGGCAATAGCATTTTCTGGTGCAATATCCAGGTGATTCATAGCTTCGCGGATCGTGTAAATTACGCCAAATCCCGTGGCCTCGGTTCGTCCCAGGGATCCGCCGCCGTCGACGGGCTTGCCCGTGATCACACCCGGTGTATATTGACCGATTAATTTGGAATATTCGTCCATCATCCAGCCCATCATGCGTGGATTTGTACCCACGTCTGGGGCTGGGACATCCTGGCGGGGTCCAATGTTTCGGTAGACTTGCTGAATCCATCCGCGGCAAAGACGCTCTTGCTCATTGATCGAAAGTGAAGCTGAGTCGACCGCAACGCCCCCTTTACCCCCTCCCAGGGGGATATCAGCTACGGCAGTTTTCCATGTCATCCACATGGCCAGAGCCCTCACAGTATCCAATGTTTCGGAAGGGTGAAAACGAATACCGCCCTTGGATGGTCCCCGCACGTCATTGTGTTGCACTCGGTAACCAAAAAATACCCTGATCGAGCCGTCATCCATCTTGACCGGAATCTGGAAGCGGAACTCACGCGTTGGCCAGCGCAGCATGGCAGCTGCCTGTGGATCCAAATTGAGCATCTCGGCAACGTTATCGAATTGGGCCTGGGCCATCTCGAAAGCATTGATTTGGTCGGTCATTCTAAAGAATCTCCTGATAGTTTAGGTTTTTAAGATGATTCACGGGCACCAGACGGTGCCCGCGGCAAGAACTTCAGTTGGGATATATGACTTGAAGATCCATAATTTTGTCTATCCGCCCAAAGCGTAGCAGAACCGGGAAAGAGCGTCAAGTGACATAATACTTAACGGATGTGAATTAATTCACACGCAATGATGCTCTTATCATTTTTATCACTCACCGGCTTTTTAATTGTTTTTCTAGCTCCTCTTTTACAACTTGGGGATTGGCCTGTCCTTTTGTTTCTCGCATGATTTGCCCGAAGAACCAGTTTGCCAGGCTCTCCTTGCCTTCCCGATATTGATTGACTTCATCGGGCTGATTGGCCAAAAGGCTTGCTATCGTGTCGGCGATTTGTTGGTTGTCCGAGATTTGCGCCAGGCCTTTGGCTTTGACAATGTTTTGTGCAGATTCTCCACTCTCGAACATCTCGGCTAAGACAGATTTTGCAGTGGTGGCGTTGATTTTTCCCTCATTGAGCAGGGTGAGCAAATCACCCAAAGACTTGGAATCTACCTTCAGGTGGCTGAGGCCAAGTCCAGCCTGATTCATCAATCCAAAGAGTTCGCCTGTAACCCAATTAGCGACTAATTTTGGATCAACTTCTGCTGAAGACCCTATCACCGCCTCGAAATATTCTGCAACGGCTTTGTCGTTCACCAGTACGTCAGCATCATATACGCTCAAACCATAAACTTCCATGAAACGTTGAAACTTCGCCTGCGGAAGTTCCGGTAAAACTGCACGGATTTCAGCGACCCATTCTTTTTCCACAACAAGAGGAGGTAGATCCGGCTCTGGGAAATAGCGATAATCGTCTTCTTCTTCTTTGCTGCGCTGCGTGACCGTGACCTGGCGGGATTCATCCCAACCCATGGTTTGCTGAATGACCTTTTCACCGTTGTCCAGCAATTTTCCCTGGCGTTGAATTTCAAAGGCCATAGAGCGATCCAGAGCACGAAAGCTGTTCAGGTTTTTGATTTCTGTGCGAGTGCCAAATTTGTCTTCGCCAACAGGTCTCACGGAAACATTAGCTTCGAAACGCAGCACGCCCTTTTCCATATTGCCAGAATTAACTTCCAGGTAGCGCAGCAAATTTCGCAGCGATTCCCCATAGGCGCGCGCCTCTTCAACAGAACGCATATCGGGTTCAGAAACAATCTCCAAAAGCGGCACCCCCGCGCGGTTCAGGTCAACCAGGCTGTGCGCATCGGCGCCAGCTTCTCTGGATTCCACATGCGTGAGCTTGCCGGTATCTTCCTCCAAATGAACCCGCCGCACTCTGATCTCGCGTTCTCCCAGCGAGGTGCGGATTGTCAGAATGCCGTTACGAGCCAAAGGCTGTTTGTATTGTGAAATCTGATAGCCTTTGGGTAGGTCGGGATAAAAATAATTTTTACGAGCAAAGATGCTGACCGGTGCAATCTCACAACCCAAGGCTAATGCCACGCGCAAACCAAGCTCAACAGCCCGGCGGTTGACGACAGGCAAGGTGCCCGGCATTCCCGAACAAACCGGACAGACGGCACTGTTAGGGTCAGCCTGGGTCAGATCAACAACCGGACATGCACAGAACATCTTCGATTGGGTGGCGACTTCGGCGTGGACTTCGAGTCCGATGATGGGTTCGTATTTCATTTGTTGTTGATTGTCCATTCGTCTTCTGATTCGTTATAGATAAGCTCGAAAATTAGTTGGTTCACAGTGAATACCCGAAAACTCTTGCCGTTTGGCAAGCGCGCTGATGCGATTATCTCTTCGACTTCCAACCTTTGGTTTTGCCAAGTAAAAGCTACTGGTCGTTGGGCATATTCGTGCTCCGAGCGGCATTCAACGTTCAGAGCTTGACCTCAGAGTTGTCACCGATGTTCAGATTTTTGGGACCACCATCCACGACGGAGTTTTCTCCAATGAGGGAATATTCCAGATTGACCCCTCTAAGTTGGCTGCCTTTTTCGATGATTGTGTCTCGGATCACGCTGTGATTGATTTCGCAGTTAGCCCCGATAGAGGCGTAAGGGCCGATAACAGAAGCCTCTACTTTTGCGCTGGGGTGAATGAATACCGGTGGGAGAATCGTCAACCCCTCCCTTTGCGCCACCTCAGTTGAATTATCGTGTCCATTTTTGAGCAAGTAGCGGTTGGTTTCAAGAACTGCTTCCGCCGTGCCGGCGTCTAGCCAAACTTGTACCCGCTCGGTGCGCATTTTTGCGCCCTTATCGAGCATAATGTTGACAGCGTCGGCTAAATAAAATTCGCCTTTTAGCTGCTGGCCGCCCTCGAGCTGCTCTTCGATAGCTTTTATCAGGGCATCCGAATCTTTGAAGTAGTAAAAACCCACCACGGCCAGATTGTTGGTCATGTCCCTGGGTTTTTCGATAATGCGTTTTACCCAGCCATCCTCATCGACTACAGTGACACCGAATCGGCGTGGATCGGGAACAGGTTTCACCCAGGCCACAACGTCGGATTCTTCATTTTTAAGGAAGGAGAGATCGGTCTCGATCAGCGTGTCGGCGAAGACCATCAGCATGGGGCCACTGAGATATTCTTTGGTCAGATAGATGGCGTGGGATTGGCCACGCATTTCAGCCTGTACCACGTAAGTGACTTTTACATCGGGGTGGTATTCGTTCATATAGGCTTCAACTTTGTCCCCCAGGTAGCCCACTATAAAAATAAACTCCACGTTTTTTGGGTCTGTCAGCGTGGAAAACATGTCGATCACATGAGCCAGTACGCACTTTTCGGCCAGGGTGACCAACTGCTTTGGGCGGCTCCATGTGTGAGGTCGCAACCGAGTTCCGAGCCCTGCCATAGGGATGACAACTTTCAAGGTTTCCGACATTGTTGAATGTTTCTCCTTTTGTTCTGGTAGGGCTATTATACCTTTGATGGAGAGATTTGTAGAAAAAGAATACACTCCTTGAGGTGATCGTCACCTCAAGGAGTGTGTTTTTCCGTCGACGTTTTGGAAGTTTTATCGAGTTCGGATAGTTTGCTAACTCTGTTTTACGCTGGCATAAATTGCGCCACCGATGGCGCCCAAAATTGCGGCAAAGACGATGCCGCCCAGGCAGCACATCGAGCCGCAAACTGCTGCTCCGCCAAGGGCAGCCGCGCCGCCCCCAGCTCCGGTGAGCATTTCAGGGGTTATACCCAGGTCCCGCAGTCCCTGGATAGCATCAGGAGGCAATTGCCGTAACACTTCGTCCAATTGAAAGGCCCCAGTGGCACTCCCTTGGAAAAGGCCAATGATCAGGCCAACGAATCCACCTCCAGCAGCTGCAACAGCCCCAGCCAGGGCGCCGTCTTTGGCGGCAGGCCCAGGCTCACGGGGAGGCATCATGCTAGAAGCAGCCAGAACACCCACGACAATATAAGTGATCCAGCGCAAAGGAATAACACAAAGTCCCACAATGGGAATCAATCCTAAAAGACTGAGAACTACTAAAATACCAATACCGATCAGACCAGCTCTTAACCAACCTTTCATGACGTCCTCCTTGTTGAATTGGAAATTAAATGATTATTGTAAGAAAGCTTTTTCATTGTAGAGGGGAAATACCAGCGCGTCAAGCATCCAACAGTACTAAAACAATATTTTTGGGCATTTCGATTATCGACGACATTCTCTGACCATTCGGCAGATTTCTTCGATTTCGCGTCCTTCTGTGAGTTGTCTTTTGCTGTTTTGGCCCATGGAGAAGAAATAGTGACCACCTAGCACGACCCTGAATTGTCTTGAACGAAATCCCAACTCAGCCAGAAGATCCAACATGGGGTCTAAACCGACCAGGCGATCGTTGTGACCAAGCAATATTTTGAAACGTGACCACGTTCCTTTGTGGGCCGGGCTTTTCACCTGACCCATGGCGAAGAAGGTGGTGGCCAAGGTAGATTTATGGGTATGCTTGAAGATGCGTTTATGCTCTCCTTGGACAGCTTTGCTGGCGCCTGAGATCAATTGGTTGATCAATAACGGGGAAACCGCTTCAGTAAATATTTCGAGCTGAAGTAGAGCACCTGCCCAGATTCCGGCTCCCAGAGTGCTGTAAAAACCTTTGCGGAGGATGTCATTCATCAACAGTGCCGGAGCCATGGCGCAGCGGCCAACGCAATGCTGTTGCCAGCGTCCCTCTTGAAAATAGAATAGGGCCGCGCCGCTCATGGAATGACCCACAAATATGATGGGAATGTGCCGCCTGCCGCCGAGGATTCCCAGGATTTGTAACCATCGTTCAATGGCGCGCATATCTGCGGATGGGTCACATTGCTTAAAGCTGATTCTGTCGGGGTTATTGAAGGGAGAACGACCGAATCCATTTACATCGGGAACCAAAATGACCAGATTGTTATCTGCTCCGCATAATCGGGCCGGAAGATTTTCCCAAATGGCACCGCTGCCGTCCCAACCGTGCAAAAAAACAACAATAGCATCAGCCGAGCTAATTATTCTGTCGCGTCCCCCGGCGACGATGATGTCTCCCCGAGACCAATAAGTGCGCCATAGAAATCTTTTTGTCTGTTTGCACGTCTGAATTTCTGAAATTCATCTTTATCGATTGAGCCCTTCTCAGCCAGATCTGCTAATGTGTACGTGGCGCTGTAAACACCTTGCTCAGATTCTGCCCGCATGGGGCTGCCGATATTGATCCAATGCTTTCCTTTGATAGCCATAAGAATTCTCAGTGATCCCAATTGAATAGTGTCATTATATAAGAAATTTCGAACCCAAATTTGAGGTGGGTTTAGAATTTCCTAACAGTTTTCATCCAAAAACACAATTTCTATGGTAATGTAAGGACCATGAAGCTAAAGGAGATTATTCGATGAAAGTTGGAATTATTGGCGCTGGAGCCGTTGGCGCGGCGACGGCTTTTGCGATGGTTATGCGGGGAGTGGCCCGTGAAATTGTGTTGGTTGATCTCAATTTGGAACGGGCTCAGGCAGAGGCCGATGATATTTTGCATGCGGTTCCATTTGCTCATCCCGTGCGTGTATCGGCGGGAAATTATACGGATCTGTCTGGAAGCCGAGTGGTGATCATAACAGCTGGAGCAGCCCAAAAACCTGGGGAAACACGCCTTGAGCTGCTTTCACGGAATGCGGCGATCTTCCGACAGATCGTGCCTCAAGTTCTTGAACCTGCTAGGGAAGCGATACTGTTGGTGGCCACTAACCCGGTCGATGTGATGACGCATTTCACGGCGGATATCGCCGACAAGTTTGGTGTCCACCGCTCGCGAGTGATCGGTTCGGGTACAACCTTGGATACCGCCCGTTTCCGGGCCCTGTTAGGTGGACACTTGGGTGTTGATCCGCCGCATGTCCATGGCTATGTATTAGGTGAGCATGGCGATTCAGAGGTATTCCCCTGGTCGTTGGTCACTGTTGGTGGAGTGCCTCTGGAAGAGTTTTGCCGGCAATGGGATATTTGTACAGACGATGCTGTAAAAGGGGATATTGAAGCGCGGGTACGCGGAGCTGCTTACAGCATCATCGAAGGTAAAGGGAGTACGTCTTTCGGGATTGGCAGCGCCATGACGCGCATCGTTGAAGTTATTCTGCGTGACCAGCGGGCTCTGTTGACGGTGTGTACACCAGTCCCCGATGTGGCTGGCATAAAAAATGTGACTGTGTCGCTCCCCCATCTAGTGGGAGGGCAGGGTATTTTAGATACGATATTGCTGCCTCTTGCTTTGACATCAACAGAAGAAAAAGCGCTGCATGGCAGCGCGGAAATTGTCAAACAGGCTTATGAGAGCGTGAAAGAGTCTTGAATCTCTGGGTTAGATAATTTTCGAAAGCTGGATGCCACCCCAAACTGCAATCAGGCCTAAAACCAGTTGCAGCCCCATGTTTGTCAACGCGGGCGATGTTTGGCCGTTCTGAAATAGCCCCATCGTTTCATAACTGAAGGTAGAAAAGGTAGTAAATGCCCCCAACATGCCTGTAAACACAAAGGCGCGTGAAGTGGTGTTGAACAGATCACGCGAATCGGCTAACCCAGCAAGAAGTCCAATCAACAAACACCCCAGCATATTAACCACAAACGTGCCGTAAGGGAATTGAGCTTGTGTGGTGAAGCGGTTTACAAGGCCGCTGGTGGCGTACCTCAGGGTAGCACCAATGAATCCCCCTAACCCAACCGATAAGATTTTGATCAGCAATGCAGGCTCCTCAATTTCAAGGTGGGATTTTACCACATACAATTATCGCGGTTTGTGAGCTATCAGGATGCCGCTGTCCTTTGATATGCGAATTCCGCCTCCCTGCGCTTCTTTTTCAGTCTTGAGAAAAGCAGCAAATTCTGCTGACTGATTATCATCAATTTCAATTCCAATGGCCGAAACGACATAGTCAACCAAGGCATCAACATCGGTGACATACAAGTTGTCATTGTATCGGTCGATTTCTACCCTGTCGAAGTAGCGTTCCAGTTCTTTTGCTCCGGTTTCGAGGGTGAAAACCCTTTCCTGATGGGGAAACATATCTTCAAGTGAGATATCGAATTTGGCTGCCAATTTCGGAAGTTCGTTCATGTGTGTACTACCAATAGTGGTTCCAAAAAAATGTTCTCCACTTGAAAGTACACGGGCGATTTCTGAGAGAGCCAAACTTCTATTTGGCACATGAAACAGGCAATGGTTGGCGATCACGCTGTTAAATTGAGACGAGTTGT
The DNA here is from genome assembly GCA_964629085.1 of uncultured Anaerolineales bacterium. GTDB lineage: Bacteria > Chloroflexota > Anaerolineae > Anaerolineales > UBA11858 > NIOZ-UU35. The sequence goes on from CAZVPR010000011.1 coordinate 70,203, forward strand.
AAGGGATGGATTGAGCATCGATGACTTGGAAATCGAAGTGATGTTGAAGGCTAGCCAGGTTCCGTCGAACCTCTGTCACCATACCCTGTGAAAAATCTGAGAGTGTGATGTCCCAATCAGGCGCAATGCGGGATTGATTCTTCAGCCAAATAGTCCCAGGTCCACAGCCTAGCTCGAGCACACGGGCGCCAGAGACAATATTGTAGTGATCGAAAACCCACCTTTCCCATCCATAGGGATTTGTGCTGAAATCCGCGTGCAGGCGAATGCGGGTGTTGAGTTTCTCTCCATTATGATAATGCTCTTTGAGCAAATAATCCTGGTCATTTAGTTTGGGCATTTCTTTCCTTATATTGAATGACACTTACTATAAAGGATTGTAATTGTTTTCGAAACCCGAAACTTCCGATACTATTGAGATTTTACACTACTTCACTTGATCTCGAGTGTAATAGGAAGTTGAGCTGTTGGTGCCATTATAGATTAGGATGACATGAGTCCCTAACAAAATATCCTGATAAGAGTGGACAATTTGGGTATAATCGCCCCTGATTGCGTTATTCTCACGCTCAAGGAGTGTTGATTGGTGATAAATTATTTTTTTCATAGAACTTTTTCCATTGATGGTGGTTTTACCCAATTACGGGCAGCAAGATGGTTGATTGTCGTAGCATTGGTTGTGCTGTTTGTTTTTCCTTTTTCTGTAGATGCCCAATCTGAAGAAGTTTATACGCTCAGTGGGGTGGTTATCGATTTTCAAAATCAACCAGTTCCACATGCCCATGTATCTTTGTATCTCGAAGGGGAATCTGAACCATTTATGGAGGCTGAATCAAACCTCGATGGGGTTTATTTGCTAGATTTTGCGGCCGATGACATTACAGAATTGAAGGTGGAAATCACTCACCCACATTTTGAATCTGAATTTTGGCAAGCGAGCGAAGCCGAGATCGATTTACTCATGATTAGCTCGGCTTTACGGGTATCCGACTTCCAATTGGATCGTCAATTGACAATAGGTTTTTGGATCGCAGCAATCGTTTTCATTATCGTGCTGGCTCTGATCATTACGGAGCGTCTGCACAGCACAATTGCGGCTTTGTTGGGAGCAGGAATATTGCTGTTGATCAGCATGGTTGGCGGTTCCGTGAATTCACAATTGTTTATATTCGATTTCGAGGGAGCCATCGAATATGTGGACTTCAACGTTATCTTTCTCGTGTTGGGGATGATGATTATCGTTGGCACTATCGAACGGACAGGCATCTTTCAATGGATTGCTTATCACGCCTATCGAATTTCACGCGGCAAGCTATGGTTGCTGGCGGTGATTCTGATGTTGTTTACTTCGGTAGCATCTGCATTGTTGGACAATGTGACCACGATGTTGTTGGTGGCCCCGATCACCATTCAGATCGCGTTGGCTTTGAATATTAATCCCCTTTCGTTGTTGATCCCTGAGATGCTGGCGTCTAATGTGGGTGGCATCGCTACCTTGATCGGTACGCCAAACAATATTCTGATCGGTTCCTACGCAGGGTTGGGATTCAATGACTTTTTGCGTGATCTGACCCCGGGTGTGTTACTTGTGCAAGTCGTGATTACGGTTTATGTGATCCTGATATTCCAAACGCAATATAATAAGGCCAAAGAGACACAATCCGAGGATTTGTTGAAGCTGCTCAAAGATAATGCTTGTATCACGGAGCCGGATACACTACGAAAGGCAGGGATTGTTTTCATTGGTACCTTGGTGCTCTTTGTGTTGGGTGAGCAGTTCCATTTGGAACCGGCAGTGTCTGCCATGGTCGGTGCAGCGGTTACTTTAGTGGTTGTCAATGCAGATGTCGAAGAGATTTTCCATGTGGTTGACTGGACTACCCTGTTATTCTTTATCGCGCTCTTTATGATCGTCGGAGCAATCCAGGAGGTAGGATTGATCAGTTTCCTGGCTGCTGGAATTAATCAAATGGTAATGGGAAATTTACTAGCCGCTACTTTGGCAGTTTTGTGGGGTACCGGGTTGTTGTGTTTGTTAGTCCCAACAATTCCACTTACTGCTGCATTATTGCCCGTAGTTGGCTTTCTCACTCAAGCCATCCCTGGGGCGGGCAACAATGTTCTGTATTACAGCCTATCGATGGGATCGGCTTTGGGGGCAAATAACTCTTTGATTGGGGCAACCAACAATATGGTCACTGCGGGAATTGCCAAACGGGCGGGATTCCCCATCGCATATCGAGAATTTATCAAGATTGGCTTTCCTGCTGCGATGTTGAGTATGCTGGTTGGATCGCTGTATATTTTGTGGAGATTTTAGGAGGTAGAAAATGAAGAAAATTCTATGTGCTACTCGCGGCGGTGAAGCCAGCTACAAAACTCAGGATCGTGCCATTGCACTGGCAAAGGAACGAAATGCAGAAGTGATTTTCCTATACGTGGTCGATACTCAATTTCTGGACAAGACCGAACGCGCTGTTCGTAAGGAAACGGTTGAGCGCGAAATTGATCATATGGGTGAATTCTTGTTGACGATGGCTGTTGAAAGAGCAAAAAACCAGGGTGTTGAAGCCAGCATGTTGATTCGACATGGAGCATTTCGAGAAGAACTCATTGAGGCCGTATGCGAACCTGATATTGAAACATTGATTTTAGGAAAGCCGGGTGAAGAAGGGTTATTCTTCTCTCAGGAGAAAATTCAGGCCTTTGCCGATGACATCATAGCAGAAACCAAAAAAGAAGTGGTTTTTGCATAAAAGGGAATTTGCTTCAAGGCAGATCTGGCTGGATAATCTATTGAGATTGTCCAGCCTTTTTTACTTATCCCTTGACAAATGGGGAAAACGACGGTATAAATATGAACAGTGTTTATCAAATGAAGATTGTGTAATATGACTGACAAATCCCCTAGCGAACGACGGTACGAAAAGACCCGACAAGGCATACTCAGTGCTGCTCGCGCCATTTTACAGGAAGACGGTATCGAGTCTCTCTCGATGCGCACTTTAGCTGACAAAGTTGACTACTCACCGGCAGCTTTGTATAAATATTTCGCCAATAAAGAAGATATCATCGAAGCCTTGCGGCAGGAAGCCTGGGATTTGATGGCCAGGTTCGAGCCCGATTTCCCTCCGGGATTGACAATGGCGGAAATGTTTGTTCACTCAGGGAAGAATTACATCAAATTCGCCAGCGAATATCCGGAATTTTACTCGTTGGTAATGAGCACCAAAGAAACTGGCCCCGAAAGTTTAGATGAATTTAAAAGCACCCCCAGCTTTGTTGGGTTGCATCAATTTGTGGAGGCAACGGTGAATTCGGGTGAATTTGAGTTACCCGAGGGCTACACTCCTTTTCATCTGGCAATGTTGAGTTGGTTTGTCGTACATGGCATCTCTTTGCTAAAGTTGAGCATGATGAGCAAGTGTCAGGACGAATTTGAGGCTGCAAGCATCGAAGTAATGGAAATGATCAAACAGGTGTTTGCTCCCCAGTAATTTTTTTGCCAAGGGGTGAACGCCGTTCACAATAAATACGCCGATAAGGATGATAAAAAAATGAAAAAAACTCGAACAACAGGAAACAAAAATTTACGAACTGATCGGATTGCTGAAGTGCTGACTGCCCTGATTGGTTTCCTCGTGTTGATCACGGCTGGGGCGGGGGTCTTCGTACCCGGCCTCTATGATGGTGCCGTGGATCCGCAATATGCTCTCGGCACGATAACCACGGATGCCATTTCCCTGGTGAGTGTGCCTATTCTAATGGTGTGTGTCATCCAATCTCGGCGGGATAATCCCGTGGCTCGTCTGGTTTGGGTGGCGCTGCTGGTCTATATTGGCTACGCTTTTGCAGTGTATGCCTTTGACCGCATCTACACCATCTTTTTTCCCTTGTACATGGCCATTTTCAGCTTGTGTGTATTTGCGGTTGCGACAGTCATCTCCCGCTTGGATGTAGATCATCTGGCTGAGATTTCGAAAGATTTGCGCCTGCGCAGGTTGACGGCTGGTTTTGTGGTCTTTACTGGCCTAATCCTGTACATCATAGAATTGCCAATTATAATTAGGCGAATTCCCAACAATATCGCAGCAGGCGGAACGCCCTTTATGGTATTGGACATGACCCTGGTGGCTCCGTTGGCAGTGTTGACCGGAATTTGGGTTTGGCAGCGACGACCCTGGGGGGATGTGTTGGCTGGAATTTTCCTGGTCAAAGCCATCACCATTATGACCAGCTTCCTGATTGCAGATTACATAAACTGGTTCAATGGAAACGCTGATAATCAAGGCGCAATCATCACCTTTTCTATTGTATATGTGCTGGTTTATGTTTTCTCCTGGAATTATTTCTCAGCCTTCACGAAACAGAAGCACCCCAAATTGCAGATGATTTGAATTCAATTCATTACAAAGAACGCAGAAATCACCAAGTAATTAAAGGAAACCAATTTCATGAACACAACTAAAATCGTCATCCGTTTATCAATCATTATTGTTCTCTTGACTCTAATCGCAGCCGGGTTGGGTGTTTTCTGGCAGGGTCAAGGCAATTCTTTTTCTTTCACTTCCTTGAGGGGGGAACAGGTCGAAATCTATGGCCGCGGGCTATATCGCTATGACTCGATTTCGTACGTCGCTCAGGCCGTTGCACAAGATGTTGTCACCTTGTTCCTGGGGATCCCCCTGTTAATCACAGGAATGATCTGGGCTAACAAAGGTTCGCTGCGCGGCCAACTGCTGCTGACCGGTACACTAGGCTATTTTTTGTATACTTACACCTCCTATTCTTTCTTGTCAGCATACAATTTGCTCTTCCTTTTGTATGTGGCCCTGTTTTCGCTTTGTCTTTTTGCCTTTATCCTGGCAATGAAAGATCTGAACCCTGAAACCATTGCTAACAATGTCAGCAGCAAGTTTCCCCGGAAAGGAATTGCGATTTTTCTGATGCTTTTGGCAGGTTTTCTGTTGCTAGCCTGGACTGGCCGTATCGTGCCGGGATTGATCGATGGAACGCCACCCATTGGGCTGGAATCTTACACCACGCTGGTGATCCAGGCCTTGGATTTGGGCATTATCGTTCCAACCTCAGGATTGGCAGCCATTCTATTGTGGCAAGCGCGTCCCTGGGGCTATGCTCTCTCGGTGGTGGTACTAATCAAGGGATTGACTATGGGCGCGGCGCTTATTGCCATGATCATAAACCAGATTTTGGCGGGAGTATCAGTTAGTATTGTCGAAAACGTCATGTTCTCGGGTATTGCGCTGGCTGCCTTGATCTTTACTTTGATCGCTCTTCGAAATACCGCCGAACACTGAAATGACAATTCGATTGAATCAAGCTTTGGAGAAAGAACTATGACTCAAAAAATATTGGTTGCTTATGCCACAAAGTGTGGATCTACGGCTGAAGTTGCCCAGGTGATTGGTGAATGTCTTGCTCATAATGGTAAATCTGTGGAAGCTAAACTGATTCAGGAAGTTCAAGATGTTTCCGATTATGCTGCCTTTGTTATTGGCAGTGCCATACGCATGGCTCAGTGGCTGCCTGAGGCCAAAGATTTCATCCAAAAACATCAGATCCGATTGAACTCTCAACCCACGGCGATCTTCAGTGTGCACATTCTCAACCAGGGTGATAGTCCCGAGGCAGTAAAGGAACGACAGGCTTATACCGCCCCGCAAAAGGAGATTTTGAATCCAATTGCAGAGGCGTTTTTCCCAGGGAAGATTGATCAATCGCAATTGAATTTTGTCGAGCGCGGTCTCTTCAAGCTGGTCAAATCTCCTGAAGGTGATTTCCGTGATTGGGATGATATACTGAATTGGGCAAATGCCATTGCTCTATAGAAATTAGGAAAAATTATTTAAATGAACACGGTTTTCCCGTGTTCATTTTTTATGGCTTCCATTTGAACTCGATAGCAATTGTATAATTTTGACTTAATTTATCTAATTATATATAATGGTTGAATTCCATACTAGCAAAATTTGAGCATTTCAATGCCAGCTTTATAACCCCGAAAGCGAGGTCCGTCATGAAAAAAAACACGAAATTGTTCCTCATTTTCATTGCTTTATTCCTGACGACACTGGCTTGCAATCGTGATCAATTCTTGGATTTATTGCCAGAAGATATTATCCAAATTGAAACGGATGAACCACGAAAAATTTCGGGAATCGTTTGGGTGGATTCCAACATGAATGGACGGAGGGAAAAAGACGAGGATTATTTGGGGGGCGTCGAAGTAAAGCTCTATAACAAAGATGGAAAAGTAATTGGCTCGACGATGACAGAATCAGGCTCATTGGAGAAAGGAGATAATTACCTGATTACTACTCGACGTATTTCCTATGGTGAAATTTTTCGCCTGGAATTCATTCTGCCCAAGGGGTATCGTTTTACTATAAAAAGTGAAGATAGATCAATACTTGGCAGTCATGTAAATCCCGAAGGGTCTAATGCAGGATTCAATGATTGGAAGGAAATATTTTCAGAATCTGTTTCAGGAAACAATGCAGGGGTTGTACAAGAATCGTGGACGTTCATTGGTGATTATGTCTGGCACGACATCGACCGAGATGGTATTCAGGATGAGGGAGAACTTGGCATGGAGGGTATCATCGTTACCCTTTATGACGCAGTTACGGGCGTTGAAATCGAATCCACCATTACTGACAGCAATGGTTGGTATGGATTTGTTGTTAGTGATGCTACTGAAAATAGTAAATACCAGCTAGAATTCATTTTGCCTGATGGCTTTCTTTTCACAGAAGTAGATGTTGCCCGGCAGGAAACTGTTGGCATAAACGATTTTCTCGACAGCGATGTTTTCCCTGATGGTGTGGAGCGCGGCTGGACGGATGTCTTTTCAGCAGTGCCTGGGGAATTGAACGATTGGTGGGATGCGGGTCTTGTAAGCATCCCACCCACCGCAACGAGTACTACGACCCCGACAAATACACTAACTTTCACACCCACACCCACGCCGACAGTCACGCCTTCTGCAACACTAACTCCATCCGTAACACCAACCCCCTCTATCACCCCTACAGCGACCTGGATAATTGAAATAGAAAGTGAGAAAGTCGATTATGGTGATGCGCCGTTATCATTTCCAGTGGCTGCCGCAGATCAAGGCCCATTTATAGTTGAACCAGAAAATGGATTTTTTGTGTACCTGGGAGCTGACATCGATTCTGAAGTAGCTCCGAATATTATTAATGAAGATCAATATGATGATGGATTGTTGGCCCTTAATTTCGAGAAGGGAGAAGCAGTATTGCAGACTGTAGCATCGAGGGACATTCTGTGGGGAACCCAATATTACATTAACATCGTTATCGACTTCAATAATAATGGCAATTGGCAGGATGAAGGAGAGTGGGTGGTGCAAAACTGTGATGTTCTCCCGGAGGAAATTCCAGACTCAGATGAGCCGTTGAGCACGCCGATTATCAAGCATTGCTCATTACTGGGTGGTTTTCAAACGATCGAAAGGGAAGGTGATCATTGGGTGCGGGTATTGTTGAGTACTTGGAAACCATCTGGTCCGCATTGGGATGGCTCCGGCCCTGAACCGAGCAAAGATTATATTTTCCTGGGTGAAGTCGAAGATTATCGGTTTGCCGATGTGCCCGTCAGCACCGATGATGGCACCGTTGGGGTAGGTCAGGCACACTGCCGTTATGGTGACAGCAAGGCCTACCTGCACCAATACGACTTGAAAGAGGGAGATAAACTTACAATCGAAGGGCGCAACTTCAATGGCTCCTGGTTGTGGGTGCAGCCAGAAGGTTTCCCCACACACTGTTGGATCTCGACCAATTTGGTCACCTTGCCCAATGGATTCGATGTCAAGGAAGTTCCCATTGTTGAAACCAACCTGCCCACCTCGGGATTTGCACCCAACCCATCGGGTCTGTCGGTCACGCGCAAGGGCGATAAGGTGACTATCGCTTGGAATCCCTCTGGCATTGGTGGAAATGATTTCAAAGGCTATTTAATCCAGGTTGGGTTTACCAAAATGGGAACTTTGTCCGCATTATTCTCAATAATGAGCGAAATCCGGTATTCGAATTGAACGTTGATAAAGGCACTGAAGTGCACGTGCGCGTCTTCAACGTGCATTCAACAGGCTACTCCCAATATGATGAATACCGGGGAACACCCTAAAGGATCGATGAATGTATTCTAAAAACACCTTGTTATTACTTGTTTGGGTTTTTGTTCTCACAGGCTGCCAATCCTTCACCGATGAGAGAGTTTCCAAAAATTCTCTAGTTAGTTTCTGGTGCGAAACGCGGTGGGTAGGCGCGTTCGTTTGAAAATCAA